>CBINNW010000012.1:0-75660 GCA_966252115.1 uncultured Akkermansia sp.
ACCTCAACGTGTCGGATCAAAACATCACTTCCGTGTCCCGTGAAAAACGGGTGTTTAAGCCAACTGCCGAGTTTCAGCGCCAAGCAAACCTTGGCAGTATGAGTGCTTACAAGAAGCTTCATGCCGAGTCTGTCAATGCTCCAGAAACATTCTGGAAACGCATGGCCAACGAGCATCTGGTCTGGCGCCGCCCGTTCAAGCGGGTGCTCGACTGGAAGGCGCCCAAGGCGAAATGGTTTGGCGGCGGCGCGCTCAACGTCTGTGAAAACTGCGTGGACCGCCATCTCGGCACCGCGCGCGAAAACAAGGCCGCGCTCATCTTCGAGGGTGAGCCGGGCGACGTGCGGACCATCACCTACAAGCAGTTGCACTTCCACGTCTGCCGCCTGGCGCACGTGTTTGAGAACCTCGGGGTGGGCAAGGGCGACCGCGTGGCGCTCTACCTGCCCATGATCCCCGAGGCGGTGATCGCCATGCTGGCCTGCGCACGCGTGGGCGCGATCCACACCGTGGTCTTCGGCGGCTTCTCGCCGGAGGCGCTCAAGGACCGCATCAACGACTGCCAGGCCAAGCTCGTCATCACCGCCGACGGCGGCTGGCGTCGCGGCAAGGTCATCGAGCTCAAGGCCGCCGTGGACAAGGCCCTCGAGGGCGCCCCCTCCGTGCAGGCCTGCATCGTGGTGAAGCGTTGCGGCAACGAGGTCAAAATGGCCGATGGCCGCGACACCTGGTGGCACGACGCCTGGGACGGCGCCCCGAATTTTCACAAGGCCAAGGCCTTCGATTCCGAGCATCCGCTCTTCATCCTCTACACCTCGGGCTCGACCGGAAAACCCAAGGGCGTGCTGCACACCTCGGCCGGCTACCTGCTCGGGGCGAAGTTGTCCTCCCACTACATTTTCGATCTCAAGGAGAACGACCGTTATTTCTGCTCCGCCGACATCGGCTGGATCACCGGCCACAGCTACGTCGTCTATGGTCTGCTGAGCAACGGTTCCACCGTCTTCCTCTACGAGGGCGCGCCCAACCAGCCGGAGCCCGACCGCTTCTGGCAGATGATCGACCGCCACGGCATCACGATCCTCTACACCGCGCCCACCGCCATCCGCGCCTTCATGCGCTGGGGCGACAACTACGTGCTGCGCCATCGCCTCGACTCGCTCCGCCTCCTCGGCTCGGTGGGCGAGCCGATCAATCCCGAGGCGTGGATGTGGTATCACAAAATGATCGGCAAGGGCCGCTGCCCCATCGTGGACACCTGGTGGCAGACGGAGACCGGCTCCATCATGATCACGCCCCTGCCCGGCATCACCCCGCTCAAGCCCGGCTCGGCCACGCTGCCCTTCTTCGGCGTCAAAGCCATGGTGGTGGATGAAAACGGCAAGGAGGTGCCGCGCGACAGCGGCGGCAAACTCGTCATCACCCAGCCCTGGCCCTCGATGCTGCGCACCCTCTGGGGCGACGACGAGCGCTTCAAGAAGACCTATTTCTCGGAGTTCCCCAAGCAGCCCGGCTGGTATTTCACCGGCGACGGCGCGCGGCAGGACAAGGACGGCTACTTCTGGATCGTGGGCCGCATCGACGACGTGCTCAACATCTCCGGCCACCGCATCGGCACGGCCGAGGTGGAGAGCGCCCTCGTCTCGCACCCGGCGGTCGCCGAGGCCGCCGCGGTGGGCAAGCCCGACGAGCTCAAGGGCCAGTCGCTGGTGGTGTTCGTGTCGTTGAAAACCGGATACGAAGCCTCCGACGAGTTGAAGGAGAAACTCCGCGCGCACGTGGGCAAGGAGATCGGCTCGCTCGCCAAGCCCGACCAGGTGCGGTTCGCGGCGGCCCTGCCCAAGACTCGTTCCGGCAAAATCATGCGCCGCATCCTGAAACAGATCGCGGTCGGCGGAGAGGTGAAGGGCGACACCAGCACGCTGGAGGATTTCTCCGTCGTGGCCGCCCTGCAGGCCGAGGATTGAGGGCCGACGACACCGGGGGCGGCGCCGCTGCCGACCCCGGTTTGAGACGGACCCGGTCGATCGATAAGGGAGAACGGACATTCCTGTCCGTTTGCCCGAGTGTTCGACGAGTCCTTCCATACGAACCAACGGACATGAATGTCCGTTCTCCTTGGGCGTGCCCCGTCCCGCGTGCCCGGGGCCGCTATCGCGCCAGCAGTTCGCGCACCCAGCGGCGGTGCGGGCCGGACATGAGCAGGTGTTCCAGCTCCGGTTCCGGCACCCAGACGAGTTGCCCGCCGTCGTTGGCCGCGCGACCGGCTGCGGGCACGCTCGCGGCGGTCTCGGGCAGGGCGTGGATGGGTTCGGTGAACGCGAAGCGCGTGATGCCGCGTTTTTTCACCGCGAGCGGCGCGCCCGCCGCCGCCAGCGCCTCCGGCGCGAGTCCCAGTTGGTCCGCCGAGGGCAGCTCGTGTTGCCCCGCCAGGCGCCGGGCGCCGGGATCGATGCGATGCAGCAACAAGGCCCCGTCCGACGCGCGCCGGCACCAGGCCCGGACCACGGTGCGCGCCTCGATCACCTTCGCCGCGAGACGTGGAAAACTTTCCGGTTCGCCCGAGCGCACGCCGGCGCAGAATTCGCGGACCGGGCAGACGGTGCAGAGCGGGTTGTGCTTGGTGCAGACCGTGGCGCCGAGCTCCATCATGGCCTGGTTGTGATCCCCCGGCTCGGCGGGATTGAGCACGCGGGCGGCCAGCGGCGCGAGGGCCTTGCCGGCGCTCGCGCTGTCGCGCCACGCGGTGGCGTCGGCCATGAGGCGGGCGAGGATGCGGACGACGTTTCCGTCCACCACCGCGGCGGGTGCGCCGAAGCTGATGCTGGTGATGGCGGCCGCAGTGTAGGGGCCGATGCCGGGGAGCTCGATCCACGCCTCGGGCGTGCGGGGGGGCTCGGGCAACGCGACCAGCGCGCGGGCGAGTTTGTGCAGATTTCGCGCCCGGGTGTAGTAGCCGAGACCCTCCCAGAGTTTCACCACGCGCGCCTCGTCGGCCGCGGCCAGCGCGGCGAAGTCGGGCAGCGCCGCCAACCAGCGCGCGAAGTAGGGCAGCATGGTTTTCACCTGCGTCTGCTGGAGCATGAACTCGCTCACCACCGTCTTGTAGAGCGACGGGGCCTCGCGCCAGGGCAGTCGGCGGCGGTTTTCGTGATACCAGCCGAGCAGGGCGGCTCGAAAAGCGGGAAGGGCGTCGGTCAGGTTGTGGGCCACGGCGAGGGTTCGGGGGAGGGCGCGGGAGGCGCGCGCCCCAGCACACGAACGAGCCTTCGCCGAATCTAGGTTTATTTTCGCCCGGTTTCGTGTCTGCTCGTGGCCTTTTTCGCGAATGTCCAAGTCCTCCGCCCCGAAAGACGACGCCCCCAAGAAGCTGGCGACCTACACGATCAAGCTCTCCGACGAGCAGATGACGAAGCTGGGCGGGCTGCTCGCCGCGCGCGGCTGGGAACGATTCGACGTCGCCTACGCGCGCTTCGCCTTTCGCAACGACGCGGCGAAGGTCAACGTGACCGGCTACGAGAGCCGCAAACTCGTCGTCGCGGGCAAGGGCACCGAGGACTTCGTCACCATGACGCTCGAGCCCGAGATCACCGGCGCCGCCAAGCTCGGCTACGACGAGGTGCTGCATCCCGACTGGTTCGAGGACCACGCCGGCTGCGACGAGTCGGGCAAGGGCGACTTTTTCGGCCCCCTCGTCGCCGCGACCGTCATCGCGACCAAATCCATGATCGAGGGCTGGCGCGCGGCCGGCGCCCAGGACTCCAAAAAAATCACCGAGGCGCGCATCCTCGAGCTCGACAAACTCATCCGCGGCACGCCGGGTGTAGTGGTGAAACTGATACACGCCCGCGACATGCGGCAGTATAATTCACTCATGGGGAAGCGCTTTCGCAGTCAGAACCAGATCCTGGCCTTCCAGCACGCGCGCGCCCTTCAGGATGCCTTGGCGGAGAAAAAAGTGCCGTGGGGCCTGCTCGACCAGTTCACCGAGGATCCGCTGGTGCAGCGCGAGCTGACCAAGCTCGGGGTCGCCGGATTCGAGCTTCGCATGCGGACCAAGGCCGAGGAGGACCCGGTCGTCGCGGCCGCCTCGATCGTGGCCCGCGCGGAATACGTCCGGCAGATGAACACGCTCTCGAAACGTTTCGGCGCGAAGCTGCAAAAAGGCGCCAGCGCGGCGGTGAAGGCGCAGGCGCACGACATCATCCGGCGTTTCGGCGCCGACGGGCTGCGCGACTACTGCAAGCTGCATTTCCGCACCGCCTACGAGGTGGTTTCGGAGGCCGGCAAGCTGGACGAATTGCCGCTGAAGCCTCCGCCGCCCAAGATGGAATGGTGATCCGTCTCCGCCCATGCCGGTAAAACGTCGTCAGCTCCGAGCCTTCGATCTGAAGCACCTCAGTCCGAACCCCGAGCTCATCGGGGTGGACGAGGCGGGGCGCGGCGCCTTGGCCGGTCCGGTGGTGGCCGCCGCGGTGCTGGTGACGCGGGCGTTTCTGGAGAGCCGCTGGGTCGAAACCAACGCCCGCCGCATCAACGACTCCAAACAACTCACCGCCGCCGAGCGCGACGCGCTGTATCTCGATTTCGAGGCGCTCGCCGCGGAGGGGCACATCCACGCGCAGTTCGGCCTCGCGACGGTGGCGGAAATCGAGGTCGAGAACATCCTGGGCGCGACCAAGCTCGCCATGCGTCGCGCGCTCGAGGCGATTTATCCGCCTGCGCTCTTCGCGGAGCCGCCGCGCGAGCCGGACCTGTTTTCCTCGCCCGAGGAGATCGCGGCCTTTCGGCCGGCGCCGCAGGCGCGCATCCTGATCGACGGACTCGCGCTGCGAAACTTCCCCTATCCGCATGTCGGCGTGGTGCAGGGCGACGGGCGCTCCCTCTGCATCGCCATGGCCTCGATCATCGCGAAGGTGACCCGGGATCGTCTGCTGACGGAGCTCGACGAGCGTTATCCCGGGTATGGTTTCGCGCAGCACAAGGGCTACGGCACCGAGGAGCACCGCGACGCCGTGCTGCGCCTCGGCCGTTGCGCCGAGCACCGGGGAACTTTTCTGCGCAAGCTTCTCGCGGGTCGCCTCGACCCCGGGCAACTGGCCCTGCTGGAGGATGGGACGGGCACGGTCGAGGGCGTGTAAGGCCTCGCGCGCCCTGATGTTTTTGGAACGAAATGAAAGTTGTCTGCCAACACTGCGCCCTGCCGTTCTCCGTCTCGCGTGTCGTCCCCGGGCGTCCCGTCTATTGCTGCTCGGGCTGCGCGCTGGCGGCGCGCGTGCCGGTGGACGCGCAGGGGCAGTTTCCGGTGAACGCCGCGCTGGTGACGGCCCTGGGCGTCGGTTTCGTTTTCTTCAACCAGGCGCTCTTCGGTTTGCTCGCGGTGCTGCTGGCGCGGAGCGAGGACGGCGCGGTCAACGCCCAGCGTTTTGTTTGGGCGTCGCTGGGCGTGGGCGGGCTGGTGTGGGCGGCGCTGCTTTTCTTTCAAATTCGCGAGGGCGCGCGGCGTCCGGTGGATGGCGTCGTGGCGGGTCTCGGCGCGGCGCTGGTCGGCTGGGGCGTGGCGAGCGCGCTCCCGGGACCGGCTCTGCTGGGCAACGCCCTCTTCGCCGCCTGGGCGCTGCGCGGGCTGGCGCGTGGTCGGCGTCGCGGTTGAGCCGGAACGATGCAGTCGAAAGCGGAGTAGCGAGATGAGATGGCGAGCGCATTTCAGAGGCAAACGACCGAGGAATACCCGGAGGGTATTTCGCTGGGAGAGCGCCACTGAAAGGTGCCGCCAGATCACCTCGATGCGACCTGCTCGACCGCATCGTTACGGCTGAGCTCGGATACCGCCGCTTGTTGTCCCGGCTGAGCCAAAAGCCGAGGCGAACCGCGCGTGACGCGGGGCGCGTCACGGTGGCGGCGGCGGTCCCTTGAACGTCCGCCACACGCACCACGCAAAAAGGGCGAGCACCAGGCCCACCGAGAGAATCAGGTTTATCCAGCCGCCGGGAGTCATCGGGAAGAGAGCGGAGCGCGCGTGTTTTTTTCCTCGGGAGGCAGGGGCAGGGCGAGCCCGACGTTCCAGCGTCGCGCGGCGTGTTCGATCAAGAGCCAGGCGAGGAACAGGATCAGGCCCACCAGGCAGAGGGAGAGCTGGGCGACGGGATTGGCCTCGGCTCCGACCAGATCCTTGATTCGCGAGGTCAGCGTCACCTCCGGATCGAGGAGGGAGAAATTCCACCCGACGATGTCCTTCAGCACGAAGAGCCCGAAGATCCCCAGGAGGTAGGCCGGGCACACGTAGCGGATGAGCGGCGCGACGAAATCGGGCAGCCACATGCGGGCGCCGCGCCGCGCCTCCATCAGCCCGCGCTCGGCGCCGATGATCCAGCCAAAGGCGATCACGAAGCAGGTCGCCTGCACATAGACCGCGAAGGTGCCGATCCAGAAATCGAGGGTGTCGAGCGCCTTGAGGTCGGCCGAGAACCACCACACGAAGCCGGCGCCGATGGCGCAGACCAGGGCGAGGAGGGCGACGCTGGCGTCGTGGCCGAGATCCAGACCCTCCTTCAGCAGGGCGATGGCGGGTTGGAGCATCGACAGCGCGCTGGTGAGCGCCGCCAGGAAAAGCAGGGCGAAATAGAGAACGGCGAAAATCTGCCCGCCCGGCATGTGGGCGAAGACCTCGGGCAACACGATGAACCCGAGGCCCACGGTGCTGGAGGTGATGGCGCTGGCGCCCAGGAAAATAAAGGCGGCCGGCACGGTGGAGAGGCCGCCGATGGCGACTTCGCAGACCTCGTTGGCGGCGGCGGCGGTGAGGCCGGAGAGCGCGACATCGTCGGTGGGGCGGAGGTAGCTGGCGTAGGTGACGATCACGCCCATGCCGATGGAGAGGGAGAAAAAGATCTGGCCGGCGGCGGCGAGCCAGAGCTCGGGGCGGCGCAAGTCCTCGAGGACCTCGCCCGGATTCCAGAGGTAGCCGAGACCGTTGAGCACGTTGAGCTCGGGTTTGGCCGGATCGGGCGTGCCCAGGGTGAGGACGCGCACCAGGATGACGAGCGCCAGCAGCACGAGCGCGGGCAGGGCGTAGGCGCAGACTTTTTCGATGCCCTTCGCGACGCCGCGATGGATGAACCAGAAGTTGATCAAAAAGGTCGCGACGACGAAGAGCCCGACTTGCGAGGGGCCGAAATGGAAGGCCGAGCCGTCCCGCGCGGCGCCGGTGTAGTCGGTGAAAAATTGGCCGAAGTTGAGCCCCTCCGTCTCGAAGCTGCCGACGACGGCATGGTAGGCGTAACCGAGGCACCACGACTCGATATAGACGTAGTAGAAGTAGAGGAGGATGACGATCGCGATGCCGAGGCCGCCGAGGTAGCGCGCCCAGGGCCGGCGAAACGTGGCGTGCAGGATGCCCGCGGCGGAGTGGAACCCGAGGCCGCCGCCCATGCGCCCGACCGTCCACTCGACCCAGCACAGCGGGATGCCGATGAGCAAGAAGGAGACGAAGTAGGCGATCATGAAGGCGCCGCCGCCATACTCGGCGGCCAGCGCGGGGAAACGGATGAAGTTGCCCAGTCCCACCGCGCTTCCCGCGACGGCGAGGATGGCGCCCAGGCGGGAGGACCAGAGCTCGGGTTCAGGCGAAGAAGACATGGGGGAAAACGAAAAGCCCCGCTAGCAGGAGTTTTGCCGAGCGGGGCCGCAATGCCTCATTGCGGCGGCGGGGGGCGCCGAGTGTAACCGGAAGCGCTATCAGCGTCCGGGCTTCGTTACCGGGAGCGCCGGCATCCTGCCGGCTGTTTGCTTGGAAAGCCGGCAAGATGCCGGCGCTCCCGGTGGGCTGATGTCATTTCCTGTTGCGCCGGGGGAAGGCGAGGCAAGCGCCGGCGGAATCAGACTTTCACTTGGAACAGCTCCGGGCGCATGTCGCCGACCGCGACCTGATTGACCGTGCCGGTCATGCGGATGGCGAAGTCGGGGGCGATGCGGATGCCGATTTTGCCGCCGGGCATGTGCACGGTGACGTCGCCATCGACGAGGCCCAGCTTGTGCGCCACCGCGGCGGCGGCGCTGGAGCTGCTGCCCGAGGCGAGCGTGTAGCCCGCGCCGCGCTCCCAGATCTCGATGCGGATGTTGGCGCGGTCGAGGATCTGCAGGAACTGCACGTTGGTTTTGCGCGGGAAATTCGGGTGCGTCTCCAGATGCGGACCGTAGCGGTGCGCGAGTTCGGCGGAGACCTCGGGCAGGGGGAGCACGCAGTGCGGGTTGCCGATCGTGGCGGAGCAGTAGGTGAAGGCGCGGTCGAGCACGGTGATCCGCTCGTTGATGACTTCGCGCTCCGGGCCGACGTGGGGAATCTTGGTGCTGACGAAACTCACCTTGCCCATCTCGACCGTGATGAGGGCGCCGTTGTCCTTGATCTCGGACTCCACCACGCCGCCGGGCGTCTCGATGGTGAAGACCGGCTCGGTCGCCAGTTTCTCATCCCAGAGGTAACGCGAGAAGATGCGCAGGCCGTTGCCGGATTTCTCGGCTTCGGAGCCGTCGGGGTTGAAGATGCGCAGGCCGAAGCGGGCCTTGGCGCTGGGCAAGGGGCCCCAGAGGATGCCGTCGGAGCCGACGCCAAAATTGCGGTGGCAGATGACGCGGATCTGCTCGACGGACGGCTCGGTCCAGCCGGGAAAATCGGCGGGATTCATGACGATGTAGTCGTTGCCGAGAGCGTGGTATTTGAAGAAGCGCATACGAGTGAAACGAGGGACCGGCGAGCTGGGCGGGCGGCGGGGAAAAAGGCGAGTCGAGAGCGCGAGTCGGCGCCGGCCGGTGATCGGCTCAGCCGTAGACATGCAGTCGGAGGCGGAGTAGCGGGGCAAGATGGCGAGCAGATTTCGGTGCGGACCGAGCGAAGGAATACTCGGAGAGTATTTCGAGCCGAGGGCCGCACCGAAAGGTGCCGTCAGATTACCTCGATACGACCCTCTCGACTGAATTTCTACGGCTCAGGCGCCGGCGGGTTTGCGGACCACGGGGAAGGGCGTGGGCGAGACCAGCGGGGCCATCGGGCGGGAGGCGAAAAGCGTGCCGGCGGGGACGGGCGAGCCGCGCAGGAACTCGGCGGCGGGCAGCATGCGACCGCCGGGTTTTTGCAGGCGGAGCACCCGCAGGACGGAGCCGCCGGCGGCGATGAGCAGGGCGTCCGCGTCCGCCCCCAGCACCTCGCCCGGCGCGGCGCCGGCGGCGACCGCCGGGTCCTCGGCGGCGTCGGCCAGGCCAAATTTCAGGAGCTGCCCCTGCCACTCGACCTGCGCCGCCGGCCAGGGGTTGAGGCCGTTTATGCGGGCGGCGAGCGCCCGCGCCGGGGCGGCGAAATCGAGCGCGGCGTCCTCCTTGGAGAGTTTGCGGCAAAAGCTGGCGGCCTCCTCGTCCTGCTCGACGAAGTCCAGCCCGCCCGCGAGCAGGCGCGGCAGGGCCCGGGCGAGCAGGGGAGCGTAGGCGGCGCCGAGCGCGCGCTCGACCTCCAGCGCCGTATCGTGTTTTCCGATACGCACCGTCTCGCGGTCCGCCACCGGTCCGGCGTCGAGCCGCCGCACGATGCGCATGAGCGAGACGCCGGTTTCGGACTCGCCCTCGGCGACGGCGGTCTGGATGGGCGAGGCGCCGCGGTAGGCGGGCAGGAGTGAGGCGTGGAAATTCAGCGTGCCGAGCGGGGGCACGGCGATGAAGTCGTCGCGCAGGATGTGCCCGTAGGCCATGACGAGCGCGAGGTCGGGCGCGGAGGCGGCGTAGGCCTCGCGCACCTCGGGGGTGAGTTTTTCCGGCTGATGGACGGGCAGGCCGCGGGCGAGCGCCCATTGTTTGATGGCGTTGGCCTGGACTTTCTGGCCGCGCCCGACGGGGCGGTCGGGCTGGGTGTAGATCGCGCTGAGCTCGACGAGGGCGGATCCCTCGGGGCCGACCAACCAGTCGAGCAACGGGATCGAGATGGCGTCGGAGCCGAGGAAAACGGCGCGGGGGCGGGAGGCGGAACGGGGAGACATCGCGGGGCGGTTCAGAGTTTAACCACGGAGAGCACGAAGGACACGGGGAGACGAACCCGGCGCGCCCGGAGGTCGCGCCCTACCTGCCTGTCGGGGACCTGCCGGGCTGGGATGCGCGGCTCAGTCCTCCAGCGTTTCGAAGTCGAAGCCGTCGCCCGCGTCGGCGCCGCCGCGCTCCTCCTGCTGTTTCCACTTGGGGGTGAAGGTCTCGCCCTCGTCCTTGGCGCGCCGTTTGGCGTCCATGGCGGCCTTGCCGGTGTAGGGAGTGCCGGGGGCGTGTTTGGGTTTGCCGACGAGGTCGAAATAGACGGGGCAGCCGTCGAGGCCGAACTCCTTGACCATGCCGGCTTCGAGGTAGCGGCGGTATTGTTCGGAGAGTTTGTCCTCGCGGTTGCAGAAGAGCTTGATGCGGAAGGGGCGGAGGCCGGTCTGGACGGCGTAGTAAACGCGGAAACGCCGGCCGGCCACGGCGGGGGCGGGCACGCGCTCGGCGAGGTCGCCGATGAGGGCGTTGAGTTTCGCGGTGGAGATTTTTTTGTCCAAGCTGCGGTTGAGCTGCACCGCCGCGTTGAGCATGCGGTCCACCTCGTAGCCGCTCATGGCGGAGACGAAGAGGATGGGGGCGCCCGGGGTGAAAAAGAGCCGGTTGCGGATGGCCTGCTCGTATTTGGCGCGGTAGTCGCGCTCCGAGGTGTAGCCGTGGATGGCCTCCTCGGGGGCGCAGTCGGGGGAGAGCCCCTTTTGGAGGGCGTCGCGCACGACGTCCCACTTGTTGACGATGACGATGATCGGTTTGCGCTCCTTGATGGCCTCGCCGGCGATGGCCTTGTCCTGCGCGGTGACGCCGTCGATGGCGTCGAGCACGAGGAAAACGACGTCGCACTTGGCGATGGCGTCGAGCGAGCGCAGGCGGGAGAAATACTCGACCGGGGACGCGAGCTTGGTCTGCGCCTTGATGCCGGCGGTGTCGATGAGGCGGAAGGGGTATTCGCGTCCGTTGCGGCCCTTGAAGGTGAAGGGGATCTCGACGGCGTCGCGCGTGGTGCCGGCGATGTCGGAAACGATCAGGCGGTCGCTGCCGAGCAGGCGGTTGCTGAGGGATGATTTGCCGACGTTGGGGCGACCGATGAAGCAGACGCAGAGGGGCTGGCCGGGATCGCGGGTGCCGGGCAGGGAGGCGCGTTCGGCGGCGTCCTCGTCGTCGAAGCCCCGCTCGGACGGATCGTCGGAGGATGCGTCGGGGGCGGGCTCGGGCGTCGGGGCGGGGCCGAGTTTTTCGAGGATCGCGGTGCGGAGTTCGGCCTCGCCGCGACCGTGCTCGGCGGAGACGCGGAAGGGCTCGCCCAAGCCCAGCCGGTAGGCCTCGCCGAGGTCGATCTTGTCGTCGCTGAAGTCGGCCTTGTTGACGACGAGGAGGACCGCCTTTTTTGAGCGACGCAGACGCGAGGCGATCTGGGCGTCGAGGGCGGTGAAGCCCTCGGTGCCGTCCACCACGAAGAGGATCAGGTCGGCGGCATCGATGGCGAAATCCACCTGGCGTTCGGAGGCGGCGGTGAGCTCGGCGGGCGAGTCGCCGCCCTTGAGGCCGAGGCCGCCGGTGTCGAAGAGCGTGTAGGCGCCGTCGGCGACCTCGGCGGAGACGACGTCGCGGGTGACACCGGGCTGGTCATGCACGATGGAAATGCGCGACCGAGTGAGCCGGTTGAAGAGGCGGCTCTTGCCCACATTGGGGCGTCCGACGATGGCGACTTGGCGAGACATAGGAGGAAAATCGCCCAAACTACGCCGTTCGCGAGCCCGGGCTCAAGCCCGGAGCGGAAAGACCCGAAAATGGGAAAAGGGGGCGGAAAATGGAGCGCGAGCCGGGGGTGGCGGGGCGGAGCGGGTGTCGGGCTGGTGGGACTGGGGGCGGGGCGGGGCGGGGCCGGGGGGCGGGCCTGGGGAGTGGGGGGGCGGAAACAGGATGGGATGCCGGATGTTTCGGCCGCGTGGGGCGAACGGAGACGACGGGAGCTGGAAGCTCCCGCTACTCTGCGGAAAGTAGCGGGAGCATCCTGCTCCCTCCGGAGCGCGGCGGATGGCGTTGCGCCGCGGTTCGTTCAGACCGTGTGGGTCTTGAGCGCGGCGAGGTCCCACTCGGGCTGGCCGCATTCGCGGGCGACTTCGTTAAAAGCCTCCACCTCCGCCTTGGTGAAGAGCAGACCGCCGGCGGCGGCGGTTTGTTTGGCAAAGTTGGCCTCGATCTGGCCGGGGATGATGGCGCCGTCGTTGCCGTGGCCCATGACGTCGGCGAGCACCGCCTTCACGTTTTCGGTCTGGTTGCGGCCCTTGGCGAAGAGGCCGCCGCTCATCGCCTCGGGGTGGATGACCTGGAAGAAGAAGGCGCAGGTGCCCTTTTCGCCCTCGGGGACCTTGTCCCAACGGTTACGGATGGTGGGGAGCGAGCCGCCGATGAAGGCGCCGACGACCTCGTTCATGAGCGAGAGGCCGTAGCCCTTGTGGGCGCCGAAGGGTAGGAGCGCGGCGACCTCGTCGGGGTTGGTGGTGGGCTTGCCGTCCTTGTCCACCGCGGCCATGGGCGGGAGTTGTTTGCCCTCGCGTTTGAGCTGCTGCACGCGGCCCATGGCGATGACGGAGGTGGCCCAGTCGATCACGAGCGGGAAGCCGATGGCGTCGGTCGTGGGGAAGCCCCAGGAGTGGGGGTTGGTGCCGAGGGTGGGGAACTTGCCGCCGAAGGGGACGACCTCGGCGAGGGCGGCCGTGCAGTTGGTGTAGGCGATGTAGCCGCGGCGGGCGGCGTCCATCACGTAGCCCGCGCCCCAGAGGTAGTGGAAGGCGTTGTCCACCGAGACGGTGCCGACGCCGTAGATGTCGGCGAGGCGGATGGCCTCGTCGATCGCGCGGTAGGCGGTGGCCTGGCCGAGCTTTTTGTTGGCGTTCCAGATCTTGGCGGAGGGGAAGCGGGAGGGGCGCTCCTCGATCTGCGCGCCGGGGACGCAGCCCTTCGAGCCGGAGCCGAAGAGGTGGTCGAGGTGGAGGGCCTTGAGGCCGTTGTGGGTGCGGATGCCGTGGCGCGAGGCCTCGGCGCAGAAACGGGCGCCCTCGGCGGCCTCGTCGGCGAGGTATCCGCGATGTTGATACGCGGCGGCGACGAGGGAGTTGTGGGCGGCTTCGGGAACGACGAAGTAGGATTCCATGGAGGTGTAAAGTAGCGGGTAGGGGGCGGAAAGTAGCGGGTGGCGAGTAGCGAGTAGAGTCCGTAGGTGGCGGAGGCGTGGCGGTGAACGCGCGCGGAATGCTCGCTACTCACCACCCGCTACTCGCTACTGCGCGCGCCGTTACACGGCGCGCGCTATGGGCTCCTTGCCGGCGAGGAAGCGGGTGAGGTTTTCCACCGCGCAGCTGGCCTGGCGTTGCACGCTCTCGTGGGTGCGGCTGCCGATGTGGGGGGTGAGCACGGTGCCGGGCAGGCCGAGAAGAGGGTGGTCGGCGGGCGGCGGCTCCTGGTCGAGCACGTCGGCGCCATAGCGGATCTTGCCGGCCTTGATCGCCTCGACGAGCGGGGCGAGTTCGATGAGTTCACCGCGGCCGGTGTTGACGATGACGCAGCCGGGTTTGAGGGAGGCGATGCGGCGGGCGTTGATCAGGCCCTTGGTCTTCTCGGTGAGCTTGGTGTGCATCGAGACGAAGTCGGCCGCCCGGAGCGCGGCGTCGAGGTCCTCGACGCGTTCGATACCCTGCCAGCGGGCGAAGTCCTCGTCCCAGTAGTTGGCGAAGACCTGGACGCGCAGGCCGAAGGCGCGGGCGCGGATGGCGACCTCCTTGGAAATGCGGCCGAGGCCGACGAGGAGCAGGGTTTTGCCGCAGAGCTCGTTGCCGGTGATGCGGGTCCAGCGGCCGGCGGCGACATGGTTGGCCTCGACGACGAGGTTTCGCACGACGGCGAGGAGCAGGGCGAAGGCGTGCTCGGCGACGGTGGTGTGGTTGACGCCGGGGGTGAAGAGCACGGGCAGGCCGAGATCCTTGGCGGCGGCGAGGTCGATCTTGTCGAGGCCGATGCCGTATTTGCTGATGACCTTCAGGCGCGGGAGGGACTTTTGCATGACGGCGCGGGTCATGGCGTCGTCGCCGCAGAGGTAGGCGTCGAACTGGCCGGCGAGCTCAAGCATGCGGCTCTCGGGGAGCGGGCCGCGCTCGCGGACGAGTTCGAAGCCGGCGGCGGCCAGCATCTCGTGGTGGATGCCAGGGGTGTCCTGGAACGACGTGGTCGTGAGAAGAACGCGAGGGGCGGACATGGACGGGGGGAAAGGGATGAAGGATGAAAGTTGAAACCTGAAGGAGACGAGCGGGCAGGGTGTGAGATGGTTTGCAGCCGGGTGGGCGAGGGCTTTGGGCGTTGCGCGTTTCGGCGGGATGCGGGAAAGGGTTTTTCCCATGCCGAAGAAGGACGTTCTCGCCCTCGCCACCCAAGCCCTGCGCCGCAAGCTCGGCGCCAAGGTCGTCTTCACCGACGACGCCGCCCTCGAGGCGGCGTCCTACGATTCCAGCCGCATCGCGGTGCGACCGGCCGCGGTGGTGAGGCCGACCAAGCGCGCGCAGATCGGCGTCATGCTCGAGCTGGCCAACAAACACGGCGTGCCGGTGACGCCGCGCGGCCGGGGCACCACCCTGATGGGCTCGGCGGTTCCGATTCGCGGGGGCTGGGTGCTCGACCTGCTGGCGCTGGACAAGGTCGAGATCGACGCCGAGGCGGGCCTGGCGCACGTGCAGGCGGGAGCGAAGGTCGGCGACGTGCAACGCGCGGCGGCGGCGGCGGGCTGGTTTTATCCGCCCGATCCATCGTCCAAGGAATACTCGACCATCGGCGGCAACATCGCCTGCAACGCGGGCGGCATGCACGGCGGCAAATACGGCGTGACGCGCGATTTCGTGGTGGCGCTCAAGGGCTACCTGCCCACCGGCGAGTTCGTGGAGTGGGGCACGGCCACGCGGAAATTCGCGGCGGGTTTTAACCTGCGCGACCTGTGGATCGGCAGCGAGGGCATGCTCGGCGTGGTGAGCGACGCGGTGTTGCGGCTGATCCCGGCGCCGGCCGCGCGCTGGACCCTGCTGACGAGCTTCGCGGACGAGGTGTCGGCCTTCCGCGCCGCGCGGGCGCTCTTCGCCGCGCGGGTGCAGCCGGCGATTTGCGAGTTTCTGGATCGCTCCTCCGTCACCTGCGCCGAGCAGGCGATGAAGACCACGATCTTCCCCGGGCAACCGGGCCGGCCGGTCATCCTGCTCGAACTCGCCGGCTCGGAGGCGGAGCTGGCCGACGCGAAGCGCGCGGTGCTCGCCTGGGCGGAGAAACACGCCGCCGGCCACCGCGAGGCGCAGACCCGCGACGAGGCGGAGGCGCTCTGGGCGGTGCGGCGCAAGTGCTCCGGCGCGATGTTCCAGATGGGCGACGCCAAGCTCAACGAGGACATCACGGTGCCGCTCGGCGCCTACGAGGACTTCGCCGTATGGCTGGAGCAACTACGCGTGAAGTCGGGCCTGGCCATCCCGACCTTCGGCCACCTGGCGGACGGCAATCTCCACGTGAACATCATGTATCACAAGGCGGTGGCCAAGGAGTGCCGCGCGGCGGAGAAGGCCGTGCTGGCGCTGATGAAAAAGGTCGTCGCGCTCGGCGGCGCGATTTCCGGCGAACACGGCATCGGCCTCGCCAAGACGCCTTTCCTGCGCCTCCAGCACTCCGAGGCGCAGGTGAAGGCCATGCGGGCGGTGAAGGACGCGCTGGACCCCAAGGGCATCCTCAACCCGGGGAAAATGTTCGAGGTCTTCGAGGTCTGGAAAGCCCCGCGCGTGGCGGTGAGTTTTCCGTGGGACCACAAGTGAACGGGCGCGGCGGTCGGGCGAGTCCGTCGGACGCGTTGATGTCTGGGCCGGTCACCGATCATCCATCACGGCGGCCCCGGCGGTGCCGCCCTGCCTTGGAGTCTCAATCCGTCCCGGAACGGACATAAAAAGCCCGCGACCGTTTTTCGGTCGCGGGCTTGGTCGCCGCGGCGGGCGGCGGACGGTTTTGTTCAAACAGGGCCTGCGGCGCGCGGGGACTCACCACAAGTCCCCGCGCACAACCCGTCACCACGACGGGTCCGAGCCGGACGGAACGAAAGCGCATCCGCGCTTCCGCCACGTCGCGGGATCAACGCAGGAAGGCTTCGTGCAGGCCGCCGTCCACGGTCACGATCTGACCGGTGGTCTTGCTGAGGCGCTGCGTGACGAGGAGGAAATAGGCCTCGGCCTGGTCGGCCGGGGTGATCGGGGCCTTGGTGAGGGTCCGGTCCGCGTAGAACTGGGCCAGCTTCTTCACCAGGCTCTCGGTCGCCTCGTCGTCGGTGTAGGGAATGTTGTATTTCGCCAGCGAGCCGATGACGCGGTCGCGGGGGAACATGGCCGAGCCCTGCACCACCGTCGCGGGGGCGACGCCGTTGACCCGCACCAGCGGGCTGAGCTCGATGGCGAGCTCGCGCACGAGGTGGTTGGCGGCGGCCTTGGACGTGTCGTAGGCGAGCGAGCCCTTCTTGGCCACGGCGGCGTTGGCCGAGGTGGTGAGCACGAGGTTGCCGCGCAGGCCCTGGAGTTTCCAGGTCTTGAAGGCCTCGTCGGCGACGAAGTAGCTGCCGGTGACGTTGATGTTGAAGGTGAGGGCCCACTTGTCGTCCGGGATGTGGCCGGTGGTGTCGCTGGGCACGAAGATGCCGGCGGTCACGCAGATGGAGTCGAAGCCGCCGTAGGCGAGCGCGACCTGGTCGAGCATGGCGCGGATGCTGGCGCGGTCGGTGATGTTGCAGGCGAGGCCGAGGGCCGGGCCGCAGTTGGAGATGCCGCTGCCGGCGACGCCGATGCCGAGGCCGAGCTTGTCGGTGAGCTCCTTGGCGGTGGCTTCGGCGGCGTCCTTGTTGAGGTCAACGCACACGATGTGGGCGCCTTCCTTGGCGAGGCGGTGGGCGGTCTCCTTGCCGATGCCGGAGCCGGCGCCGATGACGAGGATGACCTGGCGGGCGAGCTCCTTTTCGGCGGGCATGCGCTTGAGCTTCGCCTCCTCGAGCAGCCAATACTCGATGTCGAAGGCCTCCTGCTGGGGCAGGGCGATGTATTTGTCGATGGCCTCGGCGCCGCGCATGACCTCGACCGCGCAGTTGTAGAACTCGGCGGTGACGCGGCTCTCGGACTTGTCCTTGCCCCAGGCGATCAAACCGAGGCCGGGGATGAGCACCACGGTGGGGTTGGGGTCGCGCATGGCGGGCGAGTTGGCGCGCCGGCAGACGTTGTAGTAGCCGGTGTAGTCGCAGCGGTATTGGTCGAGCGCGGCGGCGAGCTTGAGCTTGAGAGCGGCGGCGTCCTCGGTCTGCGGGTTCCAGTCCACGTAGAGCGGCTTGATCTTGGTGCGCAGGAAGTGGTCGGGGCAGGAGGTGCCGAGCGCGGCGAGACGCGGGGCCTCGGCCGAGTTGACGAAGCGCAGGATCTTCTCGTCGTCCTGGATGGTGCCGATGAAGCGCTTCTGTTGCGAAACCTGACCGCGCAGCCAGGGCAGGATGGCGGCGAGGGTGGCGCGGCGCTGCGCCTCGGGGAGCGTCTGGTATTTCTGGCCGCCGAAGGCCGCGGCGTCGCCGCCCTTCTCGGCATACTTTTTCTCGATGTAGGCGGAGGCCTTTTCGATGAAGTTGAGCGTGTCGGTGTAGCACTGCTTGTCGTCGTCGGCCCAGGAGATGAAGCCGTGCTGGCCCATCATGATGGCGCGCACGTTCGGGTTTTCCTTGGCGATCTTCTGCATCGCGAGGCCGAGCTCGAAGCCCGGGCGCATCCAGGGCACGTAGGCCATTTCGCCGCCGAAGATCTCCTGGGTCAGCTCCTCGCAACGCGAGGACGCGGCGATGGCGATGATCGCGTTCGGGTGCATGTGGTCCACGAACTTGCCCGGCAGGAAGCTGTGCAGGGGCGTGTCGATCGAGGAGGCGCGGGGGTTGAGGTTGAAGGTGGCGTGCGCTTGCATGCCGACCATGTCGTCCTCGGCCTGGGTCTTGAGGCCCTTGTCGGCGCGGGCGTTATACACGCCCTGGAGCGCGAGCAGTTTTTCCTGATACAGGCTGGAGAAAAACTCGCGGCCGGCGGTGCGCAGGTCGCCGCCGGAGCCCTTGACCCAGAGGACCTCGACGGGCTGGCCGGTGATGGGGTCCTTCTCGGTCAACTTGGAGGAGGTGTTGCCGCCGCCGGTGTTGGTGATGCGCTGGTCGCTCCCGAGGATGTTGGAGCGATAGACCAGGCGGCCGACGGGATCGAGGGACGCGGCCTTGGCGTCGTCCCAGCTGTAGTTGACGTATTGATACGAGGACATGGAGGGAAAGGGGGGCGGGGGAGGGGGGCGGGTAATGACCAATGACCAATGTCCAATAACCAATGACGCGGCGGGGCGTGGGCGGCGGGTGGTCGGGACAAAAGGTGCGGGGTGCGGCGCTGGAGTTTTGGCGGTGCGGGTTAGGCGGGCTTATGCGGCGGGGGATAAAAACGCCGCCCGCGGCGCGTGGGCCGGGCGGGCGGCGTCGGGAGTCGGGTTCAGCGCTTGGAGAGGACGTTTTTCTCGTAGGCCTGGATCTCGGCCATGAAGCCGAGGCCGCCGGGCGTGTTGTGACGGCGGCAGAACTCGTCCCAGATCGGGCCGAGCGGGAGAGCGCGGCTTTCCTCGAAGAGCGCGAGGCGAAGCGCGAAGTCGCCCGATTTCTCTGCGGCGCGGAGCTGCGCGGCGGGTTCGAGCAGGGCGGCGAGCAGGGATTTCTGCGCGGCGCGGGTGCCGATGACCCAGGCGGCGATGCGGTTGATGGAGGCGTCGAAGTAGTCGAGGCCGATGGCGGTGCGACCGAGGAAGCCGCCGCGGACGAGCTCCTCGAAAATCGCGCGGGTGGGGTCGTCGCTGGTGACGACGTGGTCGCTGTCCCAGCGCACGCCGCGGCTGACGTGGAGCAGCAGGGCGGGGGCGAACTGGAGGACCGAGGAGATCTTGTCGGCGAGCGACTCGGTGGGGTGGAAGTGCCCCGCGTCGAGGCAGTAGGCGACGTCGCCGCGCTTCAGCGCGTAGCCGAGGTAAAATTCGTGCGAGCCGACGGTGTAGGACTCGGCGCCGATGCCGAAGAGTTTGGATTCGACGGCGTCGAGGTGGTGCTTGGCTTTGAGCTTTTCGGCGAAGACTTTCTCCAGCGACTCGGCGAGGCGGGCGCGGGGCGCGGCGCGGTCGAAGGGCGTGTCCTTGGAGCCGTCCGGTATCCAGACATTGGTGACGGTGCGGGTGCCCATCTTCTTGCCGAAGTGCGCGCCGATGCGGCGGGAGGCG
Organism: uncultured Akkermansia sp.; assembly: GCA_966252115.1. GTDB lineage: Bacteria > Verrucomicrobiota > Verrucomicrobiia > Opitutales > Opitutaceae > IMCC26134_A. The sequence continues at coordinate 19,396 of CBINNW010000012.1, forward strand.
GCGCAGTGGGCGATCCAGAACTCGCGGATCTTTTTGTCCGGGTGCGAGAGCGTGCCGTCGGCGGAGAGCGGGTGGGAGAAGTTGGAGGGGTTGAAGTCGAGACCGTGCAGGTCGAGCGACTGGGCCCAGTCCACCCAGGAGGCGAAGTGTTTGGGCTCGATGGCGTCGCGGTCCACGGGCTTGCCGCCGAAGTCGCCGTAGATGGCGTGCAGGTTCAGGCGGTGGCGGCCGGGGAGCAGTTTATAGACGAGCTCGAGGTCCTGGCGGAGCTGGTCGAGGGTGCGGGCCTTGCCGGGATAGTTGCCGGTGGCCTGGATGCCGCCGGTGAGGGTGGTGTCGGCCTTCTCGAAGCCGCCGACGTCGTCGCCCTGCCAGCAGTGCAGGGAGATGGGCGTCGCCGCGAGGGTGGCGAGGGCGGCTTCCACATCGACGCCGAGCGCCTGATAGGCGGCGGACGCAGCGGTGAACGCGGAGGAATGGGCGGCCGCCGAGGCGGACGATTTGGCAATACGAGTCTTGGTCGGGGAGGACATGGCGCCGGGGTTCGTAGGGGTATTTGAGAGATTTTGGTAGATTTCGAGCAATTTCTGCCAAGCGAAAGCCAAGATGTGATTCCGGCCGGGCAATTCCCCGAGCGGCGCCGGCCTGATCGGGAGATTTCGCGCCGGTGCGGCAGCGCAAGAGCGGGCAAACTTCGCGCAAGGACGGGTAAGCTTTGGGACCGCGCGATCTGGCAGCATCGCTCTTCGGTCCCTTGCCGTGCTCCGCGGCGGGTGGGCCGGACTGTCTCCATGTCTACTCGCACCCGCATCCCGCTCCCCGTCCTTGCCAGCCTCGCCCTCGCCGCTCCGCTCGCGGCCCAGTCCGACGTCTCCGCGCCGGTCTCCGGAGGGCCGACGGCGTCCGAAAATTCCGCCGCCGCCTCGGCCTCGGCCGCCGACTCCGCCGCGCTCGCGGAGGAGACCGTGGTGTTGGAGCCGCTCTCGGTCACCGCCGAGCGCGCGGTCGCAGCGCCGCCGGCCTACGCGACGACGCGCCTGAATCTCGCGCCGCGCGAGACGCCCCAGTCCGTCTCCGTCGTCGGGCGAGACCGCATCGAAATGGAAAATCTTTTCAGCCTCGACGACGTGTTGCGCAACGTCACCGGCGTTCACACCGCGTTCTACGACACCGAGCGCCCGCTCTACTTCGCCCGCGGTTTTCAGATCTCCGACTTTCAGGTGGACGGCATTCCCACCTACAGCGGCGCCACCAACCAGGAATACGACACCGCGCTCTACGAGAGCATCACCGTGGTGCGCGGGGCCAACGGTCTCATCACCGGCGCCGGCATGCCGTCGGCGACGGTCGATCTGCACCGCAAGCGGCCGGGCAAGGAATTCGGCGGCTCCGTCTCCGCCAGCGTCGGCTCCTGGGATCTCTACCGCGGAGTCGCCGACGTGAACGTGCCCCTCACCGAGGACGGCCGCTTCCGCAGCCGATTCGTCGTGGTCGGCCAGACCAGGGAAAGTTTCCTCGACCGCTACTCCGACGACACCACCGCCTACCTCCTCAGTTTTGAGGGCGACCTCACGCCGACGACCACCCTGGGCGCGGGTTATCAATATCAGGAAAACGAGCCGGAATATCCCACCTGGGGCGTCATCCCGCGCTTCGCCTCCGACGGCTCCGAGGCCGATCTGCCGCGCTCGACCAACTTCGCCACCGATTGGACCGAGTGGAGCCGTGAGTCGGGCACCTTTTTCGTCAACCTCGACCAGAAGCTCGGCGAGGATTGGAAGTTCCGCGCCGCCTACAACCGCACGCTCGGCGACTACCGCCGCCTCGCCGTTTACGCCACCGGCAACCCCAACCTCGCCACCGGCAGCGGCCTCTATTTGCGCGCCGGCGCCAACCAGTCCGAGGACACGCGCGACAACCTCGACCTCTACCTGAGCGGCACCTTCAACGCCTTCGGCCGCGAGCATGATCTCGTGCTCGGCTGGAATCTCGACGCCTACGAGAGCGACGCCGCCGTCCTGGGCGGCACGAGCGGCTGGACCTACGTCATACCCGACTACCGCAGCTACGACGGCACCGCGCCCGCGCCGACCATCGTGGACACGGGGGCCGACCGCGTCACCCACACCACGCAGCACGGCTTCTACGGCACCACGCGGCTGCGTCCGGTGGATCCGGTCGCCGTGATCCTCGGCACCCGCCTGAGCTGGTGGGAAACCTACCTCGACAGCTACTCCACGACGGGCGCTTACACCGGTCGCAGCGGCCGGGCCGAGGTCAACTCCGAGCTCACGCCCTACGCCGGCGTCGTTTACGATGTCACCGACTGGCTCGCCCTCTACACCAGCTACACCGAGACCTTCCGGCCCCAGACGCAGAAGGACAAAAACGAGAACATCCTCTCGCCCGCCATCGGCAGCAACGCCGAGCTGGGTCTGAAGGCGGAGCTCTTGCAGAAACGTCTCGGCTTCAACTTCGCCGTCTTCGAAACCAAGCAGGACAACTTCGCCGTGCGCGACACGTCGCAGCCGGACAACTCCCTCTCCGACGGCAGCTCCGCCTACATGGGCGTCGATGGCACCGAGAGCCGCGGCTTCGAGATCGATCTCACCGCGAGCATCACGCCCGATTGGACCGCGAGCCTCGGCTACTCGAACGTCAACACACGGCGCAACCCGGCCGACCTCACCTACGCCAACGTCCCCGAGCACCTCCTGCGCTTCAACACCCGCTATCGCCTGCCCGGCGACTGGCGCCGCCTCACCGTCGGCGCCGGCGTAAACTGGCAGGGCGAGCAAAGCGGCATGGTGACGACCCACCCGACGATCACGCCGATCAAGGTGACCCAGGACGCCTTCGCGTTGGTGAACTTTTTCGCCGAATACCGCTTCACCGAGCGGCTCTCGGCGACGGTCAGCCTGCGCAATGCCTTCGATAAAACCTACTGGGCCACGCTCGACTATCCCAACTATGGCGAGCCCCGCAGCGTCCAATGCACCGTCCGCTGGAGCTTCTGAACCGCCCGTCCGTCCACCCGCTCCAGCCCGCTTCGTCTCGCCCGCCGCGCCGATCGCCGACGCGGCGGTCTCCCCGCTTCCATCCCTTTCCGTATCCAAAATGAAACGACACCTCATCGCCATCCTCGCCCTCGGGCTCTCCTTCGCCGCATCGGCCCGCGCCCACTTCGTGTGGCTCGAGCGCGACGCCGCCACCGGCTCCACCGCCGCCTATTTCGGCGAATGGGCCGCCGGCCTGCGCGAGACCCGGGACGGCTACCTGAAACTCATCGCCGCGCCCCGCGCCTTCGCCGCCGACGGCTCCGAGCTGCCGGTCAAAATCGAGCACGACCACATCGCCATCGCCGCCCCCGCGACGCCCATCCCCGGTGACCTGCGTCTGGAAAACCTCTACCGCCCGGAAAAGGGCGACAACCTCGTCCACTACCAGGCCAAGCTTGGCCGCGCCGACACCGCCGCCCGATTCGCCCTGGAACTCGTCCCGGTCGCGGCCGACTCGAACACCTTCACCCTCCTGCTGCGCGGCGAGCCGCTGGCGGAGACCGATGTCACGCTCTTCACCTCCTCGGGCTGGAATCGCACCTTCAAGACCGACGCCTCCGGTCGCGTGACGCTCGAGACGCCCTGGCCCGGCCAGTGCGTGGTCGAGGCGGGGCATGTGGAGAATCGGGCCGGCGAACACGAGGGCCGCGCCCACCAGGGCGTCCGCCACGTCGCCACCGTAACCTTCGTCGCCAAACCTTGAATACAAGCCTCGCCTCGTCGTCACCCCGCGGCGACGGCCGCCCGTCCGCCGCCGCCCCCGCGCCCGCCCGCGCGCGAGGCGGCGTCGCGCCCGGCGGCCGCTCGCGCTGGTCCGTCGCCTCGCGCGCGCTCGCCGCGCTGGCCGGCGGCTACCTGCTCGCCGCCGTATCCACGGTCGCCCTCGCCCTGGCCACGGACGCGCCCGCCGAGGCCTACCACGCCGCGCTGCCCGGCTTCTTGCTGCACGTGGGCGCGGCCGTCTGGGCCTTCGCGGCCCCGAGCGCGACCCGCGCGTGGGCGGGCATCCTCTTGCCGACGCTGGTCTGCGCCCTCCTGGCTCTCTTCTTCTTTTGAAATCCGACCGATCCCCGCCTTTCCGCCAATCCATGGCCTGGCTGCACACCTGGTCCGGGCTGCTGCTCGGCTGGGTGGTCTATGCCATTTTTCTCACCGGCGCGGTGGCCTATTACCGCCCCGAGCTCAACGCGTGGATGCGCCCCGAGCTGCCGCTGGTCGAGAGCCGTCTGGCGGCGGCGCAGGCGGGTGTGAAACACCTCCGCGAGGTGGCGCCCGACGCGAGGCGCTGGATCCTCGACATGCCGGATCGACGCAGCGATCGCCTCACCGTCTTTTGGCAGCCGGCGACGCCGGGAGCGCGTTTCCAAAACGCCGAGCTCGATCCCGTCTCCGGCGCGCCCACCGAGGACACCGTGCGGGCCTCCTACGGCGGGGAGTTTTTCTACCGTTTCCATTTCCAGCTCCTGATGCCGCATCCCTGGGGGCGCTGGATCGCGTGTATCGCGGCGATGTTCATGCTGGTGGCGCTGGTGAGCGGCGTCGTCACGCACCGTCGCTTTTTCGCGGACCTCTTTCTGTTTCGGCGCGAGGGGCGTCGGCGTCCCTGGCTCGATTTTCACAACCTCACCGCGGTGCTGCCGCTGCCTTTCTACGTGCTGATCGCCTACAGCGCGTTGGCGATCTTCACGCCCATGTATATGCCCTGGGCCAAGAAATTCGCCCCGGAGGCTCCGGCGCTTGCGGGCCCGACCGCCGGGGGCGCCGCGGATGCCGCCGCCGCGGCGGGAGCAGCGGCAGCGGCCGCGGCCGTGCCCGTGCCGGTCTCGGGCGAGATCTTGGATGGTATCCTGCGCGCCGCCGCCGACGAGTGGGGCGATCTGCGCTACGCGCGCCGCATCGAGGTCAACGGTCTCGCCGGCGCGACGCCCACCGTGGAGCTGATCCGCGCCGAGGGCGCGGAGGTGTCGCTCGACGCGCGCGACAAACTGGTGTTCGACGCGCGCACCGGCGAGCGCATCGAGAAGGCCGGGCCGGCCGCGGGGGGCGGCGAGCGGGTGCGGTCCTTCCTCTACGGTTTCCACCTCGCCCGTTTCGCCGGGCCGGTGCTGCGGGCGCTGTTTTTCGTGCTCGGCCTGATGGGCGCGGCGATGACGGCGACCGGGCTCGTGCTCTGGACGCTGAAGCGCAAGGAACGTCTCGCGACGGCCGGTGCGTCGGGGAAGTTTGGATACGGACTCGTCTCCCGGCTAAACGTCGCCTTCGTCGCCGGGCTGCCGCTGGCCTCGGTCGCGTTTTTGTGGTCGAACCGCCTCCTGCCGGTCGAGCTGGCCGGCCGCCGCGACTGGGAGGTGCGGGTGTTCCTGATCGTCTGGGGGCTGGCCCTGCTGCACGCCTGCCTGCGGCGCGGCTTGTCGGCCTGGACGGAGCAGTTGGCGGCGGTCGGGGCGCTGCTGCTGGCCCTGCCGCTGCTCGATGTGCTCACCGCCGGCGCGGCCGTTTTTGAGCGGTGGGCGCTGCGTCCGGGGCTGCATGCCGGGTTCGCCGCGGTCGTCATGACGCTCGGCCTGGGCTTTTGGGCGGCGTCGCGGCGGGTGGCGCGCTCACGGGTGGCGGCCGTCGCGGCGCGCGGGACGGACGACCCGGTATCCGCTTCGGTCGGGCCCGCCGTCGAGGCGCGTGTCCCCAAGGAAGGAGCGACCTCGTGGACTGGTTGATTCTCGCGCTTGATTACGCGGGCCTGGCGGCCCTGGCGCTGGCGATGGACGCGCATCATCGCCGGGTGTTTCCGATCGCGCGCACGACGGCTTGGCGCGCGCGGGTCCGGCTGGCCGGTTGGGGGCTTCTGGCGGCGGCGTGGGGGCTGGCGTTCGCCGCGGCCGGACCGGGCGTGGGCTTCGTCACGGCGCTGGTCGCGACGGCCGCGGCGGGTTTCGTGCTGGCGCTTCTGCTCGCGTATCGCCCGCGATGGTTGGCCCTGCCGCCGCTGTTGGCGGTGATCGGCGCCTGCTTGTCGGCTGCGCTTGTCTGAAGGGCGGGTCGCCAGTGGAGGTTTGCGGACCGGACGCGCCGGGGCGGGGTGGGGGAAAATTCCGCGGTCCCGCCCGTTGACGTGGTCGGCGGCGGGATCATCGTTTTTTGTCCTACCCTCACATGAGTGACTTTTTCTCCGCCCCGCAGGTCACGGCCGCCCGGGAAACCCTGCAAAAACTCCGGACCTCCATGCGTGGCAGCATCAAGGGCAAGGACTCCGTCGTGGACCAGGTGCTCACCGCCCTCGTCGCCGGCGGCCACGTCCTGATCGAGGACTTGCCGGGCGTCGGCAAGACGACCCTCGCCTACGCGCTCGCCCGCTCGATGGACTGCGCCTTCTCCCGGGTGCAGTTCACCAGCGACCTCCTGCCCAGCGACGTCACGGGCGTTTCCGTTTACGACGAGACCATCAAGGAGTTCGTTTTCAAGAAGGGGCCCGTCTTCGCCAACATCGTGCTGGCCGACGAGATCAACCGCGCCACGCCGAAGACCCAGTCCTCCCTGCTCGAGGTCATGGACCGCGGCAAGGTGACGATCGACGGCCAGGCCCACGCGGTGGGCGCGCCGTTCATGGTCTTCGCCACCCAGAATCCGGTGGACTACGAGGGCACCTTCCCGCTGCCGGAGAGCCAGATGGACCGTTTCCTTATGCGCTTGCACATGGGTTATCCGCAGGCGGCCGACGAGATGGAGATCCTCCGCAGCACGCGCACCGGCTACGACGCCATCGCGCTCGAGGCGGTGGTGACGCGCTCCGATATTCTCCAGCTCCAACAACTGGCGGCGCATGTCTTCATCGAGGACTCGGTGCTCGACTACATCCTGCGCATCGTGTCGGCCACCCGCACCGAGGCCGATTTTCGCGCCGGCGTCTCGGTGCGCGGCGGGCTGGCCTTGAAACACGCGGTGCAGGCGCGGGCCCTGATCGAGGGGCGCGATTTTGTGGTGCCGGACGACGTGCAGGCGCTGGTCGGTCCGGTGCTGGCCCATCGCCTGACCCTCGTGCGTCCGGCCTCGGACGGCATGGAGGAGCGGCGCCTCGTCGTCGCCGCGCTGAAGCGCATCGTCGCCTCCATCAATCCCCCGGTCTAGTTTCGGTCCCGCGTCTCCGCCCCACCTTCCCCGTTCCGTTCCCGTCCCCGTCCCCATGTCGCAGGTCCATAGCCGCCGACGGCGCCTCTTTCCGGCGCGAATCGCCTCCCGGCGGATGGCCCCGGAGCGCGCCGGCTCGTGCATCCCGATGGTCCGGCGACGGGAGATCCCCGTAGCATGATCAAACCGGCCGAGAAACGCAGGCCGCCCGGCGGCTCGGGCGCGGGTTCGGAGCCCTGGACCGTGCCCGCCTCCGGCTACACCGAGTGGCAGGGCCCCTGGGCCTCCTCGCGGCGCCGACGCGAACGCCGCTGGCGCACCCTGCTCTGGGCGATGATCTATCCGACGCGCGGCCAGCGTATCCAGCCCACGCTTACGGGCGTGTTGTTGATCGCCGTCTCGCTCGGCATCGGCAGCGCGGCCTACAACACGGCCAACAACATCCTCTTCATCACGCTGTCGCTGTTGTTGTCCTGTCTCGTGCTCAGCGGCGTGTTGTCCTGGCTGAATCTGCGCGGCGTGGCCTGGCGCATCCAATACGCCGGCCCGTGGCGCTCGGGGCAGACGCAGGCCGTCGCGCTCGAACTGCGCAACACCAAGACCCTGTTGCCCACCTACGGGCTTTGGTTCGATTTCGCGGCCACGACTCCCGGTCTGGCCGAGGAGTCGAAGCCGCAGCGGCGCCATCTGGAGGCGCGCCTGGATCCCGGCGCCGAGACGCGTCTGGAGTGGCCGGTGCGGGCGGCGCGCCGCGGCCGCATGCACATCCGCCTGCAGTCCATCGGCTCGCTTTTCCCCTTCGGTTTCTTGCGCAAGGCGGTGGCGTCGGATCTGGGCGCCGAGGTGCTGGTCTGGCCGGCACCGGTGGAGTATCGGCGCCACGCCGACGGCGCGGCCTGGCGGGTGGTGCGCAGCCAGGGGCAGGTCAACCGGATCGGGCAGGGGGGCGACTTGCTGGCCCTGCGTCGCTACACCCCGGGCGACTCCCCGCGCCTCGTGCATTGGAAGGCCAGCGCGCGGCTGCGGCATCTGATGGTGCGCCAGTTCAGCGCCGAGGGGCTGGAGGGGTTTACCCTGCGCATGGACGACGACGCGGCCATCTGGTCGAGGCCCGGGCAGTTCGAGCTCGCGCTCAGTTTGGCGGCCACGCTGGCGGAGGATCTTTTCCGGGCGGAGCGGCTCCAGGCGGTGGTGATCGGCGACGAGCCGCCGCAGGTGGTGCGCCGTCTGCGGGACGTGGAGCTCTTCCTCGACCGGCTCGCGCAACTCGAGGTCGCCGCGCGTCCCCGCGGGCGATCCGGCGCTCCTTTCCCCAACGCCGCGCCGGCCCGGCGCGTGCTGCAAATCGAACCCCAGGGGCCGCGCGGTGTCGTGGCCGTTCTCGATGGAAAAATCGCGGCCTCAACTTAGCCTCGCGGAGCTTTTCCAGCTCCGCTGGTTCCTCGGCGGCGCCCTCGGTCTGCTGTCCGGCTGGACCCTCTTCTACATGGAGGTGGACGCGATCCTCGCGCTCGCGTTGCTCACCCTGGCGGTGCCGGTGTTCACGTTTTGGCCGCATCTCTCGCGCCTGCTGCCGGGATTTTTCCACCGCCTGGCCTTCCCCCTCATCGTCACGATCTTCGCGCTCGATCTCTGGGCCAACCGCGAGCCGCTGCCGGCGATGATCCGGCTGGATCTCCTGCTCCTGGGCTATCGCTGCGTGTCGCCGCGCGGGCGACGCGAGGACCTGCAGCTCATCCTGCTCGCGCTCTTCGTGGTGGTGGTCACGGGCGTTTATACCGTCTCGCCCGCGTTCGTGGTGCAGATCCTGTTTTTCACCGGGGCGGCGCTGGCGCTTCTGCTGACGGTGACGCTCTCGGACGCGCGGGCCGGCGGCGCCGCATCGGCCGACGCCGCCCCGGGTTGGGAGCGGGTGCGCTGGCGGGAGCTGTTTGGCCGCGTGCGGGCGGTCACCGACCTGCGCGTGGCGGCGCTGGGCTGCGCGCTCTTCGCGGGCGTGGTCGCGTGTTCGGTGGTGCTCTTCCTCGCTCTGCCCCGCGTGGAGATCAGCAACGACTTTTTTCTGGACCGGCTCATCACCAAAAAATCGCGCACGGGCTTTTCGGAAAACATCACCTTCGGCGAGGTGGTGGACATCGCCGAGGACCACGGCATGGCCTTCGCCGTCGATGTGAGCGATCCGGCGATGGTGCCGGCGGAGCCCTACTGGCGGATGCTCGTGCTCGACGAATACTCGGGCGATGGCTTCCGGATGTCGGCGGGGCTGACGGCGAATTTTTCGGCGCGGGAAAAGGCGCAGCTTCACAACGGCTTTGGCAGCTCGGACGACGGGGGGCGCACGACGTGGACGATATTCTACCAGCCGGGGGTCAGCCGTTACCTGCCCCTGATGGGCGGCTTCCGCCGGATCGGCTTCAACGAGCCCCAGCCCCTGCGTCTGAGCTCGGCCCTGCGTCTGGCCGCGCTGCAAACCGAGCCGGCGAAGATGATCCCCTACCGGGTCGAGGGCATGGACACCGACGGCATCCTGCGTGATCGTCGGTTCGCGGTGGAGCGCGAGGTCCGCCCCGCCGGGCGGCGTTTTGGCTGGCCGCGCATGCGCGACGAGAACTGGGCGGACGCGCCGCCGGCGCCGCTTTTGCCACCCGATAATCCGCCGCCGGACGATCCTTCGACTGACGATTCCACGACGGACGACGGCTCCGAGCCGCCGCCCCGAAACGCTCCGGCGGTGGCGTCCGGAGACGGCCCGAGGCGGTCGGCCGAGGAGGATCCGGAGAACAACGCGCCGCCGGCGCCGACTTTTTTGGAAATCGGGCGGGTCCGCCCCGAGGACAAGGCGCGGCTGGACGCCTGGGTCGCGGAAATCGGCGGGGCGGGCGAGGGCGGCGCGGACTTCGCCCGCCGTGCCGGCGCTTGGCTGCAATCGCGCCACAGCTACAGCATGCGTTCGCGCACGCCGGCCGGGGACGGGGATGTGTTGATCCGTTGGATGGCCTCCACCGAACCCGGGCATTGCGAGCTTTTCGCGGGCAGCCTCGTGCTGCTCGCCCGCGCCGCCGGCGTGCCGGCGCGCCTCGTCACCGGCTTCAAGGGCGGCGTGTGGAACGAGACCAGCGGCCACATCAGCGTCAAAAATTCCGACGCTCACGCCTGGACCGAGATATGGGAGGAATCGCTGGGTTCGTGGCTGCGGTCGGACGCCACGCCCGGCGCGCGCTTGACCCCTTCGCTGAACGCCGAGGACCAGCCCGCCGGCGGTGTGTCGCTCATGGGGCGGGACGAAGGCTGGGGCGCGCGAATCGACGGACTGCGGGTCTTCTGGTATCGGCGCATCGTCAGCTTCGACCAGAATTCGCAAATCGAGCTCCTGCGCGGGACGAAGGATCGCATCGAAAAAACGATGGCGGCGGCGGCCAAGGGGTTTGAGGAACGCATTCGTGAGATCGGCGAATGGGTCCGGCAGCCCTGGGATTTTTCCCGCGTGGCGGGCATCGCGTTGACGGTGGGGATTTGCTCCGGCCTGGCGGCGTGGTGGCGAGCGCGAGGGCAGGCCTGGTGGATGGGCTGGCGGAGTCGCCGTTCGGCCTCGCACGGTCACGATCCGGTGCGGCGCGAGGCCGGGCGTTGGTTGCAGCGACTGGCCCGGGACGAGGCGGAGCGCGGAGACTGGTCGGCGGCGGACCCGGTGCGCGGGCGCCTGCTGGCGGTGCGGGCGGATTTGCTGCGTCTCCGGTATGGAGCGCGCGAGAGCTGGACGGCGCCGGCCAAGGTCTTTCGCCGCGCCCGTCGCGCGCACCGGGAAGCGCGGGCGGCGCGAGCCTGAGTCGTAGCTCCGCGACGGGGTCGCCCGGCGGGCCCCGCCAGTTCGGGCAGGTAGGGCGCGACCGCCGGGCGCGCCGGTTCTGGATGTTTACCTCTTCTCGTAGCGGGCCTCAGCGGTCGGCCGCCTTTTCGATCTGCGCGAGCAGTTGTTCGCGGGTCGGGCCGGTGGCGTGGGTGACAAAAAAGGCGGTCACGGCGTTGGCGACGACGAGGCGCTGTTTGAGCGGGAGCTCGCCCAGCGAGGCGCAGAGGTAGCCGCCGTTGAAACTGTCTCCCGCTCCCGCCAGCCGGACGATTTTTGTCTGCCGCTCCTGGATCGCATACGCCTCGCCTTCGCGCGCGCTCGACGCGGCGCCGAACTCCGGCGTGTGCACCACCAGCTCGTCGAAGCCGATCTTCTCGCGCGCCACGGTCAGGGCGGCGGCGACGGCCGCCGGTTTCAGCTCCGGACGCGGCACGCCGACGCGGGCGAAGAGCTCCATGACCTCGTGCTCGTTCAGACTGAAGCTCATGGGAATCCTGGCGTTGTGGGAGCGGATCATCTCCAGGCTGCGCAGGAACGATTCGCTGGATTTCTTTTTGATGTCGGCGAAATCGAAAAACATCCGCCGCGGCGGCGTGGCGCCGGCATACTGGTCCATGAATCCCTGGAAGAGACCGTCGAAGTTGGCCGTGAGGGACCAGTAGCCCAGTCCCAGGATATCGACCCCGGCGAAGAGCTCGCGGAGCTTCGTCTCGCCGAAGTGATTTTTGACGTCTTCCCAGGTGAGGCTGGAGACCGCCTCCAGATTGCTCATCAGCACCTTTCCGTCGCCAAACTCCAGCGCGATGGTCAGGGCGGGATCGCCGAGGGAGAGCAACTCGCAGTTGTCCTGAAACGGGTGGTAGGCCGGATCGATGGCGGCCTTGCCGTAAAGTCCGGGCAGGACGGGGCGGAGTCCGAGGCAGGCGGCGACGCGGCCGGTGTTGATGCCAAAGCCGCCCTCGCAGCGGCGCTTCGGCACCAGCTCCACCCCGACTCCGCCGTCGGCCCGCGCGACGAGCAGCTCGCCAAACTGGCGGAGGCGCCGCATGGGAACGAACTCGGCGGGGCTTTTGCGGACCTCGACGATTTCATAGGTCTCATCGACGAAGCCGTCGCAGCCGAGCAGCACTTTGCCCCGGAGGTTATGGAGGTAGTCGCGGTAGAGTTTCATGGAGTTTTTTTCGGGGGAGGGCGGAGGCGTGGGCGGGGGGCTTGGGGGGCGGCGCCCGGAGCGGGCGGAGCGTGAGCTTCAGAGGAGAAAGGCGGTGTCGGCGGCGTGCTCGACGCAGGCCCCGTTCGCGGCCAGGAGGCGGACGCCCGTCGCGGTTTTCTGGATACGACGGACGACGTCGAAGCCGTCCGGCAGCGCGGCGACGCCCATGAGGTAGGGGATGCGCGTGGGCTGGTCGGCGGAAAACTCCAGCGCGGTGGGCACGCCCTTTTCGTTCCATGGATTCGGCGCCAGCGAGGCCGCCAGCCCCAGGTGGAAATAGGCGGTGACATCCTCGACGCCGAGCACCCCGCGATGGCGACCGTTCCACGGTGGGTAATGGCGGCCGCCGTGGGAGTGCCAGAGCACGGTGGAGGCGAGATGCGCGGGGTTCTTGAGCGAGAACCAGACGAACTTTTTCGCGGGGAAGACGACCGCGGCCCACGCGAAATCATCCGCGTCCTTGTGGTGGATCATGACCAGATCCTCGAAGCCCTCGCGCGCGGGGAAACGGGTGAGGTCGGTCGCGCCGCCCCCGGCGAGCGGCACCTTGTCCAGTCGGCGCCACCACGCGCCCTGTTTCAGCGAGGAGTAGCCGCCGCGGGCCGGATCCTCGAACGGCGCGGGGAGCACCTGGGCGAGGCGTAGTTTGCTGGTCGATACGAAGCCGGGGCCGTTGCGATTGAAATCGAGCATGGCGTGGTGCCCGAAGCACAGTCCGCCGCGGACGCCCTCGAAGACGTGGGTCTGGTAGAGGTTGGTCTCGTCGGGGCGGGCCTCGACGATCTTGGTTATTCTTCCGGGACGCACGCGCGTTTCCAAAACGGCGACCAAGCGCTCGGGGGCGGACTCGGTCACGGTCCAGTCGGCGTTGGCCGTCTCGCCGTGGGGCGGGTGCGCCTCGCCCCGCCAGGCCGGTCCGTCGCCGAAGGGCGCGCAGAAAAAATCGCCCCGCAGTTCGCGCAGGAGCGGGATGAGTTTCCCGGCTTCGGGGCTGTCGCACCACCGGGCGGTGTGGAAGGGCTCCACGATCCGGCGGCCGATGCGGAATTTGACCGGACCAAGCTGGCCTCCGGTCTTTGTCATTTGAAACGTGACCTTCATGGGGTGCCTGGGGTTCAGGTGAGCGAGTCCTTGGACGCCGGTCGGGATGGGTCAATGCGTGTCGCTCCATTCCCAAGAGACACCCGATGTCCGCCAAAAAACGCGCGGTGGTAGGGGGGGGCGTGGCGCCGCGCCGTGGTGGACCCGGGCGCGGGCGCGCGTCGGCGAGGGATGCTCGCCGCCCTGGCGGGAATCAACGACCCGCGCGGGCGCGGGCGCGTCGCCGGAGTTTTTGCCTCCGGGATTCGCGGCGGATCGGACAGGATTCGTAGGGCGGCAGAAAGCGGATGCCTTCGTTCGCCGCGGCGAAGCCTCCCGAACAGTCTTCTTCCTCCAGTCGCTCGCCCAGGTGAAGGGCGATGATCCTCTGCTCGTCGATGCTGAGCTTTCGGATCGCGGATTCGATTTCCATCACGGAGCTCATGCCCGGATTTTCATCGGCGGGCGCGGTGGGTGGCAACGTCGCCGCCCCGCGGCGGGGCAAGTATGAGACGGTGAACTGGGGGGCAGAAGCGGACGCGCATGCGGGGGATTCGAACGGGCGGGCGGAGCGAATTGGGGAGTTGATTCCCGCCGGCCTTTGAGGGGTGGTCTTCGCCCATGAAGGAATCGCACCATCGTTTCGAGAGCGCGCACCTGCGGAACACGCGCTCGTTGTGGATCCACGAACCGGAGGGGCCGATTTCCGCCGTCACGGTGTTTTTGGACGGGGAGTTCTATCGCGAGCGGGTGGGGGCGGTGGAGGTGGTGGAGGCGATCACGCGACAGCCCGACCTGCCGGGCACGCTTTTCGTTTTCGTGTCGATGGAGAGCATCGCCTCGCGGTGGATCGAGTGCGCATGTCATCCGCCCTTTGTCCGCTTTATCGACGAGGAGCTCTTCCCGTGGCTCCTGGGCGCCTACCCGGCGCTTCGCGATGCGAGGGAGCGTGTCGTGGTCGGCCTGAGTTATACCGGACTGGCCGCGGCGTATGTGGCCCTGGCGGCGCCGGACCGTTTCACCCGTGTCGTCGCCCAGTCCGGTTCCTTTTGGTGGAACGACTGCTGGTTGAGCGCCCATCTGGATCGTTTGCAGGCTCCGCCCAAAGCCCGCTTTTATCTCGATGTCGGAAAACGGGAGACGGCGGAGAACGTCCGGCACAAGGAGGACGTTCTCCATGTGGTGTCCCAGATCGAGGGGGTGAACCGGTTCCGGCAGCCCCTGAGCCGGCGCGGCCGGGCGCCCGAGTATGTCGAGTTTGACGGCGGGCATGATTTCGCCGCGTGGCGTCGCACCTTGCCCGGCGCGCTGCGTTGGGCGTTGGGGGCCGACGCCTCCGCGTCCGCCACGACTGGTTGAGCGCGACGAGGGGAGGCGTTCCGCGTGTCGGACGGGAGCGCCGAGCTTCGCCCGCGTGCATGGCCATTCTCGTGGTCGGAGGTAGCGGGGATTTCCCGGAGCGGATGCTTGCGCTGAGGCGAGGGAGGGACACCGTCCGGCGACCCTGGATTCGTGGCCGTCATGGCGGAGTCCGGCGCCGCGAAAACCCGCCCCGTCACACCATGTCCGACTCTCCTTTACCCGATCTCCCCCCGGTGCAGCGCGACGAGCTGCTCGGACTGTTGAAAAGCCGCTTCGAGAAAAATCCCGCCCGCCATCGCGGCATCGAGTGGGCGGCGGTGCGGGCTCGGTTGGAGGCCGATCCGGCCAAGCTCCGCTCCCTGCTCGAAATGGAGCAGACCGGCGGGGAGCCGGATGTCGTGGCGCGCGATCCGGAGACGGGGGCGTTTTGGTTTTTCGACTGTTCGCCGGAGAGCCCGAAGGGTCGCGTGAGCGTGTGTTACGACCGCGAGGGGCTGGAGTCGCGCAAGGAGCACAAACCGAAGCACAACGCCGTCGATCTGGCCGCCGCGATGGGCGTGGAGATCTTGACCGAGGCGCAATACCGCGAGCTGCAAAAGCTGGGCGAGTTCGACCTCAAGACCTCGAGTTGGGTGAAGACCCCGGCGGATATCCGCGCGCGTGGCGGGGCACTGTTTTGCGACCGCCGCTACGGGCACGTGTTTGTCTATCACAACGGCGCCCAATCCTACTACGGCGCCCGCGCCTTTCGCGCCGCGCTGCGGGTGTAGTAGTGGCGGCGCCGGGGCGCCACCGGCGCGGGCACGCGCGCGCAGCTTCTCCTCTTCTCCTCGGTGCGGTGGGAGCTTGCCGTCGCGTCCCCCGGGGCGGCACGGTCGGCGGCATGGCTTTTGTGGAGCACTCGAAAAAGGGTTTGGCGCGTTGCCTGGTTGATACGCGGCTGGAGGGGGAGCCCTTGCATTTTCACGTCTCGGAAGTGGCGGCCGGGGCGCGTTCGCATCCGGCGCACGAGCATGAGGGCGTGGAGGCGATTTGGGTGATGGCCGGCGAGGCGACGCTGGAGTTTCCCGACGAGCGGGTGCGGCTGGCGGCGGGCGAGAGCATCATCTTCGATCCGCGACGGCTGCACGGCCTGGTGAACTCCGGCACGACGGCCAATCGTTACCTGGTCATCATCCGGCACTGAGCCGGCCCAGATCCTTGCGGGGGCGAGCGGCGCTCTTGCCGCGATCCGGTTTCGCCGCAATACCGCGCGGGTATGGAAGCGCGGCCGGATCGTGTGTTGTTTGTCTGCATGGGAAACATCTGCCGCTCGCCGGCGGCGGAAGGCGTGCTGCGCAAGCTCGCCGCCGAGCGCGGGGTGGCGGTGCGGGTGGCCTCGGCCGGGACCGCGGGCTATCACGTCGGCGATCCGCCGGATCGGCGCATGGCGGCGGCGGCGAAGCGGCGAGGCTACGCGCTGCTCAGTCGCGCGCGGCAGTTTACCCGGCGGGATTTCGAGGACTTTGATCGCATCCTGGTGATGGACGACGACAACCTGCGCGGCGTGTTGCGTCTGGCTGAGTCGGAGGCCCAGCGCGCGAAAGTGGCGAAGTTGACCCGCCATTGCCGCGAGCATCGCCACGCGACCGAGGTGCCGGATCCCTACTACGGCGAGGGCGACGGGTTTGAGACGGTGCTCGATTTGATCGAGGACGGCTGTCGCGGTTTGCTGGACGAGCTGCAAGCGGGGCGGACCCGATAGGCGGGGGGGCCGAGACAGGCGCACAAACCGGCGCTCGCGGAGCGAGCGCGCTACTTTCCGGAAGATCCCGAGCCGGAAGCCGGAAGAGCCGGGGCACAAAAACGCCACGCGCGCTACGGAGCGCGGCGTGGCGTTCGGAGGGGGGAGGCGGGATTCGCGGCTCGGGGGAACCGGCGCCCGGGGAGGCGGCGAGACGCGGTGTCGCGGCGCTCAGGCGCGGGCGAGGTCGAAGCGGTCGGCGTTCATCACCTTGTTCCAAGCGGCGACGAAGTCCTTCACGAATTTCGTCTCGTTGCCGCGCTCGGCGTAAACTTCGGCGAGGGCGCGGAGCTGCGAGTTGGAGCCGAAGACGAGGTCAACGCGGGTGGCGGTCCACTTCACGTCACCGGTGGCGCGTTCGCGCACCTCGAAGAGCTGCTCGCCGCCGGCGGCGGGCTTCACGACGTAGGCCATGTCGAGCAGGTTGATGAAGAAGTCGTTCGTGAGCGTCTCGGGGCGCGAGGTGAAGACGCCGTGCTGCGCCTTGGCGTGGTTGGCGTTGAGCACGCGCAGGCCGCCGACGAGCACGGTCATCTCCGGGGCGGTGAGGCCGAGGAGCTGGGCCTTGTCCACGAGGAGTTTTTCGGCCGGCAGCGGGTGGCGGGGTTTCTGGTAATTGCGAAAGCCGTCGGCGACGGGTTCGAGCACGGCGAAGGCCTCGGCGTCGGTCTGCTCCTGGACGGCGTCGGCGCGGCCGGGGGCGAAGGGCACCTCGATCTCGTGGCCGGCGTTTTTGGCGGCCCGCTCGATGGCGGCGGCTCCGCCGAGGACGATGAGGTCGGCGAGCGAGACCTTTTTGCCGCCGATGGCGGAGCGGTTGAACGCCTCCTGGATTTCGCCGAGGGCTTTGAGGACCTTGGCGAGTTTGGCGGGTTGGTTGACCTCCCAGTCCTTTTGCGGGGCGAGGCGTAAACGGGCGCCGTTGGCGCCGCCGCGTTTGTCGGAGCCGCGGAAGGTGGAGGCGGAGGCCCAGGCGGTGGAGACGAGCTCGGAGACGGGTAGGCCGGTGGCGAGGATGCGGGCCTTCAGGTCGGCGATGTCGGCGGCGTCGATGAGCGGGTGGTCCACGGCGGGGATCGGGTCCTGCCAGAGCAGATCCTCGGCGGGCACCTCGGGCCCGAGGTAGAGGCTCTTGGGTCCCATGTCGCGGTGGGTGAGTTTGAACCAGGCGCGGGCGAAGGCGTCGGCGAAGCGGGCGGGATCCGCGAGGAAGCGACGGGAGATCTTTTCGTAGGCCGGATCGAAGCGCAGCGAGAGGTCGGTGGTGAGCATCGTGGGGCGATGCTTTTTGGCCGGATCGTGGGCGTCGGGGATGACGGCCTCGGCGTCCTTGGCGATCCACATGTGGGCGCCGGCGGGGCTCTTGGTGAGCTCCCATTCGTGGCTGAAGAGGTTTTCCAGGTAGTTGTTGCTCCACTTGGTCGGCGTGGTCGTCCAGGTGACCTCGATGCCGGAGGTGATGGTGTCGGCGCCCTTGCCGCTGCCGTGGCTGCTGGTCCAGCCGAGGCCCATCTCGGTGATGCCGGCGGCCTCGGGCTCGGGGCCGACGTGGGTTGCGGAGGCGGCGCCGTGGCATTTGCCAAAGGTGTGGCCGCCGGCGATGAGCGCGACGGTCTCCTCGTCGTTCATGGCCATGCGGGCGAAGGTCTCGCGGATGTCGCGCGCGGCGGCGAGCGGGTCGGGGTGACCGTTGGGGCCCTCGGGGTTGACGTAGATGAGGCCCATCTGCACGGCGGCGAGGGGGTTCTCCAGCTCGCGGTCACCGGAGTAGCGTTTGTCGCCGAGCCAGGTGTCCTCGGAACCCCAATACACGTCCTCCTCCGGCTCCCAGACGTCGGCGCGGCCGCCGCCGAAGCCGAAGGTTTTGAAGCCCATAGATTCGAGGGCGACATTGCCGGCGAGGATCATGAGGTCGGCCCAGGAGAGTTTTTTGCCGTATTTTTGTTTGATCGGCCAGAGGAGGCGGCGGGCCTTGTCGAGGTTGGCGTTGTCGGGCCAGGAGTTGAGCGGGGCGAAGCGTTGTTGGCCGGCGCCCGCGCCGCCGCGACCGTCGCCGGTGCGGTAGGTGCCGGCGCTGTGCCAGGCCATGCGGATGAAGAAGGGGCCGTAGTGGCCGAAGTCGGCGGGCCACCACTCCTGCGAATCGGTCATCAGGGCGTGGAGGTCGGTTTTGACCGCCTGCAGATCGAGTTTTTTAAACTCCTCCGCGTAGTCGAAGCCGGCGCCCATGGGATCGGACTGGGTGGAGTTTTGGTGAAGGACCTTGAGATTGAGCTGATTCGGCCACCAGTCGCGGTTGCCGCGGCCGGAGGGCGTGGAGCGGGCCGCGTGCGCGACCACGGGCGCGGCGTCGGCCGGGGGGCGGTCGGCGGGCGCCGGCGCGGAACCACCGTGGAGGTGGTGGAAGGGGCATTTGCCGCCGGTGGAGCTGTCGGCGTGAGGATTGGAATGGTCCATGGTCGGATGAGTTTTCAGGTGGCGCTAAAACAGGGAGCGAGAAGGGGCGATTAAACCAGCTTTCCCGGCGTGGCTGAAATACTTTGTTCCTCTGGTTTCCATAGGCATCCGCTATGGAGCTGCCGCGAGAGCATAGGCGCCCGCCCGCTCCGCCGCCGGCGCGCGTCACCCGCCGAGCTCGACCTCGGGCCAGCCCCGGTTCCAGCGGATCGGGCGGATGCGGAGTTTGGCTTTGCCGGGGTCTTTCAAGTCGTGGGCGTGAAAAACCCGATGGGCGGTGCGGTCGGCGGATGATCGGCGAGTTGCGCGAGGTGAGTCGCGGCTATCGCCGGCTTCAGAGTTACAACTGGGTCAGCCCCAAGGCGTTGGGGCCGAGCTCGACCACGCGCACGTAGGCGCGTTCGAGTTGTTTGATCATCTGCTGTTGCAGCGCGGGAATGGAGGTCGCGGGCGCGTCCGGATACTCAAATTTCCGCTTCTCGACCGTGGCCTGCACGAACACTTCCTTCTGGCTGAGCTTGGCGAGGATCGCGGCCGCGTGGCGCACCCGCAGGTCCTCGGTCGTGAGGGTGGCGAGCGCGAGATCCCAGCGCAGGGTGGGTTGGTAGATGAGGCCCTGGGCGGGTTGGTGGGGATGTTCCGCGAGCCAGAGTTCCCGCTCCTTCTCGTAGGTGGCGGCGCGCGGGCGGATGGGGTGGTCGAATTCCCGCTCCTTTCCCGGTGTTTCGAAAAGCACGTAGGTATCGTGGCCGAGCAGGCGCACCTCCACGTCGGCGTCCTCGAGCATCTCGATCAGCCGATGGGTGGCGAAGTCAACGGTGCCGGAGAGGCGGTATTCGGGGATTTGTCGGTGTTCGATGCGCGCGCTCAGGAGGACGTTTTTCTTGGTGACCTCGGCCAGGGTGAGCGCCGCGAAGTGCAGGGGGACCAGATCGTCGGGGCCTCGCGTGCGCCATTTCCCTTTGCCCGCGGGCTCTTCGGGCAGCGGTGGCTGAAGCTCGGGGTGGGGCGAGAAATCGAGATGGAGCCCGAAGGGCTCGATATTTTTCCCCTCCTCGGAAACGCCCGCTCCGTTTTGCCGCATAAAATAACGATAGGCGGACAGCTCGGAGCGCAGGTGGGCTATGGGCGGATTCGCCCGTTCCGATGCGAGCAGCAGGGGTAGTTGATCTTCCCGTTTGATGGCGGCGCGGGTCGGGGCGAGCGCGGCGCCCAGGAAGGCCAGAACCGCGAGCAGGTGCAGGGCCAGGGGTTTCATGGTGGGCAGATTGCTTATGCGGCGCGGTCGCGCGAGGCGAAATCCCCGCCCGCCACCCGGCCGGGGGGCCGCCCAAAAACCGAGGGCGCGCCCGGGACGGATCAATCGTTTCTCTTTCTGGGAAAGAGGCAACCGCAGCCACGGCCGCAGCAATCCTTGCGACGGATGCAGCAGTGCCTACGGACCGCCCGGAGTATCCAGGCGGCCACTACGGCCGACACGACCAGGAGAAGCGGAAGCCAAAGCCAGGGCACGACGGAAGCCGAAGGGGGGGGGCGATCACCTCGCCGGAGCGCCGCAAGGCGGGGCTCCGGCGCGGCGGGGGTGGTCTAGACCGTGTCGAAGCGGTAGATCGTGCTGGTGCGGTAGGTCTCGCCGGGACGCAGCACGACGCTGGGGAAGGTCGGTTGGTTGGGCGAATCGGGGAAGCGCTGGGTTTCCAGGCAGAAGCCGCCGTATTGGGCGTAGCGCACGCCGCTTTTTCCGGAGGCGGAGCCGTCGAGGAAGTTGCCGCTGTAGAACTGGACGCCGGGCTCGGTGGTGGCCACGCGGACGCGGCGGCCGCTCGCCGGATCGACCACCTCGGCGATCTCGACCGGAGCGGCCGGAGTCTCCGGATAGGTGGCGTCGAGCACGTAGCAGTGGTCGTAGCCCCTGGGGGTGTCGCCGACCGAGCGGAGGTGTTCGCCGACGGGGCGGGCCGCCCGGAAGTCCATGGGCGTGCCCTCGACCGGGGCGAGCCGGCCGGTGGGGATGAGGGCGGCGTTCACCGGGACGTAGCGCGAGGAGTCGATGCGTATCTGGTGCGCGGATACCTCGCCGGCGTCGTGGCCGGCGAGGTTGAGGTAAACATGGTTGGTGAGGTTGACGATGGTGGCGCGGTCCGTGGTGGCGTGGTAGTCGATCCGCAGGGCGCCGTCGTCGTCCCAGGTGTAGGTGACGCGCACGTCGAGATTGCCCGGGTAACCCTCGTCGCCGTCGGGGCTGCGCAGCGCGAAGCGGAGGGTCGGGGGATTTTCGCTCACGACGGTGGGCGTCCAGAGCAGTTTGTCGAAGCCGCGGAGGCCGCCGTGGAGGTGGTTGGCGCCGTTGTTGGTGGCGAGCTGGTAGGCTTGGCCGTCGAGGGTGAAGCGACCTTGGGCGATGCGGTTGCCGAAGCGGCCCACGGTGCAGCCGAAGTAGGGGTTGGCGGCGGAGAGGAAGCCCGCGAGGTCGTCGAAGCCGAGGACCACATCGGCGAGCCGGCCGGAGCGGTCGGGAACGGAGATGCCGACGATGGCGGCGCCGTAGTCGGTGAGCGCCACGGTCCGACCGCGGGAATTGGTCAGGGTGTGGAGGGCGACGGCGCGGCCGTCGGGCAGGTTGCCGAAGGGACGAGATACGATGGACGAGGACATGGAAGGGCGAGCCAACCACAGTGGCGCGCGCAGGCCAAGCCGCGCGTGGCGGCCGGATCGCATCGGCGGGGCGTCGGCGGGTGGATGAGCGCCCGGCCGGGGATGAGCGCCCGGCGACGTTGACAAACGCGGCAAGCTCCGGTGCGTTCCTCCCTTTTTACGCCCTTTCCCATGTCCATTGTTATTTGGCTCCTCACCTTTGTCCTCGTGCTTCTCTCGGTTTTTCTGGTGCTTGTCGTGCTCGCCCAGAAGTCAAAGTCCGACGGTGGCGTGGGCGCCGCGCTCGGCGGCGGCATGACGGAGGCGACCTTCGGCGCCGAGACCGGCAACGTGCTCGCCACCATGACGCGCAACGGCGCCATCGCCTTTTTCGTGATCTGCTTCGGGCTCTACCTCGCGCACATCTCCATCCACAGCGGAGATAAAAACGCCGGCGCGCTGCCGGCCATCGAGGTGCCCGCCGCCGCCCCGGCCGCGCCCGCGACCGAGCCCGCCGCGGAGCCGACGGCCGAGTCGATGAGCGCCGTCGCCCCCGCCGAGGGTGCCGTCGAGTCCGCGCCCGCCGTCACCCTGCCCGCGCCCGCGACCCCCGCTCCGGCCGCCGGTTCCGAGACCGCCGCGCCCGCCGCGACGGAACCCGCCCAATAATCCCGGGTCTCCCCGCGCGTGGCTTCCCACCGCTTCCCCTTTCCCCGGCAGACGGTTCGCTCCGTCTGCCTTTTGTTTGGTCTGGTGGCGGCTCTCGCGCCGGCGCCCGCGTTTGCCCAATCGCGGCTGAATCGCCCGCCGCCGCGTTACTTCCAGCTGACCCCACCGGACCAGAGCGAGGGAGCTCGGATTCTCCGCGAGATGCGCGCGGCGGATTTGGACGGAGAGTATTTTTTGGAATTTGAACTGGTCGTGCTGCCGCGACGCGGGGAGGAGCGTCGCATCCCGGGCCGCCTCTGGGGCGGCCGCAATCGGCAGGGGCCGATCACGCGCATATGCCTGGTGGCGCCCTCGGCGGACGGCGGCGGTGCGGCCGAGCGCCGTCTGCTCGTGCAGGGCGGACCGGAGCCCGAGGCGTGGCAATGGCCGGCGGCGAATGGATCCTCCGGCATCGCGGTCAACGACGCCGCGCTCTTCGAGCCCCTGGCCGGCACCGATCTCTCCGCCTTCGACGTGCAGATGCCGTTCCTGTATTGGAGCGACTTTGTTTACGAGGGGAAGACCCGGCTCACCGACCGTCCGGTGGACACCTTTTTGCTCTATCCGCCGGAGAGCCTGGCCGCGCATCGTCCGGACCTCGCCGGGGTGCGGGTGTATCTCGATCCCCAATACCACGCGTTGGTGCGGGCGGAGCAGATCGGGGAGGGCGAGCGAATTCTTAAGTCATTCTCTCTCGGTGGATTGGTGAAAGTGAACGAACGGTGGATGCCGAAGAGCTTCGAGCTGCGAAACGAGGTTACCCGGGACAAGACCCGCCTGCAGGTCAGGTCGGCGGCCTTGGGGCTGGAGTTTTCCAGCGCGGTGTTCGCGCCGGGAAATTTGTCCGACGGGATGCGCCCGCCGACCAACCTGACGCGTTTGCCCGAGTAGCGGGCGGGAGGGCGCGCCGGACTACGCGTCGCTCGTCTTGGCGGCGCGGACGAAGGCCGTCACCCGTTCGGCGGATTTGAAGCCGTCGGCGCCCTTGGTGCCGGAATTCGCATCGACGCCGAAGGGGCTCACGCGCGCGATGGCGTCGGCCACGTTTTCAGGCCGCAGGCCGCCGGCCAACAGGACCGGGAGCGGCGCCAGGTGGGCGACCATACGCGCCGCCAGATCCCAGTCGCTCACCAAGCCGGTGCCGCCGACCTGCCCGGTGGCGGGATTGATGGAATCGAGCACGAAACCGTCCACCAGCTCGCGATAGGCGTCGCCCTTTTGAAGGCTCTCCGCAGACACGACGTGCAGGGCCTTGAGAAGGCGCCGGGCCGGGCCGCCGAGCCGCCGCAGCTCCGCGACGCCTTCGGGCGGCATGTCGCTGTGGATCTGGATCGTCGATATGGCCAGATCGCACGCCAGGGCGTGGACCTCGGCGGGATCCTCCAGATGCGTGACGAGCACGGGCGTGACGAATGGAGGGCAGAGCGAGACGATCGCGGCGGCGGCCTCGGGTTCGAGGAAGTCGGGGCTGGGGTGGCGTCGGCCCACGAGGAGGCCGATCGCATCCGCTCCGGCCGAGGCCGCGAGTCGCGCATCCTCGATTCGGCGAATTCCGCAAATTTTTACCCGGATCATGCAATTGGCATGCACGACCGCCGCCGGCATGGCACGGCGAAACTGTGCCGGGCGGTTCCGGCGGCGTTCAGGCCGGGATGCCGGGCATCTTCGGGGAATCCACGGCGCGGAAATAGAGGGCGCGTTCGGCGATCTCGCCGGCGGCGAAGAGGACGAAGCCGGCGATGAGCAGCGGCCAGGTGCCGGAGGCCAGAGGCCAGAGGACAGAGGACAGAGGCCAGAGCAGGATGGCGGAGAGGCCGAGGCAGAGACGGAGGAGCGCGACGTGGCGGAGGGGGCGGGCGTGGAGCTTGGCCGAGATCGGCGAGGCGCGGAGCAGGGCGAACTCGAGGGCGATCTTGATCGCGAGCGCGCCGGCGGCGGCGAGCGGCGCGGCGGCGAAGGGCAGGAAGGCGAGCGCGGGCACGGCCACCGTGCCACCCATGCGCAGGAAGGTGTTGGACGGGCGCCAGAAGTGGCGGCGGGTATCGATGTAGAGCATCGCCGAGCAGAAGACGCCGGCGGCGGTCGCCGCGGTCGCGGCGATGGGGAGGGCGGCGGAATGACCAATGACCAATGCCCAATGACCAATGAGGTCGGCCCACGCGGCGGGGAGCGGCAGGCGGGGCAGGATCGCGGGCAGGTGGGGGAGGAGGGCGGTGGCGACGACGAGGGGGAAGGCGGCGCCGAGCACGACGGCTTCGCGGGAGAGCCAGGATTTGCGCAGGCCGAGGAACACGCGCCAGGCGCGCAGGGGCTGGCCGAGGTGCGCCACGCTGGCGCCGAGCGCGGCGGCGAAGAGCGCCGCGGAAAAAGTAGCGAGTAGCGGGTAGCGGGTAGCGAGTAGGGAGGCGATGAGCAGGCCGAGGGAGAGCTGGGTGCCGACGAGCAGGAAAACGAGGGGCCAGTGGGTGTGCTGCACGCGCAGGGTGTCGGCGTCGGCGGCGCGGAGGACGGCGGGTATCGGTTTTTTCGATACGTAGCGGGTGGTGGGGCCGGTGACGGTGGGCGACGGGACGGCGCGCGAGTGGAGCAGGGGAGCGGGGGTGACGGGCTCGGCGGCGGGGATCTTGACGATCTTGATCGCGTGGGTGGGGCAGGCCTGGGCGCAGGCGGGGGCCTCGCCCTCGGCGAGACGGCCGTGGCACATGTCGCATTTGCGCACAATGCCGAGACGTTCGTTGTATTTGGGAACGTCATACGGGCACTTGAGCACGCAGTAGCTGCAACCGATGCACTGGTCGTCGAGGTGGCGCACGATGCCGGTGGCGGGGTCCTGCTCGTAGGCGAGCACGGGGCAGCCGTTGAGGCAGCCGGGATCGGCGCAGTGGTGGCAGGCGCTGGTGACGGTCTGCTGGAAGGAGCGGCCGTCCTCGGCCACGCCGAGCACGAGGCCGACGTCGCGGAAGGACTCGGTCTCGTCGAGGCCGTTGAGCGAGTGGCAGGCGGCGACGCAGGCCTTGCAACCGGAGCAAGCGTCGAGATCCACCTCGAAGGCGTAGCGTTCGCCGGGGGCGGGGGCGCTGAGCGGGATGAGGTCGCGGAACTGGTCGCCGCGGAAGGCCTCGGGCTGCACGTCCATGGTCGCGGCGGCGCGGGCGGCCGGGGTGATGAGCCGCTGCTGGTCGGCGAGCAGCTCGGCGAGGAAGGAGTCCAGGGAGGGAGGGGGAGTAGCGGGTAGCGGGTAGCGGGTAGCGAGTAGATCGGAAGAAGGCGCGGAGGCGCCGGGCTCGCTGATCGTGGGGGAGGACATGGTGTTGGGTATGCTCGCTACTCGCTGCTCACTACTCGCTACTTCATCGGGTCAATACACGTCGCGCTGGTAGCGCTTGGCGGACTTGAGGGACTGGATGTAGGCGGCGGCCTCCTCGGGGGTCTTGCCGCCGGCGGTCTCGACGACCTTGTGCAGGGCGGCGTCCACGTCCTTGGCCATGCGCGAGGCGTCGCCGCAGACGTAGAAGTGGGCGCCCTGCTCGAGCCAGGCCCAGAGCTCGGACGCGTTTTCCAGCATGCGGTTCTGGACGTAGATTTTCTCCGCCTGATCGCGGGAGAAGGCGAGGTCGAGGCGGGTGAGCACGCCGGAGGCGCGCATGGCCTGGAGCTCTTCGCGGTAGAGGAAGTCGGAGGCGGCTTTCTGGTCGCCGAAGAAGAGCCAGTTTTTGCCGGTGGCGCCGGTGGCGGACCGTTCCTCGAGGAAGGCGCGGAAGGGGGCGATGCCGGTGCCGGGGCCGACCATGATCATGGGCAGGGCGGGGTCGGCGGGCGGGCGGAAGGCCTTGTTGGAGTGGACGAAGACGCCGACCTTGCCGAGGGCGAGGGCGCGTTCGGCGAGGAAGGTGGAGCAAACGCCTTTGCGGGCGCGGCCGGCGTGGTCGTAGCGCACGGCGCCGACGGTGAGGTGAACCTGGCCGGGGTGGGCCTTGGGCGAGGAGCTGATGGAGTAGAGGCGCGGGGCGATGGGCTTGAGCGCGGCGGCGAAGGCGGAGGGGGCGGGTTTGGTGGAGGCGACGTGCAGGGCGTCGATGACGTGGTGGGGTGGCGGGGTGGCGCCGGCGAGGCCGAGGAGCTCGAGCAGGGCGGGGGTGGGTTTGCCGAGGTCGAAGCACTCGGTGAGGGCGCGACGGAGCGGGAGTTCGCCGGATTTGGTGGCGACGGCTTCCTCGCCGTCGGCTTCGAGCGCGGTGAGCACGGCGGCGACGAGTTCGGGGCAGTTTTGCGGGATCACGCCGAGGGCGTCGCCCGCCTCGTAGGTGAGCGCGGCGCCGGCGGCGGAGAGATCGAACTCGACGTGGTTGACCTCCTTGGCCGAGCCGGCGGCGTTGAGCGTGCGCACGGCGAGGAGCGGAGCCGGAAAGGGGTTCGAGCGGCTGTAGCCGCTCGAAATGTCCAATGACGAATGACCAATGTCCAATGCGGCGGAGGCGGGAGCCGCGGCGGCGGGCGTGGCGGCGTCGGCGCCGAAGGCGCCCAAGGCGGCGTTGAGCCAGGTGGAGAATGGCGTCTCGTAGTCGGTGTCGCAGTCGGTGCGAGGGTGGACGCGTTTGGCGCCGTGTTTTTCGAGGTAGGCGTCGAGGTCTTTGCCGCACTGGCAGAAGAGGGTGTAGTTGGTGTCGCCGAGGGCGCAGACGGAGAAGCGCACCGAGGCGAGGGCGTGGGCGCCGTCGCGCAGGGCGGCGTGGAGGGCTTTGGCGCTGTCGGGCGGCTCGCCGTCGCCGTAGGTGCTGGTGATGACGAGCAGGTTGGCGTGGGACTGTAGCGACTCGGCGGATACGGCGCCGGCGTCGAGGACGGAGGCGGCGAAGCCGCGTTTGCCGGCTTCCTTGGCGGCCTTTTTGGCGAGGCTCTCGGCCGTGCCGGTCTGGGAGGCGTAGAGGATGGTCAGCGGCGTGAGCGGCTGGGCGGCGGCGGCCGGCAGGGTGGCGCCGGCGACGGAGGGCTGGCGGGCGAAGACACCGGCGAGAAAACCATTGAGCCAGGCGCGCTGATCGACGGTGAAGGGCGCGGTCTCGGGAATAAAAGGGACGGAGGACATGGGCGGGCGGGGGAAAAGTAGTGGGTAGCGGGTAGTGAGTAGCGAGTAGGCGGGAGCGGTGGCGGGATGAGGGCGGCGTGTGTTTGATCTACTCGCTACCCGCTACTCGCTGCTCGCTACTTCGTGTGTTCACGAAAGCATCTCCTGGAGTTGTTTCACCTCGTGGCGGCGGGTCCACTGGACGAAGGATTCGCCGTGGTGGCGGTGTTGTTTCCAGGTCTTGAGGACTTTTACGACGACGTCGCTGATCTCGGTGGCGCGGAGGCCCTTGAAGACCTCGCGGGCGATGCCCTGCTCCTGGTCCATGCCGCCGCCGAGCACCATGTGGTAACCCTCGCCGCCGTCCTGGAGTTTGGTGGAGATGAAGCCGATGTCGCCGGCGTAGTGCTGGGCGCAGGAGTTGGCGCAGCCGGTGACGTGGATGTTGACCGGCTGGTCGAGCTCGACCCGGCCGGGGAGCGATTTGATGAGGGCGAGGGCGGTGGCCTTGGTGTCGGCCGAGGCGTATTTGCAGCCCCAGCTGCCGGTGCAGGCGATGATGCCGCCGGTGGCGAGCCCGGCCTCGTGGTAGAGACCCATGCCGACGACCGAACGCTGCACGGTGGGCAAAAACGCGTCCGGGATGTGGGGGATGAGCAGATTTTGCCAGACGGTGAGGCGGACCTCGCCCTTGCCGTAGTTTTGGGCGAGGTCGGCGACGCGGTGCATCTGCCTGGGCGTGAGGCGGCCGACGGGGCAGCCGACGCCGAGGGAGTTGAGGCCGGGCTGCACCTGGCGGCGGGCGCCGAGCCAGGCGTGTTTCTCGACCGGGCGGCGCGGCTCGCAGGCCTCGGCGGGCAGGCGTATCAGCGGGAAGGATACACGCTTGACCGACTCGGCCAGGAACCACTCCACGCCCTTCGATTCGAGCAGGTATTTGAGGCGGGCTTTTTTGCGGTTGGTGCGGTCGCCGTGGTCGATGAAGACGCGGAGCATGGCGACGGCGAGCGGCACGGCTTGGTCGGGCGTGACGAGGACGCCGGTGTCGCGGGCGAAGTCCTTGTGGCCGGTGATGCCGCCGAGCAGCACGCGGAAGTAGACGCCGGGGGCGATGGAGGGCTGAGGGCTGAGGGCTGAAAGCTGAAGGGATTTTTCGGTGACGCGGGTGGCGATGAAGCCGATGTCGTTGGTGTCGGCGGCGACGGAGAGGGAGCCGCCGTTGTCGAAGGAGATGTTGAACTTGCGCGGCAGGTCGTAGAGGTCGCGGTGGTTGAAAACGTAGTGGCCGAGGGCGATGGCGTAGGGGCGCACGTCGAGCACCTCGTCGGGCGCGAAACCGGAGTCGGGCGAGGCGGTGATGTTGCGCAGGTTGTCCGCGCCGGAGCCGCGGGCGGACAGGCCGAGCTCGGCGAGGCGCATGAGCACGGCGACCGCGTTCTTGGGCTGGATCTCGCGGAGCTGGAGGTTGCCGCGGGTGGTGACGTGGGCGTAGCCGCCGCAGAGTTCGTTGGCGAGGTCGGCTAGGCCGTGGAGCTGATGGCTGGTCACGGCGCAGCCGGGGATGCGCAGGCGCAGCATGAAGCTGTTTTGATTGGGCGCGACGTGGAAGAGACCCTGCCAGCGAAAGCGAAAATTGTGCTCGGCGTCGGGGTGTTTGTCGGCGCCGGCGTGGGCGAGGAGGCGTTCCCAGCCATCGAGCGGGTGCTCGGCGTGTTTCCATTTCTCCTGCTGGCAAAGATCGTCCAGCGGCGTGCCGTGGAAGGTCGGCGGCTCGATCACGGCGGCGGAGGCGGAGCCGGTCGGGGCGCCGGCGAAACCGGGAGCGGCGGCGCCGGGCAGGGAGGAGCCGAGGTGGCCGGTGGCGGCGAGGGCGGCGAAAAAGCCCTGCAGGTATTCCTTCTGGTCGGAACGAAAGGCGGACGAGTCGCCGGGCAGGGCGGAGGGAAGAATGGGTTGGGCGGCGCTCACGGGTGAAATAGGTTTGCCGGGAAGTTCAGCACTCGCGGTGCCACGGACGGCGGGCGGATAAATGAAGCCGTTGAATAAATTTCAGTCCGTGCATGAGTGTTTTTGATCAACGGGAGGCGTGTGCGTGCAGCCAGAGTTGCACGAGATTCAGGATGAGGAGCAGGACGCAGAGGCCCTGGTAAAACGCGACGGGGTTGCGTTGCAGGAGGGGGGCGTCGGCGGGGTGGAAGGCGCGGACCTGGCGCGGGTTGGCGAGATCGTGGGCGAGCTCGGAGTAGAGGGCGTAGCGTTCCTCGGCGGGGGCGAGGGTGCGGAGCAGGACGGAGTCGAGCCAGTCGGGCACGGAGGCGTTGTGCTTGGAGGGGGGCGGGGGCGGGAGGGTGAAGCCGGGGGTTTGGAAGCGCTCGATCTCGCCGCGGGGCGGGCGGAGGGCGAGGCACTCGTAGAGGGTGGCGCCGATGGCGTGGATCTCGGTGCGTTCGCAGATGGGGGCGGCGCCGAAACGTTCGGGCGCGAGGTAGCTGGCGGTGCCGGCGCGGGGGGCGACGGAGTAGAGGTCGCAGGCGATGCCGAGGTCGATGAGGCGAAATTCCCAGGGGGCGGCGGGGTGGAGCGGGTCGCGGAGGACGAGGATATTGTCGGGCTTGATGTCGCCGTGGGCGAGGTCGTGGCGGGAGAGGTGTTGGGCGGCGCGGACGAGGAAGGCGCCGAGGGCGAGCACGCGTTCCACCGGGAGGGGGCCGTCGCGGAGCACGGAGCGGAGGGTGGGGGCGTCGATGTAGTCCTGAACGTAATACCGCAGGGTCGGGTCGGTGGGGACGCGGGCGCGGACGAAGGCGGGGTGGTCGAGGCGGGCGGCCTGCCAGGCCTCGCGAAGAAAGGCGTCGGTGCGGGTCTCGTCGTCGGCGGCGTCGGGGGCGGGGAACTTGAGCACGACGAGCGGAGCGTCGTCGTCGGCGGCGGGGCCGGGGGAGTGGGCGAGCCAGACGCGGCGGGCCTCGTCGAGCGGGCGGAGCAGGGTGCCGTCGGGGAAAACGTCGCCGGGGCGGAGCGCGGGCACGATCTGGAGTGTCTGGCCGGGGCTGTCGGCGTCGTCGCGCGAGACGATCTCGAGCACGATGGCGGAGGCGTCGTCGGGGTGTTGGCGGGCCTGGTTTACCGGCAGTTCGAGGTCGAGGGCGCTGGTGACGAGGGCGCGCGCGGCGGCGTCGCGCAGGAGGAGTTTTTCCAGGCCGCCGCCGGCGAGGGGGGCGGTGACGCCGTCGCTGCAGACGAGGAGACGGTCGCCGGCGAGCAGATCGAGTTCGTGGAAAAACGGGGTGGGCTCGGCGGAGAGACCGAGTGCCTGGGTGACGACGTGTTCTTCGCCGGGAACGGTGGAGACCTGCGGCTCCGTGAGGCGTTTCACGCGTTCGCCGCGCCGCAGGTGGATGGTGGAGTCGCCGAGGGTGACGAGGTAGGCGCGCGCGCCGACGATGAGGGCGGCGGCGAGGGTGGTGACGAGTTCGGGCTGGCCAAAGCGCGCTTCGCTCTCGCGGTGCAGCTGGCGGTTGATGCGGGAGACGAACTCGGTGAGCGCGCGCCGCGGACTCCAGGCCGGGGTGCGGGCGGCGCAACAATCCGCCAGCATGTCGAGCGCGCGGCGGGCCGCCTCGCCCCCGGCGCGCGCCGAACCCACGCCGTCGGCCACGGCGGCGAGCGCGGAGCCGTCGCGAAACTCGCGCCAAAGGGCGGCGTCCTGGTTGTCCCGGGCGGGGTAGCCCGGGGCGCTGTGCAGGGTGTGCCGGAGGTGGAGGCGGGGCATTTCGGAAGGATGAAGGCGGAGGGCGGAAGGATGAAGGCGGAGCCGGCTTTAGATGCGGGCGGCGGCGGTGGCGCCCCAGGTGGTGCGCCAGCGTTTTTTGACCAGGCCCAGGCCGATCAACGCGACGAGGCAGAGGCAGGCGAAGAAGAGGATGCCGAAGGTGTAGCCGCCGGTGTGCGCCTTGGACGCGCCGAAGAACATGCCGAGCAGGAAGCCGCCGATGCCGCCACCGCAGCCGACCAGGCCGGTCATGACGGAGATGTCCTTGGCGAAACGCTGGGGCAGGAGCTGGAAAACGGAGCCGTTGCACATGCCGAAGGCGCCGGAGGCGACGAAGAAGGCCGCGCCGCAGATCCAGAGGTTGTTGAAGAGCGCGGCGACGGCCATGGCGGCGGCGCCGACCGAGTAGAAAATGCTCAGCGCGCGGATGCCGCCGAGTTTGTCGGCGAGGGCGCCGCCGGCGGGGCGGCCAAGGGCGCCGACCAGGGTGCAGAAGGCCGCCATCTCGCCGGCGTGGACCGGGCTGAGGTTGAACTGGTCCTTGAAGTAGATGGCGAAGGCGGTGGCGAGGCCGACGAAGCCGCCAAAGCTGATGGTGTAGAAAAAGCAGAACCAGTGGGCGTCGCGCTGGCCGAGGAGCGCGGCGTAGTCGGAGAGCTTTTTCTTCTTAAACTCGCCCGGGGGCTCCTTCGAGAAGATGACGTAGAGGACGAAAGCGAGGACGAGCGGGATGAGCGCGGCGCCGAAGACGGCGTTCCAGCCCCACTGGGCGGCGATGCGGGGGGCGAGCAGGTGGTCGATGACCACGCCGACGTTGCCCGCGCCGGCGAGGCCGAGCACCACGCCCTGCATGTGGGGCGGATACCAGCGGCCGGACTGCGGCAGGGCGACGGCGAAGCTGGCGCCGGCGAGGCCGAGCACGCTGCCCAGGGCGAGGGCCTGGCCGAGGCTGTGGATGCCGAACTGCCAGGCGACGGCGAGACCGGCCATGACGATGAGCTGGGCGAGGATGCCGGTGGTCTTGGCCCCGATGCGGTCCACGAGCATGCTGAGCACGATGCGCAAAAAGGCGCCGGCGAGTATGGGCGTGGAGACCATGAGGAACTTTTGTTGCGGATCGAGGCCGAGGTCCGGGGCGATGAGGCCGCCGAGCGCTCCCAGGATGGTCCAGACCATGAAACTGACGTCGAAGTAGAGGAACGACGTGAACAAGGTGGGCCAGTGGCCGGCGGAACGGAGTTGAGAGATCTTCATGCTAAAGGCCGGAACCTTTAGCAGCTCTCATGCGTGGTCGGGTCGGTGCGTGGATGAAGAGCGGGAAACTTATTTGGGCTTCCCATGAATAAATTTTATTAAAGCTCCGCCCGGTCCGGCGCGCGGAGGCGCGCCGGCGGGCGGGGGAGGGGGCGGGGGCGGTGAGCGTGGTGGAGGAATTGGCCGGGGACGGCCAACTCTACACGGCCAACGCTACACCGTGGCGGCGGCGGCCTTCATGGTGTCGGCCATGAGGGTGTAAACGACGGTCCAGGCTTCCTTGACCTCGTCGGTGAAGGCGGGTCCGAGGCCTTGGCCGAGGGTCCAGAGGAGGGCGGCGCCGACGGTGGCGTAGTGCTCGTCCTTCACGCCGTAGGCCACGTGGCCGCGGCCCAGTTGCTGGAGGGCGGGCACGAGTTTTTCGAGGTCGCCGAGGCCGCGCACGGCGACGGTGATCATCATCATGAGCTTCTTCTTCTGCTCGGCCATTTCGGCCGGGAAGAGGGGGCGAAGGGCCGGATCGAGCTCGAAGAGCTTGCCGTAAAACAGATCGGCGGCGACGCCGGAGATGGGAACGACCTGTTCCCAGGTGGTTTGAACGAGTTCTTTTTGACGAGGTGTCATGGTGAAGGAGGGGCTGGCGTGGAGTTGGCGGGAAGATCGGTCGGCGCGGGAGCGGGTGGCGTGGCGTCCTCCTCCACGAGCAGACGGACGACCAGGGCCGGGCCGATGACGAGGAGGAGGACGGGCGCTTGCATGGACGCGGGGAGCCCGGCGCTTATTCGAGCGGGATGCGGATAACGACTCCGCCCATGACGTCGCCGATCTTGAAGTCGGTGCGGGGCGAGTCGGCGTGTTCGTTGTGGCACTTCACGCAGGCGGTCGCGACGCCGACGTCGGCATACACGGCGGTGAAGTATTTTTTACCGCCGAGCGATTCCTCGGTGTAGTAGTTTTCCTTCCCCTCGGTGGCGAGGACGTGCTTGAGGCCGGCGATCTCGGCGTCGGTCTTGGGCGCGTTTTGTTTGTTGATCGGCCACTCGGAGAGCAGCGAGTAGGTGAAGCCGGCGTTGCGCTCCTGGACCAGCTCGGCGCCCATGCGGAACATCTGGGCGGGGAGCGGGAGGGCCTTGTCGTCCTCCCAATGTTCGGAGGCGAGGATGACTTTTTCCTGATTCTGGAGGCGGTTGACGACCTTCTTGGTGTAAACGGCGCGGTCGGAGTCCATGACGGCGTGGAGGGCGTCGGCCATCTTCTTGGGGGTGATGATGGGCGTGTCTTTCACGTCGGCGTGGGCGACGGCGACGAAGGCGGCGGCGGCCGCGAGGGCGGCGATGCCGCCGGCGAGGCGGGAGGTGGAGCGGGACGGTTTCATGTGGTCGGGTGACGGATGGTCGATCGGGTGCGGGTTACGGTTTCGGTGGGTTCTTCTTGGCGGCGGCGCGTTTGAGGATCAGGTCGATGGACTCGACGTGGACTCCGGGCGGGCCGTCAAAATTGCGGTCGATGAGCGCGCGGTCGGCCAGGGCGTCGAGGACCACGGGCATGCCGTGGCAGTCGAGGCAGACGGTGCGGATCATCTTGTCGTTGGGGCGCAGGTTCGCGTTTTGGTTGTGCTCGACGGACACGACGAGGTTGTCGTCGGCGTCGTAACGGGCGCTGCGGGGAAGGTGGCAGGTGGCGCAGGAAACGCCGGAGCCGGCGGGGCCGGTGCCGGCGAGCTCGGCGCGCCAGAGGGAGGCGTGGGGCGAGGCCTCGTAGGCGCGGGTGTGGCCGTCGTCGTGGCAGCTCATGCAGGCGTCGGCCGCGGCCTTCCTCGTGTCGTAGGCGTGGGGCGCGTGGCAGGAGTTGCAGGTGAGCTCGCGGTGGGCGGCGGAGGCGAGCATGGGGATGCGGGCCTGGGCGGGGGTCATGGGCGAGAGGCCGGCGGCGACGCGCATGCCGTGCATGCCGGACCGGAAGCCCTTCACCTCGGGTTCGTGGCAGCGGGCGCAGGAGTCGAAGGAGGGCTTCGGTATCCAGGGTTTGGAGACGTCGCCGAGCTGGTGGCACTCCAGGCAGGAGACGCCGGCGCGGGCGTGGGCCGAGGCCTGCCAGTCGTGCAGCACCTTCGCGTCGGTGTCGGAGGGGAAGGGGCCGGGGGCGGTGGGCGTCTTGGGCTCGGGGAGCGGTTCGCGCACGGGCACGCGGGGCTTGGCGCGCAGGGCGGGCTCCTCCTTGCGCTTGTCGATGAAGGATTCGTAGAGGGCGGTGTTGTCGTGGTAGTTGTGGCAGCCCGAGGCTGAGCAGCCGGCGAAGGGCAGGCCGGCGTGAGTGGGGCGCTCGACGGCGACGTCCTGGTGGCAGAGGATGCAGTAGTCGTCGGGCTGGGTGACGCCCATGGCGTGGGTGATGGCGGGGTTGTGCTCGCGGTGGCAGGTGACGCACTCGTCGGCCGCGATGGCCTTGAGGCGGTCGGCGTTGCGCGGGTCGGTGAACTTGGCCTTGGGGTGGGAGTCGCGGTGTTTCTTGAGGTCCTCGGCGTGGCACTGGTTGCAGGCGTCGGTCTTCACGCCCATGCCCGGGGTGTGGCAGACCTGGCAGTCGTTCTCGATCTGGTGGTGGCCGCGGGTGGTGGAGCCGGGCAGGAAGGCGGTCTGAAGCGCGGGGCGGAAAAAGAAATTGGCGGCGAGGCCGGCCGTGCCCCAGAGCACGGCGAGCCAGGCGAGCCAGAAATAGACGCGGCGGGACTTCATGGTGCTCCGTAGTAGTAGGCCGCGGCGATGTGGAACCCGACCAGCGGCGGCAGCGGCCAGACGAGGACGATGTGGGCCCAGGTGTAGGCGCGGCGCAGGCGCAGGGCGCGGCGCGGATCGAGGCGGGCCTCGAGCGCGGTCACGAAACCGGCGGCGACGCCGAGCGCGACGAGGCCGAGAAAATCGATGAGCAGGATACGGTTGAAGTTGGAACCGAGGTTCATGCCGGTGTGCGCGACCAGGGTGACGAGCCCGAGCAGCCCGAGCACGGTGTGGAGCACGCGCCAGCCGCCGAAGGAGCCGAGGGTGAAGCGGCGGATCCGTTTGCGCAGCGAGAGCACGAGGCTGGCGACGGCGCAGCCGAGCACGGTGAATCCGGTCGCCCGGCGCCACCAGGGATCGAGCAGGAGAAACTCCCACGGGGCGCGTTGCTCCACGCTTTGGCCATGCGGAATCGGACGGGCAAAAACGACCAGCAGCGCGACGAGCATGGCGAACGTGCAGACGCCGAAAAGGAGGCGCGCGGAGAGCGTGGGGCGGGGCGGCGTGGCGGGCGCGCCGGCGAGGGTGACGAGCAGGGGCCGGCAGGAGCCGCAGACGGTGGAGGCGCCGGTGCAGGCGGCGAGAGCGTCGGCGGTGGCGCAGCCCTCGCGCAGGGCGGCGGTGAGGCGGCCGCGGGTGACGCCCTTGCAGGCGCAGACGACGGCGTCGGCCGGCCAGAGCGCGGGATCGGCCGACTCCTCGGCGTCGAAGAGCAGGCCCGTATCCGAGAACTGGTTACGACGGTGGGGCCAGAAAAACTTCCGCGCCTCCACGGCGGCCTGGAGCCGGGCGGTCTCGGGGCAGGGGCCGACGGAGAGGGCGCCGACGAGCCGGCCGCGTTGAAAAACAAGCTCGCGGTAGGTGTCGGCCGTGCGGTGGACGACGGATTCGCCCTCGCTCTGGAAGTCGCCGGCGGAGCAGACGTCCACGCCGAGCAATTTCAGCCGCGTGGCGAGGGTGGCGCCGCGGAAGCGGACATTTTTGTCCCCCAGCAGGCGCTCGGCGAGAATCTCGGCCATGAGGTAGCCGGGGCCGGCGAGGCCGTAGGTCAGGCCGGCGTGGGAGGCGCATTCGCCGACGGCGTGGATGCGCGGGTCGGAGGTGACGAGGTGGTCGTCGATGACCACGCCGCCGCGCGGGTGGCATTCGAGGTCGCAGGCGCGGGCGAGCTCGTCGCGCGGCACGATGCCGGCGGCGATGACGAGGAAACCGACGCGCAGCGGCTCGGCGTTGGTGAAGTTGAGCTCGATGCAACCGTCGCGAAGGGGGCGCACGGCGCGGGTGTCGCGCGGGGTGAGCACCCGGACGCCGAGCGCCTCGACCTTGGCGCGGAGCAGGGCCGACGCGTCGGGCGTGAGCTGGCGGCCCATGAGGCCGGAGCCCCGTTCGATCACGATGGCGGAGAGGCCGAGGTCGAGCAGGGCCTTGGCGGCCTCGAGTCCGAGCAGGCCGCCGCCGATGACGGCGGCGTGCTGGTAGTTGCGGGCCAGGGCGCGGATGCGGTCGAGGTCGGCGAGGGTGCGATAGACGCAGACCTGCGGATGGTCGGCGCCGGAGAGGGGCGGGACGAAGGGGTGCGAGCCGGTGGCGAGGACGAGGCGGTCGTAGAGCAGACCGGTGCCGTCGGAGAGGTGGACGGTGCGCCGCGAGCGGTCGATGTGGGTGGCGGCGAGGCCGGTGCGGAGGACGATGCCGCGCTCGCCATACCAGTCGCGCGGCGAGAGCAGGAGCGAGTCGGCGGAGCCTCGTTCAAAATAGTCGGTGAGATGGACGCGGTCGTAGGGCGCATGGGGTTCGTCGCCGACGAGGGTGACGTGCCAGGGCGGGGGCGTGGGACCGGCGAAGAGGGCCTGGCAGAGTTTCCATGCCACCATGCCGGCGCCGACGATCACCAGGCGCGGCTGGTCGGAGCGCGCGGGCGGTGTCGGTGCGGGGAGCGTGGAGGAAGTGGGCGGACGGGTCGCCATCGGGTGCCACCTTTAGCAACGCGAGTGCCCGGCCGTATCCGCGTTGGTATTACGAAGTGAATTGTATTGGGAGAAACGATGCGGGGATTCGATGGGATGAAACGTTTCGATGCA
Source organism: uncultured Akkermansia sp. (assembly GCA_966252115.1). Classification (GTDB taxonomy): domain Bacteria; phylum Verrucomicrobiota; class Verrucomicrobiia; order Opitutales; family Opitutaceae; genus IMCC26134_A. The sequence goes on from CBINNW010000012.1 coordinate 56,613, forward strand.
TGGGCGGACGGAAGCGGTCGTTTTTGTCCGCCCCGCGGGTGGCGGGGCCGAGCGGGCGGGCAAAAAAAACCGCGCCCCGGATGGGGGCGCGGCTCGTGGAACAACCAAACGAGATGTCGGGGAAGAGTGCCGGGCGCGAGATGGAGTGGTGTCGGTGCGGGCGGGGAGGTCAGCTTAGAAGCTGTAGTCGGCCTGGATGGAGAACTTGTCGGTGTCCTGATTGGCGCCGGCGGCTCCGGGAATGGCGGCCGTCTGGCCGGCCTCGAAGAAGGCGGCCTTGGCGAGGAAGCTGAGATTTTTGTTCACCTTGTAGGTCAGCTGGAGGTCGATCTCGTCGCCGTAGTCCAGGCTGCCGGCGTCGGACTCGAACTCGTGGTAAAAGGCGAGCAGGCTGAAGCTCGCGGGCAGCTCGGCGGAGAGTTTGACGTAAGTGTCGGTGAGGCCGGCGGCGGGGGTGGTCAGGAACTTGTCGGCCCAGCCGTTGAAGGCGTGAAGGGTGGCGAGGGGAGTCTTGAAGCCGACACCGTTGTCGGAGCCGAGGACCTCGTAGCCGACGGCGGCGCCATATTTCTTGGCGACGACAAGGCCGAGCTCGCCGACGTAGTAGTCGGCGTCGTAGCCGAGGGTGCTGCTGCCGTAGTCGGACTGGGTGGCGTATTCGGCGCGGTAGGTGAGTTTGAGGGTGTCGCTCAGCGGGGTGCCGCCGACGAAGCTGGCGCCGTAGGTGGCGGTGGAGTTGGCGGCGGCGTTGTCGAAGTCGAGCAGGTAGGCGTAGCCGGTGACGGTGCCGAAGGGCAGGCCGGAGTAGCTGGCGTTGAAGATGTGGGAATCGGAATCGTAGTCGGGCTGGGCGGCGGCGAGGTCGCCGAAGATGCGGTTGATGCCCCAGAGGTAGCCGTAGGTGAGGGAGACCTTGTCGAAGGTGGTGTCCTTCACGACGACGGAGTCGAAGGTCTGGTAGTTCTGGCGCCAGGCGACATTGCCGACGAAGCGGGCGTTATCGAGAACGAGGTTTTGGCGGCCGACCGTGGCGGTGGTGGACTCGTATTTGTAGCTCAGCCAAGCTTGGCTGATGTCGGTGATGTCGGGATCGGCGACGACATCGTGGCCGGCGTCACCGCCGCCGGGGAAGGCGTAGTCGTCGATGATGGCGGTGGTGTTTTGCGCCTCGATCATGCCGGTGAAGCCCATGTAGGCGGCGGTCTTGTAGCCGAGGCGGGTGCGGACGGTGAGGGCGTCGGCGTCGTCGGTCGCGTTGTCTTGATCGACGGTTTCGTAGCGGAGGCGGACGTTGAGCGAGACCTTGCCCGTGGAGAGGGCCTCGGTGATGGTGGCGGGCGCGGCCGGGGCGGCGGCGGGAGCGGGCGCCGGGGCGGCGGACTGGGCGGCGGCCACGCTGGCGGTGGCGGCGGCGAGGAGGGCGAGACGTGTAGGTTTCATGTAGCGTGTCAGTGGTCGTTGGTTTGTGTAGTTGAAGCTATCGGCGAGGACTTGGACGCCGTCGGACAACGGGGACGCAAAAAGCACTGGCGGTGCCGGGGCCGATGGCGTGGTTCAAAAACGCGCTGAATTCAATTTCTCGGAATGATGCGCCGCGCTGATGGACGATGCGCCGGCGGCTCACCACGTTTTGTAGCCGAGGAACTTGCCGTTCATCACGACTTTCACCCGGTCGCCCTTGGGATCGGGGACCTTTTCGATGTCCATGGTGAAGTCGATCGCGCTCATGATGCCGGGGCCGAACTTCTCCTCGATGAGGGCCTTCATGGTCGTGCCATAGACGTAGATGATCTCCTGGAAGCGATACTGTAGCGGTTCTTTGGATACGGTGGAGGCGGCCTCGCCCTTGTTGGCGTATTCGACGAGGGCGTCGGCGACCTCGGGGCCGAGGTCGAGGAAGGCGGCGACTCTTTGCGCGGCCTCGGGCGGCAGGGCGTTTTCACCGAGGCAGGCCGAGGTGGTGTAGACTTCGGAGAGCCCGGAGGCCTGGGCGATGGCGGCCCAGGTGGTCTTCTTGGCGCTCTTGGCGGCGAGGATGGTGTCGGCGAGGACGGATTTTTTCATGGTGGGTGCTTGAGTGGTGGTTCGGGTTTGCGGACGGGGAAAACGGACAAGGCGGTGGCCGGGGCTCACGGCGGCCGGGCGGCGGCGAGAGGGCGGCGGAGGGCGGCGGATGGGGAGCCGGAGGACGGGGGGCTGGAGGGGCGGAAGACGGGAGCTGGAAGCTCCCGCTACTTTGGGTGGTTACTTGGGGCGTTTGGCGCCGGCGACGAGGAACTGGAGGATGCGGTTGCGCAGGCGCAGGTAACGCGGGTCGTCGATCAGGCTGGCCCGGGTGCGCGGTCGGGGGATGTCCACCTCGATGATCTCGGCCAGCTCGGCGCCGGGGCCGTTGCTCATGAGGGCGATGCGGTCGGAGAGCAGAATGGCCTCGTCCACGTCGTGCGTGACCATGAACACGGTGCCACCGGTGCTCTGCCACATGCGCATGAGCTCGTCCTGGATCGAGCCGCGGGTGAGGGCGTCGATCTGGGCGAAGGGCTCGTCGAGGAGGAGGAGCTTGGGGTTGACCGCGAAGGCGCGGGCCAGGCCGACGCGCTGGCGCATGCCGCCGGAGAGAAAGGCGGGGCGCTTGCGGGCGGCGTTGGTGAGATTCATCAGTTCGAGATACTTTCGCGTCCAGGCGTCGATTTCGGGCGCGACCCAGTCGGGGTGGGCCTGGCGCACGGCGAGGCGGACGTTGTCGAAGGCGGTGAGCCAGGGCATGAGCGCGAAGCCCTGGAAAACCACCATGCGCTCAAGGCCGGGCTTCTCGATGGGTTTGCCCTCGAGGAAGACGCCGCCGGTGCTGGGACGGTCGAAACCGGCGAGAATGTTGAGCAGAGTGCTTTTCCCGCAGCCGGAGTGGCCGATCATGCTCATGAACTCGCCCTTGCGGAGCTCGAAGGTCACGTTCTGGAAAACCGTCACGCTGGCGCCGCGGGGCGCGTCGGGCTCGAGGGACGGATAACTTTTTCCGACGTGGTCGATGTAAAGGTATTGATGCATTGAATACGGGACGGGCGGGCGGGCTCAGGCCTCCTGATAGGTGAAGCGGGCGGCGAGGCGGCTGAAGGCGGTGTCGAGCAGCACGCCGACGACGCCGACCACGAGGATGGCGAAGAGCACGCCGGCGACATCGAGGTTGTTCCACTCGATCCAGGAGAGGTAGCCGATGCCGAGCTCGCCGAGGAGCATCTCGGCGGGGACGACGGCGACGAGCGCGGAGCCGAAGGAGATGCGCAGGCCGGCGATGATGGTGGGCGCGGCGCCGGGCAGGATGACGGCGAAGAGCCGGCGGGCGAAGCTCATCTCCACCATGGCGGCGACGCGCAGGTAGTCCTTGCGCAGGTTGGTGACGCCGAAGGCGGTGTTGGCGACCGTGGGCCAGAGGGAGGCCATGAAGACGACGAGGATCGCGGTCCAGAAGGGGTCTTTGACGGTGTAGAGCAGGAGGGGCATCCAGGCCAGGGGCGAGATGGGCTTGAGGAGCTGGATGTAGGGATTGAGCGCGCGGTAGAGCAGGGGCGACAGGCCGATGACAACGCCGAGCAGGATGGCGACGACGGAGGCGGCGGCGAAGCCGGTGAAAAAGCGTCCGAGGGTGTAGGCGATGAGCCAGGCGATGCCGTGGTCGTTGGTGCCTTTTTTCACGAAGGCCTCGCCGAGCTCGGTGCGGATCTTTCGCCAGACGGCGCCGGGGCCGGGCAGGCCGTCGCGTTTGGCGGGATTATAGATCCAGGCGCCGGCTTCGTCGCGCACGATGTCGCCGTTGAGTTCGAGCAGTTCGATCTCGTCGGGCGGGCGACCGTCGGCGTCGAAACGCGGGGCGCGCGTGGCCGAGGCCCAGATGGCGATGAAGAGCACCGCGAAGAGCAGGGTCAGCGCGTAGGGCGCGAAACGCGCGGTGAGTTTGTCGAGGGTTTTGGGCATGCGTGCGAGGCGCGGGTGGAAGTCGAGCTGAGGGAGGAGGGGGGGCGGGGGAGGGGGACGGCGGACATTCCTGTCCGCCGTCCGGGCACGGACAGGAATGTCCGTGCTCCGTGGTTCGGGCGCCGCGCGAAAGGCGGACGGACGGACGGACAAAAATGTCCGTCTTCCCCGGGGCGCGGCTTCAGACGCGGGTGATGGCGAAGCTCTTGGCGTAGGAGACGGGATCGGCGGGATCGAAGGCCTTGCCCATGATCGTGTAGCCGGTGGGCGTGGATTTTTTCACCGTCATGCCCATGTCCTTGATGAGGTCGGCGCAGCCCGCCTCCAGATACACCTGCGCGGCGAGTTGGTTAAAATCCGTGCCGGGTGCGATCTGGCCCCAGCGCACCATCTGCGAGAGGATCCACTTGGCCATGGCGGTCCAGGGCATGGGATCGAAGTCGATGCGATCGGGTTCGTTGGCGATGCCGCCGAGGCCGGTGGCGTAGCGGCCGGTGAGCACCTGCTTGAGGACCACCTCGGGTTGGTTGAGGTAGTTGGCGGGCGAGATGGCCTTGGAGATCTCGTCGCGGTTGGCGGGATCGGAGGAGAAGTAGGTCGCCTCGATGATCGAGCGCCAGAGGGCCATGAAGGTGTTGGGATATTTTTTGGTGAACTCCTCGGAGATGGCGAAGGCGCAGCAGGGGTGGCCGGGCCAGATCTCCTTGGTCAGCTTAAAGATGTATCCGCAGTTTTCATACACGGCGCGCTGGTTGAAGGGGTCGGGGGCGAGGTAGCCGTCCACGTTGTCCGCCTTGAGGTTGGCCACCATCTCGGGCGGCGGCACGACGCGGATGGACACGTCCTTGTCGGGATCGACGCCGCCCTCCGCGAGATAGTAGCGGAGGAGGTAGTTGTGCATGGAGTAGTCGAAGGGCACGCAGAAGCGGAAGCCCTTCATGTCCTGCGGGCCCTTGACCTTGTCCTTGTGCTTGAGGTGGAGGGTGATCGCCTGGCCGTTGATGTTCTCCACGGCGGGCATGAGGAAATTCATCGGGCGGGAGCCGACGCCGGCGGTGATGGCGAGGGGCATGGGGCTGAGCATGTGGGCGGCATCCACCTCGCCGTTGATCGCCCAGTCGCGCACGACGGCCCAGCCGGCGGCCTTGCGGACCTTGGCGTTGAGGCCGTGTTTTTTATAAAACCCCATCGGCTCCGACATGATGATGGGCGTGGCGCAGGTGATGGGGATGAAGCCGATGGAGAGGTCCGGCTTTTCGATCTCGCCGGCCTTCATGGGCTCGGCGGCGAGGGATTTGAGCATGTCCATGGAGAACATGGATCCGATGAGGGCGGCGGCGCCGGTGCGGCCGACGCGGCGCAGGAACTCGCGGCGGGTGGCGTCGTGCGGGAAGATGGCGCGGATGAGGGCGTGCTCGACGCTGGCGGCGAGCAGATCGTCGGGCGCGGCGATGCGGTCGCCGGTGAAGCGCGGGCCGGCGCAGTCGGCGCAGGGCTGGTCGGTGCGGTGGACGCAGCCGCGGGACTGGAGGCCGCGGAAGTCGGCGCTCTGCCGTTGCTCAAAGTCGAGGTTGGCGGCGGCGGTGGCGCTGTCGGCGGGCACGCGTTGGCAACGGGGCGAGCCGGCGAGGGCGGTGTCGGGGTCGAGGGCGGAGGGGAGGCGGCGAATGCTCATGGGTGGCGTGGGTCGTGGCGTGTGGGTTGCGGTGGACTGGACGGGAAATCGGGGCGGGGCGCGGCGGGCGCGGCGGTGCGAGGGGCGGGCGTGGCCGGCTCAGGCGGCGGCGGGCAGGAGGGCGAGGGCCTGGTCGTAGAGGTCCTCGCGGTAGAGGGTGCGCAGGTGCGGGTCGGACAGGGCGGGCAGGGCGGGGCCGAGGCCGTGGCGGCGGATCTCGTCGAGCACCCAACGGGCCTTGGCCGGGGTGGGGCGCGAGGCCTCGTCGTCGTGAAACACGATGGCGCGCGAGGCGTCGGTGGTGTGGTCCTCGCCCATGCGGTAGGGGCCGATGAGGGCGTTGCGCAGGGCGACGACCGGGGCGCCCAGATAGGCGGGCGAGGCGAGGAGTTCGGCGAGGGCGGGGCGGTTGGCGCGCTGGTCGCACCAGCGGGCGGCCTCGACGAGGGCGGCGATGAGGCGCAGGTGTTCCTCGTGGCGGTCGTCCTCGAACTCGCGTCGCACCATGAAGACCTTTTCGGGGTGCATGGGGTCGAGGTCGGCGCTGAGCGTGGCGCACCAGCCGACACCGCGCAGCAGGCCGACGGAGCTCCAGGGCTCGGCGACGCAGTAGCCGTCGAGGTGGCCCTGCTCCATGCAATCGGCGACGAGCGGCGGCGGCACGATGGCGATGTCCACGTCGCGGTCGGGGTCGATGCCGCCGGAGCGCAGCCAGCGGCGCATCAGGTAGTGCTGGGATGAATACTTGAGCACGCCGGCGAAGGTGAAGCGGCGGCGGCCGGCGTGGCGGCGGATGACCTCGCGCAGGGACGCGGCGTCGTGCGCGCCGAGCTCGCGCAGCTCGTTGGAGAGGGTGATGGCGTTGCCGTTGTGGGCGAGGACGAGCCCGGCGAGGCTGGGCACGGCCGGCACGTCGAGGCCGTGGCTCATCTCGATCACCATGCTCGCGGGGGCGTGGGCGGCGTCGAGTTCGCCGTGGAGCATCTTCTCCCGCACCGTGGCCCAGCCGGCCTCGCGGGAGAGGCGGACGTCGAGGCCGTGGCGGACGAAGAGACCGAGCTCGTGCGCGACAACCAGCGGGGCGCAGTCGGTGAGCGGCACGTAGCCGATGGTGATGCGGCGCGACGCACGCGGCGGGGCGGGCGGGGTGGCTTTGGCGGTGGCGACGCGGCTCGGCATGACGCGGCGTCGAGCAGGGCAGGTGCCGCGACGGGGCGGCGGATAATTTTAGACGGCGAAACTATTTTGCCCGATTGGTGAGCCGAATCGCACAATCGAAGCGGCGGGGCACGCAGGCTGCTCGCCGGCGCGTTTCATGAAGGACTTGGTCGAATCGCGGCATCTGCGGGTCTTCGTCTCCGTCGCCCGCGCGGGCAACATGCGGCGGGCGGCGCGTGAACTGCACCTCACGCCCTCGGCGGTGTCGCACGCCCTGAAGGTTTTCGAGGAGTCGCTGGGCTGCGCGCTGTTCGAGCGCACGACGCGCAGTCTGACCCTGAGCCGCGAGGGCGCGCGGTTTTTGCCGGAGGCGCAGCAGTTGCTCGAAGGTTTGGAAAATTTGCCCGCGCTGGCGCGGCAGGGGCGGGATTGGCGGCAGGGGCGGCTGCGCATCGGGGCGAGCCCGACGGCGTGCCAATACCTCGTGCCGGCGGTGATTCGCGAATTCAAGGAGAGCTGCCCGGACGTCTCGATCCAGATCACGCAGGCGGCGGCGAGCGTGGTGGCGCAGGATCTGGCGGAGGGGCGGATCGATCTCGGGCTGAGTCCGCGCACGCCGGAGCATCGTGGTCTGCACTGCGTGGACGTGGGGACGGACGAGCTGGCCTTTATCGTGAACCCGATGCACGCGTGGGCGCGGGCGGGGAAGGTGAACCGGGCGACGATCCCGAACCAGCGCTTCGTGCTGGCGGAGAGCCGCTCGCTGACCAAGCGGCTGATCGACGACTACCTGCGGCGCGAGGGCTTCGCGATCCACCCCTTCATCGAGATCGGCAACGAGGAGGTGATCAAGGAGCTGGTGCGGCTCGACATCGGCGTGGGCATTTTCCCGCGCTGGATCGCGGCCGACGAGCTGGACAAGGGGCTGCTGGTGGCGCTGCCGCTGGGCAAAAACGCGCCGATCCGGGAGTGGGTGGTCGCGCACCGGCCGAACCGCGCGCTGAGCTTCGGCGAGACGCTCTTCGTGGGCATCAGCCGCCTGGTCGGGGCGAACCGCGTGGGGCGGGTGGGCTGAGGCGGGGAGGTGCGGCGGGGGAGAGGTGGCCACCGCCGCCGGCCCGGTGTCGGCGGCGGGCTGGTGATCGCCACCGGTTCCCCCGCCTGGGCGGGCCGCGTCACCGGGCAAAAGCCGGAGACCCTCGATTCGCTGGTTTGCCACTGGTCGCGGCTGCCCGTCGCGCTCGAATCCCGCCTGCTGCATGTCGAGGCGGGGAAAGAGGGCTGGTGGTATCTCTGTCCGGGCGAGGCGGGAACGACGATCGCCTGTTTTTTGACCGACGCGGAGGGCAGCCGCCGCCTCGCGCCGTCCGATCCGGCGCGCTGGAACACGCTCCTGCGCGGCACCCGCCTGGGCGAGAGGCTCGATCCCCGCCTCCAAGCCGGGGAAATCCAAAGCATTCACGTCGGCGTGTCCGGGCTGGCCCGGAGGCGCGGCTCGCGTTGGGTCGCCGCCGGCGACGCGGCGCTCAAGCTCGACCCCATCGGCTCCTCCGGTGTCGCCACCGCGCTCGAATCCGGCGTGCTGGCGGCGCGGGCTCTCCTTGGTGACGACCGCGAGGGGACCCGACACGACCGCTGGGGCGACGGCCTGCTGGCGGCATTCCTGAAGCGACGCGCACCGCTCTACGCGGCTGAGGCGGCGAAGCATCCGGACGGCTTCTGGGCGCGCCGGAATTGATCCTGGATGTGTCGCCAGTCGGCGCCATCCGCTTTCGATTTCTCGTGTGGTGACCGCCAGGTGACTGAACAAAATCCCTGCTCCGAAAGGTCCGGGGAAGCGCACCCGTCCCGGGTGCTTCAGCGGGCGTCTCGCCCGCTGTTCCGGAGGTGAGAGCGGGACGCTCTCACCGGCACGCGGGACGCATGCGCTCCCGACCAGTTCGAAACTTGCGGAATAATGACCAGATATTTCTGGCACACCGCACTGCTGGCCCTGTTTTTTGCCCTTTACGGGCAAAACGCGGTTTGCGGCCAAGGGCTGCATCGCTACGGCCTCAGATGAGGCCGAGCTTCATTTTACCCTCTTCCGAGATCATGGATTGGTTCCAGGCCGGTTCCCAAACGATGCGGACCTCGGCCTCGCCGAGGCCGGGGACGAGGAGCAGTTTGCCTTTGGCGTCTTCGGCGATGGCGGGGCCCATGCCGCAGCCGGGGGCGGTGAGGGTCATGGCGACGTCGGCCTTGTAGGCGCCGGCCTCGGTCCTGGTGACGTCGAGCGAATAAACGAGGCCGAGGTCCACGATGTTCACGGGGATCTCGGGGTCATACACTTTGCGAAGCTGGTCCCAGAGCGCCTCGGGATCGGGCGCGCCGTCGGCCAGGGTGGTGGCCTGCACGGACTGATCGACGACCTGTTCGCCGATGGCGTCGGCGTCCTTGCCGTCGATGCGGTAGAGACCGGCGTCGCCCTGCACGGTGTAGGTGCCGCCAAGCACCTGATGGATAAACACCTTGGCCCCGGCGAAGAGGGTGTGTTTGTCGCCCGAGGGAATCTGGGTGACGACTACGTCGCGGGAGAGGATGCGGTCTTTGGATGCGGACATGTTGGTTTCAGTCGAAGAACCGGGGCACGAAACACACGAACAAACGGAAGATCAAATGCCGCGTGGGCATGGCGGGGGCGGGGGGGGCGCCGGGGCGTTTATTGCCAGGGCGAGGCGAAGCCGTGGCCGCGGTCGGCGGCGTAGAGCATCTTGGCGGCCGGGTCGTAGAAAACGATCATGCCGTCGCTCGGGTGCTTCAGGACCTCGAACTCGGGACGCGCCTGAATGGGGAACCACTCCGGGGGAAGCGCGGTGTCGCCGAGGTCCACCGTCGGGGTGGAGCCTTCGGGCATCGGCATCAGGCCGTAAACCTTGGGGTCGCGCAGGGCCTCGAGCAGGACGGTGCTGGGCTGGAGTTGAATGAACCACTGCCAGGTTTCCACCTTGGAGCCGTCGTCGCTGAGGATCTCCTTGCGCCAGGAATGGATGATTTTGTCGCCCTCGACGGGCTTGCGCCAGAAGGCGCGGCGGAAGACGTCCTCATGGGACCAGCCCGAGGAGGCTTCTTCGGGGGACAGTTCCGGACCCGCGTTCAGGCGCGGGTCCGACGAGGAGGCGGTGGGCGGGGTCGAGACGGGCCGGCCGGGTTTGGATGCCAGGATCAAGGTCAGTCCAACGGCGGCGAGAGCGGCGAAACCTAGGCCGAAGAGGATAACGCGGACGGGGGGCGGGTTCATCAGTTACCGAAGTGGAGTGGGTGCGTGGGAGGGCTGCACATCGGTAACGGCCCCAAGAAAGTGGTCGAGCCCGTCTTGCTGTTTTTTGCACCAAGGACACGCCGTGCTCACCGATCCGAGGAGCGGCGGACGACCTGCGCGCCGGATCGCGGGGTTTGGCGCGCGGGAGAGCGAGGAGAGAAGCGAGCGCGCGCGGGAGCCTCGGGCTTTCGGGCTCAGTCCTTTTTCCGGCCGAAGAAGAAAAAGAAATAGACGCCCAGCGCCGCCAGCAGGACCAGCCACCAGAGGTAACGCAGCTCGCGGCTGGCCAGCTCCACGAAGGCGAGCATGCGCGGGAACAATAGGCACAGGGTCACGATCAGCGCCGCCGCCGCCACCCAGGCGAGCGCCCGGAGCAGCCGCGCGGGAAGCGGCGGACGCGGTGTGATGTTGCGCATCGGACGTTGCGGCATGGCGGCGTGAGACGAGGGGCGCGGCGGTCGGTGGGGGGCGCGCGGGGATGATCGGTTGTTTACGACGAGACGAGGTGCGGAACCTCAGCGCCGAGCGGCCGCTCCGCCGGGGTTCGCGCCTGTCGCGGCGGAAGCGGGGATCAGGTTGCCCAAGGGTAGAATCAGATTGGTGGCGGAGTCGCCGGAACCGCCGCCCGAACCGCCCACCACGAGCGGCGCGCGGCCGTCCCATTTTTCCACGATCTGGAGCTGGATGAGACCGGGCGTGTCTTGCAGCGCCTGGCCGCGGATGCGGATGGCCTCGGCCTCGCCCTTGGCCTTGATGATGGCGGTGTCGGCCTCGATCTGGGCCTTTTGTTGGGTGAAGCGTGCTTTCGCCGCCTCCTGTTCCTGCACCATCTTCGACTCGATGGCGGCCTCGAGCTCCTTCGAAAGCGTGATGTTTTCCAGCACGATGTCCTCGATGATGAGCAGCTCGTCGATTTTCTCGCGCGTGGCCTCGAGGGCGCGGGTTTTGATCTCCTCGCGCTTCTTCACGATCTGCTCGGCGCTTTGCAGGGCGGTGACTTCCTTCAGGGCTTCCTGCACGCGCGGCGCGACCAGGCTGTCGAAGGGGTCGCCGGCGTAGTCCTGGTAGATTTTCACGACCGAGGCCTCGGGCACGCGGTAGAGCACGCGCAGTTGCATGTTCACCTGCTGGAGGTCGGAGGAGTAGCACTCCGAGGGCAGGTCCCGCGTCTGCTGGCGCACCAGCACGGGCAGCACATGCGAGATGAAGGGCGCCTTGGTGCCGAAACCTTCGAGCAGGGGGGCTGGCGAGACCTTGCCCAGCGTCACCAGCACGCCGCGCGTGCCGGGCTGCACTACGTAGGTCGCCTGCGAGGCGGCGATGACGAGCACGAGGATGAGGATGACGGAGCCGACGAGTTTGCCGACGGTGGAGGGATGCATGGTCGCGAACAATCGGGGCGGAAAAAGTTCCGGCAAGCGCATCCGGCCTTGCCCCCGGGCGGCGGCTCCGCCGATTTCGGAGTTTCCCGCGCAACTCCCTCCCATGTCGAAGCCTCCCACGCACCTGCTCGTCGATGGCTCCAATGTGCTCCAGGCCTGGCCGGACACGCGGGCGCTGGCCCGGCGGGATCGCGAGGCGGCCAAGGCCCTGCTGCTGCGCCGGCTGGCGGTCCTGCACGATTTCGGCGCGTGGCGCGTCACGGTGGTCTTCGACGGACGCGGCCCCGAGCTCTCGGTCGAGGCGGTGGGCGGCGCGGCGGATTTCGCCTGCCTGCACACGCCGGCGGGCGCGACGGCGGACGATGTGATCGAGCAACTCGTTTCGCGGGCGGCCGAGCCCGGGGCCTGTCTGGTGGTCACCGCCGACCGGGCCGAGCGTGAGACGGTGGAGGCGGCCGGCGCCGCGTCCTGCTCCCCGGAGGAACTGCTGGCGCGTATCGAGGCGGCGGATACGCAGGGGGCTCGCGCGGTGGCTCGGACAAACGCGGCGGAGGCGAGGCGCTGGCGGACCGGCGCCGCGCCGTCGCCGGACGCACGCGGGGAGGGGCGGCGATGAGCGGCGTCGGCATGGCGGGACGGGACCGGGCGGAGGCCGCAAACGGCGAGGCGGAGAATCGGGACGCGGTCGCCGAGCTGCCGGGTTTGCACGGGGCGTTTTCGTTTCCCGAGCGCTTGTTGCAACAGATCTGGCTGCGGGGAGATTTCGACCGGCGGGCGCTTCGGCTGCGCGACGGTCGGGCGCTGCGATTGCGGCGACGCGGGCGTTGGAACCGCCTGGCCGGTCCGGATTTTTCCGACGCCGAGATCGAGATCGGCGAAGGGCCGGCGTGCGAGACGGTGCGCGGCGCGGTGGAGGTGCATCTGCGGGCGACGGATTGGGACGCCCATGGTCACGCGGCGGATCCCGCCTACGATCACGTGTGCCTGCACGTGGTGCTTTTCCCCTCGATGCGCGAGTGGACGCGGGGCTCTGGCGGGCAGGGCATTCCGATCCTGGAGTTGTTGCCGCTGTTGGAGCGCGACCTCGAGGCTTACGCGGAGGAGGCTGCGGTTGAAGGCATCGCCGGGCGGCCCTTCAGCCAGCTGCGCGAAGCCCTGATCGCGGTGCCGCCGGAACGCCTGCGCGAGGAGGTGGAGCGGCAGGCGCAACGGCGCTGGCGCGCGAAGGTGGCCCTGGCGGCGAGCCGGATCGGGCGTCTCGGGTGGGAGGAGGCGTGTCACCACGCGGCGCTCGAAGTGCTCGGTTATCGGCCAAACCGGATGCCGATGCTGGCGGTGGCGGAGGCGTTTCCTTTGGCGACCTGGCGGGCGCGCCGCGTTGTGGCGACCGCGACGACGGGTGAGACGGCGAAGAGAGAGGCGGCGATGGCGACGGAGGTCTGGCTCGACGAACTGACGGCCGTAACAAACGATTGGATACGCGCCGGCGTGCGGCCGGCCAACCAGCCGCGTCGCCGCCTCGCCCAGTATTCCGCCTGGGTCGCGGCCCGGCCGGCCTGGCCGGAGAATCTGGCCGCCTGGACACCGCGGCTGGTGAGCGCGGTGTCGGAGCTGTCGGAGGCCGGGGACACGCGACCGCCGCGAGGCTGGGTGGCGCGGTTGCGGGCCCGGTGGGCCGCGGCGGTTTGCGGGGACGCCTTGGGCGGCAGCCGGCTCGACACCCTCATTTGCGACGCGTGGCTGCCCTTGCTCGCGGCGCGAGCGGTTGAGGAGGCTGGTGGCGTGGCGGGCGGCGGCGTGGCGCCGGCGACGGCCTGCGAGCGGGTGTGGCGAGTGTGGACGCCGGGCGATGCTCCCGAGGAACTGGTCAAACTCGGACGTGAGCAGCTCGGCGCCGAACGGCCCGGGGCGCCCTTGCTGCAGGGCGAGTTGCAGGGGTTGCTCGGTTGGCTGGCAGGTCTGGCCGAGGGCGGAAAATCCGGCTGAGCGGGAGCGGGAGCTGGATGCTCCCGCCACTCCGGGGTTGAGTAGAGGGAGCTTCCAGCACCCTTCCGGCAAAAGCCGCCGAGGCTCGCGCGCGGCGGATCACGGCGTTTTTCATCGAGTGTCATCGAGTGTTTTTCCCCTTGCCGGAGTGGGGGAGGGTGGGCGACGTTGACCGTTCGCGGCATTTTCTTTGGTCAGGCCGGTGACGCCGCGTCGCTCCCATCGGCCCTCTCAATTGTCAGAAACCTTCAACCCGCGTTCCGCAAGGAGCGCCCGCGGTTCGACGGCGTCTCCGGAGCGGGGCGACGAAGAAACGCAAACCCCGTAGTTATGAGTTCCATCATGCAAGAGCTGCTGGCCCAGTCCGGCCTCAGCCAGCTCCAGGAGGGCAAGATTGTCCCCGGCGTCATCACCGAAATCCGCCAGAACGAAGTCGTCGTCGATATCGGCGGCAAATCCGAGGGCATCATCCCCGCCAACGAGTTTATCGACATCGGCGAGCTCCAAATCGGCGGCACCATCGAGGTGCTGGTCGAGAAGCTCGAGGACAAGACCGGCAAGCCCGTGTTGTCCTACGACAAGGCCGAACAGAAGAAGAACTGGGACAACATCCTCACCAAGTTCCCCGAGGGCTCCGTCGCCACCGGCCGCGTCAAGGCCAAGGTCAAGGGCGGCCTCATCATCTCCATCGGCGTCGATGCCTTCATCCCGGCCTCGCACGTCGATATCCAACCCCCCAAGAACCTGGATCAATACGTCGGCCAGACCTACGACTTCAAGGTCATCAAGATCGACCAGATCCGCAAGAACGTCGTCCTCTCCCGCCGCGAGCTCATCGAGCAGCAGCGTGGCGAGAAGCGCCGCGCGCTCCTCGACTCCATCCAGCCCGGCCAGGTGCGCAAGGGCGTGGTCAAGAACATCACCGATTTCGGTGCGTTCATCGACCTCGACGGCATGGACGGCCTGCTGCACATCACCGACATGAGCTGGGGCCGCATCGCGCACCCCTCCGAGGTGCTGAAGCAGGGCGAGGAAATCCAGGTCATGATCATCGAGGTCAACCGCGAGAAAGAGCGCGTTTCCCTCGGTCTCAAGCAGACCACCAAGAACCCCTGGGACGAGATCGAGCACAAGTTCCCGGTCGGCGCCAAGGTTCACGGCAAGGTCGTCAACCTCGTCCCCTACGGCGCGTTCATCGAGATCGAGCCCGGCGTGGAAGGTCTCGTGCACATCACCGAGATGTCCTGGACCAAGCGCATCACCAAGCCCTCCGAGATGCTCAAGGTTGGTCAGGAGCTCGACGCGGTCGTCCTCGGCGTCGCCAAGGACGAGCAGAAGATCTCCCTCGGCCTCCGCCAGCTGGAGCCGAACCCTTGGGACATGGTTCGCCACAACTACCCGATGGGCGCCCGCGTCCGCGGCAAGGTGCGCAACATGACCACCTACGGCGCCTTCATCGAACTCGAGGAAGGCATCGACGGTATGGTCCACGTCTCCGACATGACATGGAACCGCAAGGTCAACCACCCGTCCGAGGTCCTGAAGAAGGGCGACGAAGTGGACGCCATCGTTCTCGACGTCGATCCGGCCCAGCAGCGCATCAGCCTCGGCATGAAGCAGCTCGCCGACGATCCGTGGTCCGACATCGACAGCCACTTCAAGATCGGCGACGTCGTGAAGGGCACCGTGTCCAAGATCACCACCTTCGGCGCCTTCGTGGAGCTGAAGGACGGCATCGACGGTCTGGTGCACATCTCGCAGATCAGCGAGGAGCGCATCGAGAAGGTGAAGGATCACCTCAAGCCCGGCCAGGAAGTCACCGCCCGCGTGGTCAAGATCGACCGCGAAGAGCGCCGCCTCGGCCTCTCGATCAAGGCCGCCAACTACAGCGCCGACCAGCTCGCCGCCGAGACCTCCGTTTACGAGGCGCTCAACCGCGACAGCTCCGGCGACATGATGAACCTCGGCGACCTCCTGGACGCCGCTTCCGACAAGAAGTAAATCCCGGCGCGGTTTTCACCAACCGCACGAGCTTACAGGTTCAAAAAGTCAAAGCCTTCCGGCGCCCGGTCTCCCCGTGAGACCGGGCGCTTTTTGTTGTCGGTGGTGTGATGTTTTTGGGGGGGAGCGTCCCCGGGCTTTCAACCGAAATCCCGCGTTGAGGTTCGAGGGCCGGATAGAGATAGCCAATCGTCCGGCCTCACGGGGTTGCGCCAGCAAGGAGGATCGTTTGAAGGTTTGCTGGGGTTACAACTGCGGCGCGAATGCCAGCCAGCAAGGGCCGGTGCTTGGGCAACGTCTTCGTCGAGCGGCTGTGGCGCAGCCTCAATCACGAGGAGGTTTGCCTGAAGTGCTACGAATCGGTGGTGGACGCCCTCAGGCAGATCGGCGCCTACCTCGCCTTCTACAACGATCACCGTCCACACTCCGCCCACGTTCACGCCATCCCGGGCGAGATCTACCACGCCCACCATCAACCCAAACAGGCCGCTTAACGGCGGCCCGCTCTGAATCTTCTTCCCGTCAGAGAACCCAAACCATAACTAAAAACCACGCCGACCTGTCCAGGGGACGGGGTTCGCTCTACTGAGCTTGAGTGTTAGGCAGGCAGAAAAAGCCGAAGTGAAAATCGCTCAAAAGTCCACCAAGCTCCGGTTTGCATGCAGCTAATTTAGCCTCTCGAACTCCGGAATTACTTGCGTATCTCAGCTTATTTTACACCTTCCTCCGCCTACAAAACGTTAGGCAGAAAAAAACCTTGCCACACGACAGGTCAGCAACATTACTTATCCTGCCTGAAGAAGTGGGATTCCCTAAAAAGTCCACTTTTTTCCAGTTTAGCAGGATTTTTCCCACTTTTCCTTACCAAATTCAGACTACACAACGTTAGGCAGAAATCATGAAAACCGAACCTTGGATCATTCTTACGGATCGTCTAGGCCGTGACGTCCGAACGCCGACTGAATCGCAGATCGACGAGGCGATACGCGATCTTCGGAGCCATCAAGATGATGGCGAGCATGGAAGCGTTGCGCTTCGACGCGGATTAGATGACGGACCGACTTGGCTAATCGAGCTGTCGAATCGCGGAAATGTTACCTATTCAGAATATAAAGATGCGGATTTTGAGGAATTGACGTCACAGCTAGTCGGCGAATCGTTGGGCATGCTAGATATAGCCCGCAGATTTTATTATCTCTTTCGGGGAGATTTTTTTGCGCTTAGCGTCTGCCTATGGAACCGCAAAGAAAAATGAAAACTGAGCCTAACAAAGCGATGGAGCCAACTCCGGTAAATGTCACGATCCCTGCTGACGCAGGGCTCGCGCCATTTACCTCCGCGGCTCATCTTTGACGTTAGGCAGCAACAAACCATGATTTCATACCACGTCTTTTTCACCCCTAAGCCTGGAGTCGACGACTCGCAACTCATCGATTCCGCACATCGTTTTTTCCAGCAACTACAGACCGAAAAAAAGTTGCGAAGCTATCGCATCATGCGAGTCACGAATCCAGCCAGCTTCCAAGGTTTACTCCGCTTCCAAGCGATTGCGGATTATCAATCGCAGCAGGAGCTAGATGATTCGTTTGCGTTTATGCACCAAGGAAAGAGGATTGCAGAAGGAGCGCATGGCGAACTCATGAAGTTAGTCAGCGAATTTAAGGTGAGTTTTAGTGCGGATGTATAATAAAATAAAAGAGCCTAACAAGGCGATGCAGCCAACTCCGGTAGCTGTCATGCCTCCGGCTTACGCCGGAGTCACGCCAGCTACCTCCGTGGCTGATCTTGAGCGTTAGGCAGAAGAACATGAAAACAGTGTGGGCCTTGCCTCTGCTTGCTCTCGTAACTTGGATGGATTTCCCAGAAAGATGGGCTGCCGAGTTAGCGGGATCGAAACCTGCCGTTGTCTCCGGCTATTCCAACGGAGGCACTTGGAAGCGCCCATGGGAAGTTCAGATCAAGACCGAAAGCGGAACGATCCTGACTGGCAGCGACAATTGGATGTTCAGATATCTTGACGTCGGAGACACGACAGAATGGACGGGCTCGCGGCGCATTTTTGTCGGGGGTTTCTTTCTCCGTTGGGCATTCTATCTGATTGGTGGACCTATAGTTTTTGGCAGCCTCGTGCATGACATTATTGAGAAGATAAGAGGCAATAAGAACAGAAAATGAGCCTAACAATGCGATGCAGCCAATTCCGGTAGCTGTCACGGCTCGTGCTTTCGCACGAGCCGCGCCATCTACCTCCATGGCTGATCTTTGACGTTAGGCATTGAAGAGGCGTATGTTGCTGAGGCGTCACCTAAAATTTCGAACCTTGGCGAATGAGGCGTTTTCAAGGGAACTTGAGGCATATGCAACTGCTCAGACGAGGCGGAGAGGCGCCGCATTAAAACACCGCAGGACTGCCGCCGTTTTAAGGTCCGCATGCGTAGGCGAGGCCGCGTCCTTTTGGAGCGGAGCCGCAAGAGCGGGAAGCGAAGCTTTGGCGAGCAGGCGGAGCACGATGCGTCTTCATGTCGAGACGCGATCTGGCTCGCAAGTGATTCGATGAAAATGGAAAACGATACATTTCTAGGCAGACGGAGCGCGGGGCATTTCTCGAACAAGAAGCAGCTGAGTTCCGGAAGCCGTTCGATCAGAAAGTCAAATGAGCCTAACCAAGCGGTGGAGCTAACGCCTACGCTTGTCACGAGTTGTGCTTGCGCACACCTCGCGCCAAGCGCATGCGTAGCTCACCTTTGACGTTAGGCAAAACGAACCCCAAGCCAACAGAGCTCTTGTCGTCCCGCCTAAATACGGAAATGATGCGTTAGGTATCTATGAACATGAGAATCGTGACTTTAAGCGGCGTCGCAGCAATTGGCCTTGGCGTTGTTTTATTCATTTTATCGTCTCTTTCGACGATGGACTACACTGTGATTAGACCCGCATCCGGCTTTGTGTTGTTTTTCGTGGGCGTCCTCACGGTGGTCATGGATCGGCTTGCGACACCAGAAAGTAAAACGGCCGGATTGCTTATCGGCGGTCTCGTTATGGTGATATTCGGGGAGCAGATGCCAAGTATAATATACAGAATCGTGTTCGGAAGTGAATCAAACGTAGATTTTCGGGATGCGGGAATGGTTTTCTTATTATTGGGCCTTGCATCTGTTCTCAGCGCTTGGGTTCTCGTTGTGCTGAATAGTAAAACAAGAAAATGAAGATCAGCCTGAAAGCAGACACGGAGAGGCGCCGCAGAAATATCCCAACCCCATCAGCCCGTCGATCATCTGAGAGGCACCGCCGAAAGACGCATCCAGAACCATCAGCCTGAAAACTATTCCATCAGCCCGGAAATAAGAGATGACCATTTTGCGCATGAATCCTTTTGGTAATCAAAAGAATAAGACTGAGCCTAACAAAGCGGTGGAGCCAACTCCGGTAGCTGTCACGAATCGTGCTATTCCTCCCTTCGGTCGGGCACGATTCGCGCCAGCTACCTCCGTGGCTCACCTTTGACGTTCGGCATAATAAAGGAACCATTTTGGAGACACGCGGTGAGTGCCCTTGAGAAATGCTCATTCGGCC
>CBINNW010000013.1:0-72211 GCA_966252115.1 uncultured Akkermansia sp.
ACATGGAATACGGCGGCAGCGCCGAGGACCTCGCCCGCACCATCCACGCCCACCCGACCATGTCCGAGGCGGTGAAGGAGGCGGCCCTCGCTGTATCCAAGAGCGCGATACACGCGATCTGATCGACACGCGCCCGCCCCCGCCGCTCGCCCGACGCCACGCGGCGGGTTTTTTCCGGAACGGGAGCAGGATGCTCCCGCTACTCCGGACCGCAGTGTAGCGGGAGCTTCCAGCTCCCGTTCCGTCCCGGTCAGCTCCCCTTTCGGTCCAGCTCCCGTTCCGTCCCGGTCAGCTCACTTCCCGTCCAGCTCCCGTTCCGTCCCGTTCCCGGTCCGGCCCCCGTTCCCCGACCCGAAGCAAGCTCGCTCGCTCAGCGGGCCGGAGCGGCCAACGCGACCGGGGTGCCGGCCGCCACCGCGTCGGTCAGGGCGAACTCGCCCACCGCCACGCTCGGGTCGGAATAGAAGGTGGCGTAAACCGCCCCCACCAAATTCTCCGCCGTCACCAAGGTGGAATCGCGGTCGCTGTTGTTCGCGCCGCGCACCGTCCAACCGGCCTCGGTGCGACCCTCCACGCGGTGGGCGATCAGCTCGCCGAACCGGTTCTTGTAAACCACCACCGCCCCGGCGCGCAGGGCCTCGGGAGCGGCTTCGCGAACCACCAAAACCGAGCCGTCGCCGAAGTAGGGCAACATCGAGGTGCCGCTCACCCGCACCACCTTGTCCCCCTTCAGCGCCGCCAGACGATGGGCGTCCTTCAGCGCCACCGACAGGCTGACCGACGAGGCGGGCCGAACGGCCGCCGCGCCACGCATGACGCTCTCCGCCGCCTCGAGGCCGCTGCCGCCGACGACCATCGCAAGCACCGCGGCGAAGATCTTGAAGAGGGCGGGAGTGGCGGCGGTTTTCATGCCCCCACTCTAGTTTTTTGAGGCTTTTTACGGCAGACGGTCGCTTCCTCATCTTCTCCCAAATCGTTAACCCACCGCTCCCGACGGCACACCCGATGCCCGCTTGGGGACCCCCGGGAAGGCCTGGGGGAATCCCCGAAATACAGCCGGGGGCTAGACCCCGAACGCCCGGATTTCCCCTGGGGTGATTCCCGGGCGCCCCCGCATCGATCTCCCCATGCGCGGGAGAGGACTCTCCGCCGCCCCCCATCTCTCCCGGTTCATCACCGGGAAGCGTTTTTTTTCGTTCCCCCGCGTCCCCTCCGAACCACGCGGTTCAGCCGCCCGACGCCAGTTCGAGTTTCACCCGCTCCGCCAGGGCCAATCCCGAAATCGCCGCGCCCTCCACCTTCGCGCCGCCGAAAGCGTCTCCGGCGAAGCCGAGCGACTCCTCCGGCCACCAGACAAACGGCTCCGCAAACGTGGCCCGCGCGTGGCTGAATTTCCACCGATGCAAGGTCGCCGACGCGATCGGCGCGCCGATCAAGGCCTCCGCTTCCGCCCGCACCAGCTCGAGCACCTCCGCGTCCGTGCGGCCGTAGTGGGCGGCGGAAAACTCCGGCGACAGGTGCAACGTCACCGCCGCCACGTTGGGCGACACGCCCTTGGCCTGGTTGTCCGCCGCCCAGCGGATCGTCGCGCCCTCCCGCAGGCGCACGCCCTCGGCCGGCAAACGCGAACGCCCCGCCAGCGTCACCAGCAGGGCGAGGCACGGATCGTAGGTCAGCTCCGCCAGACGTGTCGCCAGCTCCGGCGGCAGCACGAAATCCCCCGCCTTGAGCAAGGCCACCGACTGCGGCACCGGCGCCGTGAGCAGGATCCGCTCCGCCCGCAGGCAGCCATGGTCCTCGATATCGACGCACCAGTGGTCGCCGCAGCAGCCGAGCGCCGTGACCTTGTGCTGGCGCTTCACATCCAGCCCCTCGGCGAGCGACTTCGCCACCGCCGTCATGCTCGGCCGGCCGACGTAGCGCATCGTCCCGTCGGCGGCCGGCCAGCGCGACACCACGCCCTCCCGCTCCCAGCGCTCCACCCAGGCCGCGAAACGCGGATCCCGAACCGTGAAATACTGCGCCCCCTGATCGAAAACCGCGTCCCCCACCCGCTTCGTGGCGAGCCGTCCGCCGAAGCCGCGACTTTTCTCCAGCACGGTCACGCGCGCCCCCGCGTCGTGGAGCGAACGCGCCGCGAGCAAGCCGGCTATTCCGGCACCGATGACCACAGTTTGAAGATGCATGTTTCCGCGAAAAACGGCCCATCAAAGCTCCGCCAGCACCCGACGCAACGCCGTCTCCAAATTTTCATGACGGTAACGAAACCCGCTCGCGCCCAGCACCCCCGCCCGCACCCGCTGACTCGCCAGCAACAGTTCGTCCGCCAAGCCCGCCCCCAACGCCGCGCGCAAGGCCCAGGCCGGAGCGGGCAACAGGGCCGGCCGGCGCAAAACCTTTCCCAGCACCCGCGCGAACTCCGCGTTCGTCACCGGCTCCGGAGCCACCGCGTTCATCGGACCACGCACCCGCCCGTCCGCGAGGGCGTGACGGACCGCCCCCACCAAGTCCTCGCGCGAGATCCACGACCACCACTGCCGGCCGTCGCCCACGCGTCCGCCCAGCCCCAGCCGAAACGGCGTCAGCAACTTCGCCAAAGCCCCGCCCTCCGCCGCCAGCACCAGACCGGTGCGAAGAAAAACCAGCCGCGTCGCCGCCTCGCCCGCGCCCGCCACCCGCCCCGCCCCGAGCGGCGCCCAAGCCGCCTCCCACTCCCGACACACCTCGGCCAGGAACCCCGTTCCCGCCGGCGAGCCCTCGTCCACCCAGCCGTCCCCGGTGTCGCCGTAGTAGCCGACGGCCGAACCGCCGACCACCACGCGCGGCGGCCTCGGCCGCGCCGTCAGCGCCTCGGCCAAGCCGCGCGTGCCCCGCACGCGACTATCGCGGATGACACGCTTCCGCGCCCGCGTCCAACGCCCGTCCGCGATGCCCGCGCCCGCCAGATGCACCACCGCGTCGATCTCCCCCGCATCCCCGAAATCCACCCTCCCCGCCTCCGGCTCCCAGCCGACCTCGCTCCCGTCCCGCGGCGCCCGCCGCACCAGGCGCAGCACCTCCCAGCCGTCGCGCTTCAGCGCCGGCACCAAGGCGCCGCCCACCAGCCCCGACGCGCCGCTCACCAACACGCGACCGGGCTTTGCCGGCGACTTCACGTGACGGTCCGGCGCCGCGGGATCGATCGTTGTGGCAGGCTGGGCATTCATTGGTGCGGTTCGCTCTTAGCCGTAACAATGCAGTCGAGCAGGTCGTATCGAGGTGATCTGGCGGCACCTTTCAGAGGCGCGCTCCCAGCGAAATACCCTCCGGGTATTCCTCGGTCACTTGCCTCCGAAATGCGCTCGCCATCTCATCTCGCTACTCCGCTTTCGACTGAATTGTTACGGCTTCGCGCACCAACCACGCGCTCCCTCCCACACGCAAGCCGCCGCGCCACTCTCGCCCCGCAAATTTCCCCGCCCCACGCCACGCGCCCGCCGCCGCCCCGAGCCCTCCGCCCAACCCACCGCTCCGCCCTTCGTTTCTTGGGAAAATTTCCCGAGACAAGTTATGCGCGTTTTTTCGGTTGCAAGATGCGTGTTTGCCCCTACGCACTCAAGTCGTCATCCGGGACACGCTCTTTCCAGAAGCGTTTAGCCAATAGCTGATTCGCCTCAACCCGCAGCTAAGTTGCCAACCATCCCGAATGGTCGGCTTCTCGGTCGAGTGCGCTCGGCGACCGAACAACCCGGCCCACAAGGTAGGCCCAAATGAACATGTTCACTTAGGCCTACTCGCGCCGCATTCTGTTCCGCCCCCGGCGTCTCCGTCTCCGCTCTTCGCATGATGGGTCGGCAAATCCGGTCCGGCCCCGAGGCCTTTCCCCGCCGCACTTCGCGCGGGTTCCGTCGGAACGGATTCCCCCGTCCCCCCGCCTGCCACCGTCGAGCCCGTCCCCGTCCGTTTTCGCTTTCGGCCGCCCATCCACCCGCCCCCGCCGCCCCTTTCCATGAGCTCCACCACCCCTTCAGCCCCCGCATCCGGCGCCGACTCCGGCGGCGAAAGCCGCTACCAACGCGTCAAACGCATCCTCAACGAAGCCGCCGGCGACGCCGAACCGTCCTACCAGGGCTTCCACCGCTTCTGGGAACTGCCCCTCCCCGAGCTGCTCACGCTCCAGATCTACGGCGTGCGCATGATCGCCCCCGCCCCCGGCGAAACCTCCCCCGCGCCCGCGTCCGGCCCGGGTGGCGGCGCCTCCCCCTGCGGTTGCCCCTCCGGCGCCGGCGGCGCGATGTCCGCCCCGCCGCCCGCCGCCGCCTCCTCCGGCTCCACCTGCTGCTCCGGGTCCGCCGGCGCCGCCGGGCGCGGCGCCGCCTCCGGCCTCGTCAAGGGCCTCAAGGGCGAGGCCCCATTCGACGGCTCCCAATTCCCCCGCCTCCCCTGGGGCGGCAAACCCGTCGCGCCCGCCGACATCCAGTTCATCGAGCAGTGGATCGACGACGGTTGCCCCGCCGAAGACCGCCATCACCTCAAGGCCGCCGGCCTGCACGCCGCCAAACTCCGCGCCCTCAGCCTCGGTCACGAGGCCCACCCGCTTTCGGCCAAAAACCTCAACGCGCAACGCATCCAGTCCAACGGCCTCAAGGTGCGCAAAAACGTCAACTCGCTCACGCCCGACGAGCTCGCCCGCCTGCGCGCCGCCATCACCCAGATGCGCAGCTTCGACGACTACTACATGGACGAGCGCAGCTTCGACTACTGGGCCCGCATCCACGCCTCCAACTGCCAGCATAACTGGGAGGAATTTCTCCCCTGGCACCGCGCCTACCTCTACCTCTTCGAGAAACGCCTCCAGGACATCGACCCCACCATCACCCTGCCCTACTGGGACTGGACCGACGACAACCAGAACTTCCCCGGCGGCCCCGCCATCGACAACGGCACCGTGCCCGTCGCCTACCAGTGTTTCGTGGACGACGGCACCCTCGCCGCCCTCAAGGGCAGGATCCCCGACGACACCCTGCAAAAACTCGCCGCGATCAAGGGCCAAACCTACAACTCCGCCCCGCGCCTCTTCGCCGCCGCCGGTATCCAATACAGCACTACGCCGGCCGACAACGAGCCGATCCTCGCCGCCCTCGAGGCGACCAATCCCCTCTGGCACCGCCAACGCTGGCCCGGCGGCAGCTCCGTCCTTTTCGAGAACTACCCGCACCCGGAGGACATGGATCGCCTCCTGCAGATCGACACCTTCTACGCCTTCGGCAGCGGCCCCGCCGACAACCAGTTTTTCGGCGCCTTGGAGAACGTCCACAACCTCCTCCACCTCTTCTCCGGCGGCCAGAACCCCAACTTCAAACAGGGCGACAATCCCCAGAACCGCGTCGAGCCGCTCTACGGCGACATGTTCTCCAACAGCACCACCACGCGCGACCCGCTCTTCTGGGCCCACCACAGCAACGTGGACCGCCTCTGGGACGCCTGGCAAAAACGCCACCCCGGGCTCAACCCCGACAACCTCTCCTCCATCCTCCCGCCCTTCGAGTTCGACGTCTCCGACACCATCAGCGCCGAAAAACTCGGCTACGAATATCAGCTCGCCGCCAGCGTCTTCGAGAGCCCCGACCCCACCACCCCGCTCGTCCGCTTCAAGTCCGCCAAGGCCCACCTCGCCCGCCACACGCTGCAAAAGCACTCGCGCGCCGAGGTCCGCCTCCACGGCATCCGCCACTCCACCGAGGGCGGCGGCATCCTGCGCGTCTTCCTCAACGAGCCCGACGCCGACGAAAACACGCCGACCCGGGGCAACGACCACTACGTCGGCCACTTCGCCATGTTCGGCGGACCCTGCATCGGCGGCCCCGGCCACTGCCTGCCCCCGGCCGGCCCGCGCCCGCCCGGCGACCTCCGCCACCGCCACCCGAAGACCCCGGGCAACGTCCACCTCGACGCCACCGCGACCATCCGCCGCCTGCGCGAGAAAGGCGCCACCGACTTCCACATCCACGTCGTCGTCATCGGCCCCGACGGCCACGCCCGCCCCGACGTCCTCCGCCTCGATGCCGTCTCGCTGAATTTCTTCGACTGAACCCCGCTCCGCCCGTCCTCCCATGCCCACTTCCTTCAAGATCCACCCCTCCATCGGCATCGCGCGTCTCGGCGACAGCCCCACCCAGTTTTACCTCTCGCCCGACGAGCCCGGCGTGCTCCCCATCGAGTGCGATTCCGAGGGCCGCCCCGTCATCGGCACCGACGGCCTCGAAAAACGCGTCGAGAACTTCAAGGACGCCCAGAATCGCGTCAAACGACAGGCCGCCCGCTTCCGCGTTTACCGCTACGACGAAGCCAATCCCGACGGCCGCGAGCTCAAGATCGGCGAGCAGATCGAGATCATCAACCAACCCTCCGGCCAACGCATCGTCGGCCTCGTCACCGACATCCGCTGGACCGTCTATCTCGCCAACAAAAAGGCCGTCTGGTATCAGTTCGACTCCCACGACGGCGAGCACGGCTACGCCCCCGACCACCCGCTGCGCAACGCCGACATCACCGACCCCACCCTGCGCCAGCACCTCATCATCGACCCGGGACCGCAAACCGTCGGCCTCGGTCCCAAGCTGCCGCAGGCGGCCGAGTTTGCCCGCGGCAAAAACAACTCCGCCCCGCAGTCCTTCCCGCCCCCGCTCGCGCCGCGCTCCATCGACACCCTCGGCGAGCTCAAGGTTTACAAACAGGACGACTCCAGCCGCCTCATCGTGCTCGGCGGATTCGGCAACTCCGGCTCCGCCCGCCAGGGCCTCGGCCAACCCTCGATCCAGGGCTACGCCAACAACGACGGCTGGTTCGACGACACCTCCGACGGCCCCGTGACCGCCCAGATCGCCTACAAGCCTCTCAGCGTGGACGGCAAACCGCCCATCAATCCCGCCGAGACCGTCGTCGCCGTGGGCGATTCCTCCTGGGTGATCGTCGGCTACCCCCGCTACGCGCCCCAGATCGTGGACATCATCACCATGGACGACGTCGCCTACGACGTCGCCGTGCGCCAGTTCGCCGCCGCCCCGCAGATCTACAACGCCGCCCCGCCCGCGCCGCAAAACCCCAAGACCCCGGAGGAGCTCGCCCAGTGGCGCCGCTTCGCCCGCTACAACGACGACTACCGCCCCTACTTCTGGCGCGACATCTTCCCCATCATCACCCGTCCGCAGTATTATTCCTACGTCACCGACGTCGGGCAGATGAACGGCGGCGATCCCCACAACGCCACCCCCGGCGCCCGCGGCAACCTCGACCCCGAGGAGCTCTCCATCCCGCCCCACGCCGACGAAAACCCCGGCGACGCCCGCCGGCGCGCCGGCCAGCGCGCCTTCGTTTTTTCGATCCTTCGCCAACCCGGGCAGGAAAACCTCTTCACCCCGCCCAACCCGCGCAACGCGAGCACGAAGCTGATCCTCATGCCCTACCTCTGCGGCGACAACCCCCTCACCAACACCGTCCCGCAAAAATTCCTCCGCCTCACCGACACCCAGCTCTTCTTCATGAAGCAGTGGGCGCAGGGGAAATTCATCAACGAGCGCGACGAGAAATTCCAACTCCCCCCGCCCCCCTCCGGCGAAGCCCTCGATCGCGGCGCCCTCGCCACCATGCTCGGCGGCGCCTTCTGCCCCGGCGCCGAGGCCTGCTGGATCGTCCGCAACCCCGCCATCTACGCCAAGCCCTACCGCATCAAGGTCAGCCCCGACTACCTGCCCCACGCCCCGCGCCAAAACTTCGTGCCCGGCTCCCTCAGCCAGGGCGGCGACCTCGCCCGCGGCCTCGAACCCGGCGACCTCACCAAATACAGCGCGCTCCCCTGGCAGGCCGACTTCAACGAGTGCTCCACCCAGGACGTGAACCTCACCTACACGGACTGGAACCAGATCTACCCGGAGAGCGTGGGCGACCCGGTCGTCCCCGTCACGCAGCTCACGTATTGGTGGCCCTCGCACCGCCCCATGTGGGTCAACGGCGTGTATTGGTCCACCGGCATTCCCCAGACCAACGAAGGCGACCTCGCGATGGTCACCGCGTGGAAAACGCTCGGCTTCATCAAAGGCCAAAAAGACGCCGGCAACTCCCAGTTCCAAATCGTCGAGGCGCAAAACCTCTGACGCCCGCCGCCCGATGTAGGCCCGACCGCCGGTCGGGCACGGGCTCCACCGGGAGCGCCGGCGTCCCCGCCGGCCCTCCGCCTCCCCCGCCTCCCTCCACGCTTCAACCATGCACGCCCCCGCCTCCGCCGGTCCTCGCCGCTGCGACGTCGCCATCCTTGGCGCCGGCCCGGCCGGCTTGGCCACGGCCATCGCGTTGAAGCGTCACGATCCGGACTGCTCGGTCGCCGTCCTCTCGCGTCCCACCCCGACGC
The DNA here is from genome assembly GCA_966252115.1 of uncultured Akkermansia sp. GTDB lineage: Bacteria > Verrucomicrobiota > Verrucomicrobiia > Opitutales > Opitutaceae > IMCC26134_A. The sequence continues at coordinate 8,387 of CBINNW010000013.1, forward strand.
GGGCCCGCGTCGGGGAAACGCTTCCGCCCGGCGCGCGCTCCATCCTCGCCCGCCTCGGCCTCTGGGAGGATTTCGCCGCCGCCGGGCATCGTCCCACCCACGCCTCGCGCGCCGCGTGGGGCGCCCCCGAGCCGCACGAAAACGAGTTTATCTACCACCCCGAGCAACACGGCTGGCTCCTCGACCGCCCCCGTTTCGAGGCCCAGCTCGCCGCCGCCGCGCGCCAGCTCGGCTGCCACGTGTTCACCGATCTCCCCGCGCTCGACTTCGCCCGATCCGATTCCCCGCCACCCACCGACTCCGCTTTTCCGCAGTCGGGCGCTTCTCCGCGCTGCGGCGCTTCTCCGTGGTCCGGGGAGCGCACCCGTCCCGGGTGCCGAGTTGGGCGTCCCGCCCAACTCTCCGGGAACGACGCCGACACCACCTCGCCCGCCCCGGCCCCCGCGAACTGGCTTCTCCGCGCCACCCTTCCCGACGGCGAGCCGCTCGAACTTCACGCCGACTTCCTGGTGGACGCCTCCGGTCGCGCCGCCCTTGTCGCCGAGCGTCAGGGCGCCGCCCGCATCGCCGACGACCGCCTCGTCGCCTGCACCGTCTGTTTCCGCAATCCCCCGGCCGCGCCCGCCCCCTCCGCTACCACGAGCTCCGCCGCCGATTCCGCCGACACCCTCGCCGCCACTGCCGCTTCCGCCGCAGCCCACGCAGCCCCACACCGCGATCCGACCCCGCTGGTCGAGGCCGGCGAACTCGGATGGTGGTTTTCCGCTCCCCTGCCCGACGGCCGCCACGTGGTCACCTTTTTCACCGACGCCGACCTCGCCCGTCCCCTCCGCCTCCGCGACACCGCCGCCTGGTCCGCCCTCCTCGCCTACGGCGCCCCCCTCACCCACCGACGCCTCGCCGACGCCATCCCCGACGGACCCGTCCAGCTCCGCCCCGCCGACTCCGTCATCCTCGACCGGCTCACCGGCGACGATTGGCTCGCCGTCGGCGACGCCGCCTCGACCTTCGACCCGCTCTCCTCGCACGGCATCGTCAAGGCCCTCCGCCACGCCGGCATCGCCGCCTACGCCATCGCCGACCACCGTCGCGGCGCTCCCCTCGCCCTCGCCAAATACGCCGCCCTGCTGCGCCGCGAATTCGCCGAGTTTCTCGATGCCAAACGCGGCTTCTACCGCGAGGAGACGCGCTGGCCCGACAGCCCCTTCTGGCGCCGTCGCCACGCCCGCGTCTGGCTCTCCCCGGAAGCGAAACTCGAACGCGCCGCGCCCCGCCCCGGCCCGACCGCGCTCCACCTCTCCCCCGCCGCGCACGCCCGCCTCTGGCACGCCTGCGAAGGCCTCCCGGCCTCGCGCGAGGTGCTCACCCGCTTCGCCCGCGGCGACGCCACCCCCGCCGACTCCCCCGCCGCCGATCCCACCTCCGCATCCGCCGCATCCTCCACCGCGCACGACTCCGCCGCCGAGGACGCCCTGCCCGCCATCCTCGCGCTCCAGCACCTCGTCGAGGAAGGCGCGCTTCTCGTTCACGCGTAAACCCCCACGCCCCGAGCCCCGCTCCTCCGCCCGCCCCTCCGCCCCTCATCCTTCACCCCTCCTCCTTCATCCTTCTTCCCCATGTCCACCACCCCCACCCCCTCCCCCGACCGCATCGTTCGCGCCGCCATCCATCCCGCCATCGGCATCGCCCGCGTCGGCAACAGTCCCGAAGAATTCTACATCGGCCCCGAGGTCGTCGCCGCCGAGCCCAAGCCCCCCGGCTTCTACAAGGACGGCACCGGCGCCCTCAAACGCGAGGCCGCCCTCTTCCGCGTCTATGGCTACGACGCCGAGGGCAAGGTCGTCGCCGAGCTCGACGCCACCAACGCCGAGGTCGTCTGGACCGCCCACCTCGCCAACGAAAAGGCCGCCTGGTATCAGTTCCAAATCGCCCTCGACATCCCCGAGGCCAACCTGCCCCCGCCCGCCGTCGATCCCTCCCTGCGCCGCAACTCCTCCTTCTACGGCCCCGCCCGCGAGCAGCTCGTCATCGACCCCGGCGCCATCTCCATCCAGGGCCCCGACCAATCCGGCGCCGGCTACCGCTTCGACCGCGGCCGCTTCTGCGGCAAACCCGTCTATCTCGGCGAGCTCCGCACCGACTCCGCCGGACGCCTCCTCGTCCTCGGCGGCCACGGCCACTCCGCCTCCTACGACGGCCGTCCCGCAGTAACCTTCGCCAACAACGACGGCTGGCACGACGACGTCTCCGACGGCCCCGTCACCGCCTCGGTCAAAATCGGCGGCCGTAGCATCCCCTGCGAGGGAGCCTGGGTCGTCGTCGCCCCGCCCAACTACGCGCCCGACGTCGTCACCGTGCGCACGATGTATGACCTGCTCCAGGCGCTCTTCGTGGACGCCGCCTGGCTGCCGGCGCCGACCACCGTGTCGTTCACCAACGACATCCTCCCCATCTTCCAACGCCTCTCCGACCTCGAATGGGTCAACTCCGGTTTCGCCACCGGCTTCGGCTGGGGCTCCCGCCAATACTTCGGCGATCCAGTCTATCTCAAAAAACTCTCCCAAAAGCCGAGCACCGCGCCCGACGGCACCGTGACCGACGAGTTCGGCGAGCTCCGCCGCCAGTTGTTCAACTCCTTCCGCGTCTATGAACGCGACGGCATGGCCCCCATGCCCTGGCCCTGGATCTACGGCGACGCCATGAGCATCCCCGCCACCTCGCCCCGCCAATACAGCGTGCTCTCCACCCTCCAGATGAGCCTGCTCGAACGCTGGGTGAAGGGCGACTTCGTGGACGACTATGGCAGCACCCCGCCGCCCCCGCGCCGCCTCTGCGAGGTCCCGCTCGCCGAGCAGCCCGCCATGCTCGACCGCGCCGCGCTCACCTACTGCCTCGCCGACGCCTTCCACCCCGGCTGCGAGATCACCTGGCCCATCCGCCAGCTCTCCATGTTCTCCGCCCCCTTCCGCATCCTCCACCGCCCGCCCGGCCAGCCCGAGCCCGACTACGGCCCGCAGCTCACCCCCGCCATAGCGCTCAGCCCCTCCGGTCCGCTCTACGCCCAGGGTCCCGGCGCGCTCTCCCGCTGGATGGCGGTGCCCTGGCAGACCGACACCGCCAGCTGCCAGAGCGGCTACGACAGCGCCTACGACCCGCTCATCCCCACCTTCTGGGCCGCCCGCGTGCCCAACCAGGTGCTCACCCTCGAGGACTACAAGATCGCCACCGACACCGCGCTGCCCCCCGAGGAACGGCTCCGCGCCTTCAACAACCGCCCCAAGTGGATGCGCGTATTGGCGAGCAACTACAAAGTTTACATCAACCAAATGGTTTCCGACTTCGGCAAGATGGGCGTGGTCGAGACCCATCTCAACCCGCACGACCCGCTGCTCCCCGGCGTGGTCCGCGTGGAATCCAAGCCCGGCCACATCCCCGGCCCGCCGCAGTCCGGCGCCGCGCTCAAGTCCACCGCCCCCGCCGCGACGACCACGCACGAGCTCCCCGCCGAAAAACTCCACCGCATCCACCGCTGAACCGCGTCCGCCCGGTCCGGGGAGCGCACGCGTCCCGCGTGCCGGTGACGGCGTCCCGCCGTCACCTCCGGAGCGTCGGGCGAGACGCCCGACGCAGCACCCGAGACGGGTGCGCTCCCCGGACCACAATCCCCCGCCCGCCTCCGCCCTCCCCGCCCTCCGCCCCCTGTCGCTCCGTCACTCCGTCGCTCTGACCGCTGACCTCCTGCCTCTGGCTTCTGGCCTCCGCCCTCAGCCCTCCTCCCTCAGCCTTCCTCCCTCATCCCTCCGCCTTCCGCCTTCCTCCCACCCCATGTCCGCCCACTCCTCCACCTTCGATGCCGTCGTGATCGGCGGCGGCCCCGCCGGGGCCGCCGCCGCCCTCACCTTCGCCCGCGCCGGTTGGAACGTGCTCCTCGCCGAGACGCTCGGACCCGGACCCGCGCCCTTCAAAATCGGTGAATCCCTCCCGCCCTCCGCCCGCCCCCTCCTGCGCGACCTCGGCCTCGAACCACGCATGGCCGTCGCCGGCCACCTCCCCAGCCCGGGCACCGTCGCCGTCTGGGGCTCCGACGAACCCGCCGAACGCGACTTCATCCGCGATCTCCACGGCGCCGGCTGGCACCTCGACCGCCCCCGCTTCGACGCCGACCTCCGCGCCGCCGCCGCCGAGGCCGGCGCCGACCTGCGCCCCGCCTGCACCTGCCTCGGCCTCCAACGCCGCGCCCCCGGCACCCCGTGGACCGTCCGCCTCGCCGGCCGCGAGGGCGCCTTCACCGTCTCCACCCCCTGGCTTATCGACGCCACCGGCCGTCGCGCCCTCATCGCCACCAGCCAGGGCGCGCCCGGCGAACGCGACGACGCCCAGGTCGCCTTCTGCACCGTCTTCCCGCCCGCCCCGGCATCATCGACCTCCGCCGCCGCGCGCGACGCCCGCTCCTGGGTCGAGTCCGCCGAGGACGGCTGGTGGTATGCCACCCGCCTGCCCGACCGCCGCCGACTGGTCGCCTTTTTCACCGACGACGACCTCCCCGCCGCCCGCGAGCTCTCCACCGTATCCGGTTTCTCGTTACGCCTCGTCGCCTCCCGGATGATCGGCCGCGTGCTCGGCGAGACCGGCGAACTCGCCCCCGACCGCGTGCGCCGTTTCCCGGCCGGCGGCGTCTCCCGCCGCGCCTTCGCCGGCGAGGGCTGGCTCGCCGTCGGCGACGCCTCCCTCGCCTTCGACCCGCTCTCCGCGCAGGGCCTTTTCCACGCCCTCTACACCGGCCTGCGCGGCGCCCAGATCGTCGTCGCCACCGGCGAGGGCTGCGGCGTCGGCCTCCTCGACAGCTGGCACACCCGCCTCCGCGCCATCCGCGCCGCCTACCGCCACCACCTCGCCGGGTGCCACGCCGCCGAGACCCGCTGGCCCGACGCACCCTATTGGCGCCGCCGCCACGCCGCCCTCGCCGGAGCCGCCACCTTCGCCACCGCGCAGCCCGACGCCCTCGCCGGCGTCCTCTGATTTTCCGCAACCGATCCCTCGCCCACGCCCTCGTCCCACCCACCATGAACCCACATCGCAGACGCACCGCCCGCCCGCTCCGCGGCTTCACCTGCCTGCTCGCCTGCCTCGCCGGCACCACGATCGGCGCCCACGCGTCCGAGACCGCCGCGCCCGCCGCCCGCTCCGCCGCCGCCACCACCGTCTTCGCCGATGTGGTCGCCCTCGACCAACCCTTCATGTTCAACCGCCTCGGCGCCGCCCAACCCCAGGGCATGATCTTCGCCCTCGCCCGCGACGTCGTGCCCACCGACGCCTCCGACGGCGCCGGCCCCGGCAAGGTCATGCTGCGAAAAGACAAACGCGCCCGCCCCATCGTCCTGCGCGTAAACGCCGGCCAGTTCCTCGAAATCCGTTTCACCAACCTGCTCGCGCCCCAGCCGGTCAACCCCGCCACCTCCGGCGCCATCACCTCGCTGCAACCCGTCACCCGCTCGGCCGGCGTCCACGTCACCGGCATGGAGCTCGTCTCCGTCACCCTGCCCGACGGCACCGTGCAACCCGGCATCGCCAGCGACGCCACCTGGGTGGGCGTCAACCCCAGCAGCCTCGCCGCCCCCGGCGAGACCCGCATCTACAAATACTACGCCAAGGAGGAGGGCACCTTCATGCTCTACAGCGCCGGCGGCGACTGGGCCGGCCAGCTCCAGGCCGGTCTCTTCGGCGCCGCCAACGTCGAGCCCTCCCGCGCCCAATGGTATCGCAGCCAGGTCACCCGCGAGGACCTCGAACTCTCCGCCTACCGCGTCGAGCCCGACGCCGCCCGCGGCCTGCGCGTGCCCGACCACCCCGAGTTTTTCCTCCACCGCGCCACCTGCTCCGAGGGCAAACCCCGCACCGTGCGCACCGAGGACGGCGAATTCGACCTCTGGAGTTTCCACTCCTCCGCCAACGCCGGAGGCGCGCAGAAAACCGAGGTCATCGTCCGCGACGGCCGCATCTTCACCCCCGACGGCCGCCCCATCGTCAACTACGAGGCGCTCTACCCGACCGGCCATCCCCGCGCCGGACAACCCATCCTGCGCATGACGCGTCCGCTCGCCGACGGACGCGAGGAGCTCGTCTCCACCGACCTCACCGCCATCATCGCCGGCCCCGGCGGCGGCGCCTTCCCCTTCAGCGAAAACGGCCCGAGCTTCACCGAAAACCCCAGCTACCCCGACCGCCGCGAGCCCTTCCGCGAGATCACGGTCATGTATCACGAGACCTTCGGCACCGTGCAGGCGTTCAAGGAATTCTACGCCCCGCAACTGGCCAACGTCATGGGCGCCGGCACCGACAACTTCGCCATCAACTACGGCTCCGCCGGCATCGGCGCCGAGGTCCTCGCCAACCGCCTCGGCGTCGGCCCCATGGGCCGCGAGGAAGCCGTCGATCTGAAGTTCGAGGAGTTCTTCCTCAGCTCCTGGGCCTGCGGCGACCCCGCCATGGTCGTGGACATCCCCGCCAACGCCCCCAACCAGACCGTCACCGCCCCCTCCGACGGATCCCAACAGATCAACTCCCCCGTCACCCAGGGCACCGCCGCCGCCTTCAAACCGCTCTCCGACAAGAAAGCCACCAAGGCCTTCTACCCCGACGACCCGTCCAACGTTTACCACAGCTACCTGCGCGACCGCGTCACCATGCGCGTGCTCCACACCGGCGGCGGTATCACCCACGTCCACCACCTCCACGCCCACCAGTGGCTGCGCTCCCCCAACAGCGACGACGGTCACTACCTCGACAGCCAGATGATCACCCCGGGCTCCTCCTACACCACGGAGATCGCCCACCACGGCAGCGGCAACCGCAACGAAACCGTCGGCGACTCCATCTTCCACTGCCACTTCTACCCCCACTTCGCCGGCGGCATGTGGGCCCTCTGGCGGGTGCATGACGTCTTCGAGGGCGGCACCCGCCTCGACGCCCGGGGCCGCCCCGCCCGCGGCTGGAACCGCGTCCTGCCCGACGGCGAGATCACCGCCGGCACGCCCATCCCCGCCGTCGTTCCCCTCCCCACCCTCGCCATGGCCCCCGCCCCCGCGCCCGTGCGCCTCATCGACGACGGCCTCCGCGTCGAGGTCCGCCCGAAGTCCGGCGAAAAACGCAAGGGCGAGCTCGCCTACGACAACCCCGGCTTCCCCTTCTTCGTCCCCGGCGTCGCCGGCCACCGCGCCCCGCACCCGCCCCTCGACATGGCCTGGGAGGAAAAAGCCCCCGGCGTCCCCGCCCGCGATCAGAACGGCAAGATCATCTACCTCGACGGCGGCCTGCCCCGCCACCAGGTCCTCGGCGGCACCATCGTCAACGAACTCCACACCCGCTGGGATTTCAGCAAGGACTTCCTCGCCCGCGACGCCGACGGCAAACCCGTCGCCGGCGGCTTGATCGCCTTCGAACTCCCCGAGGAAGGCACCGCCATCGAGAAGGCCGCCATGGCCGCCCACGCCACCCGCACCCACGCCTCCTTCCTGCCCAACGGCGACCCGGGCAACTTCACCATGAACGGCCTCCCGCCCGCCCACGGCGCGCCCTTCGCCAACCCCTCCGTCGATGAGGACGGCAACGGCGACCTCAACGTCCGCCGCTACCAGGCCGCCGCCATCCAGACCGACGCCGTGTTCAACAAACAGGGCTGGCACTTCCCCCAACAGCGCATGATCGCGCTCTGGCAGGACGTGAAACCCACCGTCTCCGGCGAACGCGCCCCCGAGCCCTTCTTCATCCGCGCCAACACCGGCGAAACCATCGAGTTTTGGCACACCAACCTCGTGCCCGACTACTACGAGCTCGACGACTTCCAGGTCCGCACCCCCACCGACATCATCGGCCAGCACATCCACCTCGTGAAGTTCGACGTGCTCGCCTCCGACGGCGCCGGCAACGGCTTCAACTACGAGGACGGCACCTTCAGCCCCGACGAAGTCCGCACCCGCATCGACGCCATCAACCTCGTCGGCGGCATCCACACCTTCGACGAGCGCACCCAGTTCAAGGGCCGCAAACAGCGCAAACTCGAGATCAAGCCCGCCCCCGCCATCTTCGGCCCCGCCCCCGAAGGCCAAAACTGGGCCGGCGCCCAGACCACCATCCAGCGCTGGGACACCGACCCCGTGGTCAACAACGACGGCGAGGACCGCACCCTCCGCACCGTCTTCACCCACGACCACTTCGGCCCCTCCACCCACCAGCAGGCCGGCCTCTACGGCGGCCTCCTCGTCGAGCCCCAGGGCTCCACATGGTATGACCCCATCTCCGGCGGCCTCCTCTACGACCGGCAAAAACGTCAGGACGGCGGCCCCACCAGCTGGCAGGCCAACATCGTCACCGCCGATCCCGCCGAGAGCTACCGCGAGTTCGCCATCGAGTTTGGCGACTTCCAGCTCGCCTACGGCGCCAACAGCCCCGCCACCCCGGGCACGCCCACGAGCCCCCTCTTCACCAGCGCCTTCCCCGACAAGCTGAAACCGGGCAAAGTCCCCGCGTCCGTCGCCGACATCTTCGCCGCCAACGGCGTCGTCTTCGCCTCCGGCCCCGCCACCCTCGCCGAGGACAAACAGAGCGGCGACTGGCTGCTCACCTACCGCCCCGCCCGCCACGTCGAGCAACGCTACCGCCTCGCGCCCGCCGGCGGCGGCGCCGCCGCCGGCGGCTACGCCGTTTACCCGCTCGACCAGCCCCACGCCTGGGCCGCGCCGAGCTACGCCATCAACCCCGCCCCGGTGGACGCCGCCAACCAGAACAGTGGCGCCCCCTACCCCACGCTCATCAGCGTCGTCCCCTCCCCCGGCACCTTCTCGCTCAACTACCGCAGCGAGCCCATCCCCTCCCGCGTCTGGGACCCCGTCGCGCAAAAGCCCGCCGCCGGCCAGGCCGGCGACCTCTCCTTCGCCTACGCCTCCATCCCCCGCGCCGACGCCCGCCTGAACCAACAACCCGTCCCCGGCACGCCCATCAACCCGGCCGCCCCCGACGGCTTCAAGTTCCCCGCCAACATCAACCCCACCGTCAACGGACCCGCCACCGGCCCCGCCTCGCCCGGCAAGGTGCAGCCCACCGACCCATTCACCCCGATGTTCCGCGCCTACGCCGGTGACCGCGTGCAGGTCCGCACCCTCGTCGGTTCGCAGCACAACCCGCACTACCTCGCCATCGACGGCGTCTCCTGGCTCTACGAGCCCGGCTACCCCGAGTCCGGCTACCGCAACAACCAGCCCATGGGCATCTCCGAACACTTCGAGATGAACTTCGTCCTGCCCCGCGCCACCGCCGCGACCGGCCAGCCCTTCGCCGATCACCGCTACGAGGCCAGCGCCGGCGTGGACGGCATCACCAACGGCATGTGGGGCATCCTGCGCTCCTATAAACAAACCGTGCCCGAGCTCGTGCCCCTGCCCAACAACACCCCGCCCGCCGCCACGCCGGCAGCGGTCGCCATCCAGCCGCCCGCCGACGCCACCGTGCGCCGTATCCACGTCGTCGCTACATCCGTCAAACGCGCCACCGGCGGCTCCGGCCTGGTTTACAACTCCCGCGGCCAGACCACCGCGCTCAACCCGCCCGCCTTCGACACCACCAAACCCGTCATCGACTCCGACGCCCTCATCTACGTCCGCGCCGAGGACCTCGACGGGAACGGTCGTCTCAAGCGCCCCGGCCGCATCGAGCCCCTCATCCTCCGCGCCGCCGCCGGCGAGTGGATCGAGCTCACCCTCACCAACAACTTCGAGCCCGCCAAGGAGCCGGAGATTTTCGCCACCACCGTCCCCGCCTCCTCGCCCTACGGCAAAGGCGACCCCGCCGCCGCGCCCGCCATCCGGCTCCGCACCTCCCCGCAGGTCGGCCTGAACCCGCAGGTCGTCGGCTACGACATCACCCGCGCCAACGGCGTGAACGTCGGCTTCAACCCCACCGTCACCGTCGCCCCCGGCCAGACCTCCGCGCCCATCTACTGGTATGCCGGCGAAGTCTCCGTCGGCCCCGACGGCCGCCTCCTCACCACCCCGGTCGAATACGGCGCCATCAACCTGAATCCCTCCGACCCGCTCCAGCAGCACACCCTCGGCCTCGTCGGCGCCCTCGTCGTCGAGCCCGCCGGCTCGACCTGGGTGGAGGACGTCAACCAACGCGCCTCCGCCACCGTGACGAAGGCCGACGGCACCGTGTTCCGCGACTTCGTCATGCTCTGCCAGGACGACGTCACGCTCGCCAACGCCCCCGGCGCGCACACCGTGAACTACGGCACCGAACCCATCGCCTACCGCTACCCCGTCTCCTACTTCCCGGGCGGCAACTTCTCCGCCGGCGACGGCACCCAGGCCACGGCCAACAGCCTCGTCGCCGCCGACCCGCAGACGCCCATCTACGTCGCCGCCGCCGGCATGCCCGTGCGTTTCCGCATGCTGCATCCCGCCAGCGGAGCCGGCGCCGACGGCGAGGTGCTCACCATCGACGGCCACGTCTTCCAGGAGGAGCCCTACACCGACGAAAGCCGCGTCATCGGCCACAACCCCCGCTCGCAATGGTTCGGCGCCCGCGGCGGCCACGGCGCCCGCGACCGTTTCGACGTCGTCCTGCCCAGCGCCGGCGGCGAGCACCGCGTGCCCGGCGACTACCTCTACCGCTCGCTCATCGCCCTCCTCGGCGGCGGCGACATGGCGGACGGCCAGTGGGGCATCTTCCGCGTCACCGAACCCGGCAAGGACGCCGTCATCGTCAACCAGGCCTCGACCAAGGGCTCGCTCGTCCTCTCCGGCAGCACCTCGGTCAACCCCGTCACCGGCGCCTTCGCCAAGACGGTGAACATCTACGCCGGCGACTCCGCCACCGGCACGCCCCTCGCCACCGCCGAGGTGGACCCGCTCACCGGCGCGTGGAGCGTGAACAAGGCCCTCGCCGGCGCCGCGCCCGCCTCGGTGCGCATCGTCTCGGCCGACGGCGGCAGCGCCCGCCACGCCTTCGCCGCGCCGGGCCTGGTGCTCAAGTCCTCCGTCCCGGGCAAGGAGCCGCCCCACAAGCCCTCGCCGGTGTTGAAGCGTTATGAACAGCGCCGTGATCAAAGCTCCCGCCCCGAGGAAGGCGTGAAGATCATCGAGAAACCGTAAGGTCGAGAAACCCACAGGTGGAGCGCGTTGTCCCAACGCGCTGACGCGGCCCCGCCGCGCCCAAGCCAGCGTCTTGAGGACAAGCCGCTCCACCCAGGAGGGGCGGACGTTCCTGCCCGTCCCTCCGAACCTTCGCCAAATGCCCACCGAGAAACCAACAGGTGGAGCGCGTTGTCCCCAACGCGCTGACGCGGCCCGGCCTCGCCCAAGCCAGCGTCTTGGGGACAAGCCGCTCCACCCGCATCCATCCTTCCTGTCGCTCCGTCCCAACGTGCTCCGCCGCCCCCTCCACCCTCTGTCAGTCCGTCCTCTGTCGCGCTGTCTTTCCGTCGCTCTGTCCCTCCGTCGTTCCATCGCTCTGTCCCTCTGTCTTCTGACGCTCTGCCCCGCCCTGTCCGCATCCCCCGCCCCCCAACGCGTCGTTCAGGACGGCATCGCCGTCGAGTGCGAGCTCCTCCCCGCCACCCCGGCGGGCCCCGCCCCGCGCGCCGGCCAGCCCGCGCGTATCCGTTTCTCCATTACCGACACCACCGCCGGCGAACCCTTCACCCGCCTCGGCCCCGCCGCCTGGCTCGGCCGCCGCGAGGCCGCCGGCGCCGCCCCCCGCACCTGCGCCGAGAAGATCCGCGAGTTTCTCGGCGGCAGCATCTTCGCCAAGGCCGACGCCGACCTAAACACCTTCCGCGTCCTCGCCCTCAACGACGACGCCACCATCACCGTCGTGGACCCCCTCTTCGGTTTCGGCGGCACCAAACTCCTCGCCCTCGTCCCCCTCGCCAGCCCCGGCGCCGACTGGGCCCTCGCCCCCGACAACTCCCGCCTCTTCGTCACCCAACCGGAGGCCGGCCGCGTCGCCGTCGTGGACACCTCCGACTGGCGCCTGATCGCCAACCTGCCCGTGGACGGCGCCCCCGCCCGCGCCGCGCTCCAGCCCGACGGACACCACCTCTGGGTCACCCACGACGGCGGCGTGAGCGTCATCACCGCCACAGCCGCCGAGCCCGCCCTCGTCGCCCGCATCGCCACCGGCGCCGGCCCGCACGAGATCGTTTTCGCCGCCGACCAACACCGCGCCTTCGTAGCCAACCGCGGCGACCGCAGCCTCTCAGTCATCGATCTCGGCACCCTCCAAAAAACCCACGACATCCCCCTCGGCGCAGCGCCCGCCTCGCTCGCCTACTCCGGCCTCGGCGCCTCGGTCTATGTCGTCACCGCCCCCTCCAACGACGCCCCCTCCGACTCCGGCCCGGCCCCGACCACCGGCGAAATCCTCGTCGTGGACGCCACCCGCCCCGCCATCGCCGCCCGCATCGCGGTGCCACGCGGCATCGCGCGACTGCGTTTCGCGCCCGGAGACCGCTTCGCCCTCGCCCTCGCGCCCGACGCCGACCGCGTGCACATCCTCGACGCCGCCACCAACCGCCTCGTGCAGGAAGCCACCGTCGAAGGCGGCCCGGAGCAGGTCGCCTTTTCCGACACCGTCGCCTTTGTCCGCCGCCGCGCCACCCCGCTCGTCGCCATGCTTCCCCTCCGGGAAATCGGCCGCGAAGGCCAGCCCCTCGCCCTCGGCGAATTCACCGGCGGCGAGGCGCCCTTCGGCCCCGCCACCGCCCTCGCCGACAGCCTCATGACCACGCCCGGCAAGAGCTCCGTCGTCGTGGCCAACCCCGTCGATCAGGCCATCTACTTCTACATGGTCGGCATGGCCGCCCCGATGGGAAATTTCGGCAACTACAAGCGCACCCCGCGCGCCGTCATGGTGGTGGACCACAGCCTGCGCGAGACGGAGCCCGGCGTTTACGAAACCACCGTCCAGCTCCCCGCCGCCGGCCCGCACGACCTCGTGTTTTTCCTCAACACCCCGCGCATCGCGCACTGCTTCCCCATCGACATCCCGGAAAACCCCGACCTCGCCGCCGCCCACCCCGGAGCCGGTCTGCGCCTGGAGCCGCTCGCCCCCGCCGAGCTCCAGGCCGGCGCCGAGGCGCGGATCGCCTTCCGCCTCACCGGACCCGACCGCGCCGCGCCCCTTACTCCGCCCGACCTCGTTTTCCGCGTCCTGCTCGCCCCCGGCGTCTGGCACCGCCGCGTCGCCGCCGAGTATGCCGCCGACGGCCGCGCCCTGCTCCGATTCACGCCCCCCGAAAGCGGCATGTATTACCTCTACGCCGAGGCGCCCTCCGTCGGCCTCCACCCCGGCCACAACGCCCAACTCGTCCTCGAAGCCTCCGAGCCGCCCCCATCTCAACCAATCCAATAGCCACAAAGAACACAGAGAACGTGGAGATCAGCCCCCTGACTCCGTCTTTTGCGCTCTTTGCGTTCTTTTGCGGCCAAATCATCAAACCTCTCGCCCGCCCTTTCATGTTCCGCCCCCTCTTCGCCTTCACCCGCGTTCTCCTCGGCCTCGCCGCCGCGTGCGCCTTGCTCACCCGCGCCGCCCTGGCGGTCTCGCCCCTGCCCGACACCGAGCTCACCGACCAAAACGGCCGCACCGTTCGTTTCCACTCCGACCTGGTGAAGGACCGCGTGGTCGCGGTGAATTTTATCTTCACCCGCTGCACCACGGTCTGCCCCGGCATCGGCCTGAGCTCCGCCGCGCTCGCCCGCCACCTCGCCGAGACCCCCCCCGCCGGCGCCGAGCCGCCCCGCATCCTCTCCATCAGCATCGACCCCGTAAACGACACCCCCGAGCGCCTCCGCGCCTGGAGCGAAAACTTCGGCGAAGCCCCCGGCTGGACCCTCCTCACCGGCTCGCCGCGCGAGGTCCAGACCCTGCTCAAGGCGCTCCAAAGCTACACCCCCGACATCAATCTCCACAGCTCCGCCTTCCTCCTCGGCAACGACCGGACCGGCGAATGGAAACGCGTCGGCGGCACCGCCGCCCCAGCCAAACTCGCCGAAGCCCTCGCCCAACTCGCCGCCGCCACCACCCCCGCGCCCACGCCCGCCTCGGCGGCCGAGCCCGCGCCCGCCACCTCCACGCCCGCCCCGCTCGCAAACGACGCCGCCCCCGGCGCTGCGGCCGCGCGGTATTTTCCCGACACCGTGCTGCTCAACCAGCACGGCGAGCCAGTCCACTTCTACACCGACCTGCTCAAGGGCAAGACGGTCGTCATCAACACCATCTTCGCCGACTGCGGCGGCGTCTGCCCCCTGACCGTCGAGCGCTTCGCCCGCGTGCAGGAAAAACTCGGCGACCGCGTCGGCCGCGACGTCACGCTCATCTCGATCTCGGTAGATCCCGTGACCGACACCCCGGAGCGCCTGCTCGCCTACGCCGAGCGCGCCGGCGCCAAGCCCGGCTGGCACTTCCTCACCGGCGAAAAAGCCGACGTGGACTTTGTGCTCAAAAAACTCGGCCAATACGTCGAGGCCCGCGAGGCGCACTCGAATCTCTTCATCATCGGCAACGAGCCCACCGGCCTCTGGAAAAAAGCCATCGGCATCGCCCCCGCCGAGGAGGTCATCGAGATCGTGGAAAGCGTGCTGAATGACCAAGGCGCCTGAAGGCCCTCTCCCGGGGTGGAGCGCGTTGTCCCCAACGCGCTTGTTTGCGCGCCGCCCGCGTCCACGAACCGGACGCGTTGGGGACAACGCGTGCCACCCTCCGCAAGCCCGCCAATCCCGCGCCCCCGGCCCCCTCGCCCGCTTCCTCGCGCTCCTCGCCCTGTTCGCATCCTCCGCCTCCGCCCTCGCCGCCACCGCGAGCCCGGCGCCTGAAGGCTCTCTCCCGGGGGGGAGCGCGTTGTCCCCAACGCGCTTGTTCGCGCGCCGCCCGCGTCCACGAACCGGACGCGTTGGGGACAACGCGTGCCACCCTCCGCCAACCCGCCAATCCCGAGCCCCCGGCCCCCTCGCACTCCTCCTCGCGCTCCTCGCCCTGTTCACGTCCTCCGCATCCGCCCTCGCCGCCACCGCGAACCCGGCGCCTGAAGGCCCTCTCCCGGGGTGGAGCGCGTTGTCCCCAACGCGCTTGTTTGCGCGCCGCCCGCGTCCACGAACCGGACGCGTTGGGGACAACGCGTGCCACCCTCCGCAAGCCCGCCAATCCCGCGCCCCCGGCCCCCTCGCCCGCTTCCTCGCGCTCCTCGCCCTGCTCGCGTCCTCCCCGTCCGCCTCCGCATCCGTATCCGCCTCCCCCGCCGACTCCATCGCCCGCGGCCGCCAACTCTACCACCAAGGCCTCACCGCCGACGGCCAAGCCGTCCCGGCCTCGGCCGGCACCGCCGACCTGCCCCTGCCCGGCGCCTTCGCCGCCTGCGTCAACTGCCACGGCGACGACGCCCGCGGCCGCACCGAGGCCGGCCGCACCGTGCCCGACATCCGCCGCGAAACCCTCGAGCGCCCGCACACACCCGACCGCCCCGGCGCCCGGCGTCGCCCGCCCTACGACGCGGCGGCCTTTCTTCTGGCGCTGACCGAAGGCGTCGATGCCGCCGGGCGAAAGCTCGACCCCGCCATGCCGCGCTACCGGCTCTCCGCCGAGGCCGCCGACGACCTGCTCGCCTACCTGCAAACGACCGCTCTCCGCCTCGAAGAAGGCGTGGACGACGACACCATCCGCGTCGGATTTCTCCTGCCCCCCGCCGACGCCGCGCCCGCCGTCCGCGAGCGCGCCCGACTCGACCGCCTCGCGCTCGCCGCCGCCCTCGACGAGCTCAACCAAAACGGCGGCATCCACCGCCGCCGCATCGAGCTCGTCGATTACCCCGCCTCCGGGTCCGCCACCGCCACCACCGACGCCTCCGTCGGCACCGGCGCGCTCCCGGCCACTCCGGCGCCCGTGCTGCTCCTGCTCGCCGGCACCCACCTCCCCGCGTCCACGCCACCGACTTCGCCGCGCCTGCCCGTGCTCTGCCTGGAAACCGCCGCCCGCGCCCACGCCGAGGTGTATTCACTTTTCCCCGACGCCGACGCCCGCGCCCGGGCCCTTGAACGTCACGCGCGCGCCGTCGGGCTCGGCGCCCCCGTTCGCGTGCCCGCCGATCTCGACGACCCCGCGTTGCGCGCCTGGCGCGACGCCGGCCGCCGCGCCGTGATCCTCGACCCGGGGCAACCCGCCCACGCCCGCTTCGGCGCCCGCGCCCGCGAGCTGGGTTGGCGCCCGACGCAACTCTGGCTCGCCGCCCCGCCCGTCGATGCCATCGACGCGGACACGCCCGCCCTAGTAGCGACCCCCGTCGCCCCCGCCACGCTCCCGCCCGACACCCTCGACGAACACGCGCGCTGGGCCGCCTCCCACCGGCTCCCTGCCGACGCCCCTGCGCGCCGGATGGCCCTGGTCGCGACGGCGCGCCTGCTCGGCGAGGCGCTAAAAATCTCCGGACGCGAACTCAGCCGGGAAAAACTCCACGCCGCCCTCGAATCGATCAACGCATTCCAAAGCGGTCTCACCCCGCCTCTCGGTTTCGGCGCCGGGCGCCGCACCGCGATCCACGGCGTCTTCGTGTTGCCCCTCGGCAAACAGCCAGACGCCCCTCCTCCGGTATGGATCCCCACCGAGGGCTGACCACGAGCACGGACATTCCTGTTCGTGACATGGGCGCCGCCCTCGCCCACCCGCCCTCTTCCGCCACCACGCGAGCCTCCTCCAACTCCTCCCGTCCCCCCTCCCCCCCCCCAATGAAACCCACCTCGCCCCCAGCCCCCGCCAAGTTCCTCATCGGCATCCCGATTTACGACGGCGTCGATCTGCTCGACGTCGCCGCGCCCTGCGAACTCTTCAACTGGATGAAGGAGAGCGTCGCCGCCACGCTCGACGTCGAGATCCGTCTCGTCGCCCCCGGCCTCGCGCCCGTGACCGCGCGCGGCGGCCTGCTCCTCACGCCCCAGGCGACCTTCGATGCCACGCCCGCGCTGGACCTGCTTTGGGTGCCGGGAGGCAACGTCGATCAGCTCAAGCAGCGCATGGCGGATCCGGTTTACCTGAATTTTCTCCGCTCCCGCGCCAAGGACGCCACCTATGTTTGCTCGGTCTGCGAGGGCGCCCTGCTTCTGGCCAGCGCCGGCCTGCTCAACGGCTACCGGGCGACGACCCACTGGGCCTTCATTCCCTGTCTGCGGAGCTACAAAAAGGTAAAGGTGGTGCCCGGCTACCCGCGCTACGTGGTGAACCGTTTCCGCGCGAAAAGCGGTGGGTGGCGTTATGTCGTCACGGGCGGAGGCGTCTCGTCGGGTTTGGACGAGACGCTCAAGTTGATCGCCCTCATCGCCGGCACGAAGGTCGCGCAGGACGTGCAGCTCAACACCCAGTATTACCCCAAGCCGCCGGTCGAAAGCCGCATCCCCAAGCCCACGGGCTGCCCCCTGGACTCGGTGCCCTGAGCGCGGTCCGATCCGAAGCCCCGCCCCGGCTCCCCCCAAAGAGGAGAGCCGGGGCCTCGTCGGCCCTCGGCCCTCGACCACTCGCCTCTATCGACTCGGTGACAGTGGAATTCGTCGCGGACGACAAACGGGCTTTTCGCCGATGGGCGCCAAAACTACCGCATTCTGTGAACCAAGTCGGCGACGAGTTCGCGAGCCTTGGGGTAGTCGGGCGAAGCATTGAGGCAGGCAAGCGCGTGAGCGTGGGCGCGGGGGTAGTCGCCGCGTTCCATGTAACAGAGGGCGAGATTGAAGTTGGCCGCAGGGTAGCCGGGGCGGAAGCGGATGGCCTCTTGGTAGTGCGCAATGGCATCGTCGGCCCTGCCTCGTCGGTAGAGCACGACCGCCAAATTGCAGTGTGCGGCGGCGTAGGAAGGGCGTAACGCGAGTGCGCGCCGAAAGCTCTCCTCCGCCGAGGCCAAGCGACCATCGCGGCCTTGCAGCGTGCCAAGGTTATACCACGCATCAGCATAGGCCGGTTGCAGTTGCAGCGCGTGCTTGATCTTGGTTTCGCCGCTCTCGTGCTCGCCCGCGTCGGCCAAAGCCATGCCGAGATTGTTCCACGCGCGGGCGTTGCCGGCGTCACGCTGCACGGCGTTTGCCCACAGGGCGCTTTCGGAGCGGTAGAGGCGATTAGCCCCGACGGTTGCCAGCGCGAGCCCACCGGCGCAGAGCGCAAACGCGGCCGCGAGAAGCGCGCGGTGGCGCGGGCCGACAAGCGTAAAACCTCCGGCAACGATGATCGCCAGTGCGAAGGCGGCGGGCAGATACATGCGATGGTCGGCGACCGGTGATGTGAAGATCGGAACGACTGTCGAGGTGGGCAGGAGGAGCAGGCCCGGGAGCGCCAGCCCAAGCGCGAGCACGCGCGAACGCCGCCATGCCCAAAAGATCGCGCCGAGGTAGAGGGCCGCAAAGAGCAAGCCGGCGCCGAGGGCGGTTCCGCTGGCTGCTGGCTGCGGCCAATAGTCGATGGCGCTGCGCCCGGGCGCGAAAATCAAACCGAGATAATGCCACCACGCGCCGGTTTGGAGGTTGAGGTAATCGAGCGCCCCCATCCCCTCGAAGCCGACCGATTGGCGTCGCGGCCAAGTCAGCATGCAGGCGGCCAGCACGCCCCAGGTCGCGGCAAGGCCCAAGTGCCAGCGCCAGCGCCCGCCGACTTCCTGCCATGCGGCCGCAAAACAAAACCGATGCAGCAAGAGCACGGCGAGCGGCGCGGTTACCATCGTCTCCTTGCTCGCCATGCCACAGGCGCAGAGCGTGAGCGCCGCAAGCGGCCACGCGCGGGAGCGACTGTCGCCGAGTGCGCGGGCGGATGCTGCGAGCGTGCCGAGATAGAAAAACGCCATCAGGCCCTCGGCGCGTTGCACCGTGTAGGTCACAACGGTTGTGGCGAGGGGGTGGACGGCAAAGAGCAGAGCTGACCAGCGCGCAACCGGCTCGGCGTGTTCGGCGGTGGGGCTGCCCTGCACCCGTAGGCAACGGCGCAAGAGATCGTAGAGCAGGCAGGCCGTGCCAAGGTGCAGCGCGAGATTGAAGGCGCGGTAACTCCACGGCGAAAAGCCGCTCAGCGCGTGGTTTGCCGCCAGCGAGAGGACGACGAGCGGCCGACCGTAAGGGGTGCTGTCGGCGGGGCTGGCGTGGAGAATCTCCGCGAACGACGCGCCGGGTTTCAGCGCGGGATTGTCGCGGATTCCCTCGATGTCGTCATAAACCCAAGGCGTCCGGTAGGTCTGCGCGTAAAGCAAGAGCGCGACAAATAAACCGCCCCAGAAGAAAAGATGAATCCGCCACGCTGGCGGACGCGCTTCCTCCGGGGCGACGGGATTTTTCTCGGGGCTTTTCAACCGATGCTACGACGACGGCGGCGGAGCCCCGCCGTCAACGCCGCGCTTGCGCCCAACCAAGCCGCGAAGGCTCCGGGCTCGGGAATGGCGCCGAAGGTGACGGTGAGGTTGTCGATGGCAAGGCCGTGATCGCTTACCGCTGCTTGGTTGGTGGCCATCCAGCGAAACCAAATCTCCTGGCCTGGTGCAATGGAAACGCCATTTATCGTGCTGGCGATGTCGGGCACTCGATTAGCGGGCAAATTTCCATCAAGCGGCCCCGCCGGATTTCCGTAGATAGACGATGTAAAGGTCAATGCATCGACGGCAACCCATCCATCGGTGACGGAAAATCCACCAGTGCCGCCGTCGAATACCTGATAACTAAATGCCAATGTGTCAAATTGGCCGGCGTGGGTGCCGCCTTGAAACCATTGCTCTCCGTCGAATGATATATTGACGGAACTGATTGCAACGGGGGAGCTGTTTCGAAACCGAACTCCAAGATGAACGGAATCACCACTTCCTGAGTCGAGGCCACTTCCCAAGGCACGATCTGCAGCCCCTTCCCCTCCGAAGCTGGCTAATCGTGCCGAATTATTCGGACGATATGAGGCAATGCCTCCGGTGCTCGATTGGTAGGCATACCAGCCGCTTAATGTGGAATTATCAGACCACGGGGTGAGGTTGGATCCCGTATTGGCCAAAGTGTCGAAGTTTTGGGTGTAGGTCCCTGCCAAATTAACCTGGGCTCCGCTTGCGCCTGTGTTTACGATTTCAATTTGAGCAATCGCCGGCAGTGACGCGAAGCAAACAATCAAAAGCGCGCGAGTGGGGCATGGAAGTATCATGTGTTCGGCGTGGGTTAGGGCCACCAATTACCAGCCGGAGGGGCCTTGGCGCCTTTTGCGTTTAACAATACTCAATAGGAGCGCAGACATTCCCAACAAGGCCGCATAAGTGGCAGGCTCGGGAACTGCCGCAAATGAAACGACCAGATTATCAATCCCCAGACCATGGTCGTTGATTGATTCTTGGTTTGTTGCGGTCCAGCGAAGCCATAGCTCTTGGCCTGAGGCCAAAACTACACCTTCAATTGTGCTGCTTATGTCGGCGACGCGGTTGGCTGGCAAATTGCCGTCCAGAAAACCGGCACCACCGCCATTAATTGGTGAGGTGAAAGTGAGCTCCTCGACAAATACCCAGCTATCAGCAACGGAAAAGCTGCCAAGATTTGCATCGAATATTTGATAACTGAAGACTAATGAATCCGATTGCCCGATGGACGTGGCGTTCTTAAACCACTGCTCTCCGTCGAACGCAGCCGTAAAGCCTCCGATGGTGGTAGATGTGCTATTTACGAATCTCACACCAAAACTGACCGCATCGCCGACTCCGGAATCAAGGCCACTGCCAAGAGCCCGATCAATGGCACCACTACCCCCCAGGCTAGTTAGTTGATAAGGCCCGTTTGGCCTATAGGACGTTAAATCGCCTGTGCTATTTTGATGGGCATACCAGCCAAGTAGCGTTGAATTATTAACCCATGGAGTCAAGGTTGTCCCGCTATTGGCCAGCGAGTCAAAATTTTGGACGTAAGCCTGCGTTATATTCACTTGGCCATTTACTGCGCCAGCATCAACAATTTCGACTTGAGCAGTTGCCGACAAGGTTGTTGCAATGGCACCCAGAAGTGCGGTTGTGGTTTTCATATTTTATTCAGATTCTTCATTTACCCAAAGATAGGCTGCTTCCGACTGGACGAATGAGGCTGCTTTGTTTTACTCGGACGTATTAATAGCCATGGTCGCCGGCCTCAACGGCAGCCAACGTTCTGCATGAAATACCTGAACTTTTCAACCGACGCTACGACCGACGGCGGCGGAGCCCCGCCGTCAACGCCGCGCTTGCGCCCAACCAGGCCGCGAAGGCGGCCGGCTCGGGAATGGCGCCGAAGGTGACGGTGAGGTTGTCGATGGCCAAGTGGTGATCGGTGATGGAAAGGCCATCGGTGGCCAACCATCGAATCCATAATTCCTGCCCATCGGCCAACGAGCTACCAGTTATGGCGCCTGACACGGCCGCTTGGTTTTCGGATAGATTGCCGTCGAGATTTGCAGCGGTGGAAAGGCCGGCGTCGGGCGATATGAAGTCGAGATTTGCGGCTGAAATCCAACTTGAGAAAGCGAGCGAGCCGGTCCCAGCATCAAATATCTGATAGCTGAATGCCAAGCTGTCGCTAACTTGCGTGGCGTTTTCGCCGCGCGACCACTGCTCGCCGATGTAGCTCACCGAAAAGTCCGTCACGAGTGCTCCGGTGTTATTGACCAAGCGAACCCCAAAAGCAGATGAGACAGTGTAGCCCGTGGCCGATTGGCCATTGATTCCCGATCCCATGGCCCTTTCTCCGGGGTTACCATAGGCAGCTATTTCGAGCGGAAATTGCGTTCCGTTTATAATGTTGCTAGGTGTCCATGAGGTGGTGGTGCCGGGATGGTTTGGCGTCTGGTAAGCTTTGGCATACCAGCCCTGTAGCGTGGAATTGTCTGTCCATGGCACGCCGGACCCGGAAACTATGAGGCTATCGAAATCTTGGCTGTAGGTGCCGTTTGTGACGCTTACTTGGGAAAAGGCAGGGGCTGCCGCCAGAAAGAACAGCGCAAGAATAGACGGAGGAATTTCCATGGGGGCGGCGTCAACCGAAACAACGACGACGGCGGCGGAGCCCCGCCGTCAACGCCGCGCTTGCGCCCAACCAGGCCGCGAAGGCGCCGGGCTCGGGAATGGCGCCGAAGGTGACGGTGAGGTTGTCGATGGCAAGGCCGTGATCGCTTACCGCTGCTTGGTTGGTGGCCATCCAGCGAAACCAAATCTCCTGGCCTGGTGCAATGGAAACGCCATTTATCGTGCTGGCGATGTCGGGCACTCGATTAGCGGGCAAATTTCCATCAAGCGGCCCCGCCGGATTTCCGTAGATAGACGATGTAAAGGTCAATGCATCGACGGCAACCCATCCATCGGTGACGGAAAATCCACCAGTGCCGCCGTCGAATACCTGATAACTAAATGCCAATGTGTCAAATTGGCCGGCGTGGGTGCCGCCTTGAAACCATTGCTCTCCGTCGAATGATATATTGACGGAACTGATTGCGATAGAGGAGCTGTTTAAGTAACTGACGCCGAAGCTTATGGCTTCCCCGGCGCCTTGGTCGAGGTCGCTTCCTAGTGCGCGGTCAGCAACACCGTCACCACCAAAGCTTCCAAGCCTGCCGATATTGGGTGTGTAAAATGACAGGTCGCCGGAAACATTTCTGTAAGCATACCAACCGGGTAGCGTGGAGTTATTAGACCAAGGGGTCGCAGCCGTTCCGCTACCGGCCAAAGTGTCGAAGTTTTGGGTGTAGGTCCCTGCCAAGTTGACCTGGGTTCCGCTTGCGCCGGAATCAACGATTTCAATTTGAGCAATCGCCGGCAGTGACGCGAAGTAAACAATCAAAAGCGCGCGAGTGGGGCATGGAAGTATCATGTCTTCGGCGTGGGTTAGGGCCACCAATTACTAGCTGGAGGAGCCTTGGCGTCTTTTGCGTTTAGCAATACTCAATAGGAGCGCAGACATTCCCAACAAGGCCGCATAAGTGGCAGGCTCGGGAACTGCCGCAAATGAAACGACCAGATTATCAATCCCCAGACCATGGTCGTTGATTGATTCTTGGTTTGTTGCGGTCCAGCGAAGCCATAGCTCTTGGCCTGAGGCCAAAACTACACCTTCAATTGTGCTGCTTATGTCGGCGACGCGGTTGGCCGGCAAATTGCCGTCCAGAAAGCCGGCGCCTGCGCCAATGATCGGTGAGGTAAAGGCAAGTTCCTCGACAAATACCCAGCCGTTCGTAACTGAAAAGCCCCCCGAATTGGCATCGAAAATTTGATAACTAAAGACGAGAGAATCCGCCGGCCCGGGGGATGAGTTCCATTTGAACCACTGTTCGCCATCAAACGAAACCGTGAAGCTCTCAATGGTGGCAGAGGTGCCATTCAGAAACCGGACTCCGAAATTGACGGCATCACCTGATCCGAAATTTAATCCACTTCCTAATGCGCGATCCAGCGCGCCCTCCCCGCCGAAACTCGCAAGCTGAGCCGGATTATTTGGATTGTAGAAGGCCATGTCGCCTACACTATTTTGGTGGGCATACCAACCAGGAAGGGTTGCATTATTGGACCACGGGTTTGCGGAGGTTCCTGTTCTTGCTAGTGTATCAAAATTCTGCGTATAGGTGCCCGATAAATTCAGCTGACCACCCATTGCGCCTGAATTCACGATCTCGACTTGAGAAATCGCTGAAGCGGCTGTGGTTAATGCGATGAGAAATGTAATAATGGATTTCATGTTTTTTTATTCAGATTCTTCGTTTACCCAAAGATAGGCTGCTTCCGACTGGACGAATGAGGCTGCGTTGTTTACTCGGACGTAGTAATAGCCACTGTCGCCGGCTTCAACGGAAGCCAAGGTCAATGTGGTTGATGTTTCGCCGGGCAGGGGCTGGTAATTTTTATACCATTGATACGTCGGCGCTGGCGTGCCGGTTGCACTTACGGTAAGCACAACCGTCTCCCCCACGAGAACTTCTTGGTAGCTGGGCTGGGGCTGCGTGGTGATAGCCGGGGCCTCTCCGAGTATGATCTCCAAGAGCTGAGAAGTGCTACGCCCTTTTTGATCCACAACATTCACGGTAGCCGTATAAGTGCCAATGCCAAATGCCGAATAATCCCAGAATAGCTTGCCGCTTGTAGGCTCTATCGACATCCCCGAGGGCGACCCGGGTGCCAAAGAATACTGCACTGGCGAGTTGAATCGTCCGTCAACCAAGACTTGGTAGGCATAGATTGGCGTCATTGGGGTAGAGGCCATCACGCTCAGGCCGGCATTATTCACCCACCGTTCCGCGTGGAATATTTGAATATCACAGACGCCGGTTTCGGCCGTAAGCCCGTGATCAATATCGCGCAGAGTGATTTCGCCGCCAGCCATCTGAATACCTGCCATATCCACGATGAGCTTTCCGTTGATGAATATCCATATGTCATCGTCCGAGCTGTAACGAATTCTAGTGGGTGTCGCGCTACTGGGGGAAACGTCATACGTTAACTTAGCCAGCACTTCCGTGGTGTAGCAGAATTGCGTAAGGAAACCGCCGAAATCAGGATAGATCGTTGTCAGCGGGAAGAAATTTGAAGAACTAAAGCCATGGGGGGAAGCCTGAATCTAAATTTCGGCCAGGCTGTAAGCCCATGTTTACGGATAAGGTGTCAGGCTTTCTATACCATAGACTAAAACTGGCAGCGCTCTGGATGCGACGATTGGTATCTAAATCAGTTAAAGTCGAAACCGGAAGTCCGTCGGCACCCAAGTTTTCACTGACCAATCCATGCGATGGCCCTCCTTGTTTATTGGTGCCGAAATCCGGGAATTGAGTGTCACCGTATGGAAAATCACGAATTATTGCTGGGAAGCTGCTGGGCGTGATGACACTGAGCGGGATTCCGGTTGCA
Source organism: uncultured Akkermansia sp. (assembly GCA_966252115.1). Classification (GTDB taxonomy): domain Bacteria; phylum Verrucomicrobiota; class Verrucomicrobiia; order Opitutales; family Opitutaceae; genus IMCC26134_A. The sequence goes on from CBINNW010000013.1 coordinate 33,276, forward strand.
GCCAAGTAACTCGCAACGCGATGCACCTCGTTACCTACTGTTACGCGCGAATAAGGCATGTCGTCTATGCTTCGGAGGAGGTCGCGCCCGGTGCGGGTGGAGCTGTTATCGGAGATTGTCTTGGGTTCGAATTTTAGGGTGTGGGTGCCGTCGGCACTGGTAATTGCGGTGTAAGTTGCTAGTGGACGCGGGTTGGTTTGCTCCACCGCATCCGAGGGAGTTCCCGGATAGAAATTGATTGATGAAACTTTTGTCCTCGCCACATCAAAATAGGTTACTCTTAAGGAGTTCTCGTCGTCGATGTCTCGCATATAAACGACCGTCCCATTGCTATTGGTGCGGCTATGCACGAATTTAATCGGCCCGTATTGAATGCTGGTATTCGGATGGCGCCCCGCAGCGTATTCGGTTGCGTCGCTCAGGCCGTCGCCGTCGAAGTCGCCGGTGCCGTCGCGCGAGAGGTCGCCGAAATAGAATTTTTCCCAATCATCGGGCATGTTGTCGCCATCGGTGTTCACCGAGCTCAATGGATCAAGCCCGGCTTGGAGCTCGTCCATGTTGCTCACCTTGTCGCGGTCGAAGTCGGCGAATTTGGGCTGGGTGCTGCTGCTGGGCATCACAACGGTTCGGGCAAAGAAGCGCTCGCCCGCGCCGGGGGCGGTGGCGCCGTAGGACAAAATTGCGTTTGTGCCGGGCTCCACCACAGGCAGATAAGACCAAGAGCCGGTTTCGAGCGTAGGGCTATACATCAGGAAATAGGAGCGACCCGTATGCCCGAACCAGTTCAAATTCAGGGTGTTCGGCGAAGATCCGAAGCCGATGGTGAGTTTCTCGTCGTCATAGGGGATGGTTTGGGCGTGTGCCGTGATAGCGGCGAGCAGGGCCACGGCGGGCCACCGAAAGCAGGGACTTGGATGAAGCATGTTGGACGCGAAGTTGTAAAGTTTTTGAGGATGTCCGCTGGCGACTATTGGGCGGTCGGATTTTCGTTCTTCCAAAAATAAATTGTTTGCTGCTTGGGCTTTGCGGCATCAAGGGCGGCTTGGCGCTCGCGCGCTTCAGCCTCGGCCTGGCGTTGCGCGGTGGCGGCGATGAGCGCGTCTTTGTTCAGCTCAAAGTGAGCGTGTAAAAAATCGAGGGCCTGCAAGGTGCTTTCCTCTGCGGTGGCGTCGTTTTCGTCGCCCTCAAAGAGATATTGCGGCTCGGCTCCACCGGACGCCAAGGCTTCGCGAACGCCTGCGGGTAGCGTCCCGGGGTCCGCCTCGGAGACGAACGGGAACCACTGGTAAACGGTGGTCGCCGTCTCGATCTGCGAGAGTTGAGTCAGGTGGATGAAGGGAACATTGCTGTAGGCGACGAAGCGACGACCATCGCTTGCCCGCGTCCAAGAAAGCTCGGTGACAAACGGATTGCCCGCGTAGGTTAGCGCATTCAGCGAGAGCATCTTATGCTCTTTGGCGGCGAGCCTGGCCTCGGTGGCAAGCTCCTCGGCGGTGGGCTCGGCGGGCGCAGGTCGTGGCGCCGGCTGGGGCGCCGGCAAGGCCGGCGGGCGGATGCGAATGTAAGTTACAGTCCGGTCGGGTAGTTTGACGGTGCTACGGCCGAGCACTTCGACCGAAGCACCGTTGATGGTTTCAGCGGAGGCCGTTACGCAGGGTGACGCCACGACGAGAGTGGCAAGGAAGCGGAGGGATCGGGAATACATAGGGGATGTGGGGAGCGAGTCATTCCAGTTAACACGCCAAGAAGCGGCGTCTTACGGATTGTTTTTAACTTTTCTGTAATTGGTTTTTAATTAGTGTCCTACGGCGTATTTTTTCGAATGGCGGCGTGCAAATCGACGCCGAAGAGTGCAGGTTTTAGCTGAGCGGTTGAGGCGGTGTCGGAGGGTGCGGCGGATACGCACTCCGGCGAGGTAATTTTTCGCATATTTTTCAAGAATTAGGCGGCGGAAGTTCCCTCAGTAGCCCAGCCACGGCCTGCCGGGAGGGAGCCGAAGGGCGCGAACCGGAGCGCATCCCGTGAAAGGCCCAAGGCATAAGGGTGGCGGTGGTGGTTTACGACTGACGGTGGAGGTGCCGTGAAAGGAAACAGTCCGCGCTATCGTTAGAAATTTCTAACAATGGAGACGCGGCGGCCAGCTAGACTCAAGCCGAAGTTGGAAATTTCTAACAATGGCTTGGGATGGAAAACCTAAGAACGTGATAGCCAGCGAGGTGCGACGCCGCCGCAACGCGCTTGGCTGGTCGCAGCCGCAGCTCGCCGCAAAGTGTCAAATGGCGGGGTGGGATGTCTCACGAGGAATCATCGCGGGGATTGAGGGGAGGATGCGTTGCGTTTATGATTTCGAGGTAATCATCCTTGCGGCGGTGCTCGGAACGACGCTCGGCGAACTCTATCCGAAAGAGGTCGATTGGCGCGCGCTCGGCCTACCCGATATTTCCTGACGCGCCGCAAGGGCTGGTGCTGTGGGTGAATTGTCGAGGAGTGGATGGGGCGGTCACAGTTGAAAGAACCTGTTAAGTTGGAAGTGATCGTGAGGTCTTAAGTCAAGCCCCATTACCCTACGATCATAGGGTGTCGCTAATTCCCCTAGTCGCCGAACGCATCAAGGCCTTGCGAACAACGGCCAACCTCACGCAGGAGGAACTTGCTCAAATTGCTGGATTTAGCCTGAAATTTTACCAGCAACTCGAATCTGGTCGAAAAAAGCAGATGTGGCTGGAAACGGTTGAGCGACTCGCGGCGGCCTTTAACCTGACCGTCGCCGAGCTCGTCGGAGCGGAGATGCCGAGGGCTAATATAATACCTAAAGCCACGAGCAGCGCGATCCACTATCGTCGCAGGAAGGGTGCCCACGAACAAAAAGGGCCTGCCGCCGACCCAGCCGGCAACATCGACAAGGAGTAAAGCCTCCGCGAGCCTCCCCCTGTTCCGGCGTTGGTGCGGCGGAAGATGAAGGCTCTTTTTCCACGCGTTAGGCCGCCGGAGCTGGAATGCGGGCTCGCCAAACGGGGACACACGGGGCGGGCCGGCCTACCTGCTGTCGGGCTCACTGTCCGACGTGGGCGGCGCCTCGTCGGACGTCTCATTCATACCAATTCGCGTTCCGTCGTAATAAGACCGATGATCGCAAGCTGTAGGCCTGACCGCTGGTCAGGCTGCCCGACCAGCGGTCGGGCCTACATCGGAGCCGCGGTTTTTATACGTTTGGATGCAAGCTGGTATCAAGGCCTTCGTTCTGGCGCCAGAGAAGCTCGCGCCAAGGAGAGCCGGGGCCTCGTCGGCCCTCGCCCCTCGCAGCCCCGCGTGCGTTCAGCGTCGTCCGCGCGGGCCACCGCGCGTGCCGCGCATGAGCCGGCCCGCCGGCTTCGGTCCGGCCGCCTCGGCCTCCGCCAGCGCCTTCTCGTCGAAGAGCGCCGAATAAACATACGGAAAGTCCTCGAGCTTCTTCCGCTCGATGCTCGCCCCGATGAAACGCTCGATGGAGCGCGCGTCGCGCACGTCCTCCTCCGTCACCAGAGTGTAGGCGTCGCCCGTGCTCTGCGCGCGGCCCGTGCGACCGATGCGGTGCACGTAGTCCTCGGCGTTTTCCGGCACGTCGTAGTTCACCACGTGCGACACGCCGGCGATGTCCAAACCGCGCGCCGCGATGTCGGTCGCCACCAGCACCTCGAAGGCGCCGGACTTGAAGCCCTGCAAGGCCTCCACGCGCTCGCGTTGGCTGCGGTCCGAGTGGATCACGCCCACGGTGTGCGACTCGCGTTGCAGGCGGTGCGCGATGCGGTCCGCGCCCATCTTGGTGCGGGTAAAAATGATCACGCTCTTGAAATCCGTCCGCCGCAGGAGCTCAAGCAGGAGGTCGAACTTCTGCGAGGCCACGACCGGGTAAAAGGCGTGCGACACCGTCTCGGCGGCGGAGCGGGTGCGGCCGATCTTGATCTCGACCGGATCCTTCAGCGCCCAACCGGCGAGCTGGGCCAGCTCGGGCGGCATCGTGGCGCTGAAGAAAAGGGTCTGCCGCGCCTTGGGGCACTTCTCGATGATGCGGCGCACGTCGGGCAGGAAACCCATGTCGAGCATGCGGTCCACCTCGTCGAGCACCAGCATCTCGACGTTGTCGAGGCTGGCCGTGCCCTGTTCGAGGTGGTCGAGCAGACGGCCCGGCGTGGCGGCGATCACGTCCACGCCGCGCGCGAGGTCGTCGCGCTGTTTTCCGTATCCGACGCCGCCATACAAAATCGTGACGGTGAGGTCGGTGTGCTTGGCGTAGGTCTGGATTGCCTCCTCCACCTGAAGCGCGAGCTCGCGGGTCGGCTCCAGCACGAGACAGCGCGGGCGCGGGTTGTGCGAGCCCAGGCGGTGGATGATCGGCAGCGCGAAGGCGGCGGTCTTGCCCGTGCCGGTCTGGGCCGAGCCGATCACGTCCTTGCCCGAGAGCACCACCGGCACCGCCTGCGCCTGGATCGGCGTGGGCTCCTGGTAACCCATCTCGGCCACGGCGTAGGCGATGGCGTCGTTGAGCCCGAGTTTGCTGAAGGCCGTGTCCTGCGGCGGGATCTCCACCGCGACCTTCGGTTTGATCGATTCGGTGCGCGGGTGCTCGTAGCTCGTGTCGATCTTCGGTTTCTCCGGGCGACGCTCCCGGCCGCCACCGCCGCCGCGCCCCTCGCGTCCGCCCTCGCGACGACCTCCGCCTCCGCCGGCACGCTCGCCGCCGCCGCGACCTTCGCGCCGCTCGCCGCTCCGTTCGCCCTTCCGCTCGCCGCGAGCTTCGCCGCGCGCCCGTTCCGGGTGGGGTTGGGAGGAGCGCTCGGGGCGCTCGGCCTTCGGCGGACGCGAGCCGTGGCCTTTGCCGGCGCCGTCGCCATGAGCGGGGGCGGATTTGCCGCCTTGGGCACGGGCGCCGGATTCGGAGGAAACGGCTTTCTTCGATTCTTTGGGGGACGAAGGCGCGATCACGGCGCGCAGCTTCGAGATGATTTTCTTCAGCATGTCTTTGCCGCCACCGTCTCGACCTCGCGCGGCTTTGGCAACTCCCGAGCTCGCTCCGAAGGTAGCGGGAGCTTCCAGCTCCCATGTCTTCGCTTCCGCCAACTCCCGAGCCCACCCGACGTAGCGGGAGCTTCCAGCTCCCGTGTTTTCGCTCCGTCACTCCCCGATCCCGCCCGTTCGAAGATACCCTTCTCGGAAATTGGCCGAGGACGGCCAACACTACACAAATAGACCGATATGCCCGCCGAGTTAGCCCGGCTGGAACGCGCACCGGAATCAGCGCCGCCGCTTCGGCCCGGGCAACATCCACGCGATGGCCGCGCCGGCGATAAAGCCCCCCGCGTGCGCGAACCAGGCCACGCCGGCCTCCTCCACCGTCCCGCCCATCAGCGCCCCCACCCCGGCCTGCGCCTGCACGTAAAACCACAGGAGGAGAAACACCACCGCCGGGATCGGCAGGATGGGCACGATCCAGGGCACCAGCGACACGATCCAGGATCGCGGAAACATCACCAGGTAGGCGCCCAGCACGCCCGAGATCGCCCCGCTCGCGCCCACCATCGGAATCGCCGAGTCGGGATCGACCAGCACCTGCGCCGCCGCCGCCGCCGCGCCGGTGACGAGGTAAAACAGGCCGAAGCCGAAAAACCCCAGCCGGTCCTCCACGTTGTTGCCAAAGATCCAGAGAAACCAGCAGTTGCCCAAAACGTGCCCCACTCCGCCGTGCAGGAACATCGAGGTCACGACCGTCAACCACTGTTCGCCATCACGCCAGCCGGAGAGCAGCCGGCCCGGCACCAGGGCGTGGTTGACCACCCAGGCCTCGAAATCTCCGCGACTCTGCCAGAGCAGGGACAGCTCGTAGCCGAAGACGCCGAGGCAGGCCGCGATGAGGAGCGCGGTCAGCACCGGCGCCCGCTTGTGCGGCTCCGTATCCCAAAGCGGCAGCATGCTTCGTGCGACGAACCGGGATCCGTATCAGTTTTTCGGAGACGGCTTGTCCGCGCCGCCCTCCGGATTCGCCGCGTCCGTCGCGCCGGCCGCTCCGCCCGCGCGCACCCGCAGCTGCTCCGCGTGCAAAAACGCGTCCAGCTCCTCCAGATTCGCGAAACGCTCCATCAGGGTCGGCAGCGCGATGATCTCGAAGACCCGCTCGATGCTCTCCGGCGGATTGAGCAACTTCAGCGCCCCGCCCGCGCGCTCCACCGTGCGCATAGCCGTCTGCAAAACGCGCAGCCCCTGGCTGTTGATGTAGGTGAGCCCCGCCAGCTCCAGCGCGATCAAGGGCGAGTCCGCCGCGATCAGCCGATCCAGTTCCTGCTTCAAGCGGGGCGCGCCTTCGGCGTCCAGCGATCCGACCAGCGTCAGCACCTGACCGAAACTGCGCAGCGGATTGACGGTGATTTGTAGCGACATGGGGGAGAAGGTGCGCCCGTGCCTAGGGCATGCCCCGGTGCATGACCAGCCGCCAATCACCGGGCCGCCGAAAAACTCCGCCCGCCACGCGCGCCCCGCCTGCGCGCCGCACTCTCACCAAACTCCGGCCCCCGCGCTGAGAAAAACCCGCCGCGCACCGCGCTTGCGCCCGCTGGCGCGCCACTTGCACGCTCGCCCCCTCGCATGCCCCCGCCGCCGGCCATCGCCCTGCCCTCGCTCCATCCCGCGCAACGTCGCACCCTGCGGCCCCGCCTGCGCCTCTCCATCCGCGACGCCAGCCTCACCGACCTCAGCCACCCGGACGACAGCTCCGGCCGTTCCGCCCATCATTTTTGGAAACTCGAGCCCACCCCGCTCGTGCTCTCCGCCGAGGAGTGGGCCCCGCTCGAGGCCGGCCTCCGTCAGCGCGCCCGACTGGTCAACACCCTGCTCGTCGATCTCTACCGGGGCCAGCAGGCCCTGCGCGACCGGATCCTCCCGCCCGAGGCGGTGTTGTCCGACCCCTTCTTCCGCCGCCCCTGTCTCGGCCTCGACCCCGAACGCGCCAACCCCGCCACCCTCCTGCGTTTCGACCTCGTGCGCACGCCCGAGGGCTGGCGTTGCGTGCAGACCCGCTCCAACACCCCCATCGGGCTCAGCTACACCGTCCAGAACCGCCGCTTCATGACGCAGGAGGCCGGCGACCTCTACCGCGCCCTGCCCGACTACCACAGCGTCATCAATTTCCCCCTCCAACTGCTCGGCGCCCTGCGCGGACTCGCGCCCCGCGACCGCGCCTCGCCCTCCATCGTCGTGCTCACCGCCGGCCCCGGCGACGCCTTCTACTCCGAGCACAGCTTCCTCGCCCGCAAGATGGGCCTGCCCCTGGCCCGCGGCGACGACCTGCTCGTCCTCGACAACACCGTCTATTTCAAAACCGTCTCCGGCCTCGAGCGCGTGGACGTGATCTACCGCCGCCTCAACGACGCCCACATCGACCCGGTCGTCTTCTCCACCGACCGCGAGACCGCCGGCATCCCCGGCCTGCTCCAGTGCATCCGCGCCGGCCGCGTCGCCATCGCCAACTCCATCGGCACCGGCCTCGCCGAGAGCCGCGTCATCGAGGCCTACCTGCCGCGCCTCTGCCGCTTCTACCTCGGGGAAAAACTCCTGCTGCCCGCGCCCGAGACCTACGCCTGCGGCGACCCCGACCGCCTCGAACAGATCCTCGACCAGCCCGACCGCCTCGTGGTGCGCCCCGCGCACGAGAGCCCGGACAACTACACCGTCGCCCGCCCCGCCCACCGCAAGGCGCTGCTCACCGCCAAGGGGCTCGACCCCGTGGTGCGGCAAAACCCGCACGCCTTCGTCGCCCAGATCGAGCCCGTGGCGCTCGCCATCGACGGTCGCCGCCCCGGCGGACGCTCCTCGGCCGAACCCTTTTGCCTCAGCGCCTTCGTGCTCACCGACGACCGCCAGCACGACGTGTTTCCCGGCGGCCTGGTGCGCATCGGCTCCGCCCTCCCGCCCGTCGGCCGCGTGGGCGAGACCGCCGACGCCCTCGTGTTGCTCGGCTCGCACAACTCCGGCGGCGTCGCCGACCTCGAGAACCACGATCCCGGCGAGCCCAGCCGCCCCGCCCGGCTCGGCTCCCGCGCCGCCGAGAGCCTTTTCTGGCTCGGCCGCTACCTCGAGCGCGCCGAGGCCACCGCGCGCATGCTCGCCATCCTCGACGACGTCGCGCTCGAGGAGATCCCCGCGCGCGACCGCCGCCACTGGCTGCCCGTCTGGCGCGGCCTGCTCGAGGCCACCGGCCACTCCTCCACCGCCCGCCTCGACGCCCGCTCCCGCCCGCACGAAACCTTCGGCGCCGACCTCGCCTGGCGGCTCACCCTCGACCCCGACACCTCCGGCTCCGTCATCTCCGCCGTCGGCTCCGCCCTCTACAACGCCAGCCAGCTCCGCGACTACCTCTCGCCCGAGGCCTGGAGCGTGCTCACCCGCCTCCGCGCCCGCCTCGACCAGGTGCGCAACCGCCCCATCCCCGACTCGCCCACCGCCGCCGAGGAGACCCGCCGCCTCCTCGCCGGCGAGTCCGAGCGCATCGTGATGGAGAAGATCCCCGCCTTCCTCGCCACCGCGGACCACACCATGCTCCACGACGCCGCCTGGCATTTTCTCCGCCTCGGCGTCCTGCTCGAACGCTCGATCATGACGTGCAGCGCCCTGCGCCACGTCCTCGCCGCCCACGCCAAGCCCGACGCCTCCCGCCCCGCCCACTACCGCGACAACCCCGAGCTCTCCGCCCTCCTCCGCATGCTCGGCTCGCAGGACGCCTACCGCCGCCTCTACCAGGCCCGCAGCCAGCCCCGCTACGTCGCCGAGTTTTTCCTGCAACAACCCGACGCGCCCCACGGACTCTTCCACCTCGTGCACGAGATGAAACGCAGCCTCCTCGCCATCCGCCAGGAAAGCGACGTCTCCGCCTCCCCCGGCGCCCCCGAACAGGCCGCGCAGGACCTGCTCCTGTATCTCCTCGAGCTCAAACCCGCCCGCCACTTCGTCGGCGACGCCGACCTGCCCCCGCTCGACAAGCTCCTCTCCGCCTGCCTCGACCGCCTCTACGGCCTGTATCCGGTTTTCAACGACCACCACTTCAGCCACCAGGCCCGGCTCTCCCCCGCCGAGGCGCAACCCGAGCTGGCGCTCTGACGCCGGCGGGCGCCCCCTCCGACGGCCATGCCGCTGCACGACGCCCACAACCACCTCCAGGACGAGTGGCTCGCGCCGCATCTCGTCCGCATCGCCGAGGCCTGGCCGCATGTCGCCGGCGGCGGAGGCGGCACCGGCGAGATGGTCGTCAACGGCACCCACCCGCGCGACTGGCCCCGCGTCGCCGAGCTCGCCGCCGCGCATCGTTTCGTGCGCCCCGCCTACGGCATCCACCCCTGGGACGCCGGCGCGTCCCGCCCCGACGACTGGTTGGAACAACTCGCCGCCCGTCTCGCCGCCGATCCCCGCGCGAGCGTCGGCGAGATCGGCCTCGACCGCTGGATGCTCGACTCCGCCCGCCCCGACGACCCGCGCCTGCTCGGCCTGCGCCGCGCCCCGATGGAGGAGCAGATCGCCGTCTTCGTGCCGCAACTGGAACTCGCCGCCCGCCTCGACCGCGCCGCCTCGATCCACTGCCTGCAATGCTTCGGCGAACTCCTCCGCCTCCTGCGCGCCCACCCGCGACCGGCGCGCGGTTTCCTGCTCCACGCCTACGGCGGCCCCGCCGAGATGGTGAAGGATTTCGCCGAGCTCGGAGCCTACTTCTCCTTCAACCCCGCCTTCCTCGATCCGCGCAAGGAGCGCCGCCGCGAAGTCTTCCTACAGGTGCCGGCCGAGCGCCTGCTCTGCGAGACCGACGCCCCGGCCATGCTCCCGCCGCAGGCCTGGCGCACGCACAAGCTCCCGCCCGCCGCCGACGGCTCCCACGTCAACCATCCCGGCAACATCGAGGCCGCCCACGCCGGCCTCGCCGCGCTGCGCGGCGTGGACCCGGCCGAGCTGGCGACCGGTCTCGCGGAAAACTTTCACCGCCTCTTCGGCGCCTGAGTCCAGTTTGCGTCCAAGCTGAGCCAAATCGTCGGGAGGATCGGGCTGTTTGTGCAGGATCGGGCGCTATCTGTGTAGCGTTGGCCGTCCCCGGCCAACTTCCGAGATAGTCTCACCTCGCGAGCGAATTGGAATGAGCCGTCGCGGCCGAGAGCCCCGCGCATCTTCGCAATCCCCGGGCCCTGCGGGCCGCCCGGCGGCATCCGGCACCGCCCGCCGCTTCACCGAGGCCCGGTTTCGCCATCCCCGCCAAGCTGGACGGGCGGCCGCCCGGAGCCCCGCCGCGTCAGAAAACCGTCAAATTCAGAGATCCATCGCTCTAAAATTCAGATAGTTGCGAATCTAATTCGGTAAATACGCATATTCAGCCCGGGTTCTAGCATGGGCCCATCGGGGATTTTCGTGGGATTGACTACATAAGTTCACCCAGTCTCCACGCCGTTGTAACTCTTAGCCTCTAGACTCGCTTCGCCATGCACCCAATTCGCCACTCGCTTCTGCTTTGCCTCGCGCTGCCGCTCGGCGGCGCATCGCTTCTCGCCGCGGCCCCCGCGGCCCCCGCGCAGCGCCCTCAAAACGCCACCAATCCGACCTACCTCGACTTCCCGCTGCCCTTCAGCTCGTCACTTCCCTATGACGTTAATATCGAGGCTCTCCGCGCGCTCAGCGACACACCCGAGCAACCCAATCCACCCTACACGATCCCCGACCAAAACGTGCCCGAGGCGCAGCGTTGGTTCGACATCTTCTCCTGGCAGACCTTTCTCGCCCTGAACTGGCCCGCCCTCCCCACCGGGGAACCCAACAACCAGCTGAACCTCGCCGACGCCACGACTCCCCGGGTGTGGGAATACTACGTGGATGCCTCCCAGGTTTACCTGAAGGACGGCGCCAAACCCGCCCCGTGGAAGAGCGCCGTCGCCGCCAGCCAGAAAAAGACCTTCTGGATGAGCGGCATGTCCGTCGGCACGCCTCACGACAAAGAGGGCGCCGGCGACGGCGACTTCATCGTCCCCACCATCGGCGGCGCCAGCGGCAGCCTCCAGGCCTTCACCGGCCCGATGATCGACCAGCAGGGCAAATGGGTGCGCTACCAGGCCGCCATGAACCAGGTCGAGTTCGACTACATCGTCCAGAACCAGCTCTACAACCTGGAGGGCCAGATCGCCTACACCGCCAAGAACCAGATCGTGTTTCCCTCCAACCAAGGCACCTCCAAACGCGGCGCCATGGAGATCAAGATGTCCTGGAAACAGATGAGCGACCAGGACGACCCCGCTCGTTTCCTGGTGCGCAAGGCGAAGGTCGTGCCCCTCACCGGCGACCCCTACGAAGCCGACTTCGGCCTCGTGGGCATGCACATCACCGCCAAGACCGAGAGCTCCCCGACCTGGATCTGGGCGACCTTCGAACAGGTGGACAACACCAACGTCAACGACCTCGAAAAAGACAGCCGCGGCCGCGCCCTCCGCCCGACCTTTTTCAACCCCGACAACCCCAGCATCCCGGTCAACACCCTCGCGCCCAAAAACGCCGCGCCGGTCAACCAATACAACCCCGCCACCGGCCAGGACGACGGCGCCCCGGTCTTCACCTCGTGGGACGAGTCCCTGACCACCAATCCCACCCAGACCACCATGGTGCTGCCCATTCCCAAGGCCACCGACGCCCTCAACGCCCAGGTGCGCGCCGCCCTCCGCCAGCTCGGCTCCGTCTTCCAATACTACGAGCTCATCGGCACCCAGTGGCCCGTCGCCCCGTCCTTCCCCGGCTTCACCAACGGCGTGGCCAACCAGTCCGACGGCCGCCTCCTGCCCTCCTCGCACGAGAGCATCCTCTACAAGATCCCCGGCAAGGTCGTGCCCGTCTTCCTCGTCAACACGACCATGGAAACCTTCTTCCAGACCGGCAACCAGCCCGCCGGCCCCGTCGCCGACGACTACCGCCTGCCCGCCGGCCTGCTCGCCGACCCCAACACCATCTTCGCCACCGAGAGCTGCGCCGGTTGCCACTTCTCCGCCGGCGCCGCCGTCGCGTTCAAAAAAGACCCCTACGGCCGCACCCTCGTGCAGGAGGTGGACGGCCAGTTCTACCGCGTGCCGATCTACGGCCAAAACGCCGTCCGCGGCCTGATGGGCGACGCCGATTACTCGTGGCTCCTCCAGCTCCGCGCCCAGTCCGCGCCGGTGCCTCTCACCGACCAGCAGAAGAGCGAGCTGGAAAACAGCTCCGGCTCCGGCGTCACCTCCGGCCCGCCCGCCTCCGGCTACGCCCTGGTCTCCACCGTCCTGGTGCCGAATTCGCAGAAACCCTGCCCCGCCGAGTAGGCCGCGCGCATCCCGGCCTCCCCCACACACGAGAGGCGGCGGCGGCGTCCGCCCCGTCCGCCTCTCGTCCGCGCGTCCCGACCGCCGCGTCGCGACCGCCACGCGTCATCCCGTCCCTCCGTATCCATTTTTTCACCACACGATCCGCGCGATCCAACCCTTCCCCGTCCTCTCATCATGAGCACCTCCTTCCCTTACGTATATCCAAGCCAGTTCACGCCCAACAACTCCGGCTGGAGCACCGTCGGCGACATCGCCTCCTGGTCGCCCGACTCCACCGGTCGCCGCTTCACCTTCGTCTTCGGCGCCGACAACGCCTACTCCCTCTACATCGAGGTCCTCGGCCCCACCGCCTACCGGCTGCGTTTCAAACCCGTCGCCGGCGCCACCTACACCACCGAGACCTCCACCGCCGTCGTTGACCGCGACCTCGGCCTCTCCGGCCTGAAAGTCACCTGCACCCAACCCGACGCCGGCCTGCTCGTCATCGACACCGGTTCCATCCAGATCAAGGTCGGCCTCGCTCCGTTTTACGTCCAGGTTTACCGCGGTAATCAGCTCCTCAACCAAGACGCCCCCGGTCAGGGCGTGCTCTACATCCCCGGCCAGCAGGTCATCGCCATCATGAAGACCGCCCCCGCCGGCGCCAACTACTACGGTCTCGGCGAGAAAGCCGGCTCCAGTCTCCGGAAGAACCTCTTCACCTTCTCGTTCTTCAACTTCGACAACTACACCTACAACGGCCCCTCCGAGGGCCAGCCCGGGCCGCTCAACCCCACCGAGCCCCTCTACTGCTCCATCCCCGTCCTCGTCGAGGACGACCCCGCCCCCTCGGGCGCCTACGCCGGCTCCGCCTTCGCCACCGGCCTCTTCCTCGACAACTGCGGCCAGACCTTCGCCAACGTCTCGGCCAACGACTACTCCGACATGGACGGGAAGTATTACCTCGGCGGCCTCTACAACGAGCTCGACACCTACTTCTTCGCCGGCTCCGCCCTCGCCGACATCCTCGCCCAATACACCACCCTCACCGGCCGCGCCCCCATGCCCCCGCGCTACGCCTTCGGCTTCCACCAGGGCGCCTACGGCTACTTCGACCGCTACAAGCTCGCCGCCGCCGCCAACTCCTACCGCGCCGCCCGCATCCCCTGCGACGGCCTCCACATCGACGTCGATTTCCAGGACAACTACCGGACCTTCACCCACAGCGAGATGAAGTTCCCCAACGCCAAGGAGCTCTTCGACGACCTCCACGGCATCGGGTTCAAGATGTCCACCAACATCACCCCCGTCCTCACCGACAACCCGCTCAACCAGGAAGGCGTCAAGGCCCCCTACACCCAACGCCAGGCCCTGATCGACGCCGACGCCATCATCTACAACACCCGCTACGATTCCGGCGAATCCCCCGACTTCTATCCCGGCGGCGTCAACTACGGCTTCAACTACGGCAACAACCCCTACCCCTACCCGCCCCTCCAGCCCAACTCCCAGGGCTTCATCCCCCTCACCGCCAACGGCAACTACCCCGATTTCGGCCTCGCCCAGGCCCGCCAAGTCTGGGGCCAACAATACGCCGACCTCATCCAAAACGTCGGCCTCGACATGATCTGGCAGGACATGACCTGCCCGGCCATCAACTCGAACCTCCCCCCCGACCAGCAGTATTTCAAAACCTTCCCCCAGGACCTCATGATGGCCCAGGAGGAGACCGACCCCGCCACCGGCCAGGTCGTCGCCACCAACTACCTGCCCAACGCCCAGCTCCACAACAGCTACGTCAACAACCTCCTCCACGCCACCTGGGACGGCATCAACCAGCTCGCCCCCCAACGCCGCAACTTCATCATCGCCCGCGGCGGCTACGCCGGCATGCAACGCTACGCCGGCCTCTGGACCGGCGACTCCGCCTCCAGTTGGGACTTCCTCAACATCAACATCCCCGAAGTCCTCAACCTCGGCCTCTCCGGCGTGCCCATCTCCGGCTGCGACATCGGCGGCTTCGCCACCGGCACCGGCACCGAAAACCCCACCAGCCCCCCCTCCGTCATCGGCGGCACCGTCACCGGCAACATCACCAACTACGAGCTCCTCACCCGCTGGATGCAGCTCGGCTCCTTCCTCCCCTGGTATCGCAACCACTACGACGGCTACAACAAGCAGTTCCAGGAGGCCTACGCCTACGGCGAGCCCGTCCCCACCAACTGCCGCAAATACGTCGAGCTCCGCTACACCATGCTCCAGGTGTATTACGACGCCATGTATAAGTGGACGCAGACCGGCCTCCCGATCTGCCGCCCCCTCTTCATGGGCGCCCCCGGCGACTCCGGCGTGTATGGGAACAACAACTACTACATCAATTCCCAGTTCTTCGTCGGCGACGACTTCCTCGTCGCCCCCATCCTCTTCCAGGCCGAGTCCGCCAACCCGCCCATCTCGCCCACCCGCGACCTCTACCTCCCCGCCGGCAGCGATTGGTATGCCTTCCAGAACAACCAGGCCCCGCTCCTCGGCGCCGTCCAGGGCGGCGCGGTCATCGCCTACTACGCCGACCTCGGCCTCGTCCCCATCTACGTCCGCGCCGGCGCCATCCTGCCCTTCCAACAGCTCGAGCAGTGGGTCGGCCAGCTCCCCGAAAATCCCCTGACGATCAACTGCTACCCGGGCCCGGACCGCTGGACCGACGCCACCGCGTATCAGCTTTATCAGGACGACGGCATCACCCAAAACGCCGCCAAAAACGGCGAGTTCCGCGTCTCCCGCATCTATCAGCAGACGCTGAACAACAACGGCCAGGTCACCCGCCAGGTCCGCATCGCCCGCGTCACCGACAACTACACGCCCCCCGCCCCCTTCCTCTACATCGCCATCCTCGGCAGCATCACCTCCGCCAGCCAGGTCACCCGCGACGGCAACACCCTGACCAATGTCGGCGATCCCGCCTCGCTCCAGGCCTCCACCGTGGACGCCTGGTATTGGAACGCGTCCCTCGATATCGTCTTCGTGAAGATCTTCGACACCCGCGCCGACACCACCGTGAGCGCCGCCTACTGATCCGGCCCCCACACCACGCCCGAACACGAACAAGAATCCCGAATCCCGAGGAATTTATCATGCAACTTCGCCAGAACAAAGGCTCCCGCCCCCAGATCACCTTCACCTCCGACTTCCATGAGCTCGTCCAGGGCGACCTCGTGCCCGGTCCCTGCGTGCTGCGCTACGATCCCCTCCGCCTGATCGAGCTCGGCGACGCCGCCGAGGAGACCCACCACATCCGGGCCTACGTCCGCTTCCACCCCCTCGGCTCCGAGTGGCAGGGCCTCATGGAGCTGCCCGCCGGCCTCCCCCTCGCCGACCTCGCCGACCCCACCGGCGACGGCTACATGCTCACCGCCACCTTCACCATCCCCGAAGGCTGCGACGAGCTCGAGGTCTGGTTCTCCTGCACCCACGACGACGGCCACACCCACTGGGACTCCGATTTCGGCAAAAACCACTGGCTGCGCTTCGGCCTCGCCGACCTCTCCATCAAGGCCGCCAAGGTCAAGGCCGCCAAAAAGAAATCGGCCGCCCAGGACAGCCTCGATTTCGAGCTGGTGACCAAGTCCAAGGTCGAGGCCGTGAAAGTCCGCTGGCGCGTCACCTCCGCCCCCCATTCGCCGCGGCAGATCACCCCCCTCGTCGTCGATGCCGAGGCCGCGTCCGGCAAGACCTGGGTCTCCCCCGACGGCGGCATCCCCGTGCCCAAAGGCGCCACCATCGCCTACGACGTCGTCTATCAGGTCGGCGGCCGCAGCTTCACCGACGACAACCAAGGCCGCTGGTATATCGCCGACTGAGCCTTCGCGGCCATCCATCTGCCCGGATCGTCTTCCACCGGGCAGATCCCCCGCGCCGGCCCCCGGGGGCGACAGGAAGAGAGGTCAGCCCACCGGGAGCGCCGGCATCTTGCCGGCTTTCCAGACTGACAGCCGGCAGGATGCCGGCGCTCCCGGTAACCAAGCCCATGCTGTGACATCGCTTCCAGTTGCACCCACGCCCCCCCCTTTCGGACTTCGACTCTACCCCCAAAGACACCGAGATCGCCTTTCACCGCCCCGGGCGAGTCGCCCCGAAGCGGAGGCAAACTCGGCCCTCTTTGCGTTGAGGTCCGAATCCCCTCTTTTCCTTGCCGGGTCTTATACCAATTACGTGTTGAGTTGGGACTTTCGGGGAAGGTAGGGCGCGACCGCCGGGCGCGCTGGTTTGGGTGACGATCTCCGTCCGTCCTCGGCGGCGGGCCCGGCGTTGTCCCGCCCTACCCTTGAGCGTCAATCCATTCCGTAACTGGTATTATCCAGGATCCGGGCGGCAGATATGGACGGCGATTGCGCCGGATGCTCAGCAGCTTGGGTGCGATAAGCCGCGGCTATTGCCGGTTCTAGCCCGAGTTCGTCAGTCCGGAGTTCGTCGGTCCGACGGATGCGCTTATTGGTAATGAGCGTATTCCGTAATTCTTGGAGCGATTTTCGGCACTACATCAGCCACGATTCGACGGCCGTTTGGCAGGCGCGTGTCGAACCACAAGCCGACTTCGACATGACGACCATCAGACGTCGGCAGGCATCGGAGGCTCGAGGGTGGCCACCGCACCACCATCCCGGGACTCGAACCGACGTCCGCGGCGCCGCCAAGGTATAACCCCCAGATAAACATAGGGTAATATCCTTTCCAAAATAGATTGATCGATAAATCTCCCGTCGCACATACCTTGCACGGTCATCCGCTGTATTCCCACCGGGTTCCTGCGGATGATATCCACCTATCCACGCCCGGAAAACCCGCTCAATAGTGCCGCGCCCTTGGGTGCCGCCCTGTCGAGCCTCCGGGCCTTCGCACTCCGGATGCGGAGAAGCGACATCCCCGGGAGCTACCCCTCCCGCTCGCTCGCCGCAGGTCCGTCTCCCACGCACCCAAAACCTCAAACCCCTACCTCCCCATGTCGTTCAATCTTCGTCCCCATGCCATTGCCGCCGTCATCGTCGCCCTATGCGCGATGGCGGTCCCCGCCCGCGCCGTCACGATTCCCCTGGTCACCTCCGGGAACAACGGTCCCACCGGCACCCGCTCCGACACCTGGAGCAACATCGTCGTGCCGACCAACGTGACGATCACCTGTTATGTGCAGCTCAGCTCCCCCAACGCCGGCGGTGGCGGCGCCGCCAACGTGACCCGCTCCGGCACCCTCGTGGTCGGATGCTACGTCAACCTCCCCGGCCCCGGCACCAAAAGCGACAGCTACACCGTCACCGGCCAGCCCGCCGGCGCCTACACCGTCTCCCACGGCTTCGGCGGCCCGCCCAACAGCGTGAATGCCTACATGCAGACCACCATCAGCTGGTAGTCGCCTTCGGCCATAGCCCCTCGCCCCCGGGGCCGGCGACCGATGTCGCCGCCCCACACCCCTCTCCGGGACGCCGCGAACGGAACCGGCTTTGCCGCGCCCATTCGCCACCTCGGACAACCCAACCAAACCCAACAAAAACCAACCCTACACCATGAAAAACTCCCTCCTCCGCCGAGGCCTCGCCCTCCTCGCTCTCGCCGCCCTCGCCTCCACGGCCCAGGCCGTCTCCCAGAGCGTGATCATCCAGGGAAACAACGGCACCACCGGCTTCAACACCACCGGAAGCGTCAACGTCCCCTCCACCTGCACCGTCACCTGCCACGTTGAAATCACCCTCCTCGCCGGCCTCCCCCAGGGCCAGGGCGGTGGCGGCGGCTGCGGCGTCGGTGTCGGCAACACATTCGTGACCTCGGCCTCCGCGGGCGGCGGCGCGCCGGGCACCTACACCAACACCAGCATAGCCTACAACCAACCCGCCGGCACCTACACCTACGGGGCCGGCTGCGGCGGCCCCGCCAACTGCGTGGACGCCTACATCGACATCACCTTCAGCTGGTAAACACGTCCGGTTTTCGGCGCCGGATGCCGGGGTTTCGCCCCGCGTCCGGCGCTTCTCCGCGTCTTCCGCGTCTCCCGCCCCGGTCCGCCCCCGGCCGCCACCGTTCCCTCCGCCTCGCCCCAGCCGCTCCGTGCCCGCCCCCTTGCTCCGCCATCGCCCCCTCCCCCTGCTCGCGTCCGCGCTCCGCCTCATCGGCGGCGTCCTCCTCGCCGTCCCGCTTCAAACCCCGCTCATCGCGACGCCCGCGCCCGCGACCGGGATCGCCGCCTCCGCGCCGGTCTCCGCGTCCCCATCCGCGCCCGAGGTCGATACGAGCATCGTGCTGCGCGCCGGCGCGGTCGAGGTCTCCCGCCACGCCCTCGAAAAGCAGCACCGCCAGTTCGTCGCCCAAACCGTCCAGGAGGGGCGCCCGCCGCCCGACCTCGCCGCGACCACACGCTGGCTCGAAACGTTTCGTGCCCGCCAGCTCGTGATCGCGCACGCGCTCACGCTCGGCTACGGCACCCACCCCGAGGTGCTCCGCATCGTGGACACCATGGAGCGCCACATGCTCTCCCAAGCCGAGGGCCCCTATTATCACACGCTCTACGCCGCCGAACCCGCCCCCGACGCGGATGAGTTTGCGCGCCACTTCGCCGCCTCGCGGCGGGAGCTGGACCTCGTCGCGCTGACCCTCCCCGCCATCGCCCGCGATACGCTCCTCGGCCCCGCTTGGGAATCGGCGACCTACGCCGAACGCCTCGCCCGCCTCGCCGCCCTCGGCACCACCGCCACCCTCGCCGCCACCCCCGCCGACCTCGCCGCCTCGGCCCCCCGCTATTTCGAAGGCTGGTCCGCCTGGCCCTACCCGCCCGTGGACCACGCCACCGCCACGCTCGTCACCACGCCCGCCGGCGCATGGATCGAGACCACCCTCGACGCCTTCCCGGAGCCCCGCGTCGCCGTGATCCATGTCCGCGGGGAGCGCCTGCGGCCCCCGCCCGCGGACGAGGCCGCCGCCCGCCAATCCTTTGCCCGCTCCTTCGAGCAACACCGCAAGCGGCAAATCCGCCAAACCCATCGCGCGCGAACCCTGCGCGCCGCCCGCTTCGCCTTCGAACCGGAGTCCGCCGACGACCTGCTCGCCGCGCTCGCCACCCTCCCGCCCGGAACCATCGAGCTGCCGCCCGCCGCCCTCGGTCCCCGACCCGACGCGCCGCTCTGCCGCTACGAGGATGCCTCGGGAACGCACACCGTTTCCGTCGCCGCCTGGGCCGAGGCCTTCAACCGGCTCTTCCTCCGGATAGTCCCCGCCGACCTCGCCGCGCTCACCCGCGGGGCCGAGGATCTGGTGCTCGCCCGTCTCGACGAGGCGGAGGCGCGCCGTCTCGGTCTCGACCGGACCCCGCGCTTCACCGAGGACCGGCGCAACTTCCACTACGCACAGGTGCTCGACCTCTTCGAGCGGGAGCGCCTCGTCCCCGACATCGAACTCTCCGACCAAGCCGTCGCGGCCTACCATTCCGCCCACGCCGCCGAGTTCGCGCCCATCCCCACGGCCACCGTGCGCCGCCTGCGTTTCACCTCGGAAGCCGCCGCCGCCGAATGGGCACGGCGCGCCGCCGTCGGCACCGCTCACAGCGAAGAAACCGAAACGCCCGCCACACCGGAAGCGCCCGCCGCACCCGCCCCGCCGGAAGCGCCCGCCGCGCCGGCCCCGCCGGAAGAGACCTTGGTCGAGATCAGCGCCCGCCGTCCGCTGCCCGACGCGCCGCAGGCCACCTTTTCACTATTGAACGCGCGGGAGGGCGAGCGAGTCGGCCCCTTGCGCGCGGGCGCGGACCATGTCGTCCTCGTCAAGGCCTCGCCCACCCGGCAGGTCGCCCCGACGCTCGCCGAGCTGGACGCGGATATCCGTCGTCGGCTCACCCGCGAGGCGTTGGACGCCCGCCTGCTGGCTCTGGCCCGGGAGCTCGCCCCCGCCATCCCCTGCGAGGACCACATCCCCTACCAGCGCTTCGGCCTGCCCGGCCCACCCGAGCCACCGAACCCGCGATAGAACCGACAGAGCCCACCCCGCCACGGCGCCCTCGGAAGAATGGATCGCGATTTCATGCCCGTGTGATCCGCCCCTCACCGCTCCCGGCCAAACAACAAACGCAGCGAGTTCAGGCACACCAGCACCGTGCTGCCCTCGTGCGCGGCCACGCCGAGCCCCAGGGGCACGCGGCCGAAGATCGTCGCCACCGCCATCACCACGACCACGCCAAGCGCGATCACGAGGTTCTGCCGGATGATCGCCCGCGCCCGCCGGCTCAGCACGTAGGCCGAATACACCGCCTCGATCCGGTCGTTCATCAGGATGATCTCCGCCTGCTCCAGCGCCGCGTCGCTGCCGCGCGCGCCCATCGCCAAGGCCACGTCCGCCGCCGCCAGGCAGGGCGCGTCGTTCACCCCGTCGCCCACCATCGCCACGCGCCGTGACCCGCCGCGCTTGAGCTCCGTCACCGCCTCCACTTTCTGCGCGGGCGAAAGCCCCGCCCGCACCTCGTCCAGCCCCAGCCTCGCGCCCACCGCCTCCGCCGTGGCCCGGCGATCCCCCGTCAGCATCACCGTGTGCAAACCGCGTTTCTCCAGCCTGGCCAGGACCGCCCCCGACTCCTCGCGGATCGCGTCGCGCAGCAATACCCGACCGAGAAACCCTTCCCCCATCACCCACACCTCGGCGAACTCCGGCTCCGCCCCGGGCAGTCCCTCCGCCCAGTCCTTCAGCGGCCCCTTGGTCAACAACTCGCGCCGCCCGAGCATCACCGGCTTGCCCGCCAGCCGGCCGCGCACCCCCTGCCCGGTGAGCGATTCGAAGCCCTCGATCCCGATCTCCGCCACGCCCCGCGCCCGCGCGTCGCGCACGATGGCCCGGGCCAGCGGATGCTCGGAACGCGCCTCCAGCGCGTAGGCGAGCTCGCGCACCTCGCGCTCCCGCCCGGGCGGGAAACTTTCGTAGGCCTCGACCATCAGCTCGCCGGTCGTGAGCGTGCCCGTCTTGTCCAGCGCGATCACGTCGATCTCCGCCAGCTTCTCGATGGCCGCGCCACCGCGAAACAACACCCCGCGCCGCGCCCCGCGCGCGATCGCCGCCAGGATCGCCGACGGGATCGAGAGCACCAGCGCGCAGGGACTCATCACCACCAACAAGGTCATCGCGCGGTAAAACGCCGACGGCGCCTCCTCCGTGCCCCGCCACGCCGGCACGTCGAACACCAGCGCCCACACCAGAAACATCGCCGCGCTCGCCGCCAACACGAGGTAGGTGTAGCCGGTGCCGAAACGATCCGTGAAACGCTGGCTCGGCGCGCGAAGTCGCTGCGCGCCGTGGATCAGCCGGATGATTTTTTGCAGCGTGCTCTCCGAGGGCAGCCGCACCACGCGCCAGTCCAAGGTGCCGCCCAGATTGATCGTGCCGCTGAACACCGGGTCGCCCTTCGCCTTGTCCACGGGCACCGACTCCCCGGTCAGCGCCGATTCGTCCGCGCCGCTCTCGCCCGTCTCCACCACCCCGTCCGCGCAGAAAGCCTCGCCCGGCCGCACGCGCACGAGGTCCCCGATGCCGATCTCCTCCACCGCGACCACGCGCTCCTTCCCGTCCGCCCCGACCACCGTGGCCTGCTTCGGCGCCGTCTTCAGCAGGGCGTCCACCTCCCGGTGCGTGCGCTCGTCGGCGTAGGCCTCCATCGCGCCGGAAGCGGAAAACAGAAACAACAACAACACCGCCTCGCTCCACGCCCCGATCGCCACCGCGCCCACCGCCACCGCGAGCATGAGGAAATGGATGTCGAGCTTCGCGCGCCGCAAGTTTTCAACCGAATCCTTCGCCGCGTCCCAGCCACCCGCCACCAGGGCCACCGCGAACAACGCCCGCGACAGCCACTCCGGCCCCAGCTCGAACCGCCCCACCGCCCAGGCCGCCAGCCCCGACAAACCGCAGGCGCCCGCATAGGCCGCCAGCTCGCGCCAATCCTCGTGCTCGTGGCCCTGCCCGCCGTCCTCCCCGGGCTCGTGCGCCTGGCCGCGCCCGTGCGCGGAGGCCCCGTCGGCGGCCGGCTCGCGCCGCCCATCGCCGCCGTGCGCGCGAGCCCGCTCGCGCCCATGCGCGCCACCGCCACCGCCGTCGCCACCGCCGCCGACGTCGCCCTCTCGGGTGCCACCGCCACCGCCGTCGCGAGCGCCGGCGGGCTTCGCCCCCTCCGTCCCCGTTCCCGCCCCCGGCCAGGCGTAGTCCTGCCAACGCCAGAGCTTCGGCGCGGTCTCGCAGTTGGGCCCGCTCAGCTGCGCCACGCCGCCGCGCCAGGTGAGTTTGAAACCCGGCGGCACCCACGTCGCCGCCCTCCGCCCCGCCCCGCCGCCGCCTCCGCCCCCTCCGCCCTCCGCGCCGGCTCCGCCACCCGCGCCCGCGTCGCCGTTTTCCCCCTCCGCCCGCGCCGCGTCCTCCGCGATCTCGGCGGCAATGGCGGCCAGCGTGGCCTCGAGCCGTTCACGCAGCTCCACCAGGTCCACCTCGCCGAGCGTGGCCACCTGCACGCGACGCCCGCCCGCGTCCAGCCGCACCGCACCGACACCGGGTTCGGTGCGCAAAAAATCAGCCAAAGCCTCCGTCCAAGCCTTTTGCATGGCGCGCACCTTGCCAGAGTCGCCCCCCGCGTCCAGCCGCCGCGCGCTCCCGCCTGCTTTGCGCCAAAACTTGCGGCGACTTCCGCCGAAACCCCGCTTGACTCCACCGCTCGCCTCTCGCGAGTCTCCGCGTTTCACCAAATCTCCACCATGGGCAAACAATACAACAAGGGCATCAAAAAGAAGCGCCGTCTGGCCTACCTGAAGCGCAAGAAGGAAGCCGCCAAGGCGACCACCAAGAAGACCGCCAAGGCCAAGAAGTAAGCCCCAGCGCCTTTTCTGAAAAACCGCGGCTCCCCACCGGGCCGCGGTTTTTCGTTTACCGACCGCATCCCCCGCTTTGCGTCGCCCGCGTTCAGTTGCCCGTTTCCCGTCCGATCTCCTCCGTCTCCGCGTCTCTCCCGCCCGTCTCTCCGCCCGCCCATGAGCGTCGTCAAAGTCTCCCTCGTTTCCCTCGGCTGCGCCAAAAATCTCGTCGATAGCGAGATCATGGTCGGCCACCTCCACCAGGCCGGCATGCAGGTCGTGCCCGACCAGGACAAAGCCGACGTCGTCATCGTCAACACCTGCTCCTTCATCGATTCCTCCAAGGAGGAGTCCATCAACCACATCCTCGAGGCCCACGAGGCCCGCGGCATGAAAAAACGCCGCGCCGGGCAAAAGCTCATCGTCGCCGGCTGCATGTCCCAGCGCTTCTCCAAGGAGCTGCCCAAGGAGCTGCCCGAGGTGGACGCCTTCATCGGCCTCGACCAGATCACCAAGGTCGCCCCCATCATCGAGGAACTCACCGGACACAAACGCGCCAAGGGCGAGGCGCCCCAGAATTTCATCGAAGGCCGCAGCACCTACATCCCGGACTACGACACGCCGCGCTTCCGCCTCACCCCCAAACATTTCGCCTACATCAAGATCGCCGAGGGCTGCAACCACCCCTGCGCCTTTTGCATCATCCCCCAGATCCGCGGACGCCACCGCTCCCGCTCGGTCGAGAGCGTCGTCGCCGAGGCCCGCCGCCTAGTGGCCGAGGGCGTGAAGGAGATCAACCTCATCTCCCAGGACACCACCTACTTCGGCATGGACACCTGGGAACAGCGGCCCAGCCCCCGCTCCCCCGTCGATTCCAGCCGCGGCACCGCCCTCACCACCCTCCTCCGCCAGCTCAACGCCATCGAGGGCGACTTCTGGATCCGCCTGCTCTACACCCACCCCGCCCACTGGTCCGACGAGCTTATCAAGACCATCGCCGAGTGCCCCAAGGTCGCCCGCTACATCGACATCCCCCTGCAACACATCAGCGACCACATGCTCGGCCGCATGCAGCGTGAGACGAGCAGCCAATACATCCGCGACCTCATCGCCCGCATCCGCGCCGGCATCCCCGGCATCGCCGTCCGCACCACCTTCATCGTGGGTTTCCCCGGCGAGACCGAGGCCGACGTCGCCGAGCTCTGCGACTTCATCCGCGACACCAAGTTCGAGCGCCTCGGCGTCTTCCGCTACTCCCAGGAGGAGGGCACCAAGGCCGCCAAGATGGAGGAGCAGCTCCCCACCAAGCTCAAGGACGCCCGTTACCACCAGACCATGTCCCTCCAGCGCGAAATCGCGGCCGAGGTGAGCAAGGGCTACGTCGGCAAAAAACTGAAAGTCCTCGTCGAGGAACCGGGCGTGGCCCGCGGCGAGGCCGACGCGCCCGACATCGACGGCCGCGTCTATGTGCCCCGCACCTTGCCCGTCGGCGAATTCGTCGAGGTCGAGATCACCGGCTACCGCGACTACGACCTCCTGGCCCTTCCCAAGGGCGAAAAGCCCAAGGAGTTCAAGGTGGCCAAACAGGCGCAATAAGGGACTGTCGGAAAATAAGTGTCGCGGAAAGACGCCGGGATGGCCGCGGGCAAGGCGCACGAGCGGGCGCATCCCCCAAAGCGGGCCCTCTGCATCTCCGTGTCTCTGTGGTTAAATAATTTACAGATTTCCACCCCAGAGACACGGAGGCACGGAGCGTGACGGATTAAACTAATTTCGAAAGCGAATCGGAATAACCCTAAATTCCGCAGTTCAACTTAACCACAAATTACACAGATAACACGGAGACAAGCAATTACGAATAGGCAAACTCCGGGAATCGATCCCCCGCAGGGTGAGCGCCTCCCAATTTCCAATGTCTTGGCTATCCGTGCTCATCCGCGAAATCAGTGGTTCCAACTGCGGCGTTTAGGATAACACCCGCCGCCGCGAAAAATTTTCGCCCCCCGGGGTTGCATCGTCCGACCGCGCCCCGTGTCCTCGTCGGCCTCCATGTCGGCTTCCCGGACCATGGCCCCGCCCGCGCATCCCGCATCCCCAGACACGCCGCCCCCGGGCGACGCGTCCGAGCGCTTCGTGCCCGCCGACGCCGCCCTCGCCGAGGACCACCGCCTCCTCGCCTCCTGGCACGAGGAGCTCGCCGCCCGCCGCGAGGAACGCACCAAACTCCAGGCCCGCCACCGCGACCGCCTCGAGGACGCCCTCGACCACCTCGAAACCGTCCGCAAAAGCACCCGCGAACGTCAGGCCGACATCGCCGCCATCGGCACGACCTCCGAAACCGCCGGCGACGCCGCCGCGCCCTCCGCCGAAGCGCTCGCCGCCGCCGCCGCGCGGCCCCCGCCGCCCGAGCCCTTCACCGCCGCCGATCTCGCCGACTACCGCCTGCCCTCCCTCGAACTGCTGCGCCCCCCCGGCGCCGCCGAGCAACAACTCGTCCCGGCCGACGAGATCGATACCAACAAAAAGCTCCTCCAAACCACCCTGGATAGCTTCGCGGTGGACGCCTTCGTTTACGACTCCGTCGTCGGCCCCCGCGTCACCCAGTTTCGCGTCAAACCCGGCTTCGGCGTGCGCGTCGAATCCATCGCCGCCCTCGAGAAAAACCTCGCGCTCGCCCTCTCCGCCAACGCCGTGCGCATCCAGGCGCCCATCCCCGGCGAGAGCTTCGTCGGCGTGGAGATTCCCAACCGCCACTCCGTGCCCCTCGCCCTGCGCGGCGCCTTCGAATCCGCCGCCTGGCACGAGACACGCGCCGACATCCCCATCGTGCTCGGCGTGGATATCACCGGCCGCCACGTCATCTGCGACCTCGCCAAGGCCCCCCACGCCCTCATCGCCGGCGCCACCGGCTCCGGCAAATCGGTCTGCATCAGCAACGTCATCCTCTCCCTCCTCTACCGCTTCCGCCCCGACGAGCTGGAGCTCGTGTTGATCGACCCGAAGATCGTCGAGTTCGCCATCTACCGCGACCTGCCCCACCTCATCCACCCCGTCGTCACCGACCCCAAACAAGCCTGCCAGGCCCTCAAGTGGCTCGTGCGCGAGATGGAGCGCCGCTACGAGATCCTCTCCGAGAAAAACGTGCGCAACCTCGCCGGCTACAACGCCAAGGCCGCCGTCGAGGGTTTTGCCAAACTGCCCTTCATCGTCCTCATCATCGACGAGCTCGCCGACCTCATGATGACCGCCGCGCAGGAGGTCGAGACGCCCATCGCCCGCCTCGCCCAGATGGCCCGCGCCGTCGGCATCCACACCATCCTCGCCACCCAGCGCCCCTCGGTGAACGTCATCACCGGCGTCATCAAGGCCAACTTCCCCACCCGGATGGCCTTCCAGGTCTCCTCGCAGATCGACTCGCGCACCATCCTCGACGGCAAGGGCGCCGAGGCGCTCCAGGGTCGCGGCGACATGCTTTACAGCCCGCCCGGCCTTGGTCGCCTCCAACGTCTCCAGGCGCCCTTCGTGGACGACTCCGAAGTCGAGCGGATCGTCGGCTCCCTCAAGGCCCAGCTCGCCCCGCGCTACCGCGTGGAGCTCCGCCCCGAGGACGCGCCCGGCGGCGGCGAGGACGTGATGGGCGACAGCGAGACCCACGCCGGCCTCGACCCCATGATGAAGCAGGCGCTCGAGGTGCTCGCCGCCAACGGCCGCGCCAGCACGAGCTACCTGCAACGACGCCTGCGCATCGGCTACAACCGCGCCGCCAGCCTCATCGACGAGATGGAAAAACGCCGCTTCATCGGCCCGCAGGTCGGCAACAACCCCCGCGAGATCTACGTCCAGCCCGGCGACCTGCACCTGGACTGAGCGCCCGCCCGCCGCCGGGCGGAGTGACCTGTGACATGTGACGAGTGCCCGGAACAGCACCGCCCCATCGCCCCCGTCCGACTTCCGGCCCTTGGTTTCCCCCCGCCCCCAGTGGCTCCGCCCTTCGGTCCTTCCGTCGCTCTGTCGCTCCGCCTTCAGACCTCCGCCTTCCGCCTTCCGCCTTCAGACCTCCGCCTTCAGACCGCATGTTCCCGCTCCCCAAGTCCGCCGTCCCCTCGGCCGCGTTTCCGGCCGTGCCGGCGACCGCCGCCGCCACCATGCTGGCCGTGGCGCATCAACTTCGGGCCACGCAATACCTCCCGCCGCACGAACTCCGCGCCCTGCAATTTCAACAACTCGGACAACTCGTGGCCCACGCCCGCCGCGCCGTCCCCCACTACGCCGAGAGCCTGCGGCACATCGACCCGCAACCGGGCCGCCCCATCACCGAGGAAATCTGGTCCACCGTCCCGATCCTCACCCGCCGGGCCGTGCAGGAAGCCGGCACCGCCCTTCACGCCCGCGAGCTGCCCCCGGGCCACGGCTCCGTCGCCACCGCCACCACCTCCGGCTCCAGCGGCCGCCCGGTCACCATCCGCAAAACCGCGCTCGCCCAGTTTTACTGGCAGTGCTTCGCCCTGCGCGAACACGAGTGGCGGGCACGCGATCTCTCCGCGCTCTGGATGACCATCCTGCGCGACAACGCCCGCACCGATCCGGCCCGGTCCGATCCCCTCCGCCGCCTCCCCAACTGGGGCGAACCCGTCTCCGCCGTCCACCACACCGGACCGGCCGCATTTCTCGACTACCGCGCCGAGGTCGCCGAGTTGCTCGCGATCCTCGTGCGCGAAAAACCCGCCTACCTCACCACCTTTCCCTCTCTCCTGCGCGAGCTGCTGCGCGAATCCCGCGCCTCCGGCCTGCGGCCCGAGGGCCTGCGCGAGGTGCGCTCCACCGGAGAAGCGCTCTCGGGCGAGGTCCGCGAGTGGTGCGCCGAACTCTGGGGAGCGCAAGTCACCGAGTCCTACACCGCCGCCGACATCGGCATCATCGCCCTGCCCTGCCCCGAGCGGAACACGCTGCACGTCCAGTCCGAAGGCGTGCTGTTCGAGTTGCTCCGCGACGACGGCGCGCCCTGCGCCCCCGGCGAGGAGGGACGCGTGATCCTCACCCCCTTGCACAATTTCGCGATGCCCCTGCTCCGCTACGAGATCGGCGACCGCGCCATCGCCGGCCCGCCCTGCGCCTGCGGCCGTTGCCTGCCCGCCCTGGCCGCGATCCCCGGCCGCGCCCGTGACATGCTGAGCATCCCCGGCGGCGGTCGGCGTTTTCCCTTTTACGGGCACAACGCGATCATGCGCATCGACGCCATCGTGCAGCACCAGGTCGCCCAAACCGCCCTCGACCAGGTCGAGCTGCGGCTCGTCGTGCGCCGCCCCCTCACCCCCGCCGAGGAGGCGCACATCCTCGCCTCCGCCCGCGAGGGCCTCGGCCCCGCGCACCAGCCGCGCATCGTCTATCGCGACGAGATTCGCCGACAGGCCAGCGGCAAATTCGCCGAATTCACCAACGAATACGAATCGGCCGACTAAACGCGGCGCCGCCGCCGGCGGGCGCGAGGCCGGGCGACATCCCGCCGCCCGCCCCGCGCGCCCCACCCCGCTTCCGATCCTCGCGGATCCGGATCAAGCCGGGCTCGCGGTGCCGTCCCGCCGCGGCCGCCTCAAAGAGTGAACCGTCGCCACCGCTCCGGCCAGGCCCGCCCACAGACCCGCCGACGCCGGCTCCGGCACGGGCGCGGCGTTGGAGTTGAAGGAGAACACCGTGCCGGCGGGAATATCCAGACTGTGCGAGTAGCTGAAAACCAACCCGGTCAACATGCCGGCGGAGAAACTGCTCAACGGAATGTCCGCCAGATTCCGGGTCACCACGGAGCCCTCGAAGGGGAACGAAAACTGATGGATCACCTCGTCGGGCCCCGTCTCGTAACGCGCCGAGAGGGTGAAGGTGGAGCCCTCGAAGCCCGACACCGTGCCGCCGTCGATGGAGAGCAGTCCGTCCGCGTCCACGATATCCGGAGTCACATCCAGAAAGAAGGGGCTCGCCCCGCTGTTCTCTTCGATGGTGGAGGGCACGGTGAAGTTGACCGTCGCAGCCATCGCCATGAAGGGCTGGGCGACACCCAGCACCGAACCGACCAAAACCAGTTTGTTGGGAGTGTTCATTCCCGGCCGACGCTGCCACCCGGGTCTCCGCTGTCAATTTGCGTGAATTCGCCAATCCAAACATTTCCAGACATAAAACACGAGTTTCCGGGCCGCCGGCGGGTGCGGGTCGCCGCGCCGCACGCGTTCCCTGGGCGGCGGAGGGCGGCGGATCGCGCGGTAAAGTCCGCGCTTGCCGGAGAGCGGCGGGGATGTCTTGGCTTCGGCTTCGTTTTTGGCGCTACCCGCCCGGGTGGTGGAATGGCAGACACGAAGGTCTTAGAAGCCTTTGCTTAACAGCGTGCAGGTTCGATCCCTGTCCCGGGCACCATCTTGAGACCGCGCCCCGAGGCTTGTTTGTAACCGGCAACAAATCGGAAATGGCTGGGTGTAGCGCCCGGAAATAGCGGGTAGCCCGCCCGGGTCTCGGGTCCCGTGTCATACCAATCACGTTTTGAGTTGGGACTTTCCGGAAAGGTAGGGCGCGACCGCCGGGCGCGCCGGTTTGGGTGACGATAGCCGTCCGTCCTCGGCGGCGGGCCCGGCGGTCCCGCCCTACCCTTTGGTCTCAGTTCATCCCGTAACGGGTATCAAAAGTCCCAAGATCTCCAGCAGCTCCGCGGCGCGGAGCCAAACCCGCGCGCCAAGCCCGCCTCGGCGGGCCGCTGACGACCTTCAGACCTGCTACCTTCAGACCTGCTACCTTCAGACCTGCGACAATCCTTCCGCGCCGAGGACGGCCGGAGGAAGTCTCAGGTCCCATGTCGAAAGTCCCAAGATCGCCAGCGGCTCCGCGCCGCGGAGCCAAACCCACACCGGCTGGCCCGCCCCGGCGGGCCGCTGACGACCTTCAGACTTTGGACCTTCAGACCTGCGACAATCCTTCCGCGCCGAGGACGGCGGGAGGAAGTCTCAGGTCCCATGTCAAAAGTCCCAAAGTCGCCAGCGGCTCTGCGGCGCGGAGCCAAACCCGCGCGCCAAGCCCGCCCCGGCGGGCCGCTGACGACCTTCAGACCTTGGACCTTCAGACCTGCGACAATCCGTCCGCGCCGAGGACGGCCGGAGGAAGTCTCGGGTCCCATGTCGAAAGTCCCAAAGTCGCCAGCGGCTCCGCGCCGCGGAGCCAAACACACACCGGCTGGCCCGCCCCGGCGGGCCGCTGACGACCTTCAGACCTTGGACCTTCAGACCTGCGACAATCCCTCCGCCCCAGCCTCAGCCGAGATTCGCCGCCTTCAGTTTCACGTGGGTGAAGAAGATCGCGGCGGTGAAGCACTGCACCACCGCCACCACCACGCCCGGCAGGAAAAGGGCCAAGAGCAGGGCGCCCCAGAAGACGGCCCAGTATTTGCCGATGGTTCCCCAGCCCATTTCCGAGCGGTAGAGAACAGTGCCGACGAGCAGGGCGACGAGCGCGAGTAGTTGCATGGTAGTCGATTGGACGGGACGCGACGGAGGCTTGGTCGAAACCCGAGCAAAAGAAAAGCTCTTGCGGTGAAACGAAGACCCCGGCCCGGACCCGTCCGGACCACCCGAACCCGCCCCCGCCTCAATTCGGGCGATCAATGCTGGCGACGAGTTGATTGACCTCCGCGTCGGTGACCACGCCCTTGGCCGCGAGCAGGCGGATGAGGCCGAGGGTGTAGAGCTTGAGCTCCTGGTTCTCCCGCTTCAGCCGGGCGATTTCCTCGGCCTGCTGCCGGTCCACCTCGCCGTTCCGCTCCAGCTCCCGCATCGCCTTCCCGAGGTAGGCGTTCAGATCGCTGATATCCATCTGCTGCCCGACATTGCCCAACAGTAACATGCGTCCCCAGCCCATGATGATGTGTGTGGTTTGAAGGTTAAAAACCGACGACGCTGACGAACCCTCAGCGAATTGCGATACCGGTGTGCGCGTCCTCCACCACGAGGGTAAGCCGATAATGATTAGGAACACGCGGATTAATGCTGCGGGTGGGGATAATCCCAAAGGTTGGCACGGCCCCTTCCGGCCGCCCGGAGGAACCTTCCCGGCGGGCAGCCTAGTCCTCCACGTCGCGGCATCGGTCTTCGAGCTGGCGGGCGATGAGGTCGATTTGTTCGTCGCCAAGCACCCGCTGGCCGCGACCGCGGATTGCGCTGGGAATATTGATCGGGTTGAGCACGCGCACGCTCGCGACCTTGCGCTCATTTACCCACCAACCCGGGAGCGCGAGCACTGCCCGTGCGGTTATCGTAACCCCCGTCAGGCGCTTCACCTCCTCGCTCAACCAGCGCGCTTCGGACTCCGCCTGCTCAAGGCCGTGGCGGTCTTCGCCCCAAGGCCAGATAAGCTGCGTGCCGTCGAAGGTGACCTCGCTTTCCTTGAATCCCGGCCGCGCGCGACCCTTGCGGCGGGTCTTGGTTTCGATGAGCCAGAGGCCGCTCGGGCCCACCACGACATGATCGAGGTTGAACTTTCGGGCGCCCGCCTCCGCCGGCACATCGTGAAAGACGCGAAAGCCGTCCCGCTCCAAGGGCGCCATCTTTTCGGCGACGAAACGTTCGCCCATGTAGCCGAGCCAATCGGAGCGGTAGCGAAACAGGCCGCGAACCACGCGCCGGATCGAATAGAGCAAAGCGAGGGCGAAGAGGAGAACCACCACCCCGAGCGCACACCAGACCTGAGTCCAAGTCTCAAACTTTACCGTCTTGATGCCCAACCAACTCGCCCCCCAAAACACGACCAGCGGCAGGGCCGCCCAGCCACCGACGTGAACGATCAGGTTCTCGTCGAACTTGGCCAAGCGGCGGCGAAGCGTTTCTCCGGGGCCGCGGAGCAGCTTGAACTCGACAGGAGGACGCCCGCGCCGCTTCCGAAGATGCCAAAAACCCAGTCCCAGGCAGCCGGCGAGAAACAAGAGCCCGTAAACGACACAGAACCAATATACCCAGTCCATAAAGAGTGTTAGCTGGTTTCGTAGCTGGCCGCGATGAGGGGTTTGGCGCGTTCCAAGTCGGACATGGAGCGAATGATCAGCTCGAGGTCACCGGTGCCGAAGTGGCCGAGTTGAGAAACGTCCCTGGAAAATCCCTGCTCAAGTTTGATCGTTTTTGGATCCACCTTGAGGAAGATCACGAGATTGTTGGTGCGCGTGTGAACCTCCACGCAGGCGAAGTTTTTCAGGCGTCGGAACGCGGTGTAGTATTTGAGCTGTTTCGATTGGACGTCGTCGCCCAAGGCTACAGCGAAAGCCTTAAACGCTTCGTAGCGATCACGCAGATCGACGGAAGCTTGTGCGAGGCAGTCAACGAAGGTGCGGCAGGTGGTGGCGCCGGCTTTGGCACCTTTATCTTTCGTCGCCTTTGTGACCGGGGTCGGAAGCGGTGCCGCCTCCTTCGCGTTCACAAGCTCGAAAAGGAGGAGATCGTCGCCGTAGCGGCGATAGCGGATGAGCTCGATGTTCCGGTTGATCTGCTCGACCGCATAGGCATCGTATTTGGTAAACTCGCCCGCGATGCACAGGAGGCGTGGCGTGGACCACTCGATGGCCTCGGCCTCCTTGGCGCCGCACTTCTTCTGCACCAGCAACTCAAACTCGGCTTTGTGATCCATCAACCAGTCGAGATAGTAAAGCCCTTGGTTGATGACATTCTCGTTGAGCGAGCGCTTGTATTCGATGATGACCGGGCAGCCGTTTTCGTCGATGCCGAGGGTGTCGATGCGCCCGCCGTGTTTGACGCCGGTGCCGTGCTCGGAGGCGAGGAAGCGAACGCCGAGAAGCGTTTCGAGGTGCTTTTCAATGAGGCTCTGGAGCGATTTTTCGAGAGCCACGGATTGACTGTCGATTTCCTCGGCGCGGTCGCCGCGGATGCGGAAAAGTTTGATGTCGCTCATACTTTATATCACCTCGAATGGCTTTTCATCTGGGGCTTTTTTCTCCGCACGTTCTGCGATCTCTCGGAGCTTTTCCAAGCCACCATACCGAGTTTGGCAGCAGGCTGTCTCGACAACGGCGCGTCTAAACATGTGCAATTGGCGCAACCAGCGAGTGCAGCCGGGAAAACAAACCACTATCGAATCGTGCGGTTCTATACGACAGGGGAGATATCTTCCGTCCAAGCACTTGGCGTTTGTGTCTGACAATAAAACACCGCGAGCGTCAGCCATTTCGAAGGCCACCTTTTTCACGGTCACGGGAAAGGCCCCCAGATTAGCCACTTCAATGCACAAATATTCTACAAATCGATCATCGGCTTCGCGGACACACAGGGGATAGCATTTCACCAAAAACCTGACTCGGCTAGATCTCAACTGCTGTAGCCCAGTGAGAATTCCCAAGACGGTGCCGGTCGTTCCTAATCCCAGCGTGATCCAATCGAGCGGAGTGCTCATTTGTCCGTTTTCAGATCCTCCTCGATCTCCGCGAACTGCTCCAAGGCGGCGCGGAGGTCTTCGACAATCTCCGCCGCGATGACGGCGGGCGGAGGCAGATTGGCGCTGTCTTCGAGGGCTTCGTCTTTCAGCCAGAAGATATCGAGGTTCACCTTGTCGCGCTTGATCAGCTCGTCGTAGGCGAAGGCCTTGAAGCGCTCGGTCTCCTTGCGCGCGTGCCGTGAGGTGGAGCGTGTTGTCCCCAACGCGCTCGGTTTGTCGGTCTGGCCGAAATAACACGCGACGAAATCGTCGAGGTGTTCGCGCTTCAGCGGATTCTCCTTGAGCGTGAAGTGCTGGTTGGTGCGGAGGTCGTAGATCCAGAGTTTCTCGGTCCAGGCTTTCTTGTCGGCTGCGGGTTTGCGGTCGAAGAAGAGGACGTTGGCCTTCACGCCTTGGGCGTAAAAGATTCCCGTGGGCAGGCGGAGGAGGGTGTGGACGTCGGCCTGCTGGAGGAGCTGGCGACGGATGGTTTCGCCGGCACCACCTTCGAAAAGGACGTTGTCGGGCAGGACGACGGCGGCGCGGCCGTGCTGCTTCAGGATGGTGAAAATGTGCTGGAGGAAGTTGAGCTGCTTGTTGCTCGTGGTGGCCCAGAAGTCGTCGCGGTTGATGGTGAGCGATTCCTTGGACTGCTCGCCGTCGGCACCGATGATGGTGACGCTGCTCTTTTTGCCGAAGGGCGGGTTGGCGAGGACTAAATCAAATTCCTCGGTTGAATTCCCATCTAGTGCGTCGCCGATACGAACAGGGCTCGTCGTGCCTCCAATACCGTGAAGAACAATGTTCATCAGGCAGAGTCTGGCGACGCTATCAACTAGCTCCACTCCGTGGATTGCCTTCTCGGCAAGGTGTTTTTTTTGGGAACTCGTCAACTTTGTAGAGGCAACGTAGCGGTGTGCGGCTAATAAAAATCCGCCCGTTCCGCATGCGGGATCGCAAATCGTCTGACCTGCGCTGGGCTGCACCACATCCACTATAGCATCCACCAAGGAGCGTGGAGTGAAATACTGACCAGCGCCCGCCTTTCCTTCGGATGCAGTTTTCTCAAGAAGTCCTTCGTATATTTCCCCTTTTACATCGGAATCGAAGTCCGACCACTCGATCCCCGCGATCTCGCTAACGAGAAGCTTAAACTTTCCCGGATCCCTAAATTTGCTCAGTGCGTGTCTATAAATAGAGCCATAAAGATCTGTTCGATAACTAAGCCTTCTCAGAATTTTTTCATAGTGCTCGAGCAAGGCTTCACCCTTTTTGGAAACAAGGCTTTTCCAGTCGAAACCACGTTCCAATGGTGCAAGATTTAAGAAAGGTGGCTTTGAGCGTTCCTCCGCCATCTTGAGGAATAGTAAAAAAGTGAGCTGCTCGACATAGTCCGTATAGGACATGCCGTCGTCCCTCAATATATTACAGTAGTTCCATAGCTTCTGGATGAGTTGCGGCGCGGAGGTGCTCATATGATTTGGAATTCGTCTATCCATGGGTAGTCGGTAATTGCTGTTCGAACTGCGCAGCGTTTCGCTCCGGCAAATGGTGCGTCGTCAGCCAATTTCATCTGAATTTCGGCGACCTTCTGATTAAAGCTGTCTCTGGAAGCTAAACTTGGATTCGTGGGACTCTTCCAGAGTTTATAGGATGCGTCCGCCTTTAATAGATCCTTGCGAATGTCATCAAGGTAAGCGGCTCGCTTGGTGCTGATTTCGCTTTTGTCGAGGTGATAGAGCCAGATCGTTATCCGCACCCGCTCTCGATCTTCTGGCGTGATGGCTTTTGCGCGCCACTGTGAACTGCAGGGTGTTCCATTCGGATCGAACCAAAGCAATGCGACATCAGACGCGGAGCATGGATCAAGTGCTAGCGTATCCTCAATAATCACACCCCAGTCAGTCAGTTCCGGAGCGCGCGCGCCTCGAATGGGAAAAAAATCCCATTTGCCGCCTTCCGTGCCTTCATCGACGCGGCGCTGGTTTGCGTGCATCGAGGTTAATCGATAGTTCCGATATTCAAAAGCCAGCCACCAATAGCCCGGAGATGTTACTTTCGTCGGTTTCAGTTCAGAATCGATCTCACGAACATCACCTTTTGGGCGAAAGTGATCAACGTTGGGGTCAGCGCCTTCAAGTGGCACTTCTGAATACCAGCACTTATTGCCGACAACATTGCGTAGAGCTTGAACCAAAGCCGGAGCTCCCCACGTATCGTCGCGTTTCGACTTGATAAAGTCTGGGCGCTCTATGGCTGGCTTAAGACAAAGCTCCACTTTGTGCTCATTGGCTTTTTGAAGCCACGCCGGGGCAGGCGTAATTCGGTTTGGGTTGATGTAGATCACGCTCCCTCCTTCAGTGTCGCTTCTTCCACCAATTGCCCAGCCAAGCGGTCAACGAGGACGACCTTCTTTTCGGTTTCCTCATCCGACTGGAGGATCCTTTTTTGTGCCAGTTGGTATGCTTTCCGGGCAATATTTCGATACGGGTCAGGTGAAGACTCGTCGATCTCAAGCGACGGAATGAGTTTTCTAAGCAAGTGAAGATGTCGAGTCCGTCTAGGGCTTCGCTCGGTTAAAGAGATCTCATATACGCGTTTAAGGATGCGCAGACTGAAAGGATCAAGTTGGCTCTCTAACCCATAGAGCGGGCTGGTCAACACACTCGCCACACCTTTCCCCCGTGGGCTTTCTTCCGGCTCCGTAGCGACAATGCGCCCTTCCTGATTTCTGGAGAGCACTCTTATTTCTTCTTTGCATAACCCAGCCACGAGAAGCGGATCGTGTGTCGCAGGATAGTGTGACTATGCGACTCGATGCCCCCGATGGTTCGCAGCCGTTCAAGATAATCGACCTCCCACGCCGGATTGAGGTGCGTGTCAGGTTCATCAAGTAGATAGAGTGACCCAGCGTTTCGAGTGAAGCGCATCAAACCAAGCACGGTAAGAAGTTGCTGCTCACCTTCGCTCAACTGCCGTGTATGAATAGCACCAGCAGACCCACGGACTCGCACGCGCACACGAAAGTCCTCTATGAGTCCACTCAATCTCATCGTGTCCAACGCTTGGAAGAGCGCGCGTGGATCGCTGCCATACTCGCTGGCCAGCTCTTGCAATGCCTTAAGGTCTGGCAGGAAAAGGTAGAGAAGCTCGCGTGTCTCCCGTCGGGCGAAATCCAGCTTTACCTGCACCGAACGTGAAAACGGAGCAAGCGAGTGGCGACGGAAGCGGTCGAGCAATTCCCTCACAGGACCAAGCGCACCCCAGAACTTGTCTGCGCCGGGGCTTTTGGATGTGGCCCATTCCGGCTTATGCAATACCAGCAGTGCTGAATCGAAAGCCTCGATTCTTGGGAGTTCTTTGAGGAATCCGGTAACGACTTCGTCTTTGGAAAAGTAGAAAGATAGTAAAGCAAACAGTCCGTGGACTGGCCGAGCACAAATGAATCTGCGAAATCCCAGTTTTGCTGGCTCGGATTCATTCCTTACGGGCACAAGAGTTTCGTCACGAGCTTTGAGGTCGTGCTTGCGGAAAATTTCTTCGAAGCGGTCGCTAACTCCAGAATAGTAGCCAACAACATATTTGGGCATCCACTCTCGGCGGACTTCCGGGAGCCCAACCACCTTTCCGTCAACCTCAGCTTTCGGTTGCTTATCTGCTTCGGCAAGCAGCGCTACTTTCTTGCCCTCAATTCTGTATTGTATGTCGTATCCGAATGGAGCGGGTTCGCCTAAGTCGAGGTTGCGAAAGATTGTGATGATCGCTTCGAGCAAGTTGCTCTTTGCTGAGCCGTTACGTCCGATTATCACAGCAACATCACGGCGCTCATCGAAATTAACCTTGAAGTCACCTAGGTTTTTCCAAGGGCTTTTTATGTGCAGGCGATCAATTTTCATGGTCGTTTCGTTTAATGACGCCGCTTGTTCCTGACGGAATAATCAACGTGCCGTTGTTTCTACCCTCTCGGAGTAGATCGAAAAACTTCTCGATATCCTCTCCGAGGTTTGTCGTTACAAGCAGACGGTCAGGCGTAGCAACTCCGCCTATAGAATCAAGGCCCTTAAGCAATTCATCAAGAGTTGTGATAGGAATCGAGGGCATAGTGTTTTGGTCCTTTGGCTTGGTCTTTCTTTTCGCGGGCTTCGCTTCCGCAGGTAGATCGTTAATTCTCCTAAACAGTGTTTCCGCTGGTTCTTCATTTGGATGCTGCGGCACTAGGTTTCCTGAGAAGGCGCGTTGGAGAATGGACTGGCGGAGGCGGGTGGTGCGCTGGAGGTTGATGGTTACGACCGATTCCAATTCATCTACTACACTCAATTGACGTTCTACTTCGGCTACGATTCGTGTTTGCTCGTCGAGAGAGGGGATCTTGAATCGAATCTGCCGGATTCGCTCCTGCCCGATATTGCGCATGGATTCTTGATTGCCGGTGGCCAAGCGCTCGATTTCGTGACGGCCAAAATCGGATCTCAGCCAGTATAAAACCCAGCTCGGCAACACCGATGCCGAGAAGCGAAAGCGGAGGAGCTTGTCGCTAAGCATCACACGAAGCGTGACGTTTTGCGTGATAACACAGGCTCCGACGAGTTTTATGGTATTGGCTCGGCTGAATAGGAAATCGCCTGGTCGAATAAGGTAGCGCTCCTCGATCTTTTCGGGATCGCGGCAGGTTTTGCTCTCTAGTTCGTTATAGGTGCCCCAAGTGACGGCACTGACCTTAGCCACACCGGTTTCGTTTTGGGTCGGGGGGCGCTCGTCGCATTTAAAGCTTTTGCCCGAGTCTATACTGGTGATGACGTCGCCGAGCGTTCCGGCTTTCCACTTCTCCGCTTCGGTGGGGACGAGGCGGCCTTCGCAGGCGGCCTTGAGGACGGCGGCGCGGTAGCGTTTGAGGTTGGCTCGCGTGCGGCGCAAAGCGGCCATTCCGGCGTCCAAGCGCGTTAATTGCTGCTCGATTTCCGCTACGATACGGTGCTGTTCGGCAAGGGGTGGGATGGGCAACGGAATCGATGCTAAGTTTCCGCGTGAAATCCGTTTCCGCGTGGAGCCCGCCTGCAAGCCGAAAATTGCAGAGCGGAACGGGTATGCATTTACGAAATAAACCAGCCACCGATGGTCGAACTCACCATTGCCTGAACGCACAATAGCGACATCTACCACAGTCACGCACGGTTTAGCATCGCCGGGAAAAATGCAGGCGCGCCCGAGCGGGTCGGGCATTCGCGCGATGAGCACATCGCCCTCCTTAAGGAAAGTGCAGCCTAGTGTAGTGCCCGACAAATAGCGTTACTTGTTGTGGGCGGCGCGGGCGCGT
>CBINNW010000014.1:0-69319 GCA_966252115.1 uncultured Akkermansia sp.
CTTTGGTTCGCACGCGCGAGGTGCCGCGCCGGGGGTGGGCCGAAGCGCCGTCTCCATTTTTTAATTACGCTCGTTTTTGCCGGGGATGACGCTCGTCCCGGCCGTTATGGCTTCCCACAACGTTTCCGATGTCAGGCGACACCGACGATCTTTTCGGCGATTTTAACGCGGGGTTCTCTTCCGACGCGTCCGGGCCGGACGCGCCCCCGCCCGGCGGCGCGTCCTCCGCGTCCCGCTCGCACCAGCCGCTGGCGGCGCGGATGCGGCCGCGCGCGCTGGATGAAATCGCGGGGCAGGAGCACCTCACCAAGGCGGGCGGTCTGCTCGCGCGCCTCATCGCGAGCAATCGTTTCGGCAGTCTCATCTTCTACGGTCCGCCCGGCTGCGGAAAAACCAGTTTCGCCGAGGTCATCGCGCGCGTGACGGGCAGCCGCTTCGTGCGGATCAACGCCGTCATGAGCAACGTGGGCGAGCTGCGGGAGATCCTCGCCTCCGCCCGTCGGCGTCCGAGCGAACCCACCTTGCTGTTCATCGACGAGCTGCACCGTTTCAACAAGTCGCAGCAGGATTTGCTCCTGCCCGACGTGGAGGAGGGGCATGTGCGGCTGATCGGCGCGACCACCCATAACCCGGGTTTTTACGTCAACCCGCCCCTGCTGTCGCGCAGTCATCTGTTCCGGCTCGAACCGCTGGCGCCGGAGGCGGTGGCGACGGTTTTGCGGCGGGCGCTGCTGGATGCGGAGCGGGGTCTGGGCGCCACCGGTTGCACGGCCGGGGACGAGGTGTTGCTCGATCTTGCCAAGCTTTGTCAGGGCGACCTGCGTCGGGCGCTCAACGCCTTGGAGGTCGTGGTCGCGGGCCTGCCGACGGGGGCCGCCATCACCCCGGCGGAGCTGGAGGTCTTCGCGCGCGAGCGACGGATTCGCTACGACGCCGACGAGGACGAGCACTACGACACCATCTCGGCCTTCATCAAAAGTTGCCGGGGCTCCGATCCCGACGCGGCGCTCTACTGGTTGGCCAAGATGCTGGCCGGCGGGGAGGATCCGCGCTTTATCGCGCGGCGTCTCGTGATTCTGGCGAGCGAGGACGTGGGCCTGGCGGATGCGTTGGCCTTGCCCATGGCCGTGGCGGCCCATCAGGCGGCCGAGTTGGTCGGTCTGCCCGAGGCGGAGTATGCCCTGGCGCACGCCACGCTGCACATCGCCTGCGCGCCGAAGAGCAATTCCGTCACGCTGGCGCTCGCCGCAGCCAAGCAGGCCCTCGCGACCCAGCCGGTGCAGCCCGTGCCCTTGCCGCTGCGCGACAAGGGCGGCAAGGCGAGCAAGGCGCTCGGGCATGGCAAGGGCTACCTCTACGCCCACGACTTCCCCGAAAACATCGCGCCGCAGGCCTATTTGGAGAAGCCGATCACGCTTTTCACGCCCAAGACCGCCGGCATCGAGGCCAAGCTTGCCGAGCGTCTCGCACGCTGGCGCGCCCTTCGCGCCGACGCGCTGCGGCGCGCGCCGGTGGGCGGCGAAGGGTGAGGGACAGAAGGACGGAGCGGCAGAAGGACGGAGCGACAGAGCTACGGAGCGGCAGAGGGTCAGAGCTACAGAAGGACAGAAGGACAGAACGACGGAGCGGCAGAAGGACGGAGGTGCGTCATCTTCCCGTGGCGCGGCAGGTTTTTTGCAGCCGCTTGGAATCCGGGCGCCGACCGCCTCCGGTCTGCCCTGTCCCCTGTCGTTCTGTCCTCTGTCGTTCCGTCCTCCGTCCCCGCCCTGCGCGCGCGGGAAGCGGCGTCGGCGTTTGCGCGGGCGGGGGAGGGTGGTTCTGCTGGGGCGCCATGTCGATTTCCACAAGCGCCCTCCCTTCCGCCAACGTCTCGTCCTCGTTGGGCGATTCCCCGCTTACCCGCCGTTCCGTCCTCAAGGCCCTCGGCGCCGGCGCGGCGTTTATCGCCGTCTCCGGTGTGGCGTCGGCCCAACGTCGTTCCACTCCCACGCCGGGTGATTCCGGCGGAGCGGGCGGGGGAGGGGGCGACACCTCGCAGCCGTTCAAGTTGCCCGAGTTGCCCTACGCCCACGATGCCCTCGCGCCTCACATCGACGCACGGACGATGGAGATACACCACACGAAGCACCATCAGGCCTACATCAACGCGGCGAACAAGGCGCTCGAGGCGCGGCCGGATTTGCGCGAACTCAGCGGTGAGCAACTGCTCGCGCGTCTCAGCGCCTTCGACGAGCCGCTCCGCACCACTCTCCGCAATCAGGTCGGCGGGCATCTCAACCATTCGTTTTTCTGGCCGCTCCTGGCCGCCCCGACCGACTACAAATCCGGCCGCCTGCACGAGGCCCTGGGCAAACGCTTCGGATCGGTGGACGCGTTCAAGGAGCAGTTTGCCCAAGCCGCCGCCAAACGCTTCGGCAGCGGGTGGGCTTGGTTGGTCCTGCAGGGCGACAAGCTGGAGGTGATTTCCACTCCGAATCAGGATTCGCCGCTCATGACCGGTGCCCAGCCGATCATCGGCCTCGATGTGTGGGAGCACGCCTACTACCTGGAATACCAGAACCGCCGCGCCGACTACGTGAAAGCGTTCTGGACCGTCCTCAACTGGGACCAGGCCGAGGACAACTACCGCGCGGCCGCCTCGTGATCCGCTGCGCGCGCGCCGCGCTTCCCCCGAAAAAAGAAGAAACCGCTCCCGGCGTGGGAGCGGTTTCAGTTTAAACAAACGGGTCGCGGCTTCGTGGGCCTCGGCCTTGCCGGGAATGCTCAGAGGGCGGCCGGGATTTTCACCGCTTCCTGGCCTCGAACGGCCGCGGCCCCGGGCGCCTTGGCAAAAAACTCCAGCACGTGGCTGACGTTTTGGTAGCCCTCGGCCTTGAGCTGCTCCTCGACCTCCTTGATGGAGGCGGCGAGCCGGGCGCTGATGCCGGTGTCGAGGTCGCGGATCTCCTGCGTATCCTTCGAAACGACGTGATAGACGGCGTCCTTGCGGTCGCCGAGCTGGTAGAGGCTGGTGCCGTTGTGGAAGAAGGAACGGCGCACGAGACCGATCTCCTCGAAGGCTCCGAGGCAGCGATACACCGTGACCAGATCGCAGGACTTGTTGTTCAAGTCGGCGTGGATCTGCTCGATGCTCACCGGTTGGGAGCGGGAGATAAGCGCTTTGATGATGGCGATGCGGGGCTGCGTGATGCGCAGGCCGGCCTCGCGCAGCCGCCCGCAAGCGGCTTCTAGACGCGACTGAGTCTCGGCTACAGTCACGTTGCCCTGGAGCGGGTGGTTGGTCTGAGTGGAGGCGATCATGGTTAAACTCTGTCTTTGGCTCTTATTAAAAGGGGTTGGCAGAAGCTGTCGTCACCCTCTTGAAACACAAACGGTAAAAGGCCCTTTTATGGGGGGTAGTATCACGGCGAGCCCTTACCTAGGCTTGTTTCCTCAGATACTGGCGTGGAAGTTTGCATCGGAAAAAGGCCCGGCTTCTGCTCTTGTCCCGAAAATGCCCGATCTCGACGTAAATTCGATCATCGCCCTCATTCGAAAGGAGGACCCCCGCTTTGATCGCCTCGCCTACACGTTTGTTCGCGACGGCTTGGAGCACGCGGTGAAGGAGCTGAAAAAGCGGGATGCCGCCCGCGCCAAGGTTTCGCGTCACGTCACCGGCCGGGAGCTCTCCGAAGGATTACGGGACTACGCCCTCGAGCAATTTGGCCCGCTCTCCAAAACGGTCCTCAACAGCTGGGGCATTCACGAGACCATCCACTTTGGGGACATCGTTTACAATTTCATCGAATACAACGTCTTCAGTAAGACCGAGGACGACAATCGCGAGGACTTCGCCAACGTGTTCGATTTCGACGAGGCCTTTGTCGCCCCCTTCCTCCCGCAGTCCCGTCGCCTGCCGCTGCCCAGCTTCGCCGAGGCGGAGTGAGCGCGCGTGGCGGGCGCTTGCGTTCAAGCTGAGCCAAATCATCGGGAGGATCGGGCTATTGGTGTAGTGTTGGCCGTCCTCGGCCAACTTCCGAGGCGGTCTCACCTTGAGCGCGAATTGGAATTAACCCTGCGGGACCGCCTTTGTCGCCAACGCCAGTGTCCCGCCGGCGAGGCGAGGGGGAATAATGGTAATTCCCATTCGCTTTTGAAATTAGTTTAATTCGTCACTCTCCGTGCCTCCGTGTCTCTGTGGTGAAGGTCTGTAAATTGTTTAACCACAGAGACACGGAGACACGGAGATCAGAAATAAAACGAGAACGACTCGGATCAATGAGTCTAAATTTGAAAGCAATTTAGAATAAGCGGTGTCACGGCATGGGTAGGCCGGGACCGCCGGGCCCGCCGCGTTGCCTCTCGGCGTTCGCCCCTCCACCGAGGCGCGCCCGGCGGTCGCGCCCTTTCCTTTGTCTTCCGCTGTGCCTCTTGGGCAATGGACAAGCCCGGCGCGTTTGTCAGTTTGCGCCGAATGCCTTCCCTGCTAGCCCCCGCCGACCGTCGCCTGCTCGAACGCCTCTGGGCCCAGCCCGTTCACCGCACCGAACTCGACAACGGCCTCGTCCTGCTCGTGCAACCCGATGACGCCGCGCCCGTTGTCTCGGTGCAGGTCTGGGTCAAAACCGGCAGCCAACACGAGGGCGCCCTGCTCGGCGCCGGCCTTTCGCACTATCTGGAGCACCTCCTCTTCAAAGGCACCGAGCGTCGCGCCGGTCGCGACATCTCCGCCACCGTGCAAGCCCACGGCGGCTCGATCAACGCCTACACCACCTACGATCGCACCGTCTATTACATCGATTTGCCCGCGCCCCACCTCGAGGTCGCCGTCGATCTGCTCGCCGACATGACGCTT
This sequence comes from uncultured Akkermansia sp., assembly GCA_966252115.1. Lineage (GTDB taxonomy): Bacteria > Verrucomicrobiota > Verrucomicrobiia > Opitutales > Opitutaceae > IMCC26134_A. The sequence continues at coordinate 4,835 of CBINNW010000014.1, forward strand.
TGCAGCACGCTCCCCCCGGACGAGGTGGCGCGCGAGCGCGACGTGATCCTGCGCGAGATCGCCATGGGCGACGACGACCACGACCGCCGCCACTGGGACGCCCTCGCGCGCACCGTTTTCAAAACCCATCCGCTGCGCGAGCCCGTCATCGGCCACCGGGACGTTTTCTCCGCCGTCACCCGCGACGAGCTACTGGCCTACTACCGCGAACGTTACGCGCCCAACAACCTCGTCGTAGTCATCGCCGGCGACATCTCCGCCGAGGCGGCCCGGGCCGCGGTGGAAAAACACTTCGGCGCCGCGCCGCGCCGCCGCCTCGCCCCCGTTTTCCAGCCGGCGGAGGCCGCCCAGATCGCCCCCCGGACGCGCCGCGACACCGCCGAGGTCGAGCAATCCCGCGGCGCCATCGCCTGGCCCTCGGTCGCGCTCACCCATCCCGACGCGCCCCTCCTCGATCTGCTCGCCGTCGTCATCGGCTACGGGGACAGCTCCCCGCTCTGGCTCGCCTTGCGCGAGAAGCAACGGCTGGTCCACAGCATCGACGCCCACCACTGGAGCCCCGGCGAGGCCGGGCTCTTCGCCATCTTTTTCCACTGCGATCCCGACAAACGCGCCGCCGCCGAGCGCGCGGTGCGGCGCGAGCTTGATCGAATCGCCGAAAAGGGCTTCACCCGCGCCGAGCTCGCCCGCGCCGTGCGCCAGCTCGTGGTCGGGGAGATTTCCGGACGCAAGACCACCTCGCGCCGGGCCGCCCGCCTCGGCTCGGCCGAAGTCGTCGCCGGCGACCTCGATTTCAGCCGCACCTGGTTCGACCGGGTCGCCTCCGCCACCCCCGCCGCCCTGCGCCGCGTCTTGCGCGAGTGGCTGAGCCCCGCGCGCGAAAACATCGTTTCGCTCGATCCCGCCGCGCCCCGCGCCGCCGCCAACGCCGAAGCCGCCGCCGCCGCGGATGTGGCGGCCTCCTCGCGCGGTGCGGCGGACTGGACCCTGCGCACCTTGCCCAACGGCGTCCGCCTCCTTCTGCGCCCCGACGACCGTCAACCCAACCTCCACATCCAGCTGATCTGCGAGGGAGGCTCCCTTCACGAACCGGCCGGCAAACGCGGCGCCACCGCGCTTCTCGCCAACCTCCTCACCAAGGATACCGCCGCGCGCGACGCCGCCGCGGTCGCCGCCGCCATCGAGGCCGTCGGCGGCAGTTTTTCCCCGCTCTCCGGCAACAACAGCCTCGGAGTCGCCATAGAGGTCCTGCCCGGCGACGCGGCCCTGGCCGTCGAGCTCCTGCGCGACGCCGTGCTCACTCCGGCCTTCGTCGCCCGCACCTTCGAGGTCGAGCGAGACGCCGAGCTCGCCCACCTCCAGGACGACGAGGACGACGTCGTCAGCGCCGGCCACCGGCTCGCCCGCGCCCGCTATTTCGGCGACCACCCGCTCGCGTTCGACGCCCACGGCGACGCCGCCGGGCTGCGCGCGCTCAAGCCCGCCGACCTGCGCGCGCTCTGGAAAAAACTCGCCGTCGGCGGCAACGTCGTGGTCGTCGTCGCGGGCGATTTTTCCGAAAAGAAACTCGTGCCCGCGCTGGTCGCCTGGCTCGGCAAACTGCCCCGCGGCGCCGCGCCCGCCCGACCCGCCCGCCACCGGCCCGCGCCCGCCGCCGAGCATCGCGAGCTCCGCGAGTGCCAGCAGGCGCTGGTTTTCGACGTCTTCCCCGGTCCCGGCGCGCTCGATCCCGACGACACGCGCGCGACCGTGCTGCACGAGATTCTCAGCGGCATGGCCGCCCGGCTTTTCGAACGGGTGCGCGAGGAAAAAGGCCTCGCCTACTTCGTGAGCGCGAGTCGCGTGGTCGGAGTCGAGGACGGGATGTTCTACCTCTACGCCGGCACCCAGCCCGGCAAGGAGCGGGAGGTTTTGGCCGAGTTTGACGCCGAGCTCGCCCGCCTCGCGGCCGGGCAGATCGAAGCGGAGGAGCTGGCGCGCGCGATCACCCGCCTCCAAGCCTCGCGACGCATGCGTTTGCAGACCAACGCGGCCCGCGCGGGCGAGGCGAGCGTCCGCACCTTGCTGGGCCTGCCGCTTGAAAGCCTCGCCGAGTGGGATGCCCGCCTGGCCGCCGTGACGGTTCCGCAGTTGGCCGATTTTGCCCGCGTTTGGCTCGCCCCCGGTCGCCGCCAGCGTCTCGAGGTGCGCCCCGGCTGACCCCGCATGGGCCCCTCGCCCGCGCGTGAACCGGCCGCGGGTCGCACGCGTCCGGATGCGGCGACGGCTCCGGTGAGAAAACCGCGCGGGATGCCGAGCCCGGGCCAAAAGCCGAGGTCCTCCGCGCGAGGAGTTCCGGGCGGCATTTTCCGCCCCTCCGCGGGGGCCGGCGGTTTACACTGAAACCTGCGCGGTGGTTCATCCCGCGTCGGCGCCTCGTTTGGCTCCGCGCCACCCCCGCCCCATGCCAGGTCGCATCACCATGCGCGACATCGCGCGTTCGCTCGGACTCGATCCATCGACCGTCTCCCTCGCCCTGCGCGGCAGCCCGCGCATCCCGCTCGTCACCAGACAGCGGATACGCCGCGCCGCCGAGGACCTCGGCTACGCGCCCGATCCGATGCTGCGCGCGCTGGCCAACTACCGGGTCTCCCGCGCCCCCCAGCCCGTCTCCGCCGAGCTGGCCTGGGTCAATCGCTGGACGCCGCCCGAACGCTACCACGCCTTCCGCGAATTCGACGGCTACTGGCGGGGCGCCGCCGCCGCCGCGCTCGAGGCGGGCTATCGTCTCGAACGGTTCCAGCTCGGCGACGCGCCGCTCGACCGGCTCGGCCGGATGCTGCGCGCCCGGGGCATCCGCGGTCTCGTGGTGCCGCCCCACCACGGCGCCCCCAACGATTGGGCGGGCCTCGAGCTCTCGCGCCTCACCGTGGTGCGCATCGGCCACTCCGTGCCGCTCCCGGCGCACGCCGTCGGCTGCGACCAGACCGGCGCCGGCATGCTCGGTTTTTCCCGCATCCGAGCGCTCGGCTACCGGCGTGTCGGTTTTGTCACCCACCCCGGCGCGGAGCTCAGCTCCCGCTTCCACGCCGGCTTTCTCTTCGCCCGCGAACAGACGCCCGACCCGGCGCACCCGCCCGGCCTGGTCCTCTCCGAAACCGTCGGCGAGGAGGATCGCGAGCGGCTCCGCCTATGGCTCCGTCGCCACCGGCCCGACGCCCTTTTCACCACCCATGCCGGCCTCCGGCGCCTGCTCGGGGAGCTCGGCCTGCGGGTGCCCGGCGACATCGCGCTCGCCGTCACGAGCGTGCTCGACGGCGACGCCGACGCCGGGATCGACCAACGCGCGCCCGAGATCGGCCGCGCCGCGGTGGAACTGCTCGACGGCCTGCTGGCGGCGGGCCGCTCCGGACCGGCGCTCGTCCCGCGCATGACCGCGGTGCAGCCGCGCTGGGTGGACGGGACGAGCATGCCGGCCGGGGACGCGGAAGCGGCGTAGTTTATTTTCCACTACACGGCCGCCCGGCGACCGCCCCGACGAAGAAAACACGATCCGCGTTTCCAGTGAAATTCCCGCCGCCTTTGCCCGCGCCGTCCATGCGCGTCACCAACCGGAAACCCCGGCCGATGAAAACCCCTTCGCTTCCGCTCCTGCTCCTCTGCGGCCTCGCCGCGCCGCTGCACCTCCCCGCGTCGTCGATGCTTCCTCTCTACGAGGAGACATTCAACACCGCCCATCCCCGGCTCAGGCTGGCCAACGGCGCCTCGCTCGGCGGCCCCGGCACCGGCGTCTCCGGTCGGCTGGAGGACCGCGCCTACGTCGGTATCCCCCGCAGCACCGAGCAGGAGCCCGACGGCCCGGCCGCCTTCGCGATCTCTCCCGTCGCCCCCGACACCTTGTCCGCCTTCACCTGCACCTTCTGGTATCTGCTGGAGGAGCATGCGCCGGACTTGCAGGTGCCGCTCGAAACCGCGGGCTTCGGATTTCTCCTGCACCAGGGACGCGGCTTCGAGGTGCGGATTTCGAGCGCGCTGCCCGGCGAGAAAACCCAGCAGTTTTTCCCCGGATCCGAGGGACCGCTGGGCGAGTGGAACGCCTCCGGCCGGTGGATCTTCGCCGCCTTCGTCTGGGACCGGACGGGCAACACGCTCACGGTTTTCCAGGGCTCCCCGCACGCCGCCCTCGCCTTCATGCGCGAGATGCGGCGGCCCACCCCGGCCGGAGCCACGCTGCCCCGGGCAAATCTGGACCGCGAACCGGAAACCATCGGCAACACCTACAGCCGTCAAAACCGCCCGCTCGCCGGCCGCATCGACAACCTCCGCATCTACGACCGCGTGCTCAATCGAGATGAGTTGGAAGCCATCCGCCAGGCCGACACCCAAAACAGCGGCGCGCCCCTGAAGTAGCTTTCCGGCGGGGCCGCACGGCGCCCGGGTCCCGGGAAGGTGGCGCCCGCCGTTCGCCTTTTCCCAAAAAATAAGAAGGCGGCGCGAGACTCGCGCCGCCTTCGTCGTTGTGGGCTTCAAACTTCGTCGCCCGGCTCAGCCGCGGGCCGTGGCGCGACGGCGACGGCAGAGGCCGGCGCCGAGCATGCCCGCGCCGAGCAGAGCGGCGAAGGTCGAGGGCTCGGGGATGGCCGCCACGTTCAGGAAGATGCTCGATCCCGACTGGAACAAGGTGAGCCCGGAGTAGGCTTCCAGGCCCGTGCCGATGGAGAGGCCCGAGTCGATCAGGCTGCCGCTGAACGAGGCTCCGCTGAAGGCGCCGCCCAGCGTGAGGCCGCTGTAGTCGGTGTCGGCGTCGCCGGAAAACAGCAGGTAGTCGCCGGCCGCGAGCGAGCCCGTCGTCAGGTCGGTGAAGTTGATCACCGTGGCGGCGAAGCCGGCCTCGGTCACGGCGGCGTTGCCCACGAACGCGATGGTGTCGGAGCTCAGCCCCGCTCCGAGGTCGAAGGCGAAGCTCGCGCCTGAGTTCATCCACAGGTTGGTGCGGGCGGACGCGCTTTGGTCGATGGTGAGCGTGCCGACGCCGCCGTCGCCGGGCGCGATGATGCCGCCGGACTTCACGTCGATCATCACGCCGCCGCCCGTGTCGAAGGCGGGCGTGAGGGTGCCGACGCCGCCGAGCACGCCGCCGGAGTTGACGACATAGGCGCCGCCGTTAGCGCCCGCGACGTGGGTGCCGTTCACCAGCAGCGTGCCGCCGTTGACCGTGGTGGTGCCGACATGGGTGTTGGCGCCCGAGAGCTTCTGGGTGCTGTCGCCGTTTTTCGTGATCGTGCCCGCGTCGGTCGCCGCGTTGCCGCTGATCGAGCCGGCGAAGTCGAAGGTCTGCCCTGAGGTCGAGTTGGCGCCAAAGGTGTAGCCGGAGGTTCCGGCGATCCGCAGCGAGGTGCCGGACTCGCCGGAGAGGCCGACGATGCTCTGGCTCCGACCGCTGGTGGCGCCCGGGTTGACGGTGGCGCCGTTGGCCAGATGGACCGAGCTGCCGGCCGAGCCGGGCAACTTGTTCGCCGCCTGCGGCGCGAAGGTGCCGCCGTCGAGCGTGAGCACGCCGGTGAGCCCGCTCCAGCCGGAGCCGCTGCCGAGGCGCGTGGTGGTGGCGCCGACGTTGGTGATGTGCAGCCCCTGGCTGCCGCTCACGGTGAGGTTCAGGTTGAGCGCGACGAAGCCGGGGCTGTTGATCGTGATCGTCGGCGTGCCGGAGCCGGTCGCGAAGGCCACGGAGCCCGACAGCGTGAGGAGATTGTTCGAGGGCGTGGTGTCCTGGAAATTCAGGGCGCCGAGCGTGCCGGAGACATTGGAGATGGTGCCGCCGGAGCTGTAGTTGTTCACCAAGGTGGCGGTGGCGCCGCTGCCGTCGGCGATGATGCCATCCACCCAGTTCGCGGTGAGCGACCAGTCGAGATTTCCGCCGGTGTAGGTGGAGACGAGCGCGCCGTCGGCGGCGTGCAACGAGGAGACGAGGGGCAGCGTGCCGGCGGAGATGGCGGCGAGAGCGATCAGACGGCGCGCGGCCATGCGGGGAGGTAACGAGACGTGTTTCATGATCTGGAACGGGATCGGACGGGGTTGAGGACGGGGCGGGGATGTCCGCGCCCTTGCTGACGCCGCGCTTTTCCACGCGCAAAACGTCCGGTGCTTTCACTGGGAAACAAAAACGCTCCGCGCCCCCCCACGCGCCCGCGTATCCGCTTTTCGGCGACGGCCGCACCGCCGATCCGCCCCGCGCTCAACTGAATGAACGGCGCCGAGCTTGGCCCGGCGCCGCGGACGGGCATTGAGCATCGGTCGTCGCGGGTCGCATCGACCCGGACCGGACGCCCCGTCCGAACCCCAACCCGAAAAACACCTCCCCATCATGACCCTCTCCGGTCTTGCCCGTATCCTCGCGCGCACCTCGCTCCTCGGCGCCGGCGCCCTGTTCGGCCTCTCGTCCGCCCTCGCCCTCGACGTCACCGTAAACCCCGGCGGCAACATCCAGGCCGCCCTGGACACCGTCGGCAACGCCGGCGGCGGCACCGTCTTTGTCAAATACGCCACCTACAACATAAGCGCCACGCTCAAGGTCCCGAACAACACCCGGATCAAAGGCGTGTCCACCCGCCCGATCATCAAGATGGCGGCCGGGGCCAACAAGTCGGTCTTCCAGGCGAAATCCTCGCCGTTCAACACCATCACCTACGATTTCATCGCGGTGAACGGAGGCCTGACCAACGCGCAGATGGACTCCGGCGGCGCCGCCTACAACTCCACCATGGGTATCCACCACGGCAATACGGGCGTTTACAGCGACAACCTCTACGTTTACAACTCGACCGTCACCAACTGCTCCCAGGGCATCGTCATGGGCGAGGTGAACAACGGCGTGATCAAGGACACCACGCTCACCAACTGCGGCGGCATGCCGGTCGGCTCGACCCCGGGCCTGCACAACGTCTATATCAGCAACACCAACCCGTTCTGGGCCTACAAGGTCAACTCGTCCAATTGCCGCACCGGCATGGGATTCAAGATGACCGACTTCTACGACAACCGCACCGAGACCAGCCAGAAGGTCGAGCTCTGCACGTTCAACAACAACAAGGACCGCGGCATCGCCGCCTACCACCTCTCGCCGCTCGTCGTCACCGGCACCACCTGCAAAAACAACCAGAAATCCGGCATCAATCTCATCAAGTGCTCCGGCATCACCATGACCAACAACACCGCGACCGGGAATCCCCTGGTGGTGGACGTCTCCTATGACATCTGGCTGAACGGTTGCTCCGGCATCACCCAGTCGGGCAACACCTACGGCTCCAAACGCGGCTTCTGAAGCCCCTCGCCCCGACGGAGCATGAATACCCGCCGCCTCCTGCCGGCCTCCGTCGGGGCCGTCCTTCTGGTCGGGGTGGCCTGGTGGTCGGGCCGGCTCGACCCGCAACCGGCCGCCGCCCCGCTTCTTCCGCCGCGAGCCGCGCCGCCGTCCGGGGGCGCGGCCCCGCCGCTCGAAGAGCATGTCCCGGCGCTCGCCGGCGACCGGACGGAGCCCCCCGGGGACACGGATCCCGTGACGCGCGCGACGGCCGGGATGCTCGCGCTGATGCGACGCGCCGAAGGGCTCTCCGCCGACGACCCCGACCAGTTCCAAACCCTGGCCGCGCTCACCAACGAGTTTGACAACGGCCTCGCCCCCGCGACGGCGGCCCTGCTCGTGCGGCACATGCCGTCCGGCTTTCTCGCCACCGCCTGGGGCGACATGGCGCTGCGCCGCTGGGCGGGCGCCGACCGTCCGTCCGCCGCCGCGTGGATGGCGGCCAACCCGGATCCCTCTCCGATCGCCGCCGCCGCGCTCGCCCACGGCTGGTTCGCGCAGGATCCGGAGGGGGCGTTGGCCTATCTGGCCGACCTGCCCGCCGGCCCCTGGAAAACCAACGTGGCCAACTCCGTGGCCGAGGATGCCCTCGTCGCCCGGGAGCCCGAGGCGGCCGCCCGTTGCCTCGCCGTTTCCCCGGCGGACAACCCGCGGCTCGGAGAGCTCCAGGAATGGATCGCCCTCCACTGGGGCGCTCGCTCCCATGCGGAGGCGAGCGCCTGGGCCGACCGGGCCGGCGACCCCGCCGCTCGCGAACGACTCCTCGCGGCCGTGAGCGTGGGCCACGCCAACGTCGATCCGCTCGCCGCCGCCGAGTCCCTGCTCGCCCGGGTGGGTTCCCCCGATCTCGCGCGTCCGGCGCTCGCCTCGATCGTGCGGATCTGGACGAACACCGATCCCGCGGCCGCCGCCGACTGGGTCTCGGCGTTTCCTCCGGGCCCCGAACAGCAAACCTCCATCGAACAACTGCTCGCCGTATGGGCGCCCGCGAACCCCGCCGCCGCCCGTGCCTGGCAAAACACCCTGTCCGATCTCGCCACACGTGACTTCGCCGCAGGCGTGCTGGAGCGGATGTCCGCCGAATCGCCGACACCCTGAGCGGGGTCCCGCCTCACGGAGCCGGGCGGCTCCGAGACGGACTCGTGCGACCGCCCGGCACGCCGGCTTGGGGCGATCATCGTCCGGCGATCACGGGTCCCGCGCCCCGCCTCAGCGTTCCACGCGGATCGTGCGCACCACCGGTTCGGCGCTCCGGACGCGAGGCTCCGTGCCGCGACCAAATTGCCAGGCGACCACCGTCACCGTGACGGGAAACTTCGTCCGCGGCGGCGGCGCGGTGAAGCGCAGCGTGTCGCCCTCGACCTCCGCCGGCCCCTCCCGCACGAAGAACCGCACCGGCAGGCCGGAATCCGCCTCCGCGCGCAGCTTCAGCTCGCCCGCGCCGAGGGACACGGTCTCCGGCGCATCGAAGCGAATGCTCTGCGGCGCGCCCGAACCGTGCCGCCGCGGGATGGAGAGCATCGCCTGCTGTATGGCCTGTTTGGATACGCCGTCGCCCGGCCACACCGCCGCCAGCCACGCCTCGTTTCCGCGGCGATCCTCCAGAAACGAAGCCCGGTTGAAGCATAGTTCCCATGTGTCGCCCGACAGGTGGCGAATCGGCCCGGTGATGCGGCGGATCTCGATGGCGGGACCTCCCGCCGCGGGCGGCTCGATGGCCTCGCCCGCTTTTCGATTTGCCCACTTTTCCGGACGCCCCTCGGGGACGGTGTCGAGAAAGGCGCCGCCGAGGCGGAAGGTGATCCCGTCCGCCTCCGGCCGGAAGGGGATCGTCACCTGCTGATGCGTGCCGTTTTTCTGCGGCACCACCGCGCCGTCCTGCACGAAACCGAGCAGAACCGGGCGCCCGCGATGCCGGGCCTGAAACGCCTCCGCCGCACGTGCCAGCTCCCCGTCGAAGAACCAAAAGGCATGCGCGCGATCCCCCGCGTAGTCCGCGACCGGCGCGGCGGGCGCGGTCGGATCTTGGCCGAGGCGGTAACGGTCCGCCAGCCACCCGCTCCGCGTCGCGTCGATGGGCGTCAACGCGACGGGCGCGCCGTCCGGCGGCGGCGTTTTTGGCAAACGGTGCGCCGCCGCTTTTTTCAGGTAGAGCGCCAGAAACTCCGCCTTCTCGTCGGTCATGAAAAAGTGGCCGTCCGCCGGGCAACCGAGCGCGCTGAGCGGCAGCGTCGGATGCGCCGCGCGGGTTTTCAGGCCATCGCCCATGCGCTGGTCGGCCCATTCGTATTCGCCGAGCGTCACCAGGCCGGGCACCGCGTCGATGTTCACCCCGGCCACCTGCGGGGCGTGCTGCGGATCCGGCACGTAGGGCCATTGGCCGCTGAAGGAGATGCCGGCGACGATGCGTTCGGATTTCCACGCCGCCATATACCAGGGCATCGAGGCGGCGGCGGAGTGACCGATCGGCACGATGGGCGCGGCGGCGAGCTCGTCGTAGCCGGAGCGCTCGGCGAGCTCGCGAAGGAGCGCGTCGAAGCGCTCGCCCGCGCCCTGGTCGTAACGGAAATTTCGGTCGAAGGTCGGGGCCACCCAGACGGCGGCGAAGCCGATCTCGGCCATCGCCGCGCGAAACGCCGGGTGCTCCAGCAGCGCCTCCTCCTCCATGTTGTGGTGGCCGAACACCAGGCCGCGCACGCGCCGGCAGTTTTCCGGAATCCAGAGAAAGGCGCGGGATTGCTCCTTGCCGTCGGGCGTCGGCGCGGGGACGGACCACTGCCAGACCGCGCCGGGGGCGGACGACACGAGGGCGAGGCAGAGCGCGAACAGCAGCCCCGCAAGGCGGGAGGGTGGTTTCGATTTCATCGTCGGGGAAAAAGCGTGCCGCTCATCCCGGGGGCCGGGGCGGAGCGGGAAACAGGATCGCGGCCCCCGGGAACGGGAGACTCAGGCCATGCGCTGGGCCATCTCGCGCGTCACCCGCCAGCGCAGCGGCTCGTCGGCGAGGAAGCGCTCGAACTCGGCGACCATGTAGCTGCCGAGCCGCTGGCACTCCGAGCCGTGCGAACCGGCGATGTGCGAGGTCACGATCACGTTGCCCAGCTCGAACAGGGGGTCGCGCGCCGTCGGCGGCTCGGGGTCCGTGACGTCGAGGATCGCGGTCAGATCGGAGCGTTCGCGCAGGGCCTCGACGATCGAGACCTGGTCGAGGATGGGGCCGCGCGCGGTGTTGATGAGCGTGGCGTCGGGCTTCATCGCGCGCACCAGCGCGCCGGTCACGAGGCCGACGGTCTCGGGCAGCAGCGGCGTGTGCACGGAGACCACGTCGGAGGCGTGAAACAGCTCCGGCAGCGTGGCGCGTTGCACGCCGTGGCGTCGCGCCTCCTCCGCGCCCAGGTAGGGGCAATACACGAGCACGCGCACGTCGTGGGCGCGCAGACGCTCCGCCACGCAGCGCGCGATCATGCCGAAGGAGACGAGCCCGATGGTGGCGCGAAAGGCGCCGCGAATCTCGCGCGTGTGGTCGCCCCAGCCCTCGCCGCGTCGGGCGAGCTCGGCGCGACGCCAGAACTGCTTCAACGCGAGGATGGCGGCTGAGACGGTGTATTCGGCGACCGGCACCGCGTTGGCCGCGTAGGCGCTGCAGATCGGGATGTCGCGCGCCCAGAAGGCGTCGGTCGTGCAGTAGCGCACCGAGCCGGCCGCGTAGAAGATGCCGCGCAGCCTCGGCGTGGCCGCCATGAACTCCGCGTCGAAACACGGCGCCTTCCAGCCCGAGAAAACAAACTCGGTCTCGGCGAGGAGGTCCTTGTGCTCGCGCCAGTTTGCGGACGTGAGCACCCGGTCCGAGTCCAGCTCCACCCGCTCGGACAAGCGCAGCCGGTCCTCGGCGGCATAGACCAGATCGACGGCCGCGGGGTCCATGGCGAGGACGGCGCGCGCCGGCGACGGCGCGGCGTGCGACCGCTTCATCGGTTGTGGTTCGGGAACGGCCAGGGGTGGAGGTTGAGACATGAGCAAATGCGCCGAGGATGAGGGCGCGAAGCTGGCCGCCGCCGCGGCGCGCGTAAAAGTCGCCCTTGCTTTCTGTGGTAACTCGAACCATCCCGCCAACTCTCCCCGGGCGCTTTCCCCCACGCCGCCCGCGCCCACCCCGGCCCCCATTTCGTTCGCCCCGCCCAAGGCCCCAACGCGTTCGCCGCCACGCCCCCGTCATGCCCTCTTCCGCCGACTCGCCCGCCCCGCAACGCCCGTCCCTGCGCGACATCGGCAGGGCCGTGGGACTCTCGCACGTGGCCGTCTCGCTCGCCCTGCGCGACTCGCCCCGCATCTCCGAGGAGAAACGCAAGCTGGTGCGCGAGGCGGCGGAGCGTCTCGGCTACAGGCCCGATCCGATGCTCGCCTCGCTCGTCGCCTACCGGCGCGGCAAGCAGGCCATCGGGATTCGCTCCGCGCTCGGTTGGATCAACCAGTGGCAGGACCCGAAAGCCCTGCGGCGTTTCAAGGAATTCGACGGCTATTGGAACGGCGCCCGGGACGCCGCCGAGCGGCTCGGTTACCATCTGGAGGAATTTTGCTGGGAACGCGGCCGCTCCGGCACGCGTTTGCAGACCATCCTGGAAACGCGCGGCGTGCGCGGTCTGCTGATTCCCCCGCATGGCGGAAAACTCGATCTGCCGGACTTCGACTGGAGCCGCTTCTCGCTCGTGCGCTTCGGCGTGTCGGTGACCAACCTCGCGGTCCATACCGTCACCAGCGATCAGAGCCACTGCGGCCGGCTCGCCTACGAACGCGCGCGGCAATACGGCTACCACCGCGTGGGCTACATGAGCGACGCGGACTTCGAGCGGAGCACCTGCGGGCATTTTCGGGAGGGCTACCTGAACGCGCAGGACGAGATCGCGCCGCAGGATTTTCGTCTCAGCACGCTCGTGCTCGGGCGCGACACCGCCCGGGACGAGGCCGAGGTGAAGGCCTGGCTGGCGCGGGAGAAACCCGACGCCGCGATCGTGACCGAGCGGCGCATCCAGGCGGTGTTGGAGCGAGTCGGCGTGAAGGTGCCGAAGGATCTCGCGGTGGTGGCGCTGAGCGTGCTCGACGGCGGATACGACGCCGGCACCGACCAAAACCCCTACGAGATCGGCCGCGTGGCCGTCAGCACGCTGGCGAGCCTGATCTTGGAAAACGAACGCGGCCTCCCCCGCTACCAGAGGCGCATCCTGGTCGAGGGCCGCTGGGTGGACGGCAAAAGTCTCCCGCCGCGCGGGGATTGAAATGTGGGGTTGGCCGTCCCCGGCCAATCCTTCGCCCCTGGCTACCTGATGTTACGTCATTGGCGTCACCTGCACTGTCCGAGGATGGCCAATCTCACAACGGACGCCCGCTCAATCATTGGCCGATCTCAGCGGCTCACGCGGAGCCGGAGGAATCGTCCCGCGGAAAGGCCGAGCGGCTGCGGGTCGGCGACGGCGACGGGCCCGGCGGTGTTTTCCGCGCCGGCACTTTCCCAGATCGACACCCACGCTCCGCCGACCTCGTCGGCGGCCAGGACCGCGTAGGTGAGCGCCGGGTCGGCCACGCGCGTAAAATCGAGCCGCAGCCGCGCCGGCGTAGTGGAATCGTCGATACTCACCGCCGGCGCGCGCCGTGAGCCCGCGTCCACCGGCGAACTGTCGGTCGCGTATTCGATCAGGTTGGCGAGGGCGTCGCCATCGGGATCGGCTTCGTCCGCCGCCTCCGCTTCGGCCTCGAAGCGACCGAAATGCAGGAATCGCCAGTCCATCAGCGCAGTGGTCGGCAAACTGGCGTCCACCGGCTCGGACGGCGGGCCGCGCCCGGCGCTGTTCACCACCGAAACGGTGTAGCGGTAGGTCGTGCCGCGCCGCACGTCGGTGTCGGTGAACTCGGTCGTTTCCAGATCGGACGCCACGGTCACGAAGGCCCCCTCGGCGGACTCCGCGCGGCTGACGACGTAGCGCACGCCCGGCTCCGCCGACGGCTCCCATGCGAGCGCGAGATGATCGTTCGTTGCGGTGACGACGACCGAGGCCGGCGGGGGCGCCACGCGCCCGACGATCTGAAAACCGGCGACCTTGAGCCGCTGCGCGCCGCCGTTGATGTTTTGCGCGGTGAAGCTGGCGCTCAGCGGGCCGGAGAGATTTTCGAAGCGCACATAGTTCGCCAAGGCCACGTCCATGCCGGTGCCGAGCGCCGTCGAGGTGGCGCGTCGGTAGTCGTCCGGTCCCGCCACCCGGGTGGCCGTGCCGGTGCGCAGGAAGTAGGTCGTGGCGCCGACGGTGAAGCTGCCGCCGCGGTCGTTGGCGCCGGCGCTGTTCTCGTCCGGGTAAACGTAGAAATACACGTCGTAGGTCGCGTGCGGTATGCCCGTGACGGCGAGGGTGGCGGCGGAGCCGTTGAACTTGTCGAGCACGGTGCGAAAGAGCGCCGCCTCGTCGCCCGTCGAGCCGCCGCGATCGCTGAAGCCGCCGCCGTTGCCGTTGCTCAGCGCGACGGTGACGCCCGTCACGGTCTCGCCGGCCGCGTTGACGATGTCGGCGCCCGACGAGCCGCCCGCAAACGCGTTCCAGCGCGAGGCTCGCACGCCGGGCGCACCGGCCCGGTCGGCGGGGCTCATCGGGTGGCCCGACGCGGGGGCGAAGTTGAAGGACAGGATCGCGCGCCCCGACGCGGCGACGATGGAGTTGGCGTGCGAGGGATAACTCGCGCCGTGGGCGTTGGTCGCCGTGACGGTGTAGTGGTAGGTCGTGCCGATGCTCACGTCGGCGTCGGTGTGGGTGGTGCCGGCCACCCCGGTGGCGACGACCGCGAAGGGGCCCGCCGCCGAGGTGGCGCGCCGCACGGTGTAGGCGCTCGCGCCGGCGGCCGGCGCCCAGGTGAGCTCCGGACCGCCCACGCCGATCCCGAGCTCGAGCCAGGTCGGCGTGGCGGGCGCGGGCGCCGTCTCCGTTTCCTGGTCGAGCAGGAGCGCGACCGTCGTGCCCGGCGCGACCTCCACGATTCCCGCCCGCTCGGAGCCGGAAAACAAATCGAGGGCGGAGCCGAATCCGGCCGGCGTGAGCAACTCGTGCGTGCGGGCGGCGTCGCGGTTCATGCCGATCAGGTAGGGGCCGAAGCGGAAGGCGTAGAAGTCGGCCTTGCCGCGAAACGGATCGTCCGCCGAGGCGTCGGCCGGGCTGGCGCCCAGGGGCAGTTTCTCGCCGGCGAAAGCGTTGAGCGGCGGGTTGGGCGGCACGTAGAGGTCGGCCTCGGGCTTGTCGATCCGCGCGGGGCGAACGAAGAAGCGTCCGCCGAAGTCGAAGCGCGGCGTCACCGCCAGTGTTCCGACCTGGTCCCAGAGGCCGTTGCTGTAGTGGAAACGTCCTACGCCGTTGATCGCGGTGCCGGCCTTGGCCTGCCAGTAGGGCGCGATCCAGAGCCGCTCGGCGCCGCGCTTGAGCGCGAGCACGCCGTTCTCCTCGTCGGCCCGGGCGAAGTCCGGCTGCCCGTCGCCCATCGGCAGGCGGAGCCCGGAGTCGGGGGCGTCGCGCACCGTCACGTAGTCGGCGAAGACATCGAGCGCGTGGAGCGAGCCGGGGCTGCCGAGCAGCGGGAAAAACTGCCGGTCCTCGAACATCTGTTTGGCGTAACCGACCGCGTGGGGATCGAGCGTGGCGGCGGCCGTCACGAGGCCGGTCATGGCGCCGGGGCGTTCGCCGTAGGTGGTGTCGCCGCCGAAGCCGTTGCCGTCGGATTCGCCGGCGCCGCGCCAGGCCAGGAAACCCACCGCCGCCATGCGCCGGTAAAAGGCGCCGTCCTTAACCTCGAAGGACGGCGTGCGAAAGGGCGCGCGGGCCCGGAGCATCTTGATCGCCTGGTCGCGGAAGACGGCGTTGCCGGTGAGTCGGTAAAAGTCGCTCACGTGGTGCGCCATCTCCCCGTAGTTCGCGCCGACGTAGCCCCACTCGCGCGTCAGGCCCTTGGGCGTGACCTGGAAATAGGCGTCGCCGAAGGGTCGCGCCGAGCCGCCGGCGGCGAGGTCCGACCCGAGCCAGGGCTCGATGCCGGCGGCCTCCCGGAGGTAGCGCTGCGCGGTCGCGTCGTCCATCGCCCGCGAATCGCCGAGCGCCAGCAGGCCGAGGTTGGCCTTGTAGATGTTTTCATCGGCGATGAGCGTCTGGTTGGTGAGCGAGCGGCGCTTGAAGCGGCCAAACTCGCGGCTGGCGTGCAGCAGGTCGCCCCAGGCCTGGCGACGTGTCCGCACGCCTCCGGCGGAGCCGTAGTCCACCGCGGCGTCGAGATCGGCGCCGAAGCGCTCGCGCAGCAGGTGCACCGCGTGGCCCAGCGGACCGTAGGCGCCGCCCCAGCCATCGACGGCGCCGGGGGCGGCGTAGTAGTTTGATGAATACAGATCGAGCAGGTCGCGCACCCGCGCGACGACGGCCGGGTTCTGATAACCGGGCAGCGCCGTCTGGAGCGGGTCGATGCGCCCGCTCACAAAGTAGGAATAGGCGAGATACTCGACGCCGGCCGGATTGAAGATCGAGGACGTCAGCGAGGGGGTGTTGTTGAGGCGGTTGTTGATCTGGCCGCGGACGGCGTTGTGAAAGCTCCCGCCGGAACCGAGGTAGGAAGCGGGGGAGTTTTCCGGCTTGGTGGTCGCTACGGGCGCCGCGCCCTGCACCTCGCCGACGGGCTCGAGGCGCGGCTCGACGTGGGTGTAGGCGCGGTAGAGGCCGCGGCTGTTTTTGTTCATGTCGAACTGGTAGTTGCCGCCGTCGCCGGCGTAACCCGAGCCGAGGGCGTAGATGCGGCCGCTGGCGATAACCTTGAATCGCAGCTCGCTCCGCCCCTGCGTCATCCAGAGCGGCAGCATGACCGTCGAGTAGAAGAAGCGTCCCGGCAGGCTGGGAAACGGCGCGTCGTTCGAGATCGAGGCGAGGTGGTCGCCCTCGTGGCGGTAGCCGAGCTGATACTCGCGACCGTCGAGCAAGACATACACGTAGAGCCGGCCGGTGTGCGTGCCGTCGCTCACGCCGTCGTCGCCGCCCCACAGCTTGGCGCTGAAGTAGTTTTGCCGTGACGGATCCACCGCCAGCGAGAACGTGGCCGAGCCTCCGTAGATGCCCGCCGGAGTCGCGGGCGTGAAGTAGCGATAGGGCTGCGCGAGCGTCGTGCCCGGCGGCCCGAGCTCCGCCACCGACAGCTCGGCCGAGAGCCCGTGGGCCGCTTCCGAGCCGCCATCGCCGAAGACCACCAGGTCCAGCGGCGGCACCGCCCGGGCCTGGGCGGCGAACCACAAAACAACGACAAACGCGGAGCGGAACAAGGAGCGCACGAATCGCATGGGGCAGGGGGTGGGATCGGGGAGCGGGGACGGACGAGACACGAAGCGGGGCCGGAGCGCGCTTCGCACGCAACGCGCGGACGCGTTGCATTGGAAACTCCCGTGAGACGCGACTGCGGAGAACACGTCCCGAGCCGTCGCGCGTTTTCCAATGTAAGCACTCGTGCCCTTGTGAGCCCGAGAGCTTTCGCGCCTTAGTCCGCGGCAACCCCATTTCCCCCTCATGCGTGATTCCCTTTCCGCCCGGGTCCGTCCGCGTCGTCGCGGCTTCACCCTCATCGAACTGCTCACCGTCATCGCGATCATCGGCGTCCTCGCCGCGATCCTGATCCCCACCGTCGGCGCGGTGCGCCGAAAGGCCCACCAGGCGAAGTCCGTGAGCAATCTCCGCCAACTCGGCGCCGCCATGCGCGCTTTCGCGACCGACAACAAGGACCACCTGCCGGCCGCCAACTACAACACCTCCAACACCGGCGACGGCAGCTGGGATTTCGTCATCCTCTCCTACCTCGGCTTCAAGGCCGACGATCAGGGCAACGTCGGACTGGCGGCCGAGGACGTGTTCTTCCACCCCGGCGACAAGGCCGAGCCCAATCCCGCCCGCGCCCGCCGCTCCTACGCCATGCCGCGCGGCGCCGGCGGATGGACCGGCGTGGGCCAGCACAACACCGGCCGCCCCTTCTACCGGCGCGGCACCCACCTCTCGAAAATCGCCACGCCCTCGCAGGTCATCCTCCTGACCGAACGCCGCAACAACGGCAGCAACAGCTTCGTCGGCGGCTGGACCTTCTCGAACATCGACGACATCCAGAGCCAGATCGTCGTGCCCGAGCAGACCGACCGCCTCAACGGCAACGGCACCCTCGAGTTTCTCTTCGTGGACGGCAGCGTGAAGGTCATGCGCCCCGAGGACACCTGGGGCAAAGCCCAGTTCGGCACCGCCTCCAACCCCAAGGGCTTCTGGATCGTCCACTGATTCCGCCGAGCGCCTCCGTCGGGCGCATCTCGTCCCCACCGTCTCACCGTCCCCACCCGCCCATTTATGTTACCCCGAAAATTCGCCTCCTTGCTCACCGCGGCCACGGCCTGCGTGAGCTGGCTCACCCTGGCCGGAGCTTCTGCCGCCCACGGCGCCGAAGCCATCGGCCTCAACCTCCACAACCGCACCGCCGCCAACTCCGCCATGGGCACCACCGCCCCGGCCGGCGCGCCGGGCGTGCGATTTGACAAATGGAACGCCCTCTTCGGCGCGCCCGTCACCACCGTGGTGGACTCCAACGGCCGCACCCTGCCTCTCTCCGTCGGCATGACCATCGGGTCCAACGGCGGCTTCGGCGGCGGCCATGCCACCGACGGCGACACCCGCATGCTGGGCACCTACCTGGACCAGTTCAACGGCACCCCCTCCACCGTCACGATCTCCTCCATCCCCTACGCCAGCTACGACATCTACGTCTATTGCCGGAACGACGAGGGCTCGGCCAACGCCAACGACCGCGGCGGCTCGGTCACGGTCGGCTCGACCACCAAATACATCCGCACCGGCTCCGCCACCGCCATCAACACCGCCGACGGCTCCGGCTACCTCGAGGCCACCGACACCGCCAACAACGGCGCCTCCACCTCGCTGGGCAACTACGTCCGCTTCACCGGCCTCTCCGGCGACTCCGCCACCGTCTCCGCCGTCGCCCTCAACTACGGCGCCGGCGCGCAGCGCCTGAAGTTGTCCGGTATCCAGATCGTCAATACCGGCTCCCCTCTCGCCGCCCCCTCCGCCGCCCCGGCCGCCCCCGCCATCACCGAGATCGTCCCCGGCGACGGCTCCGCCATCGTGGTGTGGACCAAGGCCCTCGACGCCACCTCCTTCTCCATCCGCCGCGGCACCGCGCCGGCCGGCCCCTTCACCGAGATCGCCACCACCGACGCCCTCACGACCAAATACACCGACACCGGCCTCGATAACGGCACCACCTACCACTACCAGGTCGCCGCCGTGAACGACCAGGGCGCCACCGCGAGCGCTTCCGCCCCCGCCCTGCCCGACGACGGCTCCTCGCTTCGCGCCGTCGGCGTGCAGTTCCGCTCCGGCGGCACCGCCATCGCCGCCCCCACCCGCGCCGGCGCCCCCGGCGCGCGCCAGGCCAACTGGAATTCCTTCACCGGCAACACGCTCGACGCGATGAACACGCTGGTGGACAACACCGGCGCCACCGTCGCCGGCCTCTCCTTCACCCACACCGACGGCAACAACAACTGGGCCAACGCCTCCGCCGCCACCACCAACGACGTCGCTCTCTTCTCCGGCTGGCACGACAAGTTCGACGGCACCTCCGCCACCCTGAGCGTCGCCGGCATCCCCTTCGCCCGCTACGACGTCTATTTCTACGTCCGCGACGACACCCTCGACCGCGCCGGCGCCATCACCCTCGGCTCCACCACCTACCTCGTGCGTGGCATCCACGGCAACGCCCAGGGCAACCCCGACTCCGACGGCACCGGCTACCTCCGCTCCACCGACACCGAGAGCACCGTGACCGACGGCTTCCACGACCTCTCCACGATCGACCCCGGCAACTACGTCAAATTCACCGGCGTCACCGGCGGTTCCTTCACCGCCAGCTACACCGCCCTCGCCACCAGCGCCTCCGCCCGCCGCCTCAAAATCTCCGGCTTCCAGATCGTGGACACCACCCCGGCCGGCTCCGCCCCCGCCACCCCCTCCGGCCTCGTGGCCACCGGCGGCGACGCCACCGTCTCGCTGAGCTGGAACACCGTCCCGTCCGCCACCAGCTACACCGTGAAGCGCTCCGAGTCCCACACCGGCCCCTTCACCGAACTCGCGACCATCGGCGCCACCGCCTACACCGACGCCACCGCCGCCAACGGCACCTTCTACTACTACACCGTCACGGCCAACAACAGCGGCGGCGCCAGCTCCGAGGCCACGCCCGTGAGCGCCGCCCCGCTCGCCTACACGCCCGTCGCCATCGGTCTCGATCTCCACGGCCCCGCCACCACCTCGCTCGCGCCCGCCGACCTAGCCGGCGCGCCCGCCGTGCGCCTGCCCAACTGGAACAGCCTCCCCGTGCCCTCCACCGCCGGCGGCTCCGTCAGCCCCGCCTTCCTCGTGGACAGCGCCGGCGCCGCCGTCACCGGCATGAGCCTCACCTACACCAACGGCAGCAGCGCCACCGCCGCCGCCCTCGCCGGCACCAGCCAGGACGCCCGCATGTTCGGCACCTACGCCGACATCTACGGCAACACGCCCTCGACCACCGTGCCCCAGACGCCCGCCCAGCTCGCGGTGAGCGGCATCCCCTACGCCGCCTACGACGTCTATTTCTACATCCACAACGACGGCGCCGACCGCGCCGCCGCCATCACCGTCAACGGCACCACCCACTACATCCGCGGCGGCGTCGCCGATCCCTCCGCCTCCGGCGCGGGCTACGTCGGCGCCTCCACCACCGAGCCCGGCCCCACGCCCGATCCCGCCGCCGAGCCGCCCGTCGTCTCCACCATCCCGCAGGGCAACTTCCTCCGCGTCTCGGGCCTCTCCGGCGACCTCGCCGTCACCCTCGACGCACACTACGCCGGCAACGTCTCCGCCCGCCTCAAACTCGGCGGCGTCCAGATCGTCAACGCGTCCGCCCCCGTGCCCCCGACCGCCGTGCCCGCCGCTCCCGCCGGCCTGGTCGTGACCGGCGGCGTCCAGCAAAACACCCTCGTCTGGTCGCCCGTGAACGGCGCCACCGGCTACCTCGTGCAACGCGCCGACTCCGCCTCCGGCCCCTTCACCACCCTCGCCACCCTGTCGGCCTTCGCCACCAGCTACACCGACACCGGACTGGGCGACAACGTCACCCATCACTACCGCGTCGTCGCCACCAACTCCGTCGGCGAGAGCGCCGCCTCCGCGACCGCCGCCGGCACCACCGCCCTCGCCCCCGTCACCGGCCTCGCCACCCTCGCGGGCGACGGACAGGTGACCCTCACCTGGACCGGCACCGCCAGCGCCACCGCCTACGAGGTGCGTTTCCGCGACGCCTCCGGCAGCTTCCCCACGACCGCCTCGCAGACCGTCACGGGCACCACCGCCACCGTCACCGGCCTGACCAACGGAGCCGCCTACCACTTCGTCGTCCGCGCCGTCGCCGGAGCCCTCTCCAGCGCCGACTCCGCCGAGGCCCTCGGCGTGCCGGTGCGGCCCGCCGTCATTCGCTCCATCGGACTCAACTTCACCAACCCCGCCGCCGCCATGGCCCCCGGCGACGCCTCCGGCGTTTCCCTCTACCGCCAGGGCAACTGGAACAACTACCAGGTGACCGCGCCCGGCACCGTCACCGTGCTCGGACCCGTCGCCGGCGCCTACGTGGACAACACCGGCGTCTCCGTCTCCGGCTTCACCACCGAGTTTACCAGCAGCGCCAGCAACACCGTCAACCGCGGCACCAGCGGCGACCGCCTCTTCCACTCCAACTTCGACCAGAGCAACACCGGCGCCTCCAACATCATCCTCTTCGGCGTGCCCTACGCCCGCTACGACCTGCTCGTCTATGTTTACGACGACACCGCCCTGCGCGCCGGCCGCCTGACCGTCAACGACACCAACACCGTCACCACCTACTACATCCGCGGACTCGGCGCCACCGAGGCCTCGACCAACCCGGGCAACAACGGCGCCCCCTACGTGCTCGCCCACCAGACCACGCTGCCCGAGGCCGGAGGCTCCGCCGCCGCGCAGGGCAACTACGTCCACATCGTCGGCCTCACCTCGCCGGCCGTGCAGGTCGAGTTCGCCGCCATCGCCGCCGGCGACGCCACCCAGCGCATCAAGATCGCCGGTATCCAGGTGGTCAATACGAGCGAATCCACCGCCCTGCCCGCCGCCGCCACCGGCCTCTCCGCCCTCGCCTCCTCCGGCCAGGTGGCGCTCTCCTGGACCGCCGCGCCCGGCGTCACGAGTTACCACGTCCGCCGCTCCACCGTCGCCGGCGGCCCCTACGTGAGCGTCGCCGCCGACGTCTCCGGCACCGCCTACACCGACACCACCGTGACCAACGGCACCACCTACCACTACGTCGTCACCTCGGTCTCCGTCACCGCCGGCACCGACTCCGCGCCCGTCGCCGCCACGCCCAGCCTGCCGGCGCCGCCCGCCCCCGCCGCGCTGAGCGCCACCGCCGGCGACGCCTCGGTGACGCTCGCCTGGACCGGCTCCGCCGGCGCCACCAGCTACACCATCCGCCGCGCCACCGTATCCGGCGGCCCCTACACCGACCTCAGCGCCGGCGTGGTCGTCTCGACCACCTACACCGACACCACCGCGCAAAACGGCACCACCTACCACTATGTCGTCGCCGCCGTCGGCGCCGAAGGCGGAGTCAGCGCCGACTCGAACGAGGCCTCGGCCACGCCCGTCGCCGGCGACCTGCTCGCCGCCTGGCGCCAGACCCACTTCGGCGTCACGGCGAACGCGGGCGACGCCGCCGACACGGCCGACCCCGACGCCGACGGCGTGGCCAACCTGCTCGAATACGCCACCGACACCGATCCCCGGATCGCCGGCGTGCCGGCCGTCACCGTCGGCCGCTCCGGCAACGTCCTCACCCTGACCTACACCCGCGTCGCCGACCCCGCCCTCACCTACACGGTGGAGGCGAGCAACGACCTCGCCGCCTGGACCACGCTCGCCGCCGCCGGCAATCCCAGCACCGGCGTCGCGAACCAGGCCGGCCCCGTCACCGTGACCGACACCGTCTCGCTCCTCACCCAGCCCCGCCGCTTCCTGCGCCTCAAGGTTGGCTACTGAGCCCCGTGGGGCATGGCGCGAGAAGGCGCCGCGCGACGTTTTGGAGTCGGAGTTTTTGCCGCGAGAGAACGCAAAGAGCGCAAGGAAAGGAGGCGGCGGGGAACCGCCTGTTGGGTTCCTTGCGATCTCCGCGTTCTTTTGCGGCCAAGGCTGAAGGTTACACGCTCAGCCGAAGCGCACCCTCGCTCCTTACCCAGCCCCGCCGCTTCCTGCGCCTCAAGGTTGGCTACTGAGCCTCGTGGGGCATGGCGCGAGAAGGCGCGGCGCGACGTTTTGGAGTTGGGATTTTTGCCGCGAGAGAACGCAAAGAGCGCAAGGAAAGGAGGCGGCGGCGAACCGCCGCCTGTTGGGTTCATTGCGATCTCCGCGTTCTTTTGCGGCCAAGGCTGAATTAGGCTCAGTCGAAGCGCACGCCCTCGACGATCAGGCGGAGGGAGTCGAGGCGGAGGCGGGCCTGCTCGATCGCGGTGCGGGTTTGCAGGACGCGCTTTTTGGCGGCGTCGATCTCGTCGTTGCGGATGTTGGGGTTCACCCGCGACAGATCGACCAGGCGTTGCAGCTCGGCCGTCAGCACGGCGGCCGCCTTTTCGCGGGCCGTCTGCTTCAACTCCTTGGCGCGCTGCTCGGCGCGTTCGGAGGCGCCCTGGACGAGGTTTTTCAACAGCGTGCCGTTGAAGCCGGGGCGCTCCAGGAACCGGGGCAGGGGCGCGTCCTCCGTTTCCTCGGAGAGGTTGGCGTGCGCGGGGGAGGCGCTGAGATCGCGGCCGTGGATATCCACCAGCACGCGGAGCGGGGTGGGGGCGAGAAACTGGTCCACGTGCCAACGGGAGTCCGCGACCGTCTCCAGGACGAAGATCGCCTCGAGGAGCAGGTTGGGTTTGTCGGCCTCGAGGGAGCAGAAGGCGGTGGTGCCGGCGGGGGATTCGACGAGCAGGTCGATGGTGTCGCCGACGAGCGGATGGTCGGCGGAGAGGAAGCGGATGTCCTCGCGGGCGATGGCGCGTTTGCGGTCGAAGGTGGCGAGCATGCCCTCGCGCTGGATGGTGGGGAAGCCCTCGACGTAGGCGTGGTCGGCGTCGAGGTGGAGGTCGCCCTCCTCGAGCTCCTTCACGCGCACGCCGAAATGGTCGAGCAGCTCGACCAGGAGGCGGCGGACGAGGGGATCGGCGTCGGCGGCGCGCACGCGCTCGACCACGCGGGCGGCGACGACGGGGTCGAAGGAGTTGAGTTCCAGGAGACGGTCGCGTCCGCGGTGCATCTTTTCCGTGAGCTCGGCGCGGAAGGTTCCGGTCTCGGCGATGAGCGCCTCGAGTTTGGCGCGGGCCGCCTTGCGGCCGCGGCTCTCGCCGAGGGCGGCGACGAGCTCGAGCAGGCGGGCGTGGAAGGCGCCGCGGTATTCGTCGCCGCCGTGGAGGGGCGTCTCCAGCGAGGCGAGGCCGCGGTGATACCACTCGGCGACGGCCTGGTCGGCGCCGCCGACGAGGAAGGGGACGTGGACGCGGATCGTATCCGTCTGGCCGATACGATCGAGCCGGCCGATGCGCTGCTCCACGAGGCCGGGATTGAGCGGCAGGTCGAAGAGCACGAGGTGGTGGGCGAACTGGAAGTTGCGGCCCTCGCTGCCGATTTCGGAGCAGAGGAGCAGGCGGGCGCCGTCGGGCTCGGCGAACCAGGCGGCCTGCCGGTCGCGCTGGACGAGCGGGAGGCCCTCGTGGAAGAGGCCGATGTGGAGGTTTACCCGGTCCTTGATGGCGGCCTCGATGGCGAGGATCTTGCGCTCGGACCGGCAGATGAGGAGGACCTTGGCGGGCGCGGTTTCCTTGAGGAAGGAGACGAGCCAGTCGATGCGGGGATCGTCCTTGTAGGAGTAGCGGATGTCGTCGGTGGCGCCGGTCTCCTCGGCGTGGATCTCGCGGGCCACGCGGGCGAGCAGGGTCGGGGACGGGGGCTCGATCGGGACGGGGTGGTATTCCCGCTTGGGAAATCCCGACATGGCGGCGCGGGTGTTGCGAAACACGACGCGGCCGGTGCCGTGTTGGTCGAGCAGGGTGCGCAGCAGGGCGTCGCGGGCGCCGGGGCGGCGGGCGGAGAGCGCGGAGAGGTGTTGTTCGAGGCCTTCCGGATCGCGGTCGAAGATGCGGCGCAGCGCGGCGTGGTCGGCGGCGACGAGGGGTTTGCCGTCGATGATCTTCTCGGCCACGGCGGCGACGGAGCCGAAGTCGGCGGCCTCGTCCACGAAGGCCTCGTAGTCGTCGAAACGGTGCGGATCCAGCAGGCGCAGGCGGGCGAAGTGGCCCTCCGGCCCGAGCTGGGTGGGGGTGGCGGTGAGCAGGAGCAGGCCGGTGCCGCGACGGGCGAGCTGTTCCACGAGCTGATATTCCGGACTGGCGGCCGCGGGGGCCCAGCCGAGGTGGTGGGCCTCGTCCACGACCACGAGATCCCAGCCCGCCTCGATGGCCTGGGCGCGGCGGGTCTCGGCCTCGGCGGCGGCGAGGAAGGGCAGGGCGACGATGCCGAGCTGGGAGGAGTGGAAGGGGTTTTTGCCGGGCTCGCTCGCCTCGGTGGCGGCGCAGCGGGCCTCGTCGAAGAGGGTGAACCAGAGGTTGAAGCGGCGCAGCAGCTCGACGAACCACTGGTGGACGAGCGTCTCGGGCACCACCACCAGGACGCGCCGGGCGCGGCCCGTGGCGAGGAGCCGCTGGAGGATGAGGCAGGCCTCGATGGTTTTGCCCAGGCCCACCTCGTCGGCGAGGAGCACGCGCGGTAGTTGCCGGTTGGATACCTCGTGCAGGATGTGGAACTGGTGCGGGATGAGGTCGATGCGGCCGCCGAGGAAACCGCGCACCTCGGACTGGCGGAGGGCGGCGCGGGCCTGGAGCGTGCGGAGGCGCAGGTCGAAGACGTCCGACGGGTCGGCCTGCCCGGCGAGCAGGCGCTCGGCGGGGGAGCTGACGCTGGTGAGGTCGGAGATGGCGTCCTCGCGCACGCGCCGTCCGCCGCCCACGTAAACGAGCAGGCCCTTCTCCTCCTCGACGGCCTCCACGGTGAACCGGGCGCCGTCGCGGGAGGCGACGGCCTCGCCCACGGCGAACTGCACCCGCTTGAGGACGGGGGTGCCGCGGGCGTAGATGCGGCGCTCGCGGGTGGCGGGAAACTCGACCGTGACGCGGGTGCGGTCGAGCTCGGCGATCTGGCCGAGACCGAGCTCGGGTTCGCGTTCGCTGAGGCAGCGTTGTCCGATGTGATCGAGAGTCATAAGGGGCCGCGAAGGTCCGGAGCGGGCGGCGGGGGTCAAACGTGTTTCGCCTTCTCGCCATGGTCTGGCGGAAAGCGGGGCGGCGCCCCCCGCGGGCGACGGGGGGCGGGAGCGCGGCGACGCGGCGCGCGCTCCCGCGGGGAATCGGGCTCAGGAGAGGCTCAGGCGACGCTCAGGGAAACGGGGATGTTGCCCTTGGTGGCGTGGGAGTAGGGGCAAACGACGTGCGCCTGCTCGACCAGCTTCTCGACGACGGAGCGTTCGAGGCCGGGGACGGAGATGGTGAGGGCGGCCTCGATGCCGAAGCCGGTGCCGTCGTCGCGGGGGCCGATGCCGATCTTGGCGGAGACGGTGGCTTCGGCGGGGATTTTGACGCCCTCCTTGCCGGCGACGAATTTGAGCGCGCCGAGGAAGCAGGCGGAGTAGCCGGCGGCGAAAAGTTGTTCCGGGTTGGTGCCGGGGGCGCCGTCGCCGCCGAGCTCCTTGGGGGTGGTGAGGGTGACGGCGAGGGCGCCGTCGGCGGTGCGGGAGGAGCCGGCGCGGCCGCCGGTGGAGGTGGCTTCGGTGGTGTAGAGAACTTTCATGGTGGGTGTTGGGTGGGGCGGGCCGACACGGCGCCGCCGGGAACGTCACCGTTCACCCCCGCCGGCGCATGGCAAGTCTTCGGCTTCGTCTCGGAGCCGGTCCCGGAGGTCCGGGCGGAGGCTAGCGCCCGCCCTTGCCGAAGAGCATCACGTGGATCGTCTTCAGGACGATGGTCGCGTCGAGGTGGAAGCTGTAGTGGCGGATGTAATACAGGTCGTATTCCAGCTTCCGCAGGGTGTCGGTCAGGCTGGCGCCGTAAGGGTAGTTGACCTGCGCCCATCCGGTGATGCCGGGCCGCACGAGATGGCGGAAGTGGTAGCAGGGGATCTCCTTTTCGTAGTCGTTGACCAGGACATCCCACTCGGCGCGCGGGCCGATCATGCTCATGTCGCCCTTCATGACGTTCCAGAGCTGGGGCAGCTCGTCGAGGCGCGACAGGCGCAGGAAGCGCCCGATACGCGTGATGCGCTTGTCCCCGGCGGCGGTGTAGCGGGCGCCTCCCTCGACCACGCGCATGCTGCGGAGTTTGTAGAGCGTGAAGGGGCGCCGGTGGCGGCCGATGCGGGTCTGGCGGAAAAACACCGGGCCGCCGTCGTCGAGCAATATGGCCAGGGCGGCGCAGGCGAGGAAGGCGGCCGCGACCACCAGGACGCCCAGCGCCAGCGCCAGATCGCTGGCCCGCTTCAGCCGTTCGAAAATCGGTTCGCGAGCGAGGTGAAAGCCGCCCTGGAAGAGCCAGATCGGGTTGATGCGGTAGAGCGGAATCTTGCGCCACACCATCTCGTGGAAGAGCTCCAGCGTGTAGGTGGGCACGCCCGAAAAGTGCAGGCGCACCAGGCGGTCGGGCAGGCCGGGGGGCAGGCTCCGCGCGCTCTCCCGGAGCACCACGGTCTCGGCGAAAAGCTGCATGGACTCGATCTGGGAAACGATGTCCGGAAGCGACCTGCATTCGGGGGTGGCGGCCTGCGGATCCAGGGTGGCGCAGATGACCGGTCGTTCGAAGCCGTTGCGCTCGCACTCGTCGCGAAACAGGCGGGCGTCGTCCGCGTCCCCCACGAAGACCACCGCGTGGTGGCGGCGCACGGCGGCCCGGCGGAGGGCGAGCAGGCGGCGGGCCACCAGGGTCACGGGGGCGGCGAGCGCGAAGGCGAGGGCGGTGACCAGACGGCTTTGTTGCAGCGGGTAGCCGCCGGTGAGGAGCACGAAGGTGAAAAGCAGCGTGCCGATCATCGCGACGAGCATGGCGATGAGGTGCTGGCTGGTGTAGTCCGAGGACAGGAAATCGGTGCGAGGCGTGTAGCCGTCGATGAGGGCCAGGGCGCCGACGAAAAGGCAGGCGGGCACAATCAGCGGCCAAAGCAGGGGGTCCGCGATGGACGCGACGCCGCGCGCGATGGCGACGGCGTTGAAGGACAGCAGCACCGCGGCCATGTCGGTCGCGACCAGCACCAGGGTGAAACGAGGGCTGGTTTTCATGCCGCGCGACCTTCCATTCGCATGCCACCGGAGCGGCCCGGGCAAAGGAGCGCCCACCGACGACGCCTGGCCGCGGACGGCTCCGGGCGACTGGATTTTTTTCCTTCGGAGGGCATATACCGGGAGTCCTGTAAAAAGTTTTTGAACGTTAGTCGCGTCGCTGGCGGACGAAAGCCTAAAGCGTTCCGGCGCGTTGTCGCCGCAGGCGTCGGATTTCCCGGGCCGCGAAGCCCTCGTAGCGGGCGAGGAGCAGGCAGTAGCGGCGGCCGGCGTCGCCGTCGAGGAAACCGCCGCGGAGGAAGTATTGGTAAAAGAAGCGGGCGAGCGGGCGGGCGGGGAGATGATAACTGAGGTTTTTGAGGGCGCGGCGGCGGGCGAGGGCGTCGCGTCCGACCAGCGCGCGGAGAGACTCGGCCGGCGGCGGGGCGGAGTCCAGCCAGGCCTCGGCCTCGCGGCGGGCGTAGCGGCGGTGTTTGGCGAGCCAGTCGTCCACGCCGGAGGCGGACATGTCGTGCTCGTAGTTGTTTTTCAGATACCCGAGGCGCAGGCCGGGCGCCTCGCGCTGGCCGTGGCCTTTCTCGACGAAGCGGAAGGTGGCGGCGTGGCAAAACCGGGCCTGCCAGGCGGGGTAGTCGGTGCAGTGCGGAACCCAGCGGCCCTGCCAGAGCATGCGCGGCGCGACCCAGAAGCCGTCGTGATCCCGGCTCGTCCGCTGGGCGCGGGCGGTGTCGCGCAGCTCGGCGAGTAGCGGGGGCGTCATGCGCTCGTCGGCGTCGAGGTGGAACACCCAGGGATGGAGAAAGGGGAGCGCGGCGTGGGCGTGGTTGCGCTGCTGGGCGAAGTTTTCGAAGCGATTGGCGGAGAGGTGCGTGCCGTGGCGGCGGGCGATGTCGGCGGTGCCGTCGGTCGAGCCCGAGTCGAGGACGTGGATGTCGTCCACCCCGGGGAGAGATGAGAGGCAGGCGGGGAGGTTGTGCTCTTCGTTGAGCGTGAGGATGACGACGGAAAACATGGACGGTGCGCGGCGCGGACGAGTTTAGGCGGAGCCGCCGGGCGAAAGCTGGGTGGCGCGCACGGAGGCGAAGAACAGCACCCACCACGCCGCGACCACGGCGGGCGCGGCGAAGGGAAATTCCACCCACGCGTAGGCGGCCACCAGCGCGCAGCCGGCGAGCGACCATCGCGCGAAGGTCGGAGGGCGGGCAGCCGCGCCGCGGGTGATGTCGCTGAGCGGGATCAAGACGGTGAGCAGCAGAAGACCCGTGCCGACGAAGCCGAGCTCGGCCAGGGCCTGGAGCCAGTCCGAGTGGGCGTCCTCGTAGGTGTTCATGAGGCGGTCGGGGCCGGGTCGAAAGGTGGAGTAGCGGAGAAACACGCGTCCGTAGGATTCGAGCCCCCAGCCGAAAACCGGGGCGTCGCTCGCCATGCGCCAGGTGTCGGCGTAGAGCTGCGGACGACCGTAGCCGGATGAGCGGGTGCCGGTTTGGCCGAGTTGGGAAAATTGTTCGAGGGTCTGGCCCACGCGCCCGACGAGGCCGTCTCCGCTTTGCCAATACATCAGGCCCGCGCCGAGCGCGGCCGCCGTGGCGAGGAGGGCGCCGCGCAGAAACCGCCGATGCGAAGCTCCCGGGCGTTGGGCGCCGGGCTGCGGGGTTGCGGGATCGGCTTTCAGGATGTGCCGCATCGCGGTCGCCAGGGCCGCCAGTGCGAGCAGGGCGAGCAGCACCGTCGCCGAGCGTGAAGCGCTGAGCGGACCGGTGGCGCAGATGAGGAGCGCGAGGATGGCGAGCAGCGGACCCGGCCCGTGGAACCAGCCGCGGTCGGGCGGATTCCGAAGCGAGTAAAACACCAGCCCGAGCGTCGCCGCGCAGCTCAGCACCGCGAAGGCGCCCCAGTGGTTGTAGTAGTGAAACGTGGCGAACCAGCGCTCGTTGGCCGCCGTCACGAAACCGAAGAACGGCCCGGCGGCGCCGCTCTGGCGCTGGAGGGTGCCGAGCACGGAGAGCGCGAGGCCGTTGAGCGCGAACACGAGCAGGAGGGCGCGCAGGGCGCGGCGCGAGTTCACGCAAAACGCGAGGGCGAGCCCGCAGACGGCGAGCGAGGTGAAGCAGGCCAGCACGCGCAGGCTGCCGGCGGGGTTGGCCGAGGATGGCAGCCACTCCAGATGGGAGACGGGGCGCAGCACCACGCGCTCGGAGATGGTGACCGGCTGGAGCGAGGGGTTGATGCTCGACACGATCACCAACGCGGCGAGGGCGACGAGCGGAGCGCACCAACGAAGCAGACGCCGGACGCCGGTCCGGTCGCCGGCGCGATGTCGCGCGCGGGCTTCGGCGAAAAGCAGCGCGTAGGCGGGGCTCGCGAGGGCGGCGACGATCCACTCGCCGTGCGGACCGAGGCCGCCCAGCAGCCAGGCCGAGGCGACGACGACGATGCCGGCGTGCCAGATGGCGAGGTGTTCGCGGGTGGCGGAGAGCATGCCGGAGGGTTTAGCCACGGAGGTCACGGAGAGTCACGGGGAGGGAGCCGGGCCAAGCGTGGGATAGAACTCGAGGAGCCGGCGCGCGGAGGATGCCCAGGAAAAGTTGGCAAGGACCCAGGAGCGACCGGCGGCGCCGCGGGCGGCGAGCTCGGCGGCGGGCGAGGCGAGCAGGGCGGCGAGCGCGGCGCCGTAGTCCGCCCACGCCACGCAGCGGCCGGCGCCGACGGAGTCGAGCTCGCGCCAGGGGAGCGTGTCGGTGACCAGCGCGGGCACCCCGGCGGCGAGCGCCTCGGCCACGGCCTGGCCGAAGTTCTCCGAATGCGAGGGGAGAAGGAAAAGCGATGAGAGCGCGTAGGGCGGCGGCATCGCCGAGCCGTCGGCGATGACGACGCGGGAGGCGGGCGGGGCGGAGGCGGCGAGCGCGGAGAGATCGGCGACGGCATAGTCGCCGGGGAGGCCGGCGACGAGCAGGGTCCAGCCCGGACGAGGGACGGAGCGCCAGAGCTCGATCAGCTCGGCGACGCGTTTTTTGCGATGGAAACGCCCGTAGAAAAGGGCGACGCGGGTGTCGCGAAGTTCTGGATACGCGGCGAGCCAGGCGGCGCGGTCGGGGGCGGCCGCGGCGGGGTCGGGGGCGGCGATGCCGTTGGAGGCGACGCAGACGGGTGCGGCGACGGGGGCGCGCAGCCAGGCCGGGAGGCGGCGCAGGTTGTCGGCCTCCGATTCGGCGGTGGCGTGCCACGCCGTCACGCCGGGGAGCGCGCCCGGGTGGACGAGCGTCGCGGCGAGGCGTTTTTTCCAGGCGTGGTGGCCGATCGCCCACGGCTCCAGCATGCCGCGCGGGGCGAGCACGAGGGGGGCGCGCAGGCGGCGCGCGGCGCGGGCGGCGTGGTGGAGCGGGCGCAGCCAGAGCCCGTGGGCGTGGATGCAGCGGGCGGAGGCGGTGGCGAGGAAGCCGGCGAGGCCGGAGGAGATCGCGAGAGCACGGCCAAGGGGACCGGGCGCGGGGGGGAAATGACCAATGACCAATGGCCAATGACCAATGACGGAAGGGTCGGCGGGCGAAAGCGTGACCAGGGCGACCTTGGCGCCGAGCGCGGCCTGCGCGGCGGCGAGCGCGGGCACGGTTTTGGAAGGCCCCCCGTGGCGCGGGTCGATGCTGGCGGTGACGTGGAGGACGTCGAACATCACGGATGGACAAGCGGGAGCTTGCGGGAGCGGAGACGGGGGGCCTTGCTGCGGCGCTTAAGTGACATGGAGACAAATCCGACTACGAAGCGCGGGCGCATCCTGGGCAAGGCCATGCTGGCGCGGGTCGCGGAGGAGCGGTTGCTGGAGATGTTTTCCGAGGGCAAACTTTCCGGCACCTTGCACACGTGCATCGGGCAGGAGTTCTCGGGGGCGGCGGTGAGCGAGGCGCTGAGGCCGGGCGACACGGTTTTCTCCAACCATCGGGGACACGGGCACTTTCTGGCTTGGACGGGCGATGTGACGGGCTTGCTGGCGGAGCTTTTGGGGCGCGGCGGAGGCGTGTGTGGTGGTTGGGGCGGAAGCCAGCATCTGTGCCGGATGGGCTACTATTCCAATGGCCTGCAAGGTGGTATCGTGCCGGTGGCGGCGGGGCTGGCCTGGGCGGCTTCGTTGGACGGCGGCGGGGCCTTGTCGGTGGTGTTCATCGGGGACGGAACGTTGGGGGAGGGGGCTGTTTACGAAGCGTGGAATCTGGCGGCGCGGTGGAATCTGCCCTTGTTGGTGGTCCTGGAGGACAACGGGATCGCCCAGTCCACCCCGAGCGAGCAGACCTTTGCCGGAGACATCGCCGCGCGAGCCCGCGGCTTCGGGCTCGGTTATCTGGCGGCGGACACCTGGGAGTGGGAGACGCTCGCGCGACGGGCGGAGGAGGCGGTAGCGGAAGCGCGGGTGGGACGGCCGCAGTTGTTGCACATAAAAACATTTCGCCTGAAGGCGCATTCCAAGGGGGACGACACCCGACCTCGGGAGTGGGTGGACGCGGCGTCGGCGAGGGATCCCCTGAACCGTTGGGTGAACACGTCCGAGGGCGCGCTGGCACGGGGCGAGGCGCGCGCGCTCGTGGCGGAGGCGGAGGCCGTCGCGGAGGCGCTGGCGCCGGCTACCTACTCTCCGCCGGGAGGGGAGCGGGCGCCGGAGGGCTGGCGCGCCGCGCCCGCCGTGGCGGCGGAGAAGATGGTGAAGGCGCTCAACGCTAGCCTGCACGGGGCGATGGAGCGAGATCCGGGGCTGATGTTCGTGGGCGAGGACGTGGAGTCTCCCTACGGGGGCGCGTTCAAGATCAGCGCGGGCCTGTCGCACGCGTTTCCCGGGCGTGTGCGGAACACGCCGATTTCCGAGGCGGGCTTGGTGGGGCTGGCCACCGGGGCGGCGCTGCACGGGCGTCGGGTTTTGGCCGAGATCATGTTTGGCGATTTCCTCGGGCTGGCCTTCGACCAGTTGGTGAATCACGCGGCGAAGTTTGAACGCATGTTCGCCGGCCAGGTGCGGGTCGGGGTGGTGGTGCGGACGCCCATGGGTGGACGTCGCGGTTACGGGCCGACCCACAGTCAGACCCTGGATGCGCATTTTCTCGGTGCGCCGGGTTTGAGGGTGCTGGCGCTGCATGGGTTGCTGGGTCCGGACGAGCTCTACCGTCCGCTGCTTTCGGCGCCGGCCGGGGCGACCTTGGTGCTGGAAAACAAGATGCTCTACGGCCAGGCGCTGTTGAGCCGGACGCCGGCCGGTTTCTCGCGTTGGATCAGCGCGGAGCGTTTCCCGGCCACCTGGTTGAGACCGGAGGGAGCGGCGCCGGACATCACGCTGATCGGATATGGAGGGATGGCGGGGATGGTGGTGGAGGCGGCCGAGCGTCTTTTCGAGGAACACGATCGCGTGGCGCAGGTGCTGGTGCCCATGCAGCTATATCCTTTTGACCTGCGGCCTTGGTTGTCGGTCCTGAATTCGTCCGGCTCGGTCTTGGTGGTGGAGGAGGGCGTGGGCTTTGCCGGCTTCGGCGCCGAGCTTCTGGCGCAGTTGGCCGAACTGGGCGGACAGGCCGGGCTGCCGCGTGTGGCGCGTGTGACGGCGCCGAACGATCTGGTGCCGGCGAGCGCGTCGATGGAGCGGGCCATGCTGCCCGGTGTCGATGTGATCGTGAAACGTGCTTTGGAGCTTTGCCGATGAGTGTTCCCGTCCCCGTCCCCGTTCCCCATCTGAACGCCAACGATGACGCGGTGCTCGTGGTGCGCTGGCATGCGGACGAAGGGGCCGAGGTGGCGGCGGGAGCTCCCTTGGTGGATGTGGAGACGACCAAGAGCGTGGCGACGGTGGACGCGCCGGCCTCGGGTCGGCTGCGCCGGCGCGTGGCGGAGGGGATCGAGCTTTCGGTGGGGGCGGAGCTGGCGGTGATCGAATCGACGGGAACCGAAGCGGCGCCGGCATCCGGGCCCGATGCACGGGCGACTCCTCCTGCGGCGAGGGTTTCGGGGGGAGGCGGAGCGGATGATAACAAGCGCCACGAGGTTTTGCCGGGCGCGGGACCGGCGTTGGCGTTGCCCGATGGCGCGGAGCCTTGTCCGGTGCGGTTGTCGCGCGAGGCCGCCCGCGTCGTGGCGGAGCGAGGGCTCGATCCCGCGAAGCCGTTTGCGGGGGCGTCCGGACTCGTGACCGCGGCCCGGCTGTCGGAGGCGCTCCTTCGGGGAGAAACGCAAAGCGGGCGATCCTCCCATCCTCCGGGGGCGGGCGACCTCGTCGAACTGGCGAAAACGCGTCCCGCCGGTGGCGCGAGCCCGGCGCGGCGCGAGCGGGTGGCCGCGGACAAGCGGGCGGAGATCGCCGCGCTTCGGCAGGGCGCGGGAGACGGACTTCGGAGCTCGTTGACGACGTATTTTGATTCGGAGCCGATCCGGGCGGCGTTGGGCGAGGGGCGGGGGCTTCTGGCCTATGTGCTGGCCGAGGTGGCGAGACTGGTGGCCGCGCGGCCGCTCTTCGCGGCCTGGCACGAGGGCGGGGCCACGGTGTATCACGATGCGGTGCATCTGGGCGTGGCGGTCGATCTGGGGGATGGCCTGCGGGTGGTGACCTTGCGGGATGCGGACCGCGCCGACGCGGCGGAGCTGGAGGCGCGTCTTGCCGAGCGGGTGCTGGACTGCGCGGAGCGGCGGCTGGCGCCCGAGGACGCCGAAGGCTCGACGTTTACGGTGACGGATTTGTCGGCGTTGGACGTCCTGCATTTTGAGCCGCTGATCAACGGACGGCAGTCGGCGATCCTGGGCGTCGGTGGCGATGCGAGTCTGCCCGGCTGGCCGGTGTCGCTGACCATGGCGTTTGACCACCGGGTGCTGAACGGCCGGCAGGCGGCCGAGTTTCTGCGGGAGCTGCGGTCGAGGCTGGAGGCCTTGGCGACGCGCGGGGAAATCGTCCCGGATGGGGCGGCCGCGGACGCCGGCGCGGGGGACGATGCGCAGTCCGGGGAGGGCGGTGGCGGATCCCGGGCGAAAATCTCGCCGAGCTGTGACCGCTGCGCGGTGGAGGCGGCGGATTACTATGCGCGGTTCGGGCGGGCCGCGATTTTGCACAACTACACCCGGGCCGACGGCACGGCCGGCTGTATCTGCCATGCGTGTTTGGCGCTGGGTTGAGGGGATGTTTTATGGAGACGATTCTGCAGACGGTGCGTCGATTCGCCACCAAGGACATCCCGCTCACGCCGGAACGCAGTCTGGGCGAGCTGGGAGTGGCGTCCTCCTTGGGTTTGTCGTTGTTGCGGGTCGCATTGGAACGACGCCACGGGGCGGGGAAGACGCCGCTCCTCAGCGCCGGTCTGACTTTGGGCGCACTGGCGTCCGCCTTGGGCGAAGCGCCCGCGACGGGAAGCGCGGAGGGGCGTTTGCCGGCGGCTGAGGCTCCGGCGAACTCCGATGCGGCAAAGGGGGCCGGCACGGCGCCGTCTCCCGGGCAGGGGGGCGGGCTGTGGGGGCGCCGGCGGGGGGAGGTTTCGCATCGTCCGGTCTGGATCGGTCACGGGGTGGATTTGGAGGAGATCGCCGATTTTCCCGAGTGGCCGCCCCGCGACGCGGACGCGCGAGTTTTTTTTGAGACGCATTTCACCGCGTCGGAGCGGGCGGGCGCGGAGGCGCACGCCGAACCGCGAGCCCATCTCTGCGGACTGTGGTGCGCGAAGGAGGCGCTGCGCAAGGCGCTGCCCGCCGCGGCGGGGGCGGGGTGGGGCGACATCGAGATTCTGTCGGGCGCGGACGGCGCACCTTGTATCCGGCGTCCCGTTACGCCCGGAGTCGCGTTGACCTTGAGCATCAGCCACAGTTCGCGGCAGGCGATGGCGAGCGTGATCGCGTGGCGGGAAGGCAGATAGCGTGTAATCGACGCAGCATCGGGAGCTCCAGCCACCGCCACACCGCCAGCCCGAGCGCCTGGACGAGAATCAGCGCCACCGCCAAGGCGGGGAAGAGGGGCTGATCCGGCGCGATATGGGGCAGAAGCATGGCGGAGCCGGCCAGCAGGGGCGCATGGATGAGGTAGAAGGCGTAGGAGGCGTCGCCGAGTCGGGGGAGCAGGCGCGGAGCCCTCCATCCATGATGTCGTTCGCCCTCCACGCAGGCGTGCAGAAGCAGCCACGCCGGCAGCCCGTAGGCGAGGGGGCGGGCGAGGCCGTTCATGGGCAGCTCCGGGAGAAATGCGACGACCGCCACCGCAAGAAGGAGGGCGCAGCTCGCCGCCGGGATCGGAGGAAGCGGAGAGGTGGCGCCGCGGCGATGAATCAGGGCGAGGACCGCCCCCGCGATGAATTCGAGATTCAGCGGGTGCAGGGCCAGGCGAAGCGGCGGCGGCAGGGGGGGCTCGGAGTGAAGCAGGCCCAGGACGGCGACTCCGAGCGTGACGGAGCCCCAGATACCGAGCCAGAGCGCGGGTCGCCTCCTGCCGCAGGCCACGAAAAGCGTGAGCACGGCGTAGAAAAACACCTCGTGGACGAGCGACCAGCCCACGCCCAACAGGGGCCATTTTTCCTGAGGCCATAACAACAGCGACCCGAGCAGATGTGTCGCCTCCGGAGCCGACCCCTTCCGCCAAATCTCGGCGGGAACCAGCGCAAGCGTGCAGAGCCAATAGAGCGGGTAGATCCGCAATGCTCGACGCAGCAGAAAATCCCGCGCCGAGTTCGCGGCCAAGGCGGACTGCGTGACCACAAAGCCGCTCAGGATGAAAAAAACATCCACGCCGGCTTGAAGGTGGACCCACCCGCCTTCGGAGACGGCGGGCGGGTTTCCGAAGTGAAAGAGATGAAAACACGCCACCATTCCGGCGGCCACCGCCCGCAGGGCCTGGAGGATGAGCAAACGACCGCCCCGTGGCGGCGAAGCGGGCTGGGGCGCGGCCACGTTCAAGTCGGGTCCTGGCGAGGCAAAAGCGGACGACAGGGATGGCCGGCGCAGACCATCCGGGGGGGTTGATCCGATGTCACCACGCTGCGGGCGCCCACGACCGCGAGTTCGCCGACGGTGACACCGGGCCCGACAAAAACCTCGGCGGCGAGCCAGGCGTTTTCACCGATCTCGATCGGACCGGTGGTCAGCGGCATGGACCAGCGGAGATAGTCGTGGGAACCGGCGCAGAGGTGGCAGCTTTGGGAAACGTTGGCGCCGCGCCGGAGAGTGACGGCGGCGAGGTTGTAGATGTTGACCTGACGTCCGACCATGGACCGGGGCTCGAGCCGGAGTTTCCAGGGGAAGTAAACTCTCGCGGAGGCGAAAATGACCACCTTGCGCGGTTCCGGGATGTCCGCCCCGAAAAGCCGCAACAGCCACACGCGAAAGCCGTGGGCGCGGGGCGGGCTGAAGCGGAAGAGGGTTCCCTGCACCAGGCTCCAGAGGCGCTGGCGCACGAGCTCCGACCGCGAATAGGGCGTGACGGTGCCTTGGGCGAGGTAGGGCGGCTCGGGGGCGGTGTCGGGCATGGTGGGGAGCGTGGTGGGCCGGGCGGTGGGTGGCGACGAACCGCGAGGCGGTGGCAAGGGCGCCAAAAGTCCGCAGGCGGGGCAAAAGCAAATCAGGGCGGGGAAAGAAGGGTGGAGAGGTCGGCCTCCAGCTCCTCGGCCACCGACGCGTAGTCGAAACGTCGGGCGGTGGCGCGAGCGGCGGAGGCGAGCGAGCGGCGGCGGGCGTGGTCGTTGACCACCGAGGCCAACGCATTGGCGAGCTCGGCGGCGGCATCGGTGGATCGGTGGTCGAAGAGCAGCCCGTCCACCCCGGGGCGTAGCAGGTCGGCGTAGCAGGGCAGATTTGAAAGCACCGGCACCGCGCCCGCCGCCATGGCCTCTATCGGCGCGACGGACAGACCCTCTCCCTGCTCGGCCCGGGTGGGATAAACGAAGACGGCGAGCGTGCGGTAAAAGGCGGCGAGCGCCCGGGCGTCCCACATCGGCGGCAGAATTTCGAAGCGTTCGCCCAGCCCCGCTTCGGCGGCGCGGGCGGCCAGCGCGGCGGCGAAGTCCTCGCCGCCGCCGCCTTCCGTCACCCGCACCGGGCCGACGAGGCTGATTTTCCACCTCGCGGTCGGCGCGAGGCGGGCCAGGCGCGCGCCGGCGTCGATCAGGAGGTCGAGGCCTTTTTCGGGATGCAGGCGTCCGACGTAGCCGATTCGCAGGGTGTCGGGTGGGGCGGACACCTCGGCCGCTTGCAGCGCATGCCAGTCGATGGAGTTGCGGAGGGTGCGCAGGCGCGGACGCACCCCGGGGTTCTCCCGCAGGGCCCGGGATGCCACGGCCTCGCTCGTGGCGTAGATGCGGTCCACCCGACCGTAGGTGCGCACCTGGCCCTTCGGCATCCGGCCGATCACGACGGATACCGGAGCGGGGTGACGGCGTGGGCCGACCGTGAGCAACCAGGGCAGCGAGATATTATGGGAGATCACGAGCTCGTCCGGCGCCAGCGCGGCGCGCACGCGCAGGCTCCAGCGGAGATCCAGCAGCAGATTCAACCACAGGCGCGTGGTGTGGTCGCTGCCCGGCAGGCGGCGGAAGAGCAGCCCGTCGGCGCGTTCCTGTCGCGGCCAGTTTTCCCACTCGCGGCAGTAGGCGCTCACCTCGTGACCGCGCGCGGCGAGGCGGCATCCGAGCGCGTGCCAAATTTTTTCCGTCGCTCCGCCTCGGGCGGGCGGGACGGGGAGGAAAAAACCGAAGCTGATGGCGATCTTCATCGATGGAGGGCGTGGGCGAGGGCGCGGCGAAGCCCGGCGGTGGCGGCGGCGTAGCTGAAGTTGGCCACATGTCGGGCGGCGGCGAGGCCGAGCTCGGCGCGCTTTTCCGGGGGCAAGGTGAGGATCTCGCGGAGTCGGTCGGCGAGCGCGGCCTCGTCGCCCGCCGGAAAAACCCAGCCCGTGGCGCCCGGACGCACCAGGTCCGGATGGCAACCCACGTGGTCGCTGACGACGCAGGGGCGACCCAGGTGCATGGCCTCGTTCACGGCGAGGCCCCAGGTTTCGTGACGGCCTTCGGAGGGCAGCGCGAAAACGTCGCCCAGCAGGTAGCGGGCGGGCATGGCGGACTGGTTGGCGAAAGGGAGAAAGTGGACATCGGTCCGCCCGCCGGCCGCGGCCTGCAGCGACGGAAGCAATTCCCCGTCGCCCGACAGCACCAGATGCGCCCCGGGGACCGAGGCGCGGACAAACGCGGCGAGGAGCAGGTCGGGGCGTTTTTTGGGAATGAGTTTTCCGGCGAAAAGGACGACGGGCGCGGCGGCGGGGATGTCGAGCGCGGCGCGGAGCGCGGCGGCCTCGGCCAGGCGTGCGGGGGTGGCGACGAAGTGCGTCGCGTCCACGCAGTGCGGCGCGGGGAAGAGTTTTTCGGGCGGCACGCCGTGGTGGCGGAAGTAGTCGGCGTTGGCGGAGCCCACGGGCAGGAAGGCGGCGCAACGGGAATAGACGAAGCGGAGGGCGACGGAGCGGGCGAGGGAGTGCGCCCGGTGGCGAATGACCGATGACCTGGCGCTGCCCAGCAGGTGGGAGTCGCCGCGGAAAACGATCGGCGCCGGTGGGCGCAGGACAAGGCCGAGGTGCGGGCGGTAGGCGTATCCGAAGAGCAATACGGCGTCCGGGGCGAAGTCGCGCAGGGCGGGGCGCAGCCCGGGGTTCTTCAGCCCGTCGAAGCGGGTGACGTCGGGGCGGCGCGCGGTGTTGGGGATGAAGCGGTGTTCGTAGCCGGAGAGCAGATCGGTATCCCAGGCGAAAGCGGCGCCGAACTGGGCGTCGCGGCGGGCGGCCACGCCGTGGTTGGAAAGAAAAAACACGCGAAGCGACAGATCCGGCTCAGCCGCGAGGTGCCGAAACCAGGGGGCGTAATACTGGATCGGGTGCGAAACGACGACGGCGAGCCGGCGCGGCAAGTTCCCGGGAGGTTGGGGCGGGCGTGGCATCGGTCAGGCGTGGGTGAATCGCCAATAGACCAGCGGCGCCCCGATACAGACCACGCAGGCCTGGAGCAGGGAGATCAGCCAGGTGGCCATCACCAGTTCCACCTGAAAGCTCCAGGCGGTGAGCAGGATCATGAAGATGCCCAGGGCCGAGAATGTAGGTGCGTTGATCGCGAGCTGGGAGATGCGCCTGTAGGCGGCCCCCAACACGAAGCCCAGTCCCGCCACGCCCAGATAGCCGAAGTTGACGTAGGATTCCGCCACCATGCCGAAGGCGATGGAGACATCGTAAGCGTTCTCGAGCGTGACCAGGTTGAAGTAGAGCGCGAGCCGGACGTTGGAGTAGAGGCCGGAGGGTTTGTCGGGCCAGAGGAAGCGCGGGACGACCTGCGCGGGTATGTCGAGGTAGCTTTCTCCGTTGAGATGGGGCTTGATGCTGGGCACCCGGTCCGCGCACAGGCACAGCATCTGTATCAGGGAGGCTCGTTCGAAGATCGTGCTGTTGATCCGGTCTTCCTTGGGGATGCGGCTTTGGGTCAGACTGTGGTCCACCCACTCCGTGAAAAAAGCAGGTAGCTGGACCAGCGTCGGCATCGGTTTGCCGCCCTTCCAGTAAATGGAGCGCATGGCGGGTTTACCGGTGTGCAGCAGGGCCAGCGTCGGCAGCACCACGGCGATGACCAGCCACGGCAGCCGGCGACGTGCCGAGGCGTAGGCGATCAGGAGCAGCACGAGCATGGAGACGCCACCGATGAGATAGAGATGGGAGAAGAGAAAGATGGTCTGGAGGGCCAGATTCCCGATGAGCAACCGGATGCCCTGTCGGTCCAGACGTCCCAGACCCCAGCTCCGGCCGAGGACGAAGGTGCAGATCGTTCCGATGCCGAAGAACAGGGCGCGGAACACGCCCTCCACCGATGAGGGGAGCCAGTCGGTGAAGGTATAGACGTAGAGGTAGGCGGTGTTGAGCGTCAGACCCAGCGGCACGAATCGCAGAAACTTGTCGGGCAGCAGGGAGTTCAACGCCCAGGGTGGAGCCCGCACCGGATTCCGCATCACGGCGAAGCCGACATTCGCCATTATCAGGTAGAGCACGACCAGCGTCGCGCTTTCGGTCACGACCTCGGGCCGATAGAAGGAAAGTTCGTTGTGCTGGGTCAGAAGCGGCATCGCGTAAAAGGCGATGGTGGTGAGGCAGGAAATCTCGAAAACCGGGAACCACTGGCGTCGGTGGAGCGCCCACATGAGGGCGGGGAAGGAGGCCAGAACCAGGATGCTCACGCCCAAAAGAATCTGGGAATTGAGCTCCTCCGTGCTGAAAATGAACCAGCCGCTCAGGCCCACCAACGCGGCGACGCCGAATTGGAACAAGCGTATGGACGCGTTTGGATCCGGGGCGAGGGGGGTGTCGGGCTCTGGTTGGCTCACGGGGCGGGGCGGAATGGGGAAAATCGGGGGAGCAGGCGGAGCGCGCAATGGCAACGCAGGGACCAACGGACGCGCCAGCCCATCTCTCGCCAGGGCACCGCGGCCTTGCCGGCGAAAAGCCGGAGGACGCCCGTGGTCCAACCTTCCAGTCGAGTGCGCTTCAGGCGCCAGGCGGAGCCCTCCGCGTAGTCCGGCGGGAAAGCGAGCGGTGCCAGGAGCGTGTCGGCGTAGTGGTTGAGGCCGATCCCCAGCCGGGCGAGCAAGCGTCGAGCCCGGCTGGCGCCCATGCCCGTTCGAAAATGCTCCGGATTGGGCCGTCCTCCGTGCTCGCCGAGCTGGCGCCAGGGCACGAAAGCCCGGGCGCCCATCCCCATGAGATGCCATTGCAGCTCGGTGTCGAAGGGGTGGTAAATTCGCCAGTCGGCGTGACGTTCACGGAGTTTTTCGACATATCTGAGCGCGAGCCCCGCGACTCGCGGCGGCATGACGTAGGCGACGGTCGAGCAGGCGTGGCCCAGCAGGTGTCCGGTGGGCAGGCGAGAGTAGATGCGGGGGCCGCCGGCGTAGATGTAGGCCCAGGAGTGGTCCCCATGTTGTTCGGGGTCGAAAGGCAGCGGCAGGCGACCGAAGTCCCGGCACGGCGCGAAGTCGGCCTCGACAAAGAGCGACAAGCCCTCGGTCGTCGCGGCGATTTCCCATCCCGCCGCGTGGTTGAGGAGGCAACGGAGATTGGGGCTGAAGGTGCGGGTGATGGCGTCGTGTTCCTGCCGCAGAACCCGAACCTCCATGCCCTGTTCGCGCAGCACCCGCTCCAAACGTGAGGTGTCCTCGCGATGGGCGACGATAAAGACGCGCGCTATGGCGGACGCCAACGAGGGGCCTTCGGGAGGGTTCATGGGCGGGCGCGGGTGTTCGACGCCCGATCAAAAATCTCCGTCAGGCGACGAGCCATCCCTTGGGCGGTGAACTCCTGCGGGAGGCTCATCTCCTCCGGTGGCGGATGCTGGTAGCCGCGCCCCTCGAACCACTCGGCGCGGATCCGCTCGATGGTTGCCTCCGACACTTCTGGCTCGTTGCCGAAGCCGTAGCCGGTGTGGATGCCCCGGGCGCGGGCGAGTTGCAGCATCAGGCTGTCTTCATGGACGATCGCCAGCAGCGGGCGTCGCGCCATCAGGTAGGGGAAGATTTTCGATGCGCTGTAGCCGGGGTCGTTGGAGCCCACGACGATCAGTGCGTCCGCGGTCCCTAGGTAATGGAGGGCTTCGAAGTAGGGCACCCGGTAACAGTGTTCCCGCACCTGGGCCGCCACGCCCTCGGCCTCGGCGATCGGCGTCGCCCAGTAGCGTCCCAGCGGCGGGGGGGCGTAGTCGGTGCCGATGAAGTGGAACACCATCCGTTCCGCGTCGGCAGGGCGGGTGTCCAGGTGTCGGCGAAAGGCGCGGAACAACAGGGTGAGCGAGCGGCTCATGTCCGGACCGCAGCGGCCGGCGTAAACGAAGTTAACCCGCCCGTC
This sequence comes from uncultured Akkermansia sp., assembly GCA_966252115.1. GTDB lineage: Bacteria > Verrucomicrobiota > Verrucomicrobiia > Opitutales > Opitutaceae > IMCC26134_A. The sequence goes on from CBINNW010000014.1 coordinate 47,503, forward strand.
CGCGCGTTTCACCAGGGGCGGGGAGGGGCGCAGGTTTCGCGCCGTCTCCAGATCGCCCTGCGCCGCGCCGAAGGGCAGGTGATGGATGCGCGAGGCGGGAAGATCCGGATGCCGGGCGAGCAGGTCGGGGCCGTAGGAGGCCGAGACCGACACGATGGCCGCCGCGGAGCGCACCGCCGCGGGCTCGCGCCGGCGCGCCGTGTATTGGGAGAGCCAATACTTCGCCGCGCCGCCGGGCGGACGGGTGCCGGTTTGGCGGTAGTAGTCGTTCACCCAGGGGTCCTGGTAGTCGAGCACGTAGGGCACCCCGTGGCTTCGCAGCCATCGCCGTCCGAGGCGGAAGGCGTCGAACTGCGTCGTGGTGAAAAAAACCAGGTCGAATTTTTCACGCGCCAGCAGCTCGTCGCCCGCCCGCCGAAGCGCGCGGCCACAGCGCCACCAGAGCGACCCGAAGCCGAACCGGCGCGTCAGTCGGAAGGGGATGCCCCGCACGCGAACGATCCGGATGTCGGCCGGGTAGGTTTGCTCCAGCAGAGGCTCGATCACGGCGCCCTCGACCAGTTCCGGCGCGACCGCCAGCACGACGGGCTCCCAGCCCAGGGCGCGGAGATGGGGCAGGGCGAGCCGCGCGCGCTGCATGTCCGGCGCGTTGACCGGAGGGAAGTGCGGACTGACGACGAGGACGCGGCGCATGGCGGAGGAGGCGCTGGTCACGAGTTGCGGCCGGCCGGGCGAGCGGCGGCGCGGAGCCGGAGGGTGCGCAGGTCCCAGACCTGCCCCTTCGCGTTGGCGGCCACGCGTTCCGCGACGACATCAAACTCGCGGGCGAGCCGGCGCCAGAACTCGACGTGATTGCCGGTGCGGAAGTGCGAGACGATGACGGATCCCTCCGGGCCCAGCGTGCGGGCGAAGCGTCGCGCCGTGCGCAGCGGATCGGCCGCGTAGCCGAGGCATTCGTTGAAACCGATGAGGTCGAAGGCGCCGGTTTCGCAGGTCCAGACCTCGAAATCGTGGCGCTCGAACCGCATGCCCGCCGGAGTCCCCGCGCGAGCCCGCTCCAGGCCCTGCGCGGACAGATCCACCCCCAGGTAGGCGGACCGCCAGCCGGCGGGTATCATGCGGGCGAGCCGGCCGGAGCCGCAGCCGAGATCGAGCAGGCGCGGGGCGGGGTGCGCCTCGCGCATGAGCTCGAGCAGGCGTTCGTGCCGTTCGAGCTCGTCGGGCCCCAGAAAATGATCCCAGGCGCCGGAGGCGTATTCGTTGTCCAAAGCCTCGGCCGGCACCGGACGCCCCAGCCCGGCGCGACGGCCGTGGAGCCGGAAAAGGAGGCCGCGAAAAACTCGCTGAAAAAAACGGTGGGCTGTCGGGGGGGGCGGGCTCATGCGGCGAACTCGAAAAAGAACTCGCGTTTGAGCGAGAAGGCGCGAGCGAAACCGTGCGGCATCACCGGATCCTTCCACGGTGGCGTAGGTGAAAACTGCGAGGCGTAGGCGGCCAACGCGGAGGCCTTGAGCGCGCCGGCGCCGGCGAGATCGTGATAGTGGACGCGTGCCTTCCGAAGCGGCTCCCACAGGCGGAGCGGGCTCCAGAGCGCCCACACCGGGTATTCGAGCAGTCGGCAGCGGAGCTCCGCTTGCCGAAGGGCGCGTGCCACGAGCTCGAAGGCGGCTTCATGCTCGCCGCTGCCGTCCCGGCGGAGGGGGAGCAGGATGGTCGGCGGCGTGTGTCGCGAGAGGATCGTGGCTATGCGGGTGGCGGCGTCGTCGATCTCCGCTTCCGAAAACGAGGCGAGGCGGCCGTCGGGGAGGTCGAGAAACTGCAGATGGTCCTCGCTCACGCCGAGGCGCGCCTTGGCCAGCCGGGCCTCGGCGTTTCGCCTCCTCGCCAGGTCGCTCGGCGTCAGGCGCGGGTGCCCGGGATGAGAGGCGGAACCATCCGTCAAGTAGAGCAGGCGCACGGATTGCCCGGCCCGGCGGGCGCCCGCTATCAGGCCGCCGCATCCGAGGCTCGCGTCGTCCTGATGCGGGGCGATGACAAACCAGGGTCCGTCCGCCGGGGAGATCGCGCGCGCTCGCAAACGAGCCACCCCCAGCAGGCTCGCCCTGAGCGCCCGTCGCAGGGGCGGTTTGAGGCGCGGCGCCAGGACGTCCAGGGTGGTGGCGATACTCCGGGAAAGGGTCATCGGGTGCGAGTCGGCGGGCCGGGCGGCGACGTCTAGGCGGAGGCCGTGCGCAGGTGTCCGGATTTCGCGCGGAAGCGGCCGAGAATCAGGCTCTGCGCAGGCCGCTCACCCCAACGCCACACCGCCCAGCCGAGCAGGATGGAGACAGTCCCGCACACGGCGACATACAGGAGATGAACGCCCCACGCTGCGGGGCTGTCGAGGACCTGGTCGCCGGCGAAACACAGATGGCGCACCCCGACCCGCACCGGCACGTGGGTCAAATAGATCGCGTAGGAGATGCGCCCGAGGAAGGCGAAGAAACTCACCGCGGTCGCCGACGCCCGGCCGATCCCGCCCGACTTCTCGCCCCCGACGCACGAGGCGATGGCGGCGGCGGACGCGAGTGCGACCCAGGTGTAGCCGGCGAGGTTGACCCACTCCTTATGCCGGCTCCACGTGACGACGAGGGGCGCCGCGAGCACGGCGAGCCCGAGCCAACGAAGCCCGCGGCCGAACCAGTTTGGTCGTAACGCGACGAGTGCGCCGAGGGCGAACGCGTCGAGCCGGCCGGGGGTGAAGGTGATCAGGCGCACCCAATTCCACTCCCACTCCAGGGCGAGCAGCCGGGCCGCCGCCGCGAGGAGCGCCATGGCCAGCCAGAAGCGGACCGACCGGGCCAGTCCGGTGAAAAACGCCACGCAGAGGAGGACGTAAAACTGGACTTCCACGCCCAGCGACCAGGCCACGTTGAGCAGGGGGTGGTTGAAAACCCCCTCGCGGAAAAAGAGCCAGTTCGAGCCGAACAGAGCGTGCCACGGCCAATCGCCGGCCCGGCCCAGCAGCACGGAGGCGCGGGACTCCATGCCGAGCATCGTCAGCAGGCCGGGGATGAGCAGATGGACGCTCAGGATGAGCGCAAGGTAGAGGGGCACGATCTTGGCGATCCGGCGTCGCCAAAATCCCTTCAGCCACGTGAGCGAAGCGCCGTCTTTCGGCAGGCTGTTGACGAGGAGAAATCCGGAGAGCGCGAAGAAAAGATCGACCCCGTGGGCGAGGAACTCCGCGAACGAGATATACAGTCGGCCGGCGAGCCCTTCCACGGGGGTGAAGATCGCGAAGTGGTGGAGCAGCACGAAGGTGATCGCGACGCCGCGCAAGGCGTCGAGCGAGCGGAGGTGATCGGGCGGGGCGGGTGCGGTGCTCATGTTCTTTTTCCGGCCAATGCTTCTTCCACGAGGGCGAGCAAGCGCGGCGCCTCCCGTTCCCAGCAGTAACGCGTCTCGGCCAGCCGACGCGCGGCGGCTTGGCGGCCGATCAACCGTCCGGTGTCGGCGAGGAGCTCGTCGAGCCGACGGGCGGCGCCGGCCGCGTCGGCGAAGTCCTCCACGACACCCGCTTCCGGCGCGTGGGAGAGCACCTCTCGTTGCCCGGCGGTCGGCGTGGCGACGACGGCGAGACCGGCGCCGAGGTATTGGAGGATTTTGTTGGAGATGGTCAGATCCTTGTTGGCGGGCGTGGTCGGCTCGAGGGCGAGTCCGACATCGTGGTCGGCGATGAAGGCCGGCAGCGCGGCGGGCGAGACAAGGCGGTGAAGGGCGAGGCGGTCCCGATGCGAATCGGGGAGGCGTTCGCGCAGGCGATGTCCGTAGCCGCCGCGATCCTCGCCGAGGAGCACGAGCCGCGACGGCGCGCGGGTGCGGCCCCAGGCGTCGATGAAGGCTTCCAGCCCTCGTCCCGGCCCGATGGTTTGGGAGAACCACAGCAGGCGCGGGGAGCCGTCCGCAGGCGGGCGAGCACGGGCCGGGCCCAGCGGGAAGGAGTTGGTTATCACCGAGGGCCGCCGGCCGCCGTAACGGGCGAAGAGGCCTTCCGCCATCGCCTCGGATGTGGTGATGCAGTAGGCGGCGCGGTGGAGCAGTTCGCCCTCCTGGCGGCGCAGCAGGCGGAGCGGTCGGTGGCGGCGGGCCTCCGGTGGCAGGTCCTCGGAATGCCAGTCCTCGATGTCGGCCGCCACGCGTCGCCCGCCGGCGAGCAGACGCAGACCGACCCCGTGGGGCACCTCGTTGTGCACGATGGTGAGGTCGGCCGGATGCGCGCGGGCGTGGTTGAGGATGACCCCGGCCGGTCCGAGCGCGTGCGAGTTTTCCCAGCGGAAACGGGTCATGAGCTCGCGCCCGATCCTATGGGGCAGAAGACGCAGAAAAATCCGCCAGGAGGGAAGCCCGTGGCCGGGGATGAGCGTGATCGGCTCCCGTAGGAAAGGCGCGCCTTCGCAGAGTTCGCGATCATAGGGCTCGGAGGGGGGGTGATTGCGCGGGGTGAGCACGGTGACCTGGTGGCCCGCAGCTCCCAGCGCGGACGCCTCCTTCACCACCCGCGGATTTCGCGCCAGGGGGCCGTTGGTGACGATCAGGATGCGGCTCATCGGGCGGGAGAAATCCACAGCGCGCCCTCGGTGGCGTGCAGATTGCAGGGGGAGAAGTCGCAAAAAAATTCCAGGGTTCCGCCCTGGGCCCGGACGTGGTTCTCCAGGTCGGTCCGGCAGGATTCCGAGATCCCGGCCTCGTCGGTGTTGTCCACGTAGATGCAGCCTCCGGGGCGGAGTTTGGCGAAGGCCGCCCGCAGGACCATCGCTCTCGGCCCGCCGTCGATCAGGATGAAGTCGAGGGTGCCTTCCGGAATGGTGTCGAAGTCCACCATGTGCTCCGCCCGCCATCGCCACTCGAGCGTCACATGGCGGTGGCCGGCCTGCTTCAGGAGACCTCCGAGACGGTCAAACCAGCCTTGGTCCGCCTCGATGCTGAGCAGGCGCGCGCAGCGCGGGGCCAACCAGAGCGTGGACATGCCCGCCCCCACTTCCAAGGCATGGGCGTTTGGAGGGAGGCGCTCCGCTATCTTTTCGACCGCCGCGTAGGACAACCAAGGCCGCACCGCCACCCCGAGCCCCGACCGCAGCCGCGCCCACGATGCGGCGGCGCGGAGAAAATGGTGCGCCCGACGCGCCCCCACCCACTCGTCCCGCGCGGTGTGAAAACGCGAGCGCCGCTTGGGGTCGTTGGCGCGGAGGAGTTTGTTCCAGAGGCGGATCATGGGGTGGGCTTTTTCGAGACGGCGGAGACTGAGGCCAACGATTGGTAAATCAATTGTAATAGCCTGGAGCCGCGCCAGCCGATCAAGCGGGCGAGCCGGGCGGCCGAGGGAGGGAGTTCCGGGCGAAGTTTCGAGCCGCCGAGCGTGCGGATGCGGCGGGCCGCCGCTTGCCGCTCCTCCGGCGCCGCCGGCCAAACCTCATAAACAAATCGTTGCAAGGCGTCCGCCGCGGCCGAACGCGCCGAGGGGGAGTTCTCGATGCGCAAGAGCGCGTCGGCGGTGAGTTCCAAGGATCGACGCAGCGAGCGCCAGCCGCGGAGCGTGCGTGTGCGGCTGAGGCTGCTCGTCGATCCGGTTCGGTAGCCGGTGTGGACCTCCGCCGAACAGGCGATGCCGACCGAGCGGGCGACCACGCGGGCGAAGTATTCGCCGTCGTCGTTGAGGGAAAGCGACTCGTCCCAGGGGCCGGCGGCGTCGGCCAGGGAGCGGGGCACGAGCCAGGCGGCGGGGTGCATCATGCGATGCGCGCCGAGATTGAGCTTCAGCCACTCGGCGGGGGTGAACTCGCGGGCGAGATCATCGTCGGCGAAACGGATGGCGGCGGGGTCATCGCAAAAACGCCCCCAGCGGCAGGTGGCCAAGGTGGCGCGGGGGCGGGGCGCCAGCAGGGCGAGTTGCGCCTCCACTTTTCGGGGGGAGAGCAGGTCGTCCGCGTCGAGGAACTGGATGAATTCCCCGCGGGCCAGGCGCAGCGCGTGGTTGCGGGCGGCGGAGGCGCCGGCGTTGGTCTGGGTGGTGACCCGAATCTCGTCCGGGTGGCGCCGTGCGAAGGCCCGGGCGCGTTCCAGCGTGTCGTCCCGCGATCCGTCGTCCACGACGATGATTTCGCGGTCGCGATGGGATTGGCCGAGGGCGGAGTCGAGCGTCTCGCCGATCCACGGGGCGGCGTTGAAGGCGGGAACGAGGATGGAAACTCGCGACATCAGCGGGCGGCGTCCGCCGTCGTGGGCGCGAAATCGCGCCAACGGCTTTGGTAATACCAACGTTTCGAGTGGGCGACGTAGTGGTGCCAGGTGCGCGTCGGAGACACGGCCTCGGGCGGACGGGGCAACACCACATAGTCGTCGAGGGGAGTGGCGAGGGCGCCCGGTTCCCCGGCCAGGTGCAGGGCGACCAGGGCCTGCTCGTGGTAGTAGTGCGGCTTCCCCCGCGCATCGAGCGCCGCGCAGTGCGCCTCGAGCCGTTCCCAATCAAGCGTGTCGCCGCGCAGGCCGAGGATGCCGGTGTTGACCCGGCGGGGCACCGGGCGGCCGGCGATGACCTCGAGGTCGGGCAGGGGGCAACCGTAGGCGTCGCCCACGTCCGTCATGTGCAGGGGGCCGGACGGGGCGCGCAACCAATCGAGCAAAAGACGAGGGCTTCGCAGGCAGAGCTGGTCCGAGTCGAGAAACAGGCGCCACTCCGGAGCACCGGCCCGCACGTCGAGAATTTTTCTGAACAACACCAGGTCTTTGCGTCTTTGCCTGAGGCGCGGAAAACGGGAGGCGGGCAGGAAGTGGTCCAGCCGTTCGCGCGCCTCGCGGTCGGTGTGGAGTTCGGCGCCGGTGGCGAAACGGAGCAGGTCGTCGCGCGCCTCGCCGTCGAGCGTGCCGTCGTCGTGGATCACCGCCCGGATCGTCGCGTGCGGAGCGAGCGACCGGAGGAGAAAGGCGGTTTGGTGCCAGAAGCGCGCACCGGTCAGGAGGTGGACACGGGGGGCGTCGGGCGGCGGGGCGGGCAGAGGAGGGAGCTCGCGGGCGGCCGCGATCATCGCCAGGCGGCCGGCCTCGGTGCGGCGACGCTCGGCCGGGCCGCCGTCGCGGACGAGGTCGCCGAGGCGGGCGAGCGGCTCGTGATAGAGCAGGTAAAGGAGGCGGCCGGGGGTCATGGCGGCGGGAGTTGGGCGAGCATTCGGGCGAGGCTGGTGTCGTCCAGCGTGCGGCAGGAAGCGTAGTCGGCGTTGCGACGGCGAAAAAGGCGTCCCGCCCGTTCGGCGCCCAGGATCGCGCTGGCGGCCTGGAATGCCGGGCCGCCGAGGCGGCGGATCGCCGGCCGCGGCGAGAGGCGTCGCCAAACGTCGAGCTGGCGAGCGGCGAAATGCGGCGAAAAATCCCGCGGCAGGCGGCGCCAGGAGAGAAAGGCCGTCTCGGCCACCTTGGTGCGCGCCGCCGCCGTCTCCGGTGTGACCGGACAATGGCGGGCGAAGGCCTCCATCACGGCGAGCGAGGCGACGGCGAGTCGCTCCCAGTGGTTGGTGAGCCGGCCCTCGCCGTGCGCGCCGACGAGGGCGAGGCCCTCGCACTTCACGACGCGGGCGGGAAAGGGGGCGCAGACGTGGTAGAACCAAATCTCCGCGACCGGATTGTAGAGCGGCGAGGGCGGGAAAATCGCGTCGGCGACGCGCCGGCGCAGGTAGCCGGTGTCGAAGATCGGGGAGTGCGGGGGCGGCTGCACGCGGAGGAAAAACTCCGCCGGGTCGTCGGTGTCCGGATGCACGGAGATGGTTCCCGGCGCGCCCGGGCCGTTCGGACCGATCACCACGGGGGCGTGGTCGGTGTAGGCGACGTCCGCGCCGGTCGCGTCCAGGGCCCGCACCTGCGCGCGTAGTTTGTTTTCAGATACAAAGTCGTCGGAATCCAGGAACAGCACGCGACGGCCCGTCGCGGCCCCGAGTCCGGCGAGCCGGGCGAAGAGCAGGCCGCGGTTCTCCTGGCGGATGAGGCGATCCACCGCGAGGCCCAGCCGGGCGAGGTCGTCGGCAAGCGGCGTGGCCGAACCGTCGTCCACCGCCACGATCTCGAGCGCCAGACCGGCCGAGGCGGCGCGCACGCTCGCGAGGGTGTGGCGGACGAGTTCCCCCCGGTTGAAGACGGGGATGACGACGGAGAGATCGGGAATCATGGACGAAGGGAGACCGGATCCGGGTTGAGATTCGGCTCGATCACCTCCCGCAGCGCCGTCTCGAGACGATCGGGCGGGATGTGCATGTCGTGCGCGTTGCTCCATCGTAGCAACGGGTCGGCGGATCGATTGCGGGCCTCGCCGACCACCGGAATGAAGCGTTTGCCGCAGGCGGCGGCGAGGGAGCAGACGTAGGGAAGATCTCTCCACTGATCGTCCAGGAGGAGAATGACGGCACCGCCCGGGGGAGAGAACAGCTGGTTGACGAGATTCGAACCCTCGATCCCGACGATGATGTCGGCTTCGGCGCACTTGCGAATGGTGTCGGGGTCGGTTTCCGGAAAGACGAAGTCGAAGCCGTGCCGGGTGAGGACGGCTTCGACCTCCTCGGGGTTGGCCAGCCTGCGGCGGCCCTGCTTTTGACGGGAGAGATAGACCCGGCGACTTCCGCGCGTGGCGGGCAAATTCAACATTCGGCGATAAAAGGCGGGAGTTTCCGCAGGATAGTTTCCGGGCCAGCCGGGATAGGTCACGAAAGTTAGGCGATCACAGACCAGATCTTCATGTTCGGACAGTCGAAGAACCCGGTCGGCGGGCAGGAGCAGAGCTTCGCAGAGCCGGTCGAGGGTGGGGGATCGAAGACGGGGCAGGACGATGGTGTCGAACTCGTCCAAGGAGCGACCCGCTCTTTGCAGGTAGTCCAGGCGAGGGAGGGCGTCCAAGACGTAGTGGCCGAACGAGGCGTTGGCGAAGTCGGCGGTGAGGGCGAGAACGGAGCCGGGCAAGCGGCGTTGCCTGGGGGCGCGCCAGCGCAGGCCCAGCGGATGCCGGTGGAGACCGCCGTCGTCGCAAAGGGTCCAGAAAGAGGTGTCACGCAGGAGGACATCGTCGGCGCTCACCACCGAACCTTCGGGCCAGAGCAGACGTCCGCCGGGCAATTCGCCGACGTGGACGGGCGGCAGAATGGGTTGCAGGCCGCTTGTTCCCGGCTGCCCCGCGGGGACGCTGCAGCCGAGCGCCCGGGCCGGCATACACTGGACCAGCGGGCGCGAGTAGGCGGAGTAATCTTGCGCGAAGGCTATGCGTCTGGGGGGGGCAAACTGGGATGAGCGCCCCGGTAGTCGGCGCAGGAGGCGCCCGATGGCTGGGTGGCGGCGTAGCGTGGCAAGCATGGCTGGATCAGGTGGCGCGGGCGGCGAGCGTCTGGTAGAGCTCGACGCTGCGACGGGCGAGCGTCTCCCGTGAGAATCTTGCCTCGGTGTCGGCGCGTGCGGAGGCGCCGAGTCGGGCGCGTAGAGCCGGATCGCGGGCGAGCGCCACCAGGGCCTCGGCGAGAGCCGGTGCGTTCCCGGGCGCGACGAGGAGGCCGGTTTGTTGGTCGGTGACCACGGCCGGAATGCCGCCGACGCGGCAGCCGACGACGGGCTTCGCCCACGCCATGGCTTCGACGTAGATGAGACCGAAGGATTCGTAGCGCGAGGGGGCGACGAAGAGGTCGCACTCGCGGTAGGCGGCCCGGAGGGCCTCGGCGGAGAGCCGGCCCGGGAAGGAGACCTGTTCGGCGAGGCTCGGATGTTCGGCCAGGAACCGGCGGGACCAGTGCCGGTCGGGATCTCCTCCCGCGATGGTGAATCGCGTTCGCGGAACGGCCTCCAAAACGCGGGGGACCGCGTCGAGGAGAACGTCGATGCCCTTGCGATGCTCGAAGCGGCCGACGAAGAGGATGTGCGCCGGCTGCGTGGCGAGGGGCGGCGGGGGAAGTTCGCCACGGGGTGGCAACGCGATGCCGTGGGGAATGATGGAGAGGGCGCCCGGGTCGAGCGGCCAACGCGCGCAGATTTCGTCGCGGTGGCCGGGAGTGTGGGTGATCACCCGGTCGGCGCCGAGGACGAGGCGGGTTTCCCACGACTGGTCGAGCCTGTCGTGCCAGTCGGTGCGGCCGGCGTTGTGGGTGACGAGTTGCTCGGCGGTGGTGGAGACGCGGACGACGAGGGGCGGACGGCGACGGGCGCCCAGAAGGTCGAGGGCCAGCGCGCCGGTGGAGGAGCTTTCGACGCAGGCCAGGGGAGCGGCGCGATGGGCGGCGAGCAGGGCGGCGGAGGCGGCGCGGATTTTCCAACGGCGGGAGACGCAGGCATGGAGACGCCAGCGCAGTCCGGCCAGGCGATGAAGCCAGCGGGGAAGCCGATCGGAGAACGGAACGATATCGAGGGGCGCCAGTTCGTCGGCGAGCGGAGGCGACGCGGGGGCAGGGGCCGGGGTGACGACGGTGACCGGATAACCGGCGGCGGCGAGGGCGACGCCGAGATCGGCGAAGTGGGCGCCGATGCCACCGTCGAGCGCGTTGTAGCCGCGCAGGGAGGGCGCGAGCAGGCCGATGCGGAAGGATGGGTGCATTCTCGGAAGTGCCGGTCAGTTTGACGAGGCGGGGCCACCTGGCTCGCCGCGTCCGGCGAGGGGGCGGGGGAACGTTGTCGTCGCTCGGAGACGACCGCGGTGGAAGGAGGCGTGATGGTCGGATGGAAACGAAGGCCGCATGGGCGATCTGAATCGATGCGCTCGGTGGAGGCGGCGCGAGACTCCGTTGGCCCCGGTTTTCCCGGTGGGGGGCCGTCGGCGGCATTTACTCCCGGTGCGGAGGCATGTTCTGCTGCGGCTCATGGCTTCAGCTTTCAGAGCGCTGGCCCGCCGCGTGCCCGGCGCGGTCGGTTTGGTGCGTTGGTGGCACGCGCGGCGCGCTTGGTTCCGTTTCAAGGCGGACTACCGGGCCTTCGCGGCGATGCGCGGCGGGCGGGCGGAGCGCCATGGCTTGTCGTGGGCGGATCGTTTGCCCTGTTTGGGGGACCGCACGGCGTTTACCGGCTTCGACCGGCACTACGTTTACCATCCCGCCTGGGCGGCGCGGGTGTTGGCCCGCACGCGGCCGACGGACCACGTGGACATCTCCTCCACGCTCCATTTCGTGGCGCTGGTGTCCGCGTGGGTGCCGGTGCGGTTTTACGACTATCGTCCGGCCGACTTGCACTTGCCGGGGTTGAGTTGCGGGCGGGCGGACCTCCTGGCGTTGCCCTTCCCCGACCGCTCCGTGGGGTCCTTGTCCTGCATGCACGTGGTGGAACACATCGGCTTGGGGCGCTACGGCGACCCCTTGGATCCGGACGGTGATCTGCGGGCGATGGCCGAGCTGCAACGGGTGTTGGCCCGCGGGGGGGACTTGCTCTTTGTCACCCCGGTGGGGCGACCGCGAATCCAGTTCAACGCCCACCGCGTCTATGCTCGGGAGCAGATCACGGAGGCGTTTTCCGAATTGGAGCTGATGGAGTTTGTCCTGATCTCGGATCAAGGGGGCGCGCCTCTCGTCGGGGTGGATGCGGAGCGGGTTCGTCAAGAGAGCTACGGTTGCGGCTGTTTTTGGTTTAGGCGTCCCGCCTGAGGCTGCGGTGCAGGTCGGCTTGCCCGAGAAAACGACCGCGCACCCCTCGCCAGCGGATGTGGTGGGCGGGCGAAGCCCAGGCGCGCTCGCGCCACCAGGCACGGGCGAGGCGCGGGGGAAGCGTCCAGGGCGGGATCGGGCGCCAGGGGCAGTGTCCGTGCAGGCTCAGGACGCGCACCCAGGTGCGCTGGATGCCTTCGTTGAGGCGCGCCAGATAGTCGGCCGCGAGCCGTGACGAGGGGATGAGGTGCCGGAGCGAGAGCTCCGGAAAGTAACCGACGTCCCAACCGGCGTGGAGGAGGGTGAACACCAGGTCGTTGTCACCGCCCGACGCGAGCGAGCCGCCGCTGCGGTCGAGGCGACGGCGGGATGGATCGGCGGCGAGCGCGGCGACGTAGCTGGTGGCGGCAGTGCGTCGCACGCAGAGGCCGGCGCCGACCGGGGCGAAGGCGGGCCAGGGCGCCGTGGCACTCCCGGTGGCGATCAGTTCCCCGGCGCCGTGTTCGTGGAGCGCGAGCAGGCCGTGAAACTCCCGCGTCCACTCGGGCGGCGGGGTGGCGAACTCGGCCCGCACCGGCCCGCCGGCGGCGCCGAGGCCGGGTTGCGCCGCGAAACGTTTCGCGGCGGCGGCCAGGTAGTCGGGGGCGAGGACGTTGTCGTCGTCCACGAAAACCAGCACGTCGCCCCGAGCTTCCGCGATGCCGCGCAGGCGGGCCGGCGTGAGGCCGGTCTCGTTTTCGCGCGCCACGCGAAGCCCGGCGAGGGCGGGGGCGACGGATCGCGTGAGGGGTGGCGTGCCGCCGTTGTCGATGAGCAGTATCTCGCGGTCGGATGCGGGGATGGTTTGGGCGCCCAACCCGGCCAGGGTTTTCGCCAGGCGATCCGGGTCGGGATTGCGGGTGGGCAGGATGACGCTGATTCGCATGCGAACTTAGTCCGGAGTGTTGGCGAGAAGCACGTCGAGCGCCGCCGCGAAGTCGGCCGCGGGGACGACGAAGGGGGTGTCCAATGGCTGGGGGGCCGTGCTCGCCGGTCGTCCGGCGAGCATAAAAAGCTCCAGGCCGGCCGCGCCGGCGGCCGACTGGGGGTAGGGAAAGGTGGTGTGGTGGGGCGAGGTGATGATCAGGACGCGAGTGCCGGGGCGGGCGAAGAGCAGATCGTAGGCTTGGGATCCTTCGATGGAAACGATGGCGTCCGCCGCCGCGCACCGTGCCGGAATGTCCTCGTCGCGCCGGGGGTCCAGAAGAGCGAAGCCACGCCGGGCGAGCAGCGCATACAGTTCATCGCGGTTGGCGAAGTTTCGGGAAAAACCATCGCGCAGGATAGCGATTCGACGGGGCCCGGCCGAGGCGCTTGAGGCGGCGGCGGGGAGCAGGCCGCGGAGGAGCTCGGCGGCGAAAGCGGGGACAAAGCCCGGCCAGCCGGGGTGGGAGGTGGCGGTCAATTCCTCGCAGCACAGATCGTCCGCGGCCCGCTCGGTGATCAATTTCGCGGAGGGGATGGGCAGACGTTCGGCGAGCCGACGCGCCACCGGGCCGGGGCAGGGCAAATAGACCTGGTCGAAGGCGTCGGCATCCAGACCGGCCGCGCGGACCAAATGCCAGCGGGTGATGGCGTCGATCAGCCAATGGCCGTAGCTGAAGGCGGTGTAGTCGCCCACCAGTGCGAGGGTGCGTCCGGCCCATCGCCGCAGCGGGCGGCTTTTTTTTCTTTTGAAGAGGGGGTGGTAGCGAAAGGCCTCATGCTCGTCGGACCAAGGATAGAAACCGCAGTCGGTCACCCAGGTGTCCCGGCCCACCACCACCGAGCCATCGGGCGCCAGCAGGCGGGCCGAGGGTGCGCGCAAAACAAACGCCCGCGGGATGGGGCAGGGTGGGGCCGAGCCGAGCCACTCCAGCTTGGGCGGGCCGATCCACCGAGCTTCCGCCAGACGCACGCGTTCAAGCGGCAGGGCACGCACTTCCGCTTCTTCGGCCGTGAGCTCGAGACCCGGCGCCCGGCGTCGGGGCGGACCGAAAGTCCGCGAGTCGCCGGGAAAAAGACGGAGCTGCCATGGCGTGGGGCGCAGCTCGCGGAGGTGAGTTTTGATCCGGGCCATCATGGGACGTCCGGAAGCGGAGGTGTTTCGGCCAAGATTTTTGTCGCGGCGGCCTCGCCTCGCCTCCGCGCGTCATGGATGCGGCGGTCGATGGGGGACAGGGCGCGGCGCAGACGCCAGCGGCGCAGCCGGGCGATCCAGCCGTCCGAGGGCGGCCGAACGTCGGTCCGACGCAGCGCCATGAGGAGCACGGTGGAACGGGCGTGCCCCTCGACCAAGCGCAGCAGATACTCCTCCCGCACCCGGCCGGCGGGCATGAGATGGGTGAGGCGCAAGCGGGGGAAAATACCGGTTCCCAGACCGAGATCGACGGCGTGGAGAGCGAGGTCGAAGTCCTCGCATGCGCCAAGGCCGGCTCCGGTGCGACCGAGCAGCCGGCGCCGCGGATCGGTCCGCACCGCCTCCGCATAGCGGCGAGCCACGGCGATGCGGCAACACATGCCCGCTCCGGCCGGGAGAGTGGCGTAATCGAAGGAATGATTGCTCCAGCGGTCGGCCGAAATTTTCCCCACGGCCAAGTATTCCAAATAGGGCGAGAAGGCCGGGAGCGGCGGCGTCTCCCACTCGGGGGTGAAATCTCCGCAGCCCCACGCTCCGAGCATCGGCCATTCACGGGCGAGGGCCTGGGCTTGGGCGAGGTAGTCGGGCGCGAGCAGGTTGTCGTCGTCCACCCAGACGATGAAGTCGGAGCGGGCTTCCTCGATGCCGCGGAGCCGGGCGTTGGTCAGGCCGAGGGCGGACTCGGCGACCACTCGGGCGCCCGGGTGCCACGCGAGGTCGATGCGCGGTTCGAGCGGAGGCGCGGAGGCGTTGTCCACGACGAGCAGATCATAGTCCGAGGGCGGAAGCGTCTGGGCACGCAGCGCGCCGAGCGTGCGCCCGAGGTAGTCCGCCCGCGGGTTGTGCGTGCAGACGATGACGGCGGGGCGAGGGCCGGGATTCATGGACGGAGCGCCTCCAGGACGAGCGTTTCGAACTGGTTGGCCGCCGGTCCGATGACTTGTGCGTGCCGCTCCAGGCCCCGAAGTTCGGGCATCCGGCTCTCGCCGGGGAGATGGCGGACGGGTTGCTGAAAACCGGCGGCGAGCAACTCCGAACGCAGCGCGGCCTCGTCGAAAAGAAAACGGTGGCCGTGGCCGTGATAGAGATTGTCCACCGCCCGGGCCGGCAGGCACGCGTCGGCGGGCCAGCCGAAACGATCAGCGGACCAGTCCAGATACTCGCGCACGTCGGAGGCTTCGGTTTCGAGGAGGATGCGCGCGAGCTGGCGGGCGTCCGGCGTCGCGATGCGGACGCGTCCTCCCGGACGGAGCACGCGAAAGATTTCGCGCAGCATGTGACGCGAATCATCCAGGGGGATGTGTTCGATCATGTGCTCGGAGAAAACCAGATCGAAGGTGCCGTTTGCAAAGGGCAGCGGGCGGGTGGCATCGACGCGAGGCATCCACCAGCCGGCGGGAGCCAAATCCGTGTTTAGCCAGCCGCCGGGCGCGTCGCCTCCCGCTCCGATCTGAAGGCGCGGCGAGGCATGTCGGCGAAGGTAGCGACGGATCAGAAACGCGGCCGCCCACCGGGTCCAAACGGATCGGACGAGGTTGGTCGCGCGCAGCAGCGATCCACCGACCAGAGGCAGGTGGCCGGCGCGATGGAGGGCGCGACGTGACAGGGTGAGCGGGGAGGCGGGCATGAGAAGGAAGGCCGAACGAGGTGGCGGAGCGGTGCGCTGTTTCCTAGTCGGGTCCGAGGCGGGTCTCACGACCGGGGGCGGCCGGCGGTCGGGCCGCTTTGTTTATCCAGATCAGGTTGTCGATTCTTTGGCAGGTGATGTGCGGAATGTCGCGGACGGCGCGGCGAAAGCTCTCGCTGCACCCTTTCTGGATATCGTCGTGTAGTTCGATGATCAGGGTGCCCACCTGTCGCAGCCAGACCGCCCCGTCGTTTTCCAGCAACTCCAGTTCGGCGCCCTCGATGTCGAGCTTCAGGAGGTCGATGCGCGGGAAGTCGGCGAGACGCATCCATTCGAGAAGGGTGCGTCCCGGCACTTGGGCGCCGTCCCCGGGGCCGTTCGCGTCCGCCGCCGAGACTTGAAAGCCCCACGGGCGGTCGTCGGGGTTTCGCACCTTGACCGGCGCGTTTTGGTGAAACACCGCCCCAAGCATGGGCTTGATCGAGGGGATGGCGGCGGTGTTGCGCACCAGTTGTTGATGGTTCCGGGCGTCCGCCTCCACCGCCAAAATTGTGGCTTTCGGATAGCGGGCGGCGAAAAACAGGCTGCTGCATCCCACGTGGGCTCCGGCGTCGATCACGTAGCGGACCGAGTCCGGGCGGACGTCGTGCGGAAGGGTGCAATCATCGAGGAGGAAAATCTGTTCGAATATCGCCAGGTCCGTCTCGGTGTCGCGCAACTGGAGACGACGTCCGCCGCGTAGGTTCAGGACCACCTCCCGCGAGCGTCGGCGGCGTTGGTCTCGTTTGGCCCGGAAGTAATCCCAGATGCCCTGCGGGGGAAGACGCAGGCACGCGAGGCCGAGAAGAAAAAGCAGACGCAGCCACGGGTGATCATCGTGATGGAGAAGACGGCGTTGGAGCCGGAGGTAGCGAGGGTGGCGAATCACGTTGTGGAGGAGACGGGGGAGGGGCCGGCCGGGCGTCGCAGAAACAGGGCCACGATCCGGTCCTTGTTGCGGGCGAGCGGGCGCTCCAAGGCATACCAGCTGACCAGCGCGGCCAGCATCGAGAGTGCGGTGAGATAGAGCACGTGCAGCGTCTCCGATGGCAGATAGGCCACGCGGTAGTCGGTCAGTTGGCGCAGAAGCCGCGGCCCCAGCCAGTGGGCGTTGTTGTGGTAGAGATAGATGCCGTAGCTCAGCTGTCCCACCCATCGCAGAGCGCGCCAGTTCAGCGGAGCCGCGAGGGGCGAGCGAAAGCCGGAGGCGGCGCCGTCCACCAGGGCGGCGAAAGCAAAGGCTTGGAGCAGAGGCGCGAACACGGTTTGCCACCCGACGGCCCAGGCCGGGACGGGCCAGGACGCGGCGACGGCCAACGGCAACAGCACCAAACCGACGGCGCGCCAGCAGCGCCGCGTCGGATCGTGTTCGCCGCGTTGGTGGCGCAGCCAGGCGAGCAGCGCGCCGGCGCCCAGCAGGTCGAGGCACGCCGGGGTGAGCAGGAGCGGCGCCAGGGTGTGCTCGGGAGCGAGGAACGCCGCCGCCAGACGAAACAGGGGGGCCACGGCCACGGCGGCGATGAGGAAGACGGGAAGGCTGCGCGCCGCGCGAAAGGCGCCCAGCAGCAACCAAGGCCAGACGAGGTAAAACTGCTCCTCCACCGCCAGGGACCAGAGGTGCGTCACCAGATCGCGCCACTGACCGTCCCAAGCCATGAGCACGTTGCTCAGGTAGGTCGCGTGCCACCAAAAATCGTCCCGCGTGGAGCCGATGCCCAAGGCGGCGTTCGCGAGCAGCAGCAGGTAAAAGGCCGGGAAAATCCGCAGCGAACGTCGGAGGAAGAAGCGTTTTATCTCCAGCGCCAGGCTGGAGGCGCCGCTTCGGATCGCGTCGCGGGAGCGCAGCAGGATGCCGGTGATGAGGAAACCGCTCAGGACAAAAAAGAGCCGCACTCCCACGAAGCCGAGGTGAGGCATGGCGGCGCCCACGGTCGGGGAAAAATGCACCAGCAGGACGGCTCCCAGCGCCACCGCGCGCAACGCGTCGAGCTGCGGAAAATAGCGATCGGGCGCGGACATGGTCAGCGGCTGGTCATGCCTTTTTGTCCTCCGGCCTGGTCGGATGGAGGTCGGTCACGGACGGGGAAGGCGATTGAGATCCACCTCAAGCGCGCCGCCTCGCCAGCCGAGCTCAAGCACACGGTCGGCACCGGGGCGGGGGGCGCGGGCCACCTCCACGGCGACCGGATGATCGTGAATGACATGGTGGCTCACGCCCAGCTCGACCAACTGGAATCGGAGAAAATAGAGGCCGTTGGCAAAACGGGATACGTCTATCTGCCAGCGCGTGGGTGTTTCGCCGGCCTGAAGGTGGAGACTGCGGGAAAAATCAAGCGAGCCCGCTTCGCAGAATGCGACCGGGGTGCCATCGCCGGTGGAGAGAATCACCTCGAGTGCGAGGCGACGTGGTGCCGCGGCGCGCAGGGTGAGGTCGAGCTCGATGGCCGGAAACGCCCCTCCGGAAGCAAAGGCGACGCGGTCCACTCGCAGCGCGTAGTCTCGACCGTGGAATCTGCTGTCGGCTCCGCTCGCTCCTTCGCTCAGGCAGGCCGTGATCGCCGCGTCGGCGGAAGCGTCGCAGCGCAAGCCGCCGGCTTGGAGGAAAAGGACGCGTTGGCAGAGGCCCTGCACGGCCCCGAGGTTGTGGCTGACGAAAAGCACGGTCCTTCCGCCGTTGCGCGCCACGTCCTGCATCTTTCCCAAGCACTTTTTTTGAAATGCCGCGTCCCCCACCGCCAGCACCTCGTCCACGATCAGGATCTCCGGCTCCAGGTGCGCGGCCACCGCGAAGGCCAGGCGCACATACATGCCGCTGCTGTAGCGCTTCACTGGCGTGTCCAGAAAGCGCTCCACCTCCGCGAAGGCCACGATCTCGTCGAATTTTTTCCGTATCTCCGCCCGGCTCATCCCAAGAATCGCGCCGTTCAGGAAAATGTTTTCCCGCCCCGTCAGGTCCGGGTGAAAGCCCGTGCCCACCTCCAGCAGACTCGCCACCCGGCCGCGCAGCGTGATCTTGCCCGCCGTCGGCTCGGTGATCCGCGACAGTATCTTCAACAGGGTGCTCTTGCCCGCGCCGTTGCGGCCGATGATGCCGACCACCTCGCCCGGTTGCACCGAAAAGGACACGTCGCGCAGCGCCCAAAACTCCTCGCGCTCGAAACCCGTGCCCCAGCGCGCCCGACGCCAGAGCTTGCGCGCGGCGTGGTGCAGCGTGTCGCGCAGGGTGTCATGCCGCGACTCGTGCTCGATCACGTAGCGCTTGCTCAGGCCGGAAATCTCGATGGCGGGTTGGGACATGGACTCGGTTGGCGGTGGCGAACGTTCTGGGCTTTGGGCTTGGCGGATCGGGGCTGTGGCGGGGGCGGCGGATTCGGACGGTTGCGGGGTGGGGCGTGCCGCTCAAATCACGTCGGCGAAGCGTCGCTCCACCCGGCGAAAAAACCACAGGCCGCTGACGAGCAGGAAAACACCGACCGCCACCGAGCCGACCAAACCGAGGACGTGCAGGCTCGGTTGCCCGCCGAGCAGCGACCAGCGCACGCCGTTGACCACTCCGGTCAGCGGATTGAGCGCGAGCAGGTTTTCCCAGCGCGGTGTCACGGCCGTCGCATAACCGACCGGCGTGATGAAGAGGCCGATTTGCAGGAGGAAGGGCGTGATGTAACGGAAATCCCGGAAGCGCACCGTCAGCGCCGCGATCCACAGGCCCGCGCCGAGCGCGATCACCAGGGCCAGCAGGATAAACAGGGGCAGGGTGAGCAGCCGCCAGTCGGGCAGGCCGTAAAAAATCGCCACCGCCGGCAAGGCCAGGGCGAGCACGATGGCGAAATCGATCAACGCCACCCCGAGCGCGGAAACGGGCACCACCAGACGCGGAAAATAGACTTTGCTGATGAGGTGGCTGTTGCCCACCAGGCTGCCGCCGGCGCCGTTGAAGGCCGCCGTGAAAAGCTGCCACGGAATCGTGCCGCAAAGCACCAACAGCGGATACGGCACCTCGCCGGAGGGCATGCCCGCGAGTTTGCCGAAAACAAAAGTGAGCAATGCCACCTGGATGGCCGGCTGGATCACCGCCCAGGCTACGCCGAGCACGGCCTGCTTGTAACGCACCTTGATGTCGCGCCAGGCCAGAAAACCCGCCAGCTCGCGATACCGCCACAGGTCGCGCCAGTAGTGCGCCGAGGCCCGGCCGGACTCCAACACGATGGTCGGTGGCACGTCGGCGGATTCGACCGCCGGGGCGGCCGTCGGGGCGGCGGTGTCGGATTGGGCGCGGTCCATGCGGGCGGGTTCGAGTTCCGATTCAGACGGCCCCCGTCGGCGAGTTCACGCCCGAATTGTATCCCGTTGTCGGTCGATTTTTACCTACTATTTATCAACGCCATGCGGCGGTGAGCGCCGCCACCAGGCGCGGCTGGCTGTAACGCAGGGCGTGCTCGCGCAGTTTGGTCGGATTCCAGAAGCGCGAGAGGCATTCGGCCAAGGTCTCCGCGAGCGCGGCGGCGTCGCCGGGCGGCGCGAGCAGGCCGACCTCGGGGGTGATGAGCTCGGGCACCGCCGCCGCGTCCACGCCCACGCAGGGCCGGCCTGCCGCGAGCGCCTCCAGATAGACCAGCCCGAAACCCTCGCCGGTGCTGGGCAGGGCGAAGCAGGAACACTCGGTGAACGCGTGCCGCAGGTCGGCGTCGGAGAGACGGCCGGAAAACTCCACCCGGTCCGCCACGCCGAGGCGGGCGGCGAGTTCGCGCAGGCGCGGGAGGTCGTCGCCTTCGCCGACGATGCGCAGGCGCGGCTCGAGGTCGCGTTTGTGCGCGAGGGCCGAGCGGGGCATGCGGGAAAAGGCCTCGATGAGCAGGTCGTAGCCCTTGTAGGCGTCGGCCGCGCAGAGCCGGCCCACGCTGAGGATCACCGGCGCCTGATTGATCGGCGGCACCCAGGGCGGCGTGCCTTCGAGCAGGTCGGGATCGAGGGCGTTGGGCACGATGCGGAGGCGACGTTTGAGGGCCGGGTGGTTGGTCTCCAGTCGTTCGCGGGTGAAACGCGACACGCAGATCATCCGGTAAACGCGCGAGAGCGACAGCCGCTGCGCCGCCGGCAGCGGGTCCCAGGCCTCGATGCCGTGCGCCACGCAGGCCAGCCGTCCGCCGGGACGCAGCGCCACCGCCGCGACCGGCAGGAGCGCGAGGTGTCCGCAGACGATGCGCGAGGCGCCGGAGCCCGCCTGCCAGGCGGCCTTGGCGAAGACCGCTTTCGAGCGCCCGCAGGCGACGGTGCTCAGGGGCTTGCCCAGGATCTCCGGACGGCCGGTCAGCGGCAGTCGCGCGAGGTCCTCCGGCGTGTCGTTGAGCGCGACGAGGGTCAGCGAGCTCACCGCCTCGTCCTCCGCCATCGCCGCCAGGTAGAGCCGGAGGATGCGCTGAATCCCGCCGTCGTGGGCGGCAAATTCAGGCGCGAGGAGAACGGCTTTCATCGAGCGGAGACAGTGGGCGGGGCGCGGTCCGGAAAACGAAAGGGTCGGAGTCGGGAGGCGGCGCGTCGAAAAATCAGGTTGGGCGGGGTGGGTGAGGTGGGGAAATGGACGGGGCTGAGCCGAAGAGCTACACCGATGCTTGTCAAAGGTAGGTGAAAGCGGACGGCGAAATCGGTAGTTTCCGAGCGAGATTCAAGACGTCGGGACAAGCGTGGCGCACGGACGGGGACGCGCCGCGGCGAACGCTTCGGCGAGCGCGGAAACGACGAGACCGCCGGCGACACCGGCGGTCTCGGGTGGAGCGCATTGTCCGCAATGCGCTGACGCGGCGGCAGCCGCGCCCCTCCGCCGCCCGCCCAACCGAAGCGGCTTGAGGACAAGCCGCTCCACCCGGCCCGACGCCTCCTCTTGGTGAGCGGGCGGCAACAGCAGGGACGCGCCGCGAAGGATGCCCGGTGCTCCTCGGGTGGAGCGCATTGTCCCCAATGCGCTGACGCGGCGGCAGCCGCGCCCCTCCGCCGCCCGCCCAACCGAAGCGGCTTGAGGACAAGCCGCTCCACCCGGCCCGACGCCTCCTCCTGGTAGGCGGGCGGCAACAGCAGGGACGCGCCGCGAGGGATGCCCGGTGCTCCTCGGGTGGCGCGCATTGTCCCCAATGCGCTGACGCGGTCGCAGCCGCGCCCCTCCGCCGCCCGCCCAACCGAAGCGGCTTGGGGACAAGCCGCTCCACCCTGCCCGACGTATCCTCCTGGTGGGCGGGCGGCAACAGCAGGGACGCGCCGCGAGGGATGCCCGGTGCGCCTCGGGTGGAGCGCATTGTCCCCAATGCGCTGACGCGGCCGCAGCCGCGCCCCTCCGCCGCCCGCCCAACCGAAGCGGCTTGAGGACAAGCCGCT
>CBINNW010000015.1:0-63600 GCA_966252115.1 uncultured Akkermansia sp.
GTGATCGGCCCGGAGCGGCGCTGCGCTCACGGAGTGAGCGCGCAACTTTCCGGAGTGCTCCAATCCGCAAGATCCTCTGAATCGGCTTTTTGCGATGGTGGACGCCACAGGACTCGAAAGAGGCCCGGCGTTCGCCCTAGCGGCGTTCGGAGAGGTGAATACGGGACTTGCCCGCCGCCTTAACCAATTGAAACGCACACACTCGCGCGAGCTGGCAGCCTCGCGTGTCCCTCGCTGACTGCGCCGCAAGGCACTACACACCGAAGGAGCTGAGCGGCCGCCTTGCGGCCCACGGTATCGCGCTGAGCGAGCGCGCGATTCAGCGGCGCTGCCGTCTGCCCGAGGGCGACGCCCTCCGCATCGCCACCAACCCCCACTTTCGCGGCCGGGACTACATCCCCGCCGCCGAGCTCGCCCGCCTGCTCGGGAAAATGGAGGGCGCCGCGTGAAGGACTGGAGTCCCATCAGTCCGGCGGAGTGGGTCGCCCTCATCCGTCCACGTCCCGACCGCGAACTGGCGCGCGAAGTTTGGGATGAGGAGTTCGTCCGCGCCCGCCTCGCCGGCTTTGAGCCGGAAAAGGCTGCCGAAATGGCCAGCGCCGAGGTGCGTTTGGTCCTGCGTCGTCTCGACCAGCCCAAGCACGAAAACACGCCCCAGCGGCGCCCGGAGGCCATTCCAGTCGGAGGCACCATCGTTTACGATCCCGGTCGGGACCGTTACGTCCGGATCGGCGACGCCGACGACCAAACGCCCGAGGCGACGCCGTTTGACCCGGCTCGCGAGGCGGAGGTGAATCGCATGCGCGAGGGCGAGGCCGATTTCGCCGCCGTCGTTGAGTCCGAGACCGGCCTGTCGGTCGAAGAAAACGAGTGGCGCGAACGCATGGAGGAGCGGCGGGAGCTCGTCCGCCAATCTCACCAGATCGCCAACAAGCTCGAATGCGGCGGCACGCAGGCCTACCGCTGCGATGAATACCAGCTCTATATCTGGAGCGTGTTTACGCGGCACGTTGAGCAGGTCCCCGCGTTTCGCCGCATTTGCTTTTTACCCTCCGTCGCGGCAATGGTGCGGGCGCAGAAACTCGCATCGCTGGAATACTTTTTGGACCGGCACCCCTTCTGCCGATTCTGGACGTTTACCAGCGGCGCCCGCGTTGCCCTCCCCGAACTGCGCGCCCGTATCGAGTCGCTCCATAAACGGCTAAACACGCTCAACAAAGAGCTCCGCCGTCGTTACGGCGTCGAGATGGTGTTTCGAGCGACAGAGCTGGGCACCGTCGAGACGGCCGCAAGCGCCGGCTCCGCCCGTCAGAAACGCGCCGCCAAAATCGCCCACCGCAAGGCCGTGGCGGAGGCCAAGGCCGCCGGGCGCCCCGTTCCGGAATGGACCCGCGCCAAGGAAAACGCCCACGCCGACGAGGCCGGCGCGCTCGAACGCGACGCCTCCGGCGCCCTGCTCTTCCACCCGCACGCGCATTGCGTCGTCAAGCTGCCGTGCCGGATGGATAAGGAAACGTGGGCGGAAATGCTCCGCTTCGTCTGGGCGCACTGGGGCGACCATTGGGACGAGGGGTCCATGATCTCCGACGCCCGCGAGGTCTGCAAATACGTCTGCAAGCCGGGCGAAATCGCCGAGCTCGAACCAAAGGAACTTTGCGCGCTCGAAGCGGCTTTGCACGGCCTGCGTCTGGTTACGCCGATGGGCGTATTGAAAAAGGAAATACGCGCTCGGAAGGACGCTTGCGAAACGCTCCGCCGCCACCGCACCCCCGAGGGCATGGTGTGGCGCGTGGCCAAGGACCACAACAAGGGGCTCTCCACCTCGGAGGAGGAAAAGGAGTTTTTCCGGGGCAAGCGCCGGCAGGATCGTCTCGACTACCTCGACGCCAAGACCCCGGTGGTGAACCCCACGACGGGCGAGGTGCTGCGCGTGGGCATCGGCCACACGGGCGCGCCCAAGCGCAAGAGCACCCTGCCCCTCTGCCGTGTTATGGCGCGCCTCGCGCCGGCGGCGGTGGCGTCGCCCCTCAAGGAGCCGCGCGTCGTCGTTATGGCGTCGCGCGGGGCCTTCCGCGCGGACGTGGTGGCGAGTCACCCCCTTACGGTGAAGCTCTGGAATCAGGGCATTCAGGCGTGGGAAGCGGGGCGCGCCATTAGAGTCCACACGGGCACATCAACTGGCGAACAGCGCACCCTTACCCTGCTCAACGATACCGACGAGCGCTTCGCGCCGGCAACGGAACCCATCTGGGAGGCCTCGAAACCCTGCCAACTCATCGGCCGAAACTGACCAAACCCACCCCAAACGATGCACACTCAAGACCTCGTTTTCATCGCATGCGGCGCCGTGTTCGCGCTCGCGCTGATTGTTTGCGAATCGCGGCGCCGACTCCGCGCGTTGGCCAGCATGGAGGCCACGCCCGCCGCAAATGCACCGGCCGCGTTATGCGTCCGCTGCCACCTTCGCCCGTTCCCGGCGGGCATCAGCTGTGGCGCGGCCGACTGTCCGACGCGGCAAGGTTCGCAGAGCTGCCGTCCCGACCGCGTCGGCGGCGGTTTCCTCAAAAACACGGAGAGCGAAAAATGAGCGCCCTATTCGACAGGATGGGGTTGTCCCACCTCCGCCCGGCGGGGTGGGATATCCAGTGGGACGGCTCCTCCCCGAGCGTGCGTGTGTTGGACCCGTCGTGCGGTTGCGTGGTCCTCACCCCCGACGAAGCGCGCGCCCTCGGGCTCGCGCTTGTCGAAGCCTCCGGCCTCGCGATGGGCGCGTGGGGGCAGAAGCAGAAGGACCGGGCAGACGATGCGGAGGCCGGACTATGAGCCCGGCCGAAGTCAAAGCCGCGCGCCTCAAGCTCGGCGCGTCGCCCGCGCAATTCGGTGAGCTCGTCGGCGCGGATATTCGCACCGTGTTGGGTTGGGAGAGCGGCAGCCGCCCCGGTCCGACTACATGGCAGGCGGAAATGATTTGGGCGCTTACGGTGTCGCCGCGCTGCAAGGAAATCGTCGCCAGCCTCACCGCGTGCGGAGTCGCCGCCGCTTTCTGCATGGCGCTGGAGGCGATCATCGCCCGTGCCCGCTCCGGCGCCCCTCTCTCCGCCGATCCGGCCGCCCAGCGGCCCGCCCAGATGCCTGTGACGACGACGGCCGCGACGGCGGAGCTTTTCGCATGAACGCGCGCACCCTCTCCGGCTCCATCCGCACCGCCTCCGTGCGGTCGCCGCGCGTGTCTGTCCAGGCTGCGAAGACGCCGGCGGCGTCACCCATTTCTGCCCGTGGCGGTGCCGAATCCGCCCAACGCGACCTAGGCCCCCGCGTTGCCCCTGAAGTGACAGGCGTGCGGGCGCCAGTTTGCGCGCCCCGCACCGTGGAACGCGACGGCGTCCTCTACGTCGTCGGCCGCGACGGCGCGCCGCTCGCGCCGGTCGCCTCGCCGCGCGTCGCCGAGAGTTTCGGCGCCGTGCTCGCCCGCCTCGGCGTCACCTGAATTTCCCGTCATGAAAACCAAATACATCACAACCGCCCTGTTCGCCCTTTGGGGCGCCCTGCTCGCCGTCGCTCTCATGCGTCGGTTTTTCACGCCGACGCCGCCCGTGCTGCCAGTTGTGAGGCTGCGAAGTAGCTGCTTGGGGCAGACGTGGGCGGACGAACTTGCGGCGGCGTGTGAATTTGCGAGACAAAACGCCTGTTTGGCCGAATTAGAGGTCGATGGTTTAACCCTGCTGGTTGGCCCGGATGACGATGTGATCAGGCTGATGGATCGCTTGCAGCGCCTCGACGCGGAACGGACAGAGGCGCGAATCGAAGCATTTTACGCGGGGTCCGCCGCCAATCGGGAGCCGCCGCCTCCGGTCAATACGGCGCCCGATTTGGCCGCCACCTAAACGCGCACCGAAATCCAAACCCACGTCCACCCATGGCCCTCAGCACCCGCCAACGTCTCCTCCCGCTCCGCCTGCGTTTCAAATCGCGCGCGGAGCTCCGCGCCATCGCGGCCGAAGCCGCCGCCGCGCTCGCCAATCCTCCGCGAATCCCCGAGGCGAAGCCCGCCCCGCGCCCGCCCCGGCCCCGCGCGGACCGCCGAAAGGCGCGGCGCGCCGTCCGTCCCTCGCCGTCTCCCGCTGCCGCGCCCGCGCCCGCCGTTCCGCAGGCGGACGCGACCTCGCTCTAAGCCCGCCCCGGACCCGCACCCGCTCCCGCATCTCCCGCCATGTCCGAATCCGCAAACGCTCCCGATCCGACCGCGCTGGGCGCCTCCATGGCGTCCACCATGCCGGAAGTCACCGGCGCCGGCCCCTCCGCCGGCGCCGCTCCCACGCCCGCCCCCGCCGCGCCCGCTCTGGCCGCCGCCCCCGCGTCCCCGGAGGTGGACGCGAAAGGGCGCCCTTTCGACCCCGCAAAGTTCCTGCCCCGAAAAGATCGGCGCGGCCTTTGGATTCCCAAAAGCCCCGGCCGCTTCGGCAGGAACGGCGAGAAACGCCCCCAGCCGGGCCAAGCCCCGAGCCCGCACCCGACGAGCCGCCAATCGGAGCTCTTCGGGGCTGCCTCGCCGTCCTCGCCTGCCTCGGCGGGGGCGTCGCCCTCGTCTGGTGTTTCCGGCGGTGGCGCCGCGGGCAGCTACATCCCCCCGGAGGAGCCGGAACCGACGCCGGGGGCGGCGGAGGCTGATGCTCAGGCGGCGGAGCCGGAGCCCGAGATGGGCGCCGACGACGTCGCGGAGGTGGGGTGTTGGCTCCTCTACGGCGTCACCGGGTTCTGGACCGGGGCGCCGGAGGAGGCGGAGCCGCCCGCCAAAGAGCACACGCGCCTCCGTGCCGTGTTCGCCGCCTACCTGAAATCGAAGGGCATCGAAACACGGGGCTTCGTCGCCGTCGCCCTCGCGTTTCTCGGTTACGGCCTGCGCGTCTTTTCCAAGCCGAAAAGCCGCGAATGGGCGCACGCGCGTTTCGGGGCCGGCCGCCGAAAGACGGAGCCGCGCCCCGTCACGCCCGAGCCGCCGCCCGCCGATGCCCGCGCCTCGGCGCCGCCCCCGCCTCCTCCGGCCCGGCCCTCGCCGGTGCCGCCACCCTCAACCCCGGCCCGGGCGCCCGCCGCGTTCGTGCTCGATCTCCCTCGCAACTGATCCCCATGGACATACCCATACCTCCATCGCTCAGCGTCAAATTTGTCAGCGGCTTCGCTAGCGCGCCCGATGAATATCACGTCTATGTCGGCCGCGTGCTCGTCGGAGTCGGCGAAACGCCAGAAGCGGCGGTCGCCGACATAGCAACCCGCCTGACACGCGCCGACGAATACTGCGAGCGGATGCGGACCCTGATCGAGCAGGCGGCGGAAATCTCGGGATGCCGCCACTTATGAACTTCGTTTACCATCTCCCCGCGCGCCCGGCCGATTGGCCGGCGCCGTCCTCGCGCACCGCGCGCGCCCTCGGCTGGCTGCATTTCGTGCTGTCGGTCGCCATGTCGTGCCTGATCGCGCTGATAGGCACGGCGTGTTACGCGGCGGCCGCGCTCGCCGGCTTCGCCTGCGGTGTCGTCGTCCTGCTCGCCGCCATCCCCCTCGTCGCGCTCGTCCTGCTGGGCTGGGTGCTGCGCTCGCTCGCCCGCCGCGTGCTCCCGCCATGCTGACCCGGTCCGACGTGTGTTTCGGCATCCTCGGGCAAGGCCGCTCGGGCAAGACCACGCTCGCCAAGCAGCTCGCCGCCGGCTTCCGGCGCGCGGGCGTGGGGGTGCTGGTGCTCCATCTCGCGGGCGATCCGTGGGAGGCGGCCAGCTGGCAAACCGACGACCCCGACCGCTTCTCCGCGATGTTCTGGCGGGCGCGCCGTTGCGCGTGCTTCATGGAGTTCGCGGATGCGGGCGTGGAGAAGTTCGCGAAGGACTTCGAGCGCACCGCGACGCAGGGCCGGCACCTCGGGCACCGGATGTTCTACATCGCCCAACGCCACACCCAGATCTCGACGCTCATCCGCGACCAATGGGACGCGTTTTGGCTGTTCGCCTGCGGCGTAAAAACCGCCGCCTCGCTCGTGGAGGAGTTCGCCGACCCGGCGATCTCGGAGGCGATGACGTATCCGCGTTATCAATACCTGTTCAAACGCCGCTGCATGCCGATCCTCCGGAGCGGTCCGCCGGCCGTCCTTTCGAAATGAAAAACAAACTCCCTCGCCGGCGCATGCTCCGGCGGCTCCGGCTTTGGTTGGCGCTCCGGCTCTTGCCCGCCGACGTTTACGCGGACCTGACCGACGCGGCCGAAACGTGGTGGTCTGAGCGCGAGCGCGGCAACCCCGAGCAATTTCGCCACCGCATGCGCCTTGTCCGCTGGCTCGACTCCCGGGCGCCGGCCCAATCGCCCAAACTCTCGTCCTTCTTCACGCCTGATCGGCCTCTGTGACGCCCATGAACACCGTCTCACTCTTGCCCCTTCTCCTTGCATGGCTCTTCGCCTTTTGGGCCTGCGCCAACCTCGTTTTTGGCTCCGGCGCGAAGCGCATCGGCGAGCTTGGCGAGCTGTCCGGAAGACGTTTGTCCGACGAGGAAATCGAGGCGCTTCAGCTCCGGCAGAATCCGGGCGATTTCTTCGCCCTGTCGGCGTATTTCTTTGTCGGCGGACTCGTCGCGCTCGCGGGCGGTTTGCTGCGCTGCCTGAAGGGTGGCGTCGAGCGCTGCGATAGCTTTCCCAAGGGTCTCGCACTTTTCGCCAAACGTTTTTTCAAGGTCCAAGCGCGTCTCCAAGGCGCTGATACGCGCGGCGTGGTGGATGAGGAGCGCGGCGACCGCGAGGACGAAGCCGCAAATCGTTAGGTTGGTGGAAAGGTCCATGGCGGGCGGAGCTCACGCGGCGAGCGGCCGCGCGTCACCCGTATTTGTCTTTACTTTGCGCGTTTCCGGTGCCTGCTTGGCGGCCTCTCAAGTTTAGAAGCCGTTTCGGCACCGGTTCGCGCCGTTTTTTTGTGTCCAGATCCTGCGACACGACACCGTCTTTGCCGGTGCCGGGGTGGTAGGCGGGGATAAAATACCTGCGCGAGCAGGGAAAGCCGCCACGGGTCCTTCTAAGCCCGAGAGAACCCCGGCACCGGTCTTGGTGCCACTCTCCAAAATTAGAAACCATGCCTGCGAAAAAGAAGGGCGCCGCGCGCGCTCGAAACACGGCGGAGCCGCGTGCCACCGCCACGAAAACAAACGTCCGCCTGCACTGCTCGAACGAAGCGTGGATGACGGCGCGGCAAGCGCTCTCGCTCTCCCCGTCGTCCGGCGTGGTGTCGTTCGGGATCATGCTGGAGGCAATCATGGCGGTGGCGGTGAAAAACGGGACGCTGTTCATGGATTGCGGTGTCCCGCTGCGACGGGCGACGGCGTGGCCCGCGCCGATGGTGCATGAACCGATCCCGGTGGACGCGGCCCTTTTGGCGCGGTTTACCCGCGCGTTTGGGGCGCCGCTGGGCTTGACGCAGGGGCAGGCGCTCGCGTCTGCGGTGCATTGGTATGCGGCGCACTGCCTGCCCTTGGCGGCGCCGGCTGCCCCCGCCTTTGACGATGACGATGACGATGACGACGCCGCCGAGGCTTGGAAGGGAGGTGCGAAGTGAGCGCACTTACCGAGGCGGAGCGGACCGAAGTGGAAGGGTTCATCGATGGAGCAGTGAATCGGGGCTTCTGCATGTTGCCGTGCGGTCCCGAAGGGGAGAAAGGACGGGCGGCGATGTTCGCCATGGGCCGCGCGCTGCAACGGAGCGGCGTGGTGTGCGTCTGGCCGCCCGGGCGTGGGCGCGCTCCGTTGCGCTTGGCGGCCGTGAATGCGTGGCTTGGGCTGTGGCGGCGGAGGTCTGCCGAGATCGCGTGGTATGGCCTAAGCCAAGCCTGGCAAGCCCGCTCGTAGTCCCCGAACGAATACGCCCCCGGAAGCCCCGGGGGCTTTTTGTTGGCCTGAAAAAATCCTGCGGCCGTAGCTTTTTTTCGCTTTCTTAGGAGGCCCCAAAACCCGGGGAGCACGGGGGCGGGCAGCCCCCGGCCGTTTCGCGCCGCGCGCGAAACAGGGGATACCCCCGCGCCGCGAGGCGCGCCCCGTCGCCACCGGTCGAGACGCCGCGCCCGCCTCCGCCGTGTCGTTTTCACGCCTGCCGTTTCGTTTATGGGCGAGCCGTTTCGTTTTGGCGGCTTTCGGGAGCGTAGGGGAAGGGCGGATACGTGGGGGCGTCACGAAATTCGCACCTGCTGAACCCTTCGCACCCTTCGCCCATGAATCCGAAACTCAAAAAGGCCCTCGTCGTCGTCGGCCTGATCGCCCTCGGCGCCGCTCTGGCGTCCCGCATCCGCGCCTTGCCCGTCGTGGGCAAGTATATCCCCAGCCTCTGAGGGCTGAGGAGAAACGCCACCGCAACCGCCACCCGCAACACCTCACCCACTCATGCGCATCGCAAACCGCGTCGTCGGTATCTCCGGCGTAGCCGCCGGGGCCAACGCCAACATCCCGTTGGAGGTCAACCGACGTTACCACACCATCAAGCTGCTGACCACCATCGCCGGCGTCGCCACCCTCGCCAGCTCCGTCGTCTCGACCATCAAGTGCAAGGTGAACGAGGCCACCATTTGGGAGGTCTCGGTGGCGAAGCTCCTGAAATACAACGCGCTCAACGGCCTCGCCGACGAGACCGGCATCCTGACCCTGCATTTCAGCCGTCCCGACCTCGCCGACATCATCAACGAAGAGGCCACCGCTTGGGATATGTTTAACGAGCGCTCCTTCCGTATCGAGGCCACGATGGTCAACACCGCCAACGTCGAGTTGGCCGCCATCGCCTACTACGATTTCAAGCCCAACCTCAACGCCGCCGGCGCCCCCGCGAAGATCATCCTCCGCCTCAACGAATACACGGAGAGCTTCCCCAACGGCTCGAAGGACTGGACGACGCTCAACAAGACGCTCCCGATCCTGCGCATCCTGCTGGATGCCGCCGGCACCATCCCGGCCGTCGAGGTCAAAGCCGACGACCTCGTCGTTCAGGAGCCGACCGCGCTGGCGAACAGCTCCATGCTCGGCGACTACGGCATCGACGCCACGCAGTTCAAGTTCCCCATTGTCTTCAACTTCACGAATCGCCTCGACGACGGTTTGCTCGCGACGCGCTCGCTGAATGTGCGCGTCACCAGTGGCGCCGCGCAGGACGTGACGGCGCTGATGGAGACCCTGTCCACGAGCTACGCCCTCGCCGCCTGATCGGGCGCGCTCACCCAACGACGACTCCCGCCCGCCATGCGCCCACTCACCGGCGTCATCGGTCCGGACCCGGCCCGCGCGTTCAAGGACGCGCGGGCTCTTTCCGCGCTGAATGACCGCGTCCGAAACTCGCTCGCCCAGCGCCCCGTCGATCAAGCGGCGCGGGCGACGCCGCGCACGGTGGGTCTGGTGATCGCGCGCGGCGGTCGCTGAGCCGCCACCCGTCCACCCGCCCACAACATGAGCACTCCCACCCAAGGCTCCGGCGCGCTCGCGAGCGTCACCGGCTTCCTCTCGCAGACTCTCCAGCGGGCGACGCCCGTCGTGCAGTCGTATCTCGACTACCGCGCGGCGCGCGAGAGCGCCCCGTCGCAAGTGGTCTCCGCCTATCAGGAGACCCCGGCGCAGACCGCGCAGGCGGCGCCCAGCACGGCCGCTCCGGCCGCGCCCGTGCCCCTGACCGCGCGCCCGTGGTTCCCTTACGCGGTGGGCGGCGCCGCGCTGCTGCTGCTCGTGGGTGGCATCGCCCTTTTCCGCGGCCGCCGTCGCTGATCCGCGCCCCGCAT
The DNA here is from genome assembly GCA_966252115.1 of uncultured Akkermansia sp. Lineage (GTDB taxonomy): Bacteria > Verrucomicrobiota > Verrucomicrobiia > Opitutales > Opitutaceae > IMCC26134_A. The sequence continues at coordinate 9,783 of CBINNW010000015.1, forward strand.
GCTCGCGCTCTGCAAACGCATCCTCGGGCTCGGCACGCGTGGCGCGCCGGGCCGCGTGCTGTCGTCGCTGCCGGCCTCGGGAGCGACGCCCGAACAGCTCGCCCGCGTCGAGGCGCGGATGCTCGCGCAGCCCCAGCTCGACGCCCCGGTGCTGCATCGTTTCGCGCCCGGCGTTTACCTGCGCTCCGTCGTCATGCCGGCCGGCGCCGACGTGATCGGCCACGAACACCGCACCGAACATTTTAACCTGCTGCTGCGGGGCCGCTGCCTCGTGTTGTCCGAGGGCCGCGTCGTGGAGCTGCGCGCGCCGGCCGTCTTCGTGTCGGGCGCCGGAGTGCGGAAGGTGTTGCACATTTTGGAAGAAACCGAGTGGGCGACCGTCCACGCGACGACGGAGACCGACGTGGAGAAACTGGAATCGGCCATGGTCACCAAGAGCGCCGTCTGGCGCCTGCATGCCGAGGAAGCCGCCGCGCTGGCGGCCGCAAAGGCGCGCCTCGCGCCGGAGAGGGAAAACGCATGAGCTACGTCGCAGCCATCTCGGCGGGAGCCGGGTTTTTGACCAGCATGAGCGGAGGCGGAGGCGGCGGCGCCGCTCCCGCGCCCTCCGTGCTCGAATCGGGTAAGGTCGATTTCGGCGCCGTGAACATCAACGCCACGCCGCGCCCGGCGGAGGTCTCCGCGTTTGGCGGGAGCTCCGGCATGGTCGGCTGGATCGTCGCGGGCGTCGTCGCCCTCGCCGGCCTCGTCCTGATCGTCGTCAACCTAAAGGGAGGGAAACGCTGATGCCTATCCTCGGAGGCAGTAAATCGAGCTCCACCAGCACTACCAACGCGGAAGACCAAAAGGTCTCCACCGGCGGCGATGTCGGCGCGCCGATCCTCACGGGAGACGGTAGCGTGCAGGGCGGCGGGCAAGTGTTCTCGGCCGGCTACAAGAGCACCATCGCGATTGGCGGCGACACCGTCACCGACTCGCGCAATTTCGGGACGCAGCTCGGCCCCATCGGCGCGGGCGCGTCCGTAAACGTCACCACGGCGGACCCGGCGCTTGCCGCCGCCGCGATTCAAGCGCAGAGCGACACCGCGCGCGATGCGCTGGTGACGAATCTCGGCACGACGGCGCTCGCTCTCGAATCGGCGCAAATCGCCAACGAGCGCGCGCAGGCCGCCGGCCTCGCCTATGGCGCGCAGGCCTTGCAGGGCATCCAGCAGGCCACGGGCGACGCTCTGGCCTCCAACGCCCTCGCCACCGGCCGCGCGCTCGATCTCGGGGAATTCGCCATCGCGGCCAACGCGGCCGCGAACGAAAGCGCGAACGACCTCAGCCGCGTCGCCATCGCCTCAAACGTCGCCGTGTCCGATGCGGCCAACGCCCGCGCCTTCGACTTCGGCGCTCTGGCGCTCGGGGCGAACGACGCCGCCAACGCCCGCGCGGTCGCGGCCGCCGCCGCGAGTCAGCAGGGCGCGCTCGATTTCGGCGCGCTCGCCCTCGGCTCCGCGCTGGCCTCAAACGAGACGGTGTCCGGCCGCGCGTTTGATTTCGGCGCGCAGTCCGTGGACCTCGTGGGCGACCTGCTCCAGAAGAACCGCGAAATCACGTCCCAGACGATCAACGCCGCGCTCGATCAATCGCGCGAGGCCGCCGCGCGGTCCGAAAACGTGGTGCAAAGCGCGCTCTCCAAACTGGCCGATCAACGCGCGCCGGATGGCGCCAACATCGTGCGCGTCGTGCTCTGGATCGTCGGCGCGCTCGCCGCCGTGTTCGCCCTGCGCGCGCTGCTGCCCGGCAAGGGCAAGGCCTCCTCCTGACCCTCTCCCCATGCCAACCTACCGTTTCACGCTCAAGCCCGGGCAGACGCTTCCGCAATACGTCGCCGGGCGCTTCCTGCAATACGTCGAAGGCGAGGGGGAAATCCAGTTTCGCCGCGACGGCGCCGACTGGGAGACCTTCGTCGTCGGCACCGGGACCGGAGACCGCGATTTCCGCTTCTTCGAGATCCGCAACCCGCAGTCGGTGGACGTCACGTTCAGCGTCTGGGCGGGCGGCGAGCGCTTTATCAACGACCGCCGAAACCAGATCGAGGCGGCGACGGACTTTTTGCCGGTCGGCGACGTGGCCACGAAATACGTCGGCGGCGTGTTGCTCGCCGGGCAGGACCTCGACCTTTCCGGCGTGCCCCCGTCTGGCTACGTCCGGCGGAAGGCCGTCCAGATTTCAAACACCGATCCGGCGGTGACGGTGTATCTCTGCGATGCCGCCGGCGCGGTCGGCGGCATCGTGCGCGCGGGCGAGACCATTGCGCCGCCGGTCTCGGGCTTTTTGCGCATCCGCAACACCGCCGGGGCCGGCGTGCCGCTGGCGGTCGGCGAATACTGGTGGAAGCCGTGACGCGGCGCCGGCCCGCGCCACCAGGACAGTCACCCGCCGCCGCGCGTCTCTCGTGATTTTCAACATCATGTCCACTCTCCCGCTCGCCCTTCCCAACCCCTCCGCGCGTTGGCGCGTCTGCGACAGTCTGGCAGGCTCGCCCGTGGCCGCCCATGGCGACCGCTGCCTTGTGCGCGTGCCCGGCACCCTGCGCCTGTTCGCGGCGTCGGGCGCGGTGCCGTCAAACGTCGTCGTGGAGGTCTATTACTCGCCCGAGGATCCGGAGGAGGAGGCGTTGACGGTGTCGGGGATAAACGGCGACACGTCGTTTACGTTGGTGGCGTGGCCTGTTGAGCCGGGGCAGCATTGGCTCTTCGTCCGAGTGGGCGCCGAGTGGCAGGCCTACGAGCTGCCTCCGAGCGGTGCGGCGGCGGCGTTGGCGGCGGTGGCCACGCACAATGCCGACGCAGACGCCCACGCCGTCGAGTTTCACGGAGCGCGTATCGCGCTTGCTCCGCCGCCACCTCTGCGCGGGTTGCTCTGCGTGGGAGATTCGTTGACCTATGGCGAGGCGGAAGGAGCGCAGACCGCGCAGCCCTATCCGCTGTTGGTCGCGTCGCGGCTCGGCTATCCGGCGGTCAATCGCGGGACGCAAGGGTGGATCCCTCGTCACCGCATCTGGAAGCTATTGGTCGATGATTTTCCGACTGTCCTAAAAACTGATATAGTGGACATCCCGCCGACCCAATACGAGGACCGTATCCACCAGCCGACAATCAATAACCTGCGGACGATTTACTCAAACGGTAAGCAGGTGTGGGTCCATATCAGCACCCCCTCTGAGGCGACGTCTGAGCTCTATGAATACGACGCGTCGAGCACGGCGACCCCCGACGGCGACAACGTCCTCATGCCTACTTGGGTCGGGGCCGGCGCAAACAATCCGCAGTATCTGACCGGGCGCTGGATCAAGCAGGCGGGCACGTTTACGCCGACGAGCAACAACAACTTGGCCAACTACGACGTGGTCTATTGGCTCGGCGCAAACGGCATGGAGGGAGACGACATGGTCTATGGCCTGCGTCTCCTCCTGCGCAACATGGGGCCGCGCGTCGGCCGGTATTGGTGGGTGAGCCTCCCCAATCGCCAGCGCTACGACGCCGATCCGGAGGTCATCGAGGAGTGGTCTGCCCTTACGTCAGCGGCAAATGAGACGATGAATGCCGCATTTCCTGGCCGATGCATCGACGTCGCTGGCTATTTCATGGCCCGGGGCACGGTCGGCACCTTCGGCTGCTACGCGCCTGCCGACGCCAACGACTCGTCCGACATCGCGCTCGGAGTGCTGCCGCGCTCGGTTAAGGATGCGGGCACGCATTTTAACGCGTTGGGTTACTCCCACGTTTCTAACTTCGTGGCGGCTCATATCGCGGCGGAGACGGGCGTGGGCAACCGGCCACCCATCGACATGACAAACGTCATTCGCTTGTGGACGGCGGGAGGCGCCGCCGCTGTCGGGCCGGATGGTCGCGTGCTTAGTGTGGCGGGGCATGGTAGCTTGGACACCGCCGTCATGTTGCGCCCGCCGACCGGCACGGTAGGTCCGGAGCTCATCCGCGAGGCGGGCGAGGCGGTGTGGCGCTTCGACGGCACCGCCGAACTGTGCTGCGACTACTCGACCTCGCAAACGCAGCCCAACACGCTCGCATTGCTCATCCGGCTCGACGAGCTGCCTACGAGTCGGGCGGACATCATCGAGGGAGACAGTCCGACGACCAAGGAGGTGCTCGGTATCCGCGACAATGGAGGCGCCAAGGAATGGCACATCTACGCTGGCACCGACGTATTCACCGGCGCCGTCGCTACGACTGGCGGCTGGCACGCGGTGGCGTTTGTCGCCAATGGCGCGAGCTCGTATTTTTACCTTGACGGAACGCTCTACGGGCCGTTCAGCGCGGGCGCAAATGCGCAGGGGGGATTCACGCTCGGAAGCACCGCGTTCCCGTTGGCGTTCCGCGCCGTCGAGGCGCTGCACTACAAAGCGGCTGCCGATGAAGCTTGGCTCGATGCGTGGTTCGTCGCCGCCAAGCGGCGACATGCGGCGTTGTTTGCTCCATGATCCCCGCCCCCCCCGCCAACCTCCAACGCGTGCCCTCGCCGCTGGCCTTCATCGGCCGGCGGCGGGGCGATCCGTTTGTGGGCGCGCGTGGGACGTGGCGCGTGGCCTGCGACGCCGCCACCGCCTTCCCCGGCGTGTCCGCCTCCGTCTCGGCGCCCGTCTCCGCGCGTGTCGCCTGTGACGCCTCGAGCGCCATCGCCGCCGGCATCGTCACGCCGTCCGAGACCGCCGCCCAGCGCTCCGCCTGCGTCGGCGCGTTCATCATCGGCTTCGCCCTCACCGAGCACGCCGAGCCGGCATCGCAGCGCAGCGCGGGCACCGCGTCCGCCGTCTTTGCGGCGGCCGTCGCGTCGCCCACCGCGCCCGGCACGCAGCGCACGGCGGGCGCCGCCTCGTCCGTATTCGCGGCGGGGATACGCGAGACTTCGCGCGTCGTCTCGCAGCGCACCGCCTGCGTCGGCGCCGTCCTCACCCCCGCCTGATTTTCCCCTTCCTCCGTCATGCATTCCCGCCACACCTCCGCCTCCGTCTATTACCGCGCCTGCGTCATCGACGCCGCGACCGGCCGCGAGGTCCGCACCCTCTCGCGCAAGCGAAACCTCATCCTCGACGCCGGGCTGGATCGCGTCGCCATCCGCAAGTGGGACGAGTGCATCCAGTATGCCGCCGCCGGCTCCGGTTCCACCGTCACGCGCCGCGACTCCGGCGCCGTCACCTTCACGCGGTCGGGCGACACCGTCACGGCCGCCGCCGGCTTCTTCGTCGCCGACGACGAGGGGCGCATTCTCAAGCTCAATTCCGGGGAGGAGCTGCGGATTTCCGCCTATGGCTCCGCCACGTCCGTCACCGTCACCACCTCCGGCACCATCGCGGCGAGCGCGGGCACCGTGTGGTATGTTGACCAGACCGGGCTCGATGCCGAGCTCCGCCGGACGAACAACTACGGCACGGGCGGCGGAGACAACGCCGTCACGCTCAACACCGGCGCCGGCACCCTCACGCGCAAGCGCACTTTTATTTTCCCGCCCGAGATCGGCACCGTGACTTACCGGGAGGTCGGGTGGTCCGACGTCAGCACGCCGGGCGCCAACCTCTTCGGCCGCGATGTGCTCGCCGGGGCCGGCCTCACCCTCACGGCGGGGCAGCAACTCAAGGTTGTCCTCGAGCTCGTGTTGACGCTTGAGCTCCTCACGCCCGAGACCGCCGACGCGCTCGCGTGGGACGGTGGCGGCGCGCAGCAACAGCTCGAAAACATCGCCTTCGACTACTGGTTCAACCCGTCCGAGGCCGGCAACGTCACCGTCTTCGTCTCGGAAAGCTCCGAGGCGTTTTTGACGCCCGAGGTGGTCAACGGCGCCACCTCCGGCCGCAACATCTCCGGGGCCAACTGGCGCGTGCAGGCCACCGCCGACGCCTACGTCTCGGGCAGCCACGAGCGCACGTTCAGCGGATATTTCGACCTCAACGCCGGCAACTCCTCCGCCATCCGCTCCCACGGCTTCGGCTGGGTGGACTATGGTTCCACGATTTTCCCCATCCTGCGCGTCCGCCACGCCGCCAACCAAGCCAAGGACTCCAGCGAGTCCTTGCGGCTCGATTTCCGCCACTCGTGGGGCCGCGTCCTCACCAACTAAGCGCCCGTCATGACTCCCGTCGAACAAGCCAAAGCCTACGCCCTCGCCCAGACCGGGCTGAAGTGGGAAAACCTGTCCAACTGGACCGACGCCCAGCGCCGCGCCTACCTCTCCGCCAATTCCGAGTTTCGGCAGCGCAACCCCGGGATGTTCTCGCCCGCCGAGCTCGCCGCCGCGTCGAACTACGAGGGCACCGCCGCCGCGAAGGACCCGGAATTCTCCTACGTCAACGCCACCGCCACCGCTCTCGGCGAGCGTCTCGGCGAAATCGGCGGGCAGGTGGCGGGCGTCGGCGAGGGCATTTTCACGACGCTCTCCCTCGCCCGATACCTCATCCCCATCGGCGTCATCGTGGTCGCCGTGGTCTGGCTGCGCGGCTTCGCGCGGCGCAACGGCTGAGCTCTCCCGCGTAAATTAACGTTTTGATCCCATGCCCAAACGCACCGTCTGCCGCGCCCGTAAATCCGGCCGCTTCGCCCCGAAGGCGAACTGCGCCGCGTTTCGGAAAACGAAAATCACCATCCGGCGCACTGATAAACGCGGGCAGTTTCTGCTCATCCTCAAGTGAACGAATCCGCCTCCCGCACCTTCGGCGGGCTGATCTGCGCGGCCGCCTCCATCGGCCTTTCGCAAGTCGCATCGCTCGTCTCGATCCTCGCCGGCCTCGTGGCTCTCGCCGCGACTCTGCCCGTGGCGGTTGATCGATGGCGGCACAAGTTGCCCGCCTGCGTTACCCGCCATTTCCCCGCCCGCGCTCCATGAAATCGCTCTCCGCCGCCGTCCTCCTGCTCGTCCTTTTCGCCGCCCTGCTGGCCGGTTGCTCGTCGGCGCCGCGTCACCAGCGCGGCGGATCGGCGTCACAGTCCCTCGGTCTTTCCGCTGTGACGCCTCGATCGCTTGCACAGCCTGGCGCGTCACCCGTGGCGACGCCGGCCGCTCCGGTGCAGACCCTCGTGCAACCGGAAAACCCGGAGGGCGAGTCCATGCAGGAGATGCGCGAGACCGTCACCACCACCACGCCGGCCGGCGACGTGGTGACGACCGTCCGCACCGCCCGGACCGTCATCGGCGGCTCGCAGGACCTCGCCGACATCATAAAGGAGTATTCGGCGAGCGAATACACCCGCCGCCTCGCCCTCGCCCTCGTGCTCGCCGTCGCGGCCTTCGCCGTCCGCAAGGACTGGCCATCGCTGCAATGGGTCTTCGGTGCCGGGGCCGTGCTCGTCGCCTTCTGCGGGGTAGGGTGGGCGCTGGCGATTCTGGGCGGTGCCGGCGGCGTGGTCTTCGCCTACTATGCCACCACGCTCAAAGCCGGCGGCTTGGCGGCGTTCCCCCGCTCGTGAAGCCTGCCGCGTGGTTCTGGCTGCGCTGTCGGCCTGTTAGGCAAAAGCCATTTCAGCCTCGTGGCACGCTGCTTTAGGGGTGAGATTGATTCTGTCGATAAGCGAAGCCGACACTCGCAGACCGGCTGCGCGTAGCATTTCGCCAAGATTGAATCCATCCCCTCCCACGGACTCGACTCCGACTACTGAACCATTCGCGGCACGATCCACCGCGAGCAACGGCCACTCCCGCAATACCTCGGTTTTCTTCACCTTGAGATCGGAGAAGCGGAGATAACACGCCCGTGAAAGTCCCGAGACCTCAAGCTGAAGCGTGAGGGTCTTTCGTTTTGCAGGATTACGACGCATGGTAAGTGGTGAGGACATAGCAGAGGTTGTCGGCAATTTCGGCGATTACAACCACCGAGCCCTTGGTGAATTGTTTGTAGTGACCGCCGTGGGATCCAGCGCCCGGTTGGGCCTTCTCCGCGCCTGTTTTTAGGGCATCCAAAATCTGCTCCTTCGACACGCCGCGCAATTTGGCGCGTTCTAGGGCGTGTTTGGTGAGTTCGATCTTGTGTGTTCGTGGGAAGGGGCCGCTGGGGGGCATTGATGGGCTTTCGCGTGGCCGGGAATGGGCTCAGGCAGGGAGGGCGGCGATTTGTGGAGGGGATTGGAACGCAACCCCTGCGTCTGGACTAAACGCATGAAGAATCCCGCTGCCTTCCCTTGTAACGGGTTTCACGTCGGGAAATTGTGACTTTAGAGCATCTAAGTATTCGGCTTGCCCAACGGAAAGCAGCGTCTCGGAGACGTCATTAAAATCATCTGCGGAGGCCGGAAATGCGCTGATCTTCGGCACGCCTCGTTTCTGTCCACTGGACTTACCGAATGCCCCATTTCCGTGTTTTTTCTTTCTGCGTTTACTCATGGGTGAAGAAGCAGTTATTGGCGAAGTCGTAGCGGATCATTACGCCGCGGGCTTCTTGTAAGCCGTCGTCAGCTTCGTGCGCAGATTGCGTTGCGCCGTATCGGTGGCCTTGGCTATCGCCCTCGTGGGAGAGCCTTTCTGTGGATTCTGCGCTTTGCTTTTCTCGTCGTTGAGCTCCTGGGTCACCAGCGCCCGCGCGGTGCTGTCCACCGTGTCGAGCGCGGGGTATTTTTCATCGCGCCATTTTTCGAAAAGCATTGCAGCGTAGCGGCTTTTGGTGACGCCGCGTGCGGTTGCTCTTCGCGCCAGCATTTCGACGATTTCGTTGTCCAAGTGAACGCCAACAGTTTGGGCGTTTTTCGTTTTCATAGGCGCACTTGTGACACGTGGGAGAAAACCCGGGGCCAACAAACCCTTGACTCCTTATAGTCCTTGTAGGTTATAGCCGGACATCGCCCCGCCGGACGCGCTTGGGTTTTGGAGAACCTGAATGCGTCCGGTGAGGGGGGTACTCCACGCCCATGAAACACCGACCCAAGCCCAACATCGTCCCCCCGCTCCCGGAGCACTCCACCACCGCCGCCAAGCATGTCCACGTGGCGAGCGCCTCCCGCACCGAAATGTTCGTTTTCCTCCATAGCCGCTACCTCCGCCTTACGCCCGACGAAGCCGACCGGCTGGGTAACGAGCTCAAATCGCACGCCGCCCGCTGCCGCGCCGCGCGCACCTTGGCCGCTTGGCCGAATGAACCGGAGGTGCGGTCATGAGCGCCCCCGGCACCCCCTCGCCGAATCTGCCGCCGCGCCGCTTCGGCTTTTTCATCGTGCGCGAAATCAAGGGCGCCCCGCCGATCTCGGTTCGCGCGCATCCCGGCGGCTTCAGTCACCCCGGCCAAAAGGTGACCCAGCCGTCCGCGATTCACATCATCATCGGTCCGCCGGCCGGAGGCCGTTACGAGCTCACGCTTACGGAGGCTGAGGCGGAGAAGCTCACTGATGCCCTGATCTCCGCCCAAGACTTCATTGACGCCAACCGACCGGAGGAGGCCGCCAAATGAGCACGCGCCCCCCTGTCGGCTCCGATGCCATCAACGCGGCGAAAATGGACCTCGCGCACGCCATCACGGAGTGGCGCGAAGCCGAGAAAAAAGCCGAGGCGTGCGAGGCGGAGGTGTCCCGCCGCCAAGGGCTCGTCGCCGTGGCCATCGCCAAGGCTATCGAGCGCGGCGCCGATCCCGCCCTTGTGCTGCCCTTGGACATGTGCCGGGCGCATAGGATCACCCCGCGGATCATCACCAGCGCCGCCGCGCTGGAAGTGCAGCGCATCGCCAACTCGATCATGGTCGAAGGCAGCCGCTTCCCCGGCTGGATGCTGATCACCATCGGCGAAATCCGGGCACACTACATGCCGGCTCCGCTCTGGGAGGAATGGGACAAGGCCCGCGAAGCCCGCAAAGCGCGGAGGGAGGCCGGCAAATGAGCACGTCAAAGAAGTTGGCGACGGAGGCGGCCGATCTCGCGCGCCGCGTCATCCGCGAATGGGAAGCCGACGACGGAATGACCGTGGGGCTGAAGGAGGACGCCGAAGCCCTTTTGGCCTTGGTAGAGGACCAGATGCGGAAGGAATATTCGGACCTGTCAGACCGTATCCGCGCGGCTCTTGTTGAAGCGTCCGAAACGTGGGGGCAGCGCACCGGAATTCCCGCGTATCGATACCTTGGCTGCGTGAGGGCGGAGGAAATAAACGCTGTCCTCTCCCGCGTGTTATGGGGGGGCGGCAAATGAGCGCCGTCCTCGACCGCGATTTTCAGCACGCATGCTCCCGGGCGGAGGATGCCGCCCGCCTCGCCGATTTCGCGCGGCAAAACCTCGCCGACGCGCGGATGAATCTGCGCCTCGCCGAGCTCGCGGAGGAGCGGGCGCGCACCGCCGCGAGCTCCGCCGCCGCCGTGCGCGAGGAAATGCGCGCCCGCCTCTTCGCCCAAGCCCTCGGCTGACGATGCAAGCGACCGTCTTTCGCTACAAGCGCGCTAAGGGCAAATGCTCCACCCAGTGGGTGGGGCGTTACCGCTTTGACGATATGCCGCGTTACGTGGAGGTCCCGCTTCATACCGCGGATGAGCTGGTGGCGCGCAAGCGCCTACAGGACATCATCACCCGCAAACAGCGCGAGGCGGAGGGGCTCGCCGCTCCGGCGCCGATGCGCGCGGCCATGCACGCCAAATTTGCCGAGCTGGTGGGCGACTACGCCGCCGACCTGCACGCGCAGGGCAGGGTGGGGCGGCACATCAAGGACAGCACCCGCCGGGTGCTGCGCATCGCGACGGAATGCGGCTGGCAGACCATCGGCGAGGCCAACGCCCCGGCGTTTACCCGTTGGCGCTCGAAGGTGGCGCCGACCCTTTCCGCGAAAATGGTGAAGGAATACGGCGTTTCGCTGCGCGCGTTTTTCCGCTGGCTGATCGACACCGAGCGTTTCGACCGCGATCCGTTTGCCCGCGTAAAGCCGCCCGCCACTCGCGGCCGCGAGGTCCGGGTGAGGCGCGCCTTCACCATAGAAGAGGCGCGCCGCCTGTTGGCCGTGGCCGATTACCACCGTCTGCCCTACCTCATTCTCTTCTACACGGGCTTGCGGTATAAGGCGGCGTGGGGGCTGCGTTGGTGCGATTACCTCGCCGATTCCCCGGCCGGTCCGCGTTTCGTGCTCCCGGCCGCGCGCGACAAAGGCCGGCGCGAGCGCGTAATCCCGGTGCGGCCGGAGCTGGCGCGCGAAATCGAGGCGCATCGGCAGGACCGCCCCCGGGCGCTCCCGACCGACCGCATTTGCGCGGGCATCTTCCCCCGGCAAAGGACCGACAAACGCCGGCCCAACGGTTTGCGCTTGGATCTGGCGAAGGCGGGTATCCCCGTCAAAGACGCGCGGGGGCGCGTGCTCGACTATCACTCGTTTCGCACGACGTTTGGAACATGGAGCGCCGCAAGCGGCGTCCCCCAACGCGCTACGCAGGCGCTTATGGGCCACGCGACGGCCGAAATGACGGCGAAACACTACACCGACGAGACCGTTCTCGGTCTGTCGGGCCAAGTGCTGAAAATGGAATGGGTCGGCGCCGAGCCGTCCCGAGGAAACGACACCCTCGAAGGTGTGTCGGGGCGTGTGTCGGATTCTGCCCGACTCGCGGAAATCGTTCTAAACCAGCTTTTTGCGATGGTGGACGCCACAGGACTCGAACCTGTGACCCCATCCGTGTGAAGGATGTGCTCTAACCAACTGAGCTAGGCGTCCGTTTGAGAGGAGCGCGGACCTTGTCGGGCTCGCTCGATCAAATCAAGGCGATCTTTTTGAAATTTTAAGCTAGCCAATTGCATTTCAGTAGGGTGATAGCACTAGGTCGTAACACCTACGTAACAACGTTATGAAGATATCCAGCCTACTTGTTCACACTGTAATGGCCGTCTCCATCATCGCCACGGCCGACGCTCAAATCAACCTCACGGGCAGCTCCTACACGCAAAACTTCGATTCGCTCGCCTCGGGTCTTCCCGTCGGGTGGTCGGTGGCGACCGGCGCCACCGGCACCACCCTGGGCGGCGCCGCAACGTTCAACACCGACGCCACGAGTTGGTCGGCGTCCCGCGATACGGGCGGGGTTTTCCGCAACAGCTCCTCGCTCAACATCGCCAGCTCCAGCTCGGGCGGCACGCAGTCCGCGAACCCGGATCGCGCGTTGGGTTGGCGTCCCTCGCTCGCGGCCGAGCGCGACGGGGCGATCACCGTCGAGTTTGCCGACACCCTCGGCTTCGAGAATTTCGCCGTGAGCCTCACGGTTTTCACCTTCAACGACGTCACGGCGACCGCGTCCTACGATTTTGAATACAGGGTCGGGAGCGCCGGCGCGTTCGAAAAGCTCGGGAGCAGCTACCTCACCGGCGCCCCCTTTGGCGCGACCACCTTCAGCTTCTCCTCCAGCTCGCTGGCCCAGCTCGATGATCAGGCGGCGCCGGTGTATTTCCGTCTTCGTGGCACCGGTTCCGGCACCGGCTCCCTGGACGGCGTGGCCATCGACGATTTTTCGCTGAGCTACTCCCCGGTCGCGGCGATGCCGGAGCCGGCGAGCGCGGTCACGGGCGCGGGCCTCGCCGCCGTGGCGTTCGCCGCCATCGGTCGTCGTCGTCGGGGGCGTTGAAGGTGGGAAATCGGTCCGGTGCACGGTGCGCCACGCCCGGAATTCGCTCCTTACGCCCGCTTCACCCGCACCGCCCGCTTGCGACCGGGAAACAGCTCCCGGCAAAGCGGGCAAACCAGGCCGTCGCATCCACGCGCGCTGCAATGCTCGCGACCGTAGTAGATGATCCGCAGATGGAGGGCGTTCCAGTGCGCTTCGGGGAAGAGGCGTTTTAGATCCGCCTCCGTGCGCTCGACGCTCACTCCCAAGGGGGTGAGTTTCCAACGCTGGGCGAGACGGTGGATGTGCGTGTCCACCGGAAAAGCCGGCACCCCGAAGGCCTGGGCCATCACCACCGAGGCGGTTTTGTGCCCGACGCCGGGCAAGGCCTCGAGTTCCTCAAAGGAGCGCGGCACCTCGCCGCCGTGTTTTTCCAGCAGAAGCTCGGACAGGCGGCGTATGGCCTGGGCCTTGCGGGGCGCGAGGCCGCAGGGGCGCACGTGGGCGTCGATGTCCTCCACCGACAGGCGCACCATCTTTTCCGGGGTGTCCGCCCGGGCGAAGAGCCCCGGTGTCTGGAGGTTCACGCGTTTGTCGGTGCATTGCGCCGAGAGCAGCACCGCGACGAGCAGGGTGTAGGGCGAATGGTGGTCCAGCGGGATGGGCGGAGCCGGATAGAGCTCGGCCAAGCGGCGGTCGATGTGGGCGGCGCGCGCGGACGCGGTTGAAAAAAGATCGGGGCCGGTCTCGGGGAGGTCCGCGGGTGTCATGGGCACGAGCGAGGAGGGGAAACGGCCGGTGTGGCGTTGCGCAAGGTTGGCGCAAAAAAAAGCCGGCGGTCCGAAGACCGCCGGCCGCGAGGGTGGCGAGAGGCGCGGGGTGTTGCCGGCGAGGCTTGCTCAGTAGGAGACGACCAGGCGCAGGAAGCGGCGGAGCCCGGGCGTGGAGAGGGCGACCGTGTCGGTGTAGGTCACGGTGTCGTCGGCGGTGCCGGTGTAGGTGGTGCCGGTGGCGGTGAAGCCCGCGGCCAAGTCGTTGCCGGCCTCGATGGTGTAGGTGATGGATGGATCGTTGATCCGGTCGAAGCTGAGGGTGAGGAACTGGCCGTCGCCGCTCTTGCCGATCACCACCGGGCTGGCGTTCGCGACGTCGGGAGCCGTGCCGGTGGCGTATTCGAGGAGGTTGGCGAGGCCGTCGCCGTCGGGGTCCGCGGTGTCGGCGGCGTCGTCGAGGTTGGCCGTCGTGCCGAAGTAGGTCTGGCGCCAGTCCTCGAGCGGGCTGGTCGGCGAGACCCCGCCCGTGACGGTCAGGACGCCGGTGGATTCGTCGAAGCTGAAGGTGGCTCCGCCGGAGGAGCCGCTCCAGACCGTGCCGGATCGGCCGAGGGGGCCGGTGTGGCTGCCCGCGAGCGTGACGGAACCGAAGCCCCCGCTCAGGACGCCGCCGGCGCCGAGGGAGAGCAACTGGTAGGCGCCGTTTTTCGCGGGGGAGCCGAAGACGAGGCTCAAATCGGTGTGGCCGCCCAGGGAGAGCGTGTTGGTGAGGCCGGAGCCGGCGCGCGAGCGGAGCGCCAGCGAGTCGTAGCCCGATCCCTGGGTCGGCCCGTCGATCGTGAGCACGAGGTCGGCGCCCGATTCGAAGGTGAGGTTGCTTTCGAGCGTCAACACGCCGGAGGGGGCGAGGGTGCCGCCTCCGTAGATGGTGATCGTCGTCGGCTGGTGGTTTTCGGGAACGGTGGTGGTTTCGGAACTCAGTTCGGGGATGTAGTAGCCGGAATAGGTGCCGCCGCCCGAGAGCGTGGAACCGGAGTCCACGAGGATTCCGTTGCCGCCGAGGGTGCCGGCGATGACCAGCTCGGCTCCGCCATGGACGTAGAAGCTGTCGAGGAACGCGCCGGCGTCACCCGAGAAGACCAGCGCTCCCGAGCCCGTCAGATCGACGAAGTAGGAGGTGGGAACCGGGGTGGTCACGCTGGGATTGACCGTGCGCGCGAGCGTGCCGGCGAGGGTGGTGGTGTTGTTCACGGTGAGGCCGAGGTCGCCGGAGGCGCCGCCCGCGGCGAAGAAGCCGGAGTCGCCCTCGACGACGAGATCCGAGCCCTCGAAGGTGGGTCGGGAAACGGACGAGTTTGCCCGGCCTCCGAGCGAGAGGCCGCCGGTGATGGTCATGGGGCTGCGGAGCTCGAGCGTGCCCGAGTTGAACTGGGTCTGCAGGGTGCCGAGGTCGGTGGCCTCGTCCACCACCAGGCGGCCGCCCTCGGAGGGGAATCCGCCCTGGACACCGATGCGGAAGGCGCCGGTGCCGGAGCGTGTGGTCGAGGTGAGATCGAGGGTGCCGGCGCCCGTCTTGATGATGCGCGCGCCGCCGGTTTGGGCGGAAGTGAAGGTGCCGAGCGGGGAAAAACTGCCGCCGTTCACGACGATGCTCGCGGTGACGTTGCCGAAGGCGAGGCCGCCGTCGAGGGTGCTGGCGCCGGAGGTCTGGGCGAACTCCAGACGCGAGGAGACGGTGAGGTCGCCGGTGGCGACGGAGAGAGCGACGGGGCGGTCGAAGACCAGGGAGCTGACGCTGTTGTCCGCCGCGTCGAGGGAGACGGAGGCGGGTCCCTCGAGGGCGAGGGCGGCGCCTTGCAGCGGTCCGCCGAAAACGAGCGTGGCGTCGGCCGGGGTTTCGATCACTCCGGAGCCGGAAATCGTGCGAGCGCTTCCGAGCTCGAAGGCCGAGGTCAGGGCCAGCGTGCCACCCACCACGAGGTCGTTGTCCGCGGCTCCCAGGGCGGCGTCCGCGTCCAGCTCGATGCGGCCGGCGGACACGAGCACGTCGCCGACAAAGGTGTTGGCTCCGCTCAACACGAGCGTGCCGGTGCCGGTTTTGTTCAGCCCCTGGGTGCCGGCGATCACGCCCGAGATGGTGGCCGTGACGTCGGGGTTGACCACGATCTCGCCCGAGGCGAGCGAGATGGAGTCGGTGGGGCCGCCGACCAGGCTATGGTCGTCGCTGGTAAATTTGAGGGCGTTGGCGAGCACCGCGCCCGACAAGGTGGTGGTCGCGGCGGCTCCGTCGAAGACGGCGTTTTTATCGGCGGAGAAGGCGTTGCCGGCGAAGGAGGTCGGCGTGAAAAGGTTGTTCGCCGTGCCGCGTGAGACGTCGTTTTCATCGACGTAAACGCCCTCGACGATGAGGAAATCGTCCACGGCGAGGGCGGCGTCGCTGCCGCCGTTGTCGAAGTCCGTCCAGCGGATGAAGAGCGTGCTTCCGTTTTCCCAATTCAGGCCATCGATCAGGGCCGTGACCAGCTGGGCGTTGGGAACCACGTTGCCATCGAGGGCGCCGTTGGTGCCGACCGGAGCGGGGCCCACCAGGTCGAGACTCGGGTAGGCGCTCATGCCGGAATTTGTGAGGTAGTCGGTGGCGCTTATCCCCGAGGAACCAAGCCCGTAGGAGAAGGTGAGGGTGTTTTGTTGGGCGGTCGAGGAGCGCCAGACCTCCGCCGTGTAGCGGATGGTCACGGACGTGATGGTGTGTCCGCTGGTGTTGGTCAGCGCGACGCCGAAGCCCATCGTGTTGCTGCCGGAGGCCACGGCGCCCAAGGCACGTTCGGTGGAGTCGGTCGTGCCCAGGCTGTAGAGACCGCCGCTGTTGCCGCCGCCATTACCCGCGACCAGTCCGGTGGCGCTGCCGCTCGACCCGGAAAGCTTGGCTCCCGACCAACCGGAGGCGCCGGGAATGGCGGTCTGGACCCCGGCGGTGGGGCCAAAGATGCCGGTCGTCGGAACGAGGCCGTCGAAGTTTTCGGTGTAGGCCGTCCCGTCGAAGTTCACCTGTCCGTAGGCCCAGGGGGCCATCAGCGTGAACAGAACGGAGGCGAGGCGGAAGCGCTTGGCGGAGGGGGAGGTGTTTGTCATGGATTTAATTTTATAATTGCTTGGTTGTGAAATAATCAGGGCGTTAGTCGGATGTTCCATATCGGCCCGCCTTTGGAACCCCCGAGGTCTTGGGACTGCTCGAGCAGCTCGGACGAAGTGAAGCGCTTCACGCTGCCGTCGAAGAAGGAGACGAGGGATTTGCCGTTCCAGCGGGAGCCGCTGACGCCGTTGCTGGGCTTGGCGCCCAAGTAGGTGGGGTTGCTGGTGGTGTTGGTGCCGGTCTGTCCCGGAGCATGATTGGTGGATTCGGCGAACAGGACCGTCCTCGACGGTTCGCGCACCTTGTTCGTGTTGGTCAGGTAGCGTCCTTCGGGGGCGCCCGATACAGTATCGCTCAGGCGGAATGACGGTGCATAGCAGAGCCAAGCTATCCCGGTGGGATTGCTGGTGGTGGAGCGGGCGTTCGGGCAGACGAAGATCGAATCGCTCTCCAGCGTGGGGACGCCCGAGGGCCGCCGAGCATCCAGCTTGGCCATAGTGGGATAAGAAATGTAGGGCGGAATCGCGTTCCACCAGGGGAGGACGAGGCCGCCACGCAGGGCGGGGGTTAGCTGATTCGCGGTGGGAGTGGCGGTGAATCCGTCGTGCGGGATCCAGCCCTTGTTGTCTTGGGCGAATAACAGATTGCCGCGTGCGATTTCCCGCAGGTTGCTCACTCCTTTTGTAAAGCGGGCCGACTCCCTGACTTTACTAATCGTGGGAATTAGGATGGCGGCGAGGATTCCTATTATAGCAATGACCGTGAGGAGTTCTATTAACGTGAACCCATTTTTTGTCAGTTGCTTGCGTAAGTTTTCGGTCTGACTATATATCATGGAGGTGACTTAAAAGCACACCTCAGGCCAGCACCTCGCAAACCGGTGGGGTGACATCTGGGAAACGTTTGGCACGGGGCGGAAGTCGGGGCTCCGATGAATCCGGGGTGCTTCGAGAATATGTAACTCGATTAATGTTAACACGATGTCGTCTGGGCGGACATATGTCTTTGCTATGGTATCCACGTCGGGGGGCTCGCCCGGGGACGAATTTGGCCAACTCGGGCACACGGGGGCTCTCCACTTGGCAAGCAAGCGGCGGTCCCTCGGGCCGGGCGGCGCTTGTCATCGCCGACAGGCCCGCCTGATCGCACCCGGACGCGGGCTGGCGGGCGTCGTTTACCCCGGCCAAACCCCCCGCATTTCCCACCTCCTTTCCATTTGCCGAGCCTTCGCGCCGGACCACGCTCCCGGCAGCCATGCCCGATCAAGTGTCCGCCACCGATTCCCTCCACTCCGTCTCCGCCAGCTGCGGCGACTCCGCGCTCGCCGCCCTGCTGGCGCCCGGCGACACCTTCGCCCCGCGGCACACCTCCGCCACCTCGGATGAACGCAGGCAAATGCTTGGCTTGATGGGGCTTTCCTCCATCGACGCGCTGATCGATTCGACGGTGCCCGGTCAAATCCGGCTGGAAAAACCGTTGTCGCTGCCGCCCGCGCTCGGCGAATCGGCCGCGCTGGCGGAGCTTCGCGAAATCGCCGGCCAGAACCGGGTGTTTCGCAGCCTGATCGGTCTGGGTTATCACGAAACGCTCACCCCCGCGGTGATCCAGCGCACCATCCTCGAAAACCCCGCCTGGTATACTCCATACACGCCGTATCAGGCCGAGATTTCCCAAGGCCGCCTCGAGGCGCTCCTCAACTACCAGACGCTGGTCACCGACCTCACCGGGCTCGACATCGCCAACGCCTCCCTGCTCGACGAGGGCACCGCCGCCGCGGAGGCCATGATGCTCTGCCATCGCATGAAGGATGCGGACGGCGGCGTCTTTTTCGTCTCGGAGCGCTGCCATCCCCAGACGATCGACATCGTCGAAACCCGCGCCCGGCCGCTCGGCATCACCGTGCGCGTCGGCGACCACACCTCGCTGGACCCGGCCGCGACCTCCGGCCTTTTCGGTCTGCTGGTCCAGTATCCCGACACCACCGGCGACCTGCACGATTTCGCCGACCTCTTCGCCCGCGCCCACGCCGCCGGCGCCTACTGCGTCGTCGCCACCGATCTGCTCGCCCTCACGCTGCTCCGGCCGCCGGGCGAATTCGGCGCCGATGTGGCCGTGGGGTCCGCGCAACGTCTCGGCGTGCCCCTCGGCTTCGGCGGCCCCCACGCCGCCTTCTTCGCCACGCGCGACGCCTTCAAGCGCCAGATGCCGGGCCGCCTGATCGGCGTGTCCAAGGACGCCCAGGGCAACCCCGCCCTCCGCCTTTCCCTCGGCACCCGCGAGCAGCACATCCGTCGCGACAAGGCCACCTCCAACATCTGCACCGCCCAGGTCCTGCTCGCGGTGATGGCCTCGATGTATGCGGTCTATCACGGCCCGGCCGGGCTGCGGCGCATCGCCACGCGTATCCGGAATCTCACCACGCTTCTCGCCGCCGCGCTCCGCCGCGCCGGGGCGACGGTCAACGCCGGCCCGGTCTTCGACACCCTCACCGTGGGCAACGTCTCCGCCGCCCGCGTCCACGCCGCCGCCGCCGCCCGCCGCGTCAATCTTCGCGTCATCGACGAGACGCATGTCGGCGTCACGCTCGACGAGGCGACCACCGAGGCCGAGCTCCGGGCCGTGCTCGCCTGTTTCAGCGAGTCCGCCCACCTCGACGCCCGCGACCTCGCGGAGGCCGCCCCCCTCGCGCCTTTCGCCCGCGCCTCCGCCTACCTGGGCGCCCGCGTCTTCAACTCCTTCCACACCGAGCACGAGATGCTGCGCTACATCAAGCGGCTCGAGGCGAAGGACATCTCGCTCTGCCACTCGATGGTGTCGCTCGGCTCCTGCACCATGAAGCTCAACGCCGCCTCGGAGATGTATCCCGTCTCCTGGCCCGAGTTTTCCCGGATCCATCCCTTCGCCCCCGCCGATCAGACCCGCGGTTACCAGCGCCTGACCCGCGAGCTCGAGGCGTGGCTGTGCGAGATCACCGGCTTCGCCGCGGTGTCGCTCCAGCCCAACGCGGGCTCCCAGGGCGAATACGCGGGCCTGCTCGCCATCCGCGCCTACCACGAGGCGCGCGGCGAGAGCCATCGCGACGTCTGCCTGATCCCGACCAGCGCCCACGGCACCAACCCGGCCAGCGCCGTCATGTGCGGTTTTTCCGTCGTGCCTGTCGCCTGCGACGCCCGCGGCAACATCGACCTCGCCGACCTCCGCGCGAAGGCCGACGCCCACGCCCCGCGGCTTGCCGCGCTGATGATCACCTACCCCTCGACCCACGGCGTATTCGAAAGCTCGATACTCGACATCACCGCCGTCGTCCACGGGCGGGGCGGACAGGTTTACATGGACGGGGCCAACATGAACGCCCAGGTCGGCCTCACCTCGCCGGGCCGCATCGGCGCCGACGTCTGCCACCTCAACCTCCACAAAACCTTCTGCATCCCGCACGGCGGCGGCGGGCCCGGCGTCGGCCCGGTCTGCGTGGCCGCCCACCTCGTGCCCTATCTGCCCGGACACGCCGTTCGCGCGCCGCGCCACGTCGTCCACGGCACGGGGGAGACGACCCGACCCGCCGCCATCGGCGCCGTATCCGCCGCGCCCTACGGCAGCGCGAGCATCCTCGTCATCCCCTGGATGTTCATCCGCATGATGGGCGCCGAGGGGCTGCTCGACGCCACGAAGGTGGCCATCCTCAACGCGAACTACGTCGCCGCGCGCCTGGAGAAGTTTTTCCCCGTGCTCTACCGCGGCGAAAACGGCCGCGTGGCGCACGAGTGCATCATCGATCTCCGAGGCTGGAAAAAGCACGGCGTCGAGGTGGAGGATGTCGCCAAGCGTCTCATGGATTACGGCTACCACGCCCCGACCATGAGCTGGCCCGTCGCCGGCACGCTCATGATCGAGCCCACCGAGAGCGAGAGCCTCGCCGAGCTCGACTGCTTCTGCGACGCCATGATCGGCATCCATGGCGAGATGCAGGCCGTGGCCGACGGCCGCGCCGACCGCTCCGACAACCCGCTCAAGCACGCCCCGCACACCGCCCGGGTGGTGTGTGGCGACGACTGGAAGCGCGGCTACTCGCGCGAGCTAGCCGCCTTCCCCGCGCCCTGGACCCGGGCGAGCAAGTTCTGGCCGGCGGTCGGCCGGGTGGACAACGTTTACGGCGACCGCAACCTGGTTTGCAGCTGCGTCGGCATGGAGGCCTACGCCTCGGGCAAGTGATGCCCGCCCCGCGTTGAGCCGGGGTCTTCCGGAAAGGGAGGGCGCGACCGCCGGGCGCGCCGCGGTTCGCCCCCGCGGTCTCGCGTCCCGCGGGCCGCGCTCGGGTCCGGGCTCCCGTGGCCGGCCACACTCCCGCCGCTCCGCCGCTCCGCCGATTCGCCGACCCTCCGACCCTCGACCCTCCGCGTGGCCCCTCGACCCTGCGGGCGGTCGGCGTGGCCTCCGTTACGCCGACCGACCGATCATCCGGTCGGTCGGGGGGCGCCCGAGGCTCCCGTCGCGCCGGGTGGCGTTTCGGGCGCGGCGAGCAGGTTGCCGTCCACCGAGAGAGGTCCGTCGTGGCGCGGCTCGGACGAGAGCGCGGCGAGCAACGCGTCCACCAGCCCGTGCAGCGCGGCGGCGTTGGAGAGTTTGGAGAAGTAGCCGTTGGCGCCCCGCGCGCGGCTGATCGCGATGTCGGCCGGTTGGGTGGAGGAGGTGAAGAGCACCACCGGCAGCCGATCAAATGCCGGCCGCTCCCTCAGCCAGCCCAGGACCTCGAGGCCGGAGAGCACGGGCATCTTGATGTCGAGGACGAGGAGATCGGGCATCGGGGGACGGGCGGAGTCGGCGAGCGCCGGATCCAGGCTGCGGGAGAGCCGCTCGATCGCCTGCCGGCCGTCGAAGACGATTTCCAGCTCGGCCGGCCGGCCGAGTTTGCCAAAGGCGCGACGCATAAAAAACGCGTCGTTTTCGTCGTCCTCGGCGTAGAGCACTTTGAGGGGGGGATTCATGCGGCGGAGGCGGGCGGAGCGGGTGAGGCGAAGGCCGAGGCGAGGTGGTCGAGTTCGAGCCAGAAAATGCTGCCTCCGCCGGGGGCCGGCAAGACGCCCGCGGCGCCGCCCATGCGCTCGACGGCCTTGCGCACGATGGCGAGCCCGATTCCGGTGCCCCCGAGGGAAGGTTCGACCTGGTAAAACATGCCGAAGATTTTCTCCGCCAGTTCGGGCGGGATGCCGCGCGCGTTGTCCCCGATGAAAAGCCGCGTGCGCGCGCCGCGAAGCTCCGCCCACACGCGCACGTGCGGACGCACTCCGGGCGCGACGAACTTGATCGCGTTGTCCAACAGGTTCGAGACGCACTGGCTCAGCGCGGCCTCGTTGGCGCAGACGGCGCCGAGCGGCTCGATGAGTTCGAAACGGGCGTCCGCGTTTTCCAGATTCGGGTAGGTCTCGATGACCTGTCGGATGAAGGGCAGGAGCTCCACCCGCTCGAGGTCGAGGTGCCCGCGCGAGGTCCGGCTGAAGGCGAGCACGTCGCGGATGAGCCGGTCCATGCGTTCGGCGGCGAGGGTGATGCGGCGCAGGTGCGCGGCCCCGTCCGGACCGAGCCGGTCGGCGCACTCGTCGGTGAGGATCGTCGCGTAGGTCTGCATGGCGCGGAGCGGGGCGCGCAGGTCGTGGGAGATGCTGTAGGAGTAGGCCTCCAGTTCCGAGACCGCCTCCTGGAGTTTCTCGGTGCGCTCGGCGACGCGGCGTTCGAGCTCCTCGTGCGCGGCGCGCAGGGCCCGCTCGCTGCGCGCGCGCTCGACCAGCGGCCACACGCGCGCGGCCACTTCCTCGACGAGCTTGATCGCCTCGGCCGACCAGGCGCGGGCATGGCGATGGGCCACGACGAGCAGAAGCGCGGGCCGGGCCTCCCTCCGCGGCGCGGCGGCCAGCACCGACTCGATTCGCAGATGGGCGATCAGCGCCCGCTCCCCGGCGGGCAAGGGCAGGGCGGCCAGTTCCCCCGCGTCCGCCACGGCGGGCGGAGCCGGAGGCCGGCTCGCGAGCTCATCGAGCAGGGCGGCGGGCAACTCGTCCGCGGGCGGAAAGGCGCCGGGGTGATGGTCGCGGCCGGCGAGCCGCCAGGCTTGGTCGCGCTCGCGTTCGACGAAGAAGCACCGGTCGGTTTCGAGAAACGCCGACAGGGCTCGCGTGGCCGCTCCGATCACCGCCTCCTCCTCCCGCAGGATCGTCAGGTTCTCCGCCAGATCCCCCAAAAAGCTCCGCCGCTGCTCCGCCCGTTTCCGCGCGGTGATATCCTCGAAAAATATGCCCACGCGCCGCTCGGACGGCCCGCCGACGCGGTAGGCGTAAACGTTATACCACCGGCCGAGCGCGCGCGCCTCCTGCTCGAAGCGCACCGGCTCGCCGGTCCGGACCACGCGACCGTAAATGTCGAACCAAGCCTGCTCGTGCGCCGGAGCCAGCGCCCGCATGCGCAGGCCGACCACGTCGCGAAGACCGGTCGCGCGCTCGAAGGAGGGATTGGTCTCGCGAAAGACGTAGTCGATGGCCCGGCCTCGTTCGTCGAAGAGCGGTTCGATTACGCAGAAACCGGCATCGAGGGCGTCCAGCAGGTCGCGGTAACGGTGCTCGTCGTCCCCACGCGAGTCCTGTCCCGCCGGTTCCCGACCCGTCGCCAGCCGGTCGGCGGGAGGGAACGAAGCGGTTTGGGCGGAGGGCGGAAAATCCATGGAGGCCGGAGACGACAGGTGTTGGATTAGGTCCGATCAGACCGGTCGCGACGTTAAAGGCCGCCGCCGCTCGCGGTAATTACCCCTCCGGCCGATTCCCGGCGGGGAAATGCGAAGGGTGGCGACCCGCGCCGGCGGCCCGCGGCGGGCGCTCGGCTTTCGCGACATACGAGACCGCCGCGGGCGCCGAAGGGAGCGCACGGCGGTATGCGCCTCCCGCTGATCGTGATTATTTTTTGGAGGTTTTTTTGCAGGTGCGGCCCCTTGGCTGCGAGCAAGTGGCCAAATGTCAGTTTGTTGGGGTTAATCGGCGGCAGGCAGCCGCTTACGTCAACCGTGCTTTTTGATGAACAGAAAGCCCATCCGATGCTCGACAGGCGCCCTAAAAACCGCTTTCAACGCAAGAGAGTTGCCCGCGTTTTCTTGCAGTTGGAGCCACTCTGCGGCCCCTTCGGTTGGATGCGCGGAAGCAGCTTCGGTTCTTCCACAGACACTTTCGGTCCGCGTTCCTGACGGTGCGAGCAAAGCAAATGCATAGGGGATGTTATTCGCTTTAAATACGCCGAGGGGGACGCGGACCGTCTTCGTTTTTGGATCCCGACGCGGCGCGACCGCCCATCGCGTTCCCATGGCCCGCGCATTGTGTCTCGGGCGGAGTTCCGGCGCGAGGCCGCCCGGGGCGAGGCGTGACGAGCTGGCCCACGCCTTGTCGCTCCGCTGTGTCAGCTCGTCCGCCTCCGCGCGCCGTCCGCCGCCGGTTTCCCTCGTGCGGCGAGCCTTCGCCAACTGGTCCGCCCCATGCGAGGATGTCGGCATATGAATTCCGAAACGCTCACCCAGATGTCGCGCACCGCCCTGTCCGAGGCCCAGGCCATCGCCCGGCGCCACGGTCACGTCGAGGTGGACTCGTGGCACCTCCTGCTCGCCCTGCTCGGCCAGGAAAACGGCATCGTGCCCGCCCTCATCGACAAGGCCGGCCTCACCGTCTCCGCCCTCCAGCTCGCCGCCGAACGCGAGCTCGGCCGCCTGCCCCGCAGCTCCGGCAGCGTGGACAACTCCAAGGTCTTCGTCACCCAGGCGGTCAACGACGCCCTCTCCCGCGCCGAGGACGAGGCGAAGAAGCTCAAGGACGAGTTTGTATCCACCGAACACCTACTGCTCGGTCTCGTCGAGGTCGCCCGTCCCGACGCCTTCGCCAAATACCTCAAATCCTTCGACCTCGACCGCGCCAAGGTCCTCGCCGCCCTCAAGGCCCTGCGCGGCAACCAGCGCGTCACCAGCGACCAGCCCGAGTCCACCTACGACGCCCTCGCCAAATACGGTATCGACCTCTGCGCCCAGGCGCGAAAGGGGAAGATGGACCCCGTCATCGGCCGCGACGACGAGATCCGCCGCGCCATCCGCATCCTCTCCCGCAGGACCAAAAACAACCCCGTGCTCATCGGCGAACCCGGCGTCGGCAAGACCGCCATCGTCGAGGGCCTCGCCCAGCGCATCGTGCGTGGCGACGTGCCCGAGGGCCTGAAGGACAAGACCGTCTTCGCCCTCGACATGGGCGCGCTCATCGCCGGCGCCAAATACCGCGGCGAATTCGAGGAGCGCCTCAAGGCCGTGCTCGCCGAGGTGAAAAACTCCGACGGGCGCATCCTGCTCTTCATCGACGAACTCCACACCATCGTCGGCGCCGGCAAGACCGAGGGCGCCATGGACGCCGGCAACCTGCTCAAGCCCATGCTCGCCCGCGGCGAGCTTCACTGCATCGGCGCCACCACGCTCGACGAGTATCGCAAATACATCGAGAAGGACGCCGCCCTCGAACGCCGCTTCCAGCCCGTCATGGTCGAGCCGCCGTCCACCGAGGACGCCATCTCCATCCTGCGCGGCCTCAAGGAGCGCTTCGAGCTGCACCACGGCGTGCGCATCCAGGACAACGCCCTCGTCTCCGCCGTCACCCTCTCCGAGCGCTACATCTCCGACCGCTTCCTGCCCGACAAGGCCATCGACCTCATCGACGAGGCCTGCGCCATGATCCGCACCGAGATGGACAGCGCCCCGCAGGCGCTCGACGCGCTCCAGCGCCGCGTGCTCCAGCTCGAGATCGAGGAGGCCGCGCTGAAGCTGGAAAAAGATCCCGCCTCCCGCGCCCGGCTCGACAGCCTCAGCCGCGAGCTCGCCGACGCCCGCGAGCAGGCCGCCGGCCTCCGCGCCAAATGGGACGCCGAGAAGGCCGCCGTCGAACGCGTGCGCAAGGTCCGCGCCGAGCTCGACGCCACCCGCATCGAGCTCGAAAAAGCCGAGCGCGCCTACGACCTCAACAAACTCGCCGAGCTCCGCCACGGCCGCATCCCGCAGCTCGAGGCCGAGCTGCGCAAACTCGAGGCCGACTCCGCCA
The DNA here is from genome assembly GCA_966252115.1 of uncultured Akkermansia sp. Lineage (GTDB taxonomy): Bacteria > Verrucomicrobiota > Verrucomicrobiia > Opitutales > Opitutaceae > IMCC26134_A. Next base: position 35,331 of record CBINNW010000015.1, read on the forward strand.
AGACCGAGCTCTTCAAGGAGGAGGTCTCCGCCGAGGAGGTGGCCGGCATCGTCGCCAAATGGAGCGGCATCCCCGTCACCCGCCTGGTGGAGAGCGAACGCGAAAAACTCCTGCGCCTCGGCGAGGTGTTGCACCGCCGCGTCATCGGTCAGGACGAGGGCGTGGAGCTGGTGGGCGAGGCGATCCTGCGCGCCCGCGCCGGCATCAAGGACCCGCGCCGCCCCGTCGGCAGTTTCCTGTTCCTCGGCCCCACCGGCGTCGGCAAGACGGAGCTCGCCAAGACCCTCGCCGAAACCCTCTTCGACAGCGAGGCCGCCCTCGTCCGCCTCGACATGTCGGAATACATGGAAAAACACTCCGTCGCGCGTCTCGTCGGAGCGCCTCCCGGCTACGTCGGCTACGACGAGGGCGGCCAGCTCACCGAGGCCGTGCGCCGCAAGCCCTACGCCGTCGTTCTCTTCGACGAGATCGAAAAGGCGCACCCGGATGTATTCAACGTTCTGTTACAGGTGCTCGACGACGGACGCATCACGGATTCGCAGGGGCGCACGGTGGACTTCAAGAACACCGTCATCATCCTCACCTCCAACATCGGCTCGCGTTACCTGCTCGAAGGCGTGACCGGCGACACGATCCCCGACCCGGTGCGCGAGAGCGTGATGAGCGAGCTGCGTCGCGCCTTCCGTCCGGAGTTTCTCAACCGCATCGACGAGACCATCCTCTTCAAGCCGCTCACGCTGGAGGAAATCGGCCGCATCGTGGACCTGCTGGTTGCCGACCTGAACAAGCGCCTCGCCGAGCGGCGCGTCACGGTCGAGTTCGACAAGCGGGCGAAGGACTGGGCGGCGGAGAAAGGCTACGACCCGGTCTTCGGCGCGCGCCCGCTGAAGCGTTTCCTGCAACGCCACGTCGAGACGAAGCTCGCCCGCGCCCTCGTCGCCGGCGAGGTGGCCGAGGGCGCGAACATAAAATTCAAGGTGAAGAACGATCAGTTGGAGTTCGCTTAAGTGGCTCATGCCGCCACCTCGGCTGGTCATATACGACGGTTGGCTGCCCGTTCTTAAGTTGTTTTCCGGGTGTGACGAATGCCGCCGCAGTAGCTTGCAACGTCGACCTCCGTGAAGCCGTGGTCCTCCCAGGCGAACTCGGCATTTTTTTCGTAGGACACGCTCTACGCCACGGGGATTTTTAGCTACCGCCTGATCAAGGGCTGCCCACGCTGATCGCCGACAGCCAAGCGCCCCACGAATTACGGGGTGGCCGCAGGGACACCTTTGGGTGGGAACTGGGCCTGCCGTGAAGCGCTTGGCGGACGACACGAAGAACAAGCCACGATCAGGACGCGGTCGGCGTCGCATTGCGCCTACGGTCCGAGAAGACGATTGTAGAGAGTTTCGATGTCACTCCGCAGGGCGCGGGTAAATTGCTCGCCCGTTTCGTTGCGGCTCGCGCTGAACAGAGGGCGAAGCTCTCCCGTTTCCATAATAGGTAACATGGTTTCGAACACGCGACGTAGCTCGGAAGCGTGAAGCAAAGGACCAAGTTCCCGCCCTTCGCCCACGGCCAAGAAATGGTCGAGGCAATGGAACAGGCGCGGCCAATCAAACCAGCGCGGGAAGCTGCGGGGCGTTTCCCAACTGCGAAGGAAAAGGATCCAGGGGTCCGGGTTTATCCAGTATCTGACGGAGCGTCCGCCGGGCGCACTGCGCACCAGGCCCGAAGCGGTCAATTCGCGGAGCGCATCCTCCACCGTGCGGGGGAAGTAGTAGGTGGCGCGGGCGATCTCCGCCGCGTGTCCGCGTTCGTGGGCGAGCAGCCAGAGGATGAATTCGCAACGGGCTTGAACGCCAAAAATGCAGCGTAGTTTCCAACCCAAGGCGGCGGCATGCCTGGGGTTGGGCGGGCGGCTCATCTCGCGGCGTTCGATGGGGGCGCGCAACAAGCCGTGTTGCGCAAAAACCGGCTCCGTCTCACCGCGCACCGGCATTTCACGCCCGTCTGGAAAGCGGAATAAGCTCGCCGGAGCTCCGACGCCGGCGGCGGCTGCGGTTGCGAGGAGTTTCCATTTGCTCAGCGGCGAGCGCTGACAGAGCCAGGCCGCGATCGCGGAGAGCACCTGTTCGTCGCCCAGCGGCACTTTTTTCTGGATGTTGCGCAGGCGCTGGACGTTGACCCACTGCGCATTTCCCCAGAGCCAGTCGAGCATCTCGTCGAACAGGCGCGGGTCCGTGCGCCCGTGTCTCGAGGTGACCAGCACCAATGCCTCGATGTCCACGGCCCAGTCGGGAGTTTCCGAGCCGTGGCCGGCGACGCCAAGCGCGCTCCATTGCCGCCAGATCAGATCGAGCAGGCCATCGCGGACAGTGGTGTTAAAGCTGAGCGGCGAGATCGTCATGTTGCATGTCCTGTAGGACCGCCTTCAGCAGTTCCTTGAACGGGAGCGACACGTCGTGCGTCATGGTCCAGCGGGCCGCCATCAGCAGCTCTTGGGGCGTCGGTTGGAGCGCGATCAAATCGTTCAAGTGGCGCGGGCCCCCGCCGTGGGAGTCCGCCGCCGCGTAGAGTTTGAGATGAATCTGATCGAGGCGGCCGATATACCAGATCGTGAGGTGGCCATAGCTTCGTGCCTCCAGCCGATCAAAAAAACCCTCCGGCATGCCCATCTCGAACAAGGAGACGGGCTCGGAGTTGATCCAGTTTTCCGGAAGCCCCAGGTCGGCGGCCACACGGCGCGCCTCCGCGTAAAACTCGGGGGGAAGGCGGCTGGCGCTGACGAACTCGTCGCCGGTGGTGCGAAGGGCCAGCACGTCTACATCCTTGGTGGCGCGGGAAACGAAGCCGCGGGCGATCAAAGACGTGCCTCCGCAGACAATTAGTTCTTGGCGGGGTAGGCCCGCCAGGCGCAAGCGATCGGCCAAAAGCGTGAGCGCGCGCTCAAGCTCGGTTAATGGAAAGCGTCGCGCCATGCATTATGCGTGTTTTAAATGCATGGAAACGTCAAGTGGTGACTGGATGTATTGGAAAAGTGGGACGGAACTATCTATTTTTAAGCGACTAAGCATGTAATTGATATTTTATGCATAAAATCTTGAAATACGCATTATGTTTGAGTTTCATGTTGTATGGCTTTTAGGGCAAACGAAGAAATTCAGCGCGGACGACAAGCCGCGATGGTGAAATTGTTGGGGCGGAGTGTTCCGCAGGCGGAGATGGAGAACAGCGAGGCGGTGCTTGGCGAGTTGATCGCTGCACATGGCCCGGTGGTAGAGGCCTATCCTTACTGGCACCCGCTGGTGGCGGACAATGATGAGCGCCGCAGCCCGATCACCCGGCCCGGGCATGATTGTGGCTATGAGGGGTTGGACCACACTGTGCTCCTCCGAAACGGATTTATCACCTGTCCTTACAGCGACGGCAAAGCGGTGATCGAATCGGTCGAGCGACTCGCAGAGCGCGACGCGACGCGCGGCATCGCCACGATCTCGGCGGAGAAAATCGAGGCGACGCTATACCATCCGCAAACGACCGCGGTGTTCGTGAAGTGCGAGTGGAATCGTCCGCTGGATCGCGATCTTACCATTCCGGCCGCGCTGGCGGTGCCGCTTTTGCTCGAGCGCGAATTGCGCTCGTGGCGAGAGGCTCAGGTGGCGGAAACTTGGAAAACGATGGCTCCTTACATCCTCGGCCGGCCTAGCGGCAGTCGATCGTCCTTGTTCGTGAACGAAGCGACCGGACAGACGCTGAAGACGGTTTGGGCCACGCTGATCAACACGGGCATGTTCGGCCCGATTCATGTGGGCACGTGGTAGCGAAGGTGGGAAAGCGAGACGCCCTGTTTTCAAGAACACCGTCATCATCCTCACCTCGAACCTTGGCTCGCGCTACCTCCTCGAAGGCGTGACCGGCGACACGATCCCGGAAAGCGTTCGCGAGAGCGTGATGCCGAGGTCCGCAAGGCCTTCCGCCCCGAGTTCCTGAACCGCATCGACGAGATCATCCTCTTCAAGCCGCTCACGCTCGACGAGATCACGCGCATTGTGGATCTCCTCGTGGCCGACCTGAACAAGCGCCTCGTCGACCACCGCGTCACCGTGGACTTAGACAAGAAGGCGAAGGACTGGGCCGCGGAAAAAGGCTACGACCCGGTCTTCGGCGCGCGCCCGCTGAAGCGTTTCCTGCAACGCCACGTTGAGACGAAGCTCGCCCGCGCCCTCGTCGCAGGCGCCGCTCGCCGAGGGCGCGACGGTGAAGTTTACCGTGCGCGAGGACGCGCTCGTGATGGATTGAGCGACGCCCGGTCTTTCACGCCCGACCCCGATGGAACGTCGCGCCGGCCGCGTTCGCCGCGCCGCTCCCTCACGCCGCGCCCAGGCTTTCCCCCGGCACGAACTTCGGCAGCACGCGCACCGTGCGCACCTTGCCGGGGCCCTCGCTCAACAAATCCAACAGCAGCGTCGCCGCTTTTCTCCCGAGCTCCGCGCCGTCCACCCGGTAGTGCGCCACCGAGGGCGCCGCGTAGCGCAGAAACTGGTCGTCCCACCCGGAGATGATCGCGGCGTCCTCCGGCACCCGCAGGCCCGCCTGCAACAGATGACAAAGCGTCGTCAGGCAGTGCTCCGGGCAACCGGAATAAAACGCCGTCGGCCGCGGCCGTCCGGCGAGCAGTCCCCGCAGCGTCTCGCGCAGCGGCCCCGGTTCCGCGTCGTGTTCCACCACCCGCGCGCGCCCGCCCAGCCGCCGCATCTCCTCGACGAAAATCCGCGCGCCCATCCGGTCGCCCAGGCTGGTAAAATTGGCCATCAGATACACGACCTCGCGATGCCCGCGCTGGAAAAACAGCCCCGCCGCATGCCGCGCTCCCGCCGTGGTGTCGGGATAGATGCTCGCCAGCTCCACCCCCTCGTGCAGCCGTCCCAGCACCACGCAGGGGCGCCGCCGCGCCGCGAACCACTCCTGGATCGGCGCCGTGCTGAAGAGCAGGATCCACCCGGCCGTGTCGGGCAACGCGTCCAGTCGCTCCAGCTCCGGGGTCTGCGCCTGCTGAAACAGACGCGGCCGATGCTCGAACTCCAGTCGGTAACCGCGCCCGCTGATCTGCTCGGTCAGCTTGTCCAGCGCCGCATGGTTCGCCGAGCCCAGCTCGTGCAAAGGGTAGGGCATCAGCAGGCGCACGGTGTGCCCCGCCACACCGGTCGGCGCAGCGACCTCGCGCACGATCACGTGATGCCTGCCCCGGCCGCCCGCGCGGATGAGCTGTTCGCGCACCAGCCGCTCCAGCGCGCGCCGCAGCGTCACCCGGCTGACCTGCAGCTCGCGGCACAGCTCGGCCTCGCTTGGCAGGTGTCCCGTCCATCGCCCTTGCTCGACGCCTTCCCGCAGGATTCTGGCGGTTTGGTCGCTCAGCAAAAATCGTTGGGGCAGCTGGCTCATGGGGAAGGGTAGGGGACGCGAAACGCGCCGCATGCAGTCGCTTGTCTTAGCAAAATACAAGCTCGCCCGCCGCCTTTCCGGTTGGCGGTGCCCGGACCCGACCCACGCTCAGCCCGCGACGCCGCCGCCTTTCCCGCCCGCCCTCGCATGAAACTTTTCCGTCTGCTCCTCGTGTCGCTCTCCACCGGCCTGTCCACGTTCGTCGCCGTCGCCGGCTCCCCGCGCGAGATTCGCCTATTCAACGCCGACTGGGCCTTCCGTCTCGGCGAGCCCGCCGGCGTCGCAGACCAGACCGCGTATTCGAAAATCAAGGACAACCTGCTCGCCGCCTCCGCGAGCTTCACCCGCGAAACCGCTCCCGCTTCCGTCCCCGCCGCCTCCCTGGCCTTCGCTCCCTCCGCCACGCTGGTCGCATCGGTGGGACCGGCGCTGACGGACTTCGACGACCAGGATTGGCGGCGCGTCGATCTGCCGCACGATTGGGGCATCGAGGGGCCCTTCAGGCAGGAATATCCCGGCCACACCGGAAAGCTCCCGTGGTGGGGCGTGGCGTGGTATCGCAAAACCTTCGAGCTCCCGGCCGGCATGGCCGCCGATGATCGCCTCCATCTCGAACTCGACGGCGCCATGTCCTACGCGAGCGTCTGGTGCAACGGTCGCCTCGCCGGCGGCTGGCCCTACGGATACGCCTCCTTTCGCGTCGATCTGACGCCGCACCTGCGGCGCGGGGAACGCAACACCATCGCCATCCGCCTCGACAATCCGCCCGACTCCTCCCGCTGGTATCCCGGCGGCGGCATCTACCGCGACGTGCGTTTGGTGAAAACCGCTCCGGTTCACGTCGGCCAATGGGGCACGCGCGTGACCACGCCCGAGGTCTCGCCCGAGCAGGCGACCGTGCGGATCGAGACCACGGTGGAAAACCATGCCGGCTCTCCCGCCGAGCTGCGTTTGCGCACCCGTCTGCATCGACTGGAGGCGAACGGGCTGCCGGGCGATCCGGTCGCCGCCTCGCCCGCGGAGGCGTTTTCCGTGGCCGCCGGCTCCTCCGCCACCGTGGCGCAGAGCATCCCGGTCTCGGCGCCGCGCCTCTGGAGCGTCGCGTCCCCGCATCGCTACGTCGCCGTCACGCAGGTGCTGCGCGGCGATGTCGTGGTGGACGAATACGAGACGCCCTTCGGCATCCGCCACATCGAGTTTTCCGCCGACCGCGGCTTTCTGCTCAACGGCCAACGCGTCACCCTCAACGGCGTGTGCCTGCATCACGATCTCGGCGCGCTCGGCGCGGCCTTCAACGTCCGCGCGGCCGAGCGTCAGATCGAGCTCATGAAGGAGATGGGCGCCAACGCCATCCGCACCACCCACAACCCGGCCTCGCCCGCCTTCCTCGATCTCTGCGACCGCCTCGGCATGCTCGTCATCGGCGAGTCCTTCGACTGCTGGCACTGGGGCAAAACCGAAAACGACTACGCGCGGATCTTCAGCGACTGGTCCGAGCGCGACCTGCGCGCCATGATTCGGCGCGACCGCAACCACCCCTCGCTCATCCTCTGGAGCGTGGGCAACGAGATCGTGAACATCGAGCACCGCGAAAACGCCGCCATCGCCCGCCGCCTCGTCGCCATCGTCCACGAGGAGGACCCGACCCGCGGCTCGACCGCCGGACTCAACAACACCCCGGTCGGCTTCAACGGCGATCAGGAGATCTACGACGTATTTGGTTTCAACTACCGCAGCATGGTTTACGCGCGCTTCCGGAAGGAGAATCCCGCCATCCCGGTCTATGGCAGCGAGACCGCGTCCACCGTCAGCTCGCGCGGCGAATACTTTTTCCCGGTCATCGATTCGCGCGGCGGCGGCATGGCGAATTTCCAGATGAGCTCCTACGACCTCTACGCGCCGCGCTGGGCCTGGAGCCCCGACGCCGAGTTCAAGTGGCTCGACGAGACGCCCGCCACGCTGGGCGAGTTTGTCTGGACCGGCATCGACTACCTGGGCGAGCCCACGCCCTACACCTCCGACGGCTCCGCGCTGATGAATCTCAGCGACCCCGAGCAGCTCGCGCGCATGAAGGAGGAGCTCGAACTGATGGAGAAAAACCAGTCCCCCTCGCGCAGCTCCTACTTCGGCATCGTGGACCTGGCCGGGTTCAAAAAAGACCGCTTCCATCTCTACCAAGCCCGCTGGCGCCCCGAGCACCCCATGGCGCACATCCTGCCGCACTGGACTTGGCCGGAACGCGTCGGCGAGGTGACGCCCGTCCACGTTTACACCTCGGGCGACGAGGCCGAGCTCTTCCTCGACGGCGTCTCCCTCGGACGCAAAAAACGCGGTCCCTTCGAGTATCGTCTGCGGTGGAACGACGTCGTTTACCAACCCGGCGAGCTCAAGGTCGTCGCCTACAAGGACGGCCGTCCCTGGGCGGAGGACACCGTGCGCACCGCCGGTGAGGCCGCGGGTCTGAAACTGGAGGTGGACCGTTCGCTGCTGCGCGCCGACGGGCTCGACCTCGGCTTCGTCACCGCGAGCGTGGTGGACGAGCGCGGCGACCTCGTGCCGCGCGCCAAGCCCGTCGTCACCTTCACCGTCGAGGGCCCGGCCGACCTCGTGGCCACCGACAACGGCGACGCCACCAGCCACGTCACCTTTTCCTCCGCGACGCGGCCGGCCTTCAACGGCCTCGTGCTCGCCATCGTGCGCCCGCGCGCCGGCGAAGCGGGCGTGATCCGCGTCCGCGCCAGCTCCCTCGGCCTGCCCGACGCGATTCTCGAATTCGAGAGCCTCGCCACGGCGTCCGCCGCCACCGCCGCCGCCGACTGATTTTTTGGCCCACGAAACACACGAAAGAGCACGAAAATCAGAGAACCCACACCGGCCCCGGTCCCTTCGCCCAAGCCCTCCGCCTTTGGCGCGCCGGTCCCGGACCCGCCCCTCGTCCGCTCCGGCTTTCGTGTGTTTCGTGGGCCCATCCTCCCCGCCTCACTTTCCCCTTTTCTCCCAGTCATGCGCTACCCGTCGATTCCCGCGGAATTGTTAATCGAAAACCGTCGCCGCCTCGCGGCGCTTTTGCCCGCCAAGGCACTGGCCGTCGTCAACGCGAACGACGTTTGCCCGACCAACGCCGACGGCGTGCAGCCCACGGTGGTCAACTCCGACCTGTTTTACCTCACCGGCGTCGAGCAGGAGCAGAGCATACTCGTGCTCTTCCCCGAGGCCGACGACCCCAAGCAGCGCGAGATCCTTTTCCTCCGCGAACCCAACTTCGAGAACGAGCTCTGGGAGGGTAAAAAGCTCACCAAGGACGAGGCTCGCGCCCGCACCGGCGTGCAAAACATCCAGTGGCTCTCCGCCTTCCCGCGCGCCTTTCACGCCCTCGCTTGCGAGTGCGACGCGCTCTTCCTCAACAGCAACGAGCACAAGCGCGCCGTGATCGAGGTCCAGAGCCGCGACGCCCGCTTCATCGCCGAGATCAAAGAGCGGTATCCGCTTCACCGATACGAGCGCCTCGCGCCCTTCATGCATCGCCTGCGCGCGGTGAAGTCCGACCTCGAGGTGGGCCTGCTGCGCGAGGCCTGCAACCTCACCGGACGCGCCTTTGATCGCGTGCTGCGCTTCACGAAGCCGGGCGTGCTCGAATACCAGATCGAGGCCGAGTTCGCCCACGAGTTTATCTCCCACGGCGGACGCTTCGCCTACCCGCCGATCATCGCCTCGGGCAAAAACGCCTGCTGCCTCCACTACGTGGCCAACGAGATGGCCTGCCGCGACGGCGAGCTGCTCCTGCTCGATGTCGCCGGCACCCACGCCAACTACAACGCCGACATGACCCGCACCATCCCGGTCAACGGCCGTTTCACCAAACGCCAGCGCGCCGTTTACGACTCGGTGTTGCACGTCCTCCGCCGCTGCACCGCCGGTCTCGTCCCGGGCAAAAAGCCCAAACAGTGGCAAAAGGAGGCCGAGCAATACGTCGAGGAGGAGTTGCTCAAGCTCGGCCTGCTCAAACCCGCCGACATCAAACGCCAGCAACCCGACGCGCCCGCGGTGAAAAAATACTTCATGCACGGCGTCGGCCATCCGCTCGGCCTCGACGTTCACGACCTCGCCATCACCACCGAGCCCATGCAGGCCGGCTGGGTGATGACGGTCGAGCCCGCCATCTACGTCCCCGAGGAGGGCTTCGCCGTCCGGCTCGAGAACGACGTGCTCGTCACGGACTCCGGTCCGGTCGATCTCATGGCCCACATCCCGATCGAGGCCGAGGAGATCGAGGCGATCATGAACGCCGGCCAATCCTCCGCCCGCCCGGCCGCCCGGTCCTCCGGCGCCAAGTCCAAGGCCAAGGCCAAATAGTCATGCTCCGTTCGTTCGTCCGCCGTCTCCATCCGCTTTTCTCCATGGCCCTGGTTCTCGGTTTTGTCACCACGGCGTCGGTCTCCGCCGCGCCGCGGGTTTATCGCGACCAGGTCGATCCGCAGTGGATCGTGGCCGACGGTCGCCCCACCGACCGTTTCTGGTATCGGGTGGAGATCGGCCCCTCCCGGCGCGAGTTCGTGCTGGTGGACGCGGCGATCGGCAAACGCGAGCCCGCCTTCGACCACGCGCGGGTCGCCGCGGCCTTGTCCGCCCGGCTGGGGCGTGAGGTCTCCGCCGACTCGCTGCCCATCGACGCGCTCGAATTCGCCGAGGATGGTTCGAGTGTGAAACTGCAGGGCCGTTTCGGCGCCTGGATGCTCGATCTGGCGAGCCACGAGCTCACGCCGACCGGCCGTTCCGCCGCGCTGGAAAACACGCTGCGCGCCCGTCGCGAAGCGCGCCCTTCCCGCGCCAGCGACCGGGTGACGAGCATCCTTTTCGTGAACAGCCGCGAGCAGGCGGTGGACCTGTTCTGGCTCACTCCCGACGGCGGGCGCCGTTTCTACGCCAGCCTGGAGCCGGGCGAGGAGCGGGATCAAAACACCTACGCCGGCCACGCGTGGCTGGTCGCCGGCAAGACCGGCGAGACCATCGCGGTCTTCGTCGGCGAGGAGCGTCCCGGGCTCGCCGCCATCACCGATCCCATGGAGTTTCCGGAGCGGCCCCGGCGCCGCCCGCGCGCGGACGAGGACGACTCGGCCGGCGTGTCGTCGGAGGGCGCCCGGTCGCCCGACGGCCGCTGGGAGGTGCTGGTGCGCGACGACAATCTCGTCCTCCGCGAGCTGCGCGAGGTCGGCGCCGAGACGCCGCTGACCCGGGACGCGACGCCCTTCTCCAGCTACGCGCGCAACGCCGAGGCGCGCCGGGCGGTGCAGATGAACCACGAGGCCGGCGATCCGCCGGAGCCCACGCCCGAGGTGTATTGGTCGCCGGATTCGCGCCGTTTCGTGGCCATGCGCCACACGCCCGGCGCGGGCCGTCGCGTCACGTTGGTGGAGTCGTCGCCGCGCGATCAGCTCCAGCCCAAGACCATCGTCATCCCCTACCTCAAGCCGGGCGACGAGGTGCCCTACGCCAAACCGCATCTTTTCGACCCCGAGGCTCGCCGTGAGATTCCGCTCGACGACACGCTCTTCGGAAATCCCTGGTCCATCGACGACCTGCGCTGGGCGCGGGATTCGGGCGAGTTCACCTTCCTCTTCAACCAGCGCGGCCACCAGGCTCTGCGCATCGTGGGCGTCAACGCCGCCGACGGCGCCGTCCGCGCCATCGTGGACGAGACCAGCGAGACCTTCGTCTGCTACTCGCAGAAATATTTCTGCGAGTATCTCGACGCCACCCGCGAGATCGTGTGGATGTCCGAACGCGACGGCTGGAACCATCTCTACCTCTACGACGCGGCGACCGGCCGGGTGAAAAACCAGATCACGCGCGGCGAGTGGGTGGTGCGCGGCGTGGACCGGGTGGACGGCGACGCGCGGCAGGTTTGGTTCCGCGCCTCGGGCATGAACCCGGGCGAGGATCCGTATCACGTTCACCACTACCGGATCGGTTTCGACGGCTCCGGGCTGGTCGCCCTGACCTCCGGCGACGGCACCCACGAGGTGCGTTATTCGCCGGACCGCCGCCACCTCATCGACACCTGGTCGCGCGTGGACCGGCCGCCCATCACCGAGCTGCGTCGCTCCTCGGACGGCTCCCTCGTCTGCCGTCTGGAGGAGGCCGACGTCTCCGAGCTCGTGGCCGACGGCTGGCGCCCGCCCGAGCGTTTCGTGGCCAAGGGACGCGACGGCGTCACCGACATTTACGGCATCATCATTCGTCCAAAAAATTTCGATCCGGCGAAGACCTATCCGGTGCTGGAGGACATCTACGCGGGTCCGCACGATTCCTTCACGCCCAAGGCCTTTTCGGCCCGCTTCCGCAACCAGGAGCTGGCGGACCGCGGCTTCATCGTCGTGAAGCTCGACGGCATGGGCACCTCGAACCGTTCCAAGGCCTTTCACGACGTGGCGTGGAAGAACGTCGGCGACGCCGGGTTCCCGGACCGCATCCTCTGGATGCGAGCCGCCGCCGCCGGCCGACCGGAAATGGACCTGACGCGCGTGGGCATCTTCGGCACCTCGGCCGGCGGCCAGAGCGCCATGCGTGCCGTGCTCGACCACGCGGACTTCTACCGCGCCGCCGTGGCCGACTGCGGCTGCCACGACAACCGCGTCGATAAGATCTGGTGGAACGAGCAATGGATGGGCTGGCCGGTGGACGAGAGCTACGTGCGCAGCTCCAACGTCGCCGACGCCCACAAGCTTGACGGCAAACTCCTGCTCATGGTCGGCGAGCTCGACAAAAACGTGGACCCGGCGAGCACCTTCCAGGTCGTGGACGCGCTCATCCGCGCCGACAAGGACTTCGAGTTGCTTGTCGTGCCCGGCGGCGGCCACGGCAGCGCGGCCACTCCCTACGGATCGCGCCGGCTGACCGAGTTTTTCACCCGCGCCTTCCTCGACGGACATCCGGAGTAGGATCCCGACGCGCTCCCCCTCCTTCGCTCCTCCCACACCGTGCCGACCGCCCTCTCGCCCGACTCCGCTCCCGATCTCGCGTCCAAGGTTCGCGACGCCTCGTCCAACGACGAGGACATGCGTTTGCAGACGCTCTTTCGCGAGTATCTCGAGGAGACGTTTCGCCGTCAGCCCAGCCTCGCGACCGGTTTGGGCGACCATCGTTTCGACGCGCTTCTCGACGACATCTCGCCCGAGGCGCGCGAGGGTTGGAGCGAGCAGGCGCGACGCGCGTTGCGCGAACTCCCGGAGCGGATCGACGTGGCGCGGCTGTCGCGTGACGGGCGGATCGACTTCGAAATCTGGCGCAACGAGCTCGTGGCCCAGCTTTGGAACGCGGAGGAGCTGCGGCCCTTCGAGACCGATCCGCGCGTTTACGGGCGCTACCTGAACGACAGCGTTTACGCGCTCGTGGCGCAGTCCACGCTGCCGCGCGAGGAAAACATCGCCAACGCCCTCGCGCGCATGGCCGAGATGCCGCGCATCGTCGCGGAGGCGCGGCGTTCGCTCACTCGCCCGGTCGCGCCGGTGCTCGAGACGGCCATTCGCCAGAATCTGGGGGCGATTTCCTTCTACGAGACCGACCTCTTCGCGCACGTCGGCGATTCGCCGCGCCTGCCCGAGCTCCGCGCGGCGGCGGCCAAGGTCGTCGTCGCCTTGCGGGAGTTTCAGGCATTTCTGGAAGGCCCGCTGCGTGAACGCGCCGACCCCGAGTGGCGTCTCGGGCGGGACAAGTTTGCCCGCAAGTTCGAGCTCGAGATCGGCGCGGCGGTGAGCCCCGAGGAAAATCTCGCCGACGCCGAGGCGGAGCGCGCGCGGGTGCACCGCGAGCTGCACGTCGTCGCGCGGCAGCTCTGGGCCGCCTGGTTCCCGGATCGGGTGCCGCCGCCGGACGACGCCGAGGGGCGTCGCGAGACGGTTCGCGCCGTCATCGCGGCGGTGAATCGGGAGCACGGCGCGGCCGGGGAGATGGTCGGAGCGGTGCGCGACACGGTGGCGGAGATAAAGGATTTTATCCGGCGCACGGATTATCTGCGCCTGCCCGAGCCCGATCGCTGCGCGGTGATCGAGATGCCCGAGTTTCGTCGGGGCACCGCGCTCGCCTACATGGAAAACTCGCCGCCGCTCGATGCCGACGGCCCGAGCTACTACGCGGTCAGCCCGCCGCTCGCCGAGTGGACCGAGGAGCAGAAGCGCAGCTTCCTCGAGGAATACAACACGCACATGCTGAAAATCCTCACCCTGCACGAGGCCTACCCGGGCCACTACGTGCAGCTCGAGCATGCGAATCGGCACCCCTCGCTGATCCGGCGCGTGCTTCAGTCCGGCAGCTACATCGAGGGTTGGGCGGTTTACAACGAGGCCGCGATGTTGGACCGCGGTTACGGGGAGGGCGACCTGCGGCTGCGTCTCATGCAGCTCAAGTTTTACCTGCGCGCGGTGGTCAACTCGATCCTCGACTACTGCATGCACTGCACGTCGATGAGCGACGAGCAGGCGATGCGCCTGCTCGTCGAGGATGGGTTTCAGTCCGCGGGCGAGGCGAAGCTGAAGATCGTCCGCGCCAAGCAGAGCTCGGTGCAGCTCAGCACCTACTTTGTCGGCCGCATGGCGCATCATCGACTGCGGCAGGTGGTGCAGCGCGAGCGGGGCGCGGACTTCTCGCTCGGCGCCTACCACGCGGCGGTGTTGGCGATCGGCTCGGTGCCGCCGCGCTTCATGCCCGAGCTCGTGCGCCTGAGCCTGGCCGGGGCGCGGGCCTGTGGCGCCTGACGTTAGTTAGGTTATACCGAGCGCGTGGACGTCGGGCGTGGGGAAAAGCAAACGGGCCGTTTCCGTGGCGGGCGGGGTTTGCCCGCAGATGATAGGCGGAGTTTTTTGGCCACGGAGGGCACGGAGCGCGGGCCCACGGAGGACACGGAGGTTCCGTCCGGCGTCGGGTGGCGCTTCCGAGGCGGCCGGGGTTTTATAGTGGGCTTCGATTTGGAGGCTTCCGGAAAGTAGCGCGCTCACTCCGTGAGCGTTGGTTTGGGAGGCGTGCACCGCTCATCCTTCGCGGCGGGCCCGGCGGTCCCGAGCGACCATAGGTCGCAAAACCTGTTCGTAGCTGAAATAGGCGGAGTTTTTTTGGCCACGGAGGACACGGAGCGCGGGCCCACGGAGGACACGGAGGTCCCGTCCGGCGTCGGGTGGCGCTTCCGTGGTGGCCGTGGATTTTTATAGTGTGCTCCGATTTGGAGGCTTCTGGAAAGTAGCGCGCTCACTCCGTGAGCGCTGGTTTGGGAAGCGATTACCGCTCATCCTTCGCGGTGGGCCCGGCGGTCCCGCCCCACCCTAAGTCCCCAGACGGCGGAACAACCGGCGTCGGACACTCTCGCCCCGGCCACACTAAAACGCCGGCGGCAGCGCGACTTCGTCGCCCGGGGCGGGCATGCCGTCCTTCACATAGACGCCCAAAATGGCGCCGTCGCGGCGCCCCGAGGCGAGGAGAGTGGCGGTCTTTTCCAAAGTGTCCGGGTTGCGGGCGATGAGCTCGCGTCCCTTCAAATCCGCGATCAACGCGGGCCGCACGAAGGGCGACAACTCGACCACCGCCACCCCGCCCTCCGGGTCCGGATACAAGACCCGCCCGACGGGACGATGCGCCGGCGCCACATAGGTGGGCGGCGGCGCGGGTTCCCGGTTCAGGCTCCCCGCGGGCGCCGCGGCCTCCCTCGGCGCGGCGCGGTCGGTGCCACCGAAGGGCAGGGTGCAGCCGGCGGCGGCTACCAGCCAGATGGCCAAACCCGAAACCAGGAGCGGGGAGGGGCGTCGTGTGGCGGTGATCACGGCTGGGGCGACGGAGGGCTGCGGGGCGATGCGGGGGCTGCGGGTGGGTGAAAAGCAAAAGGCGCGAGGGTCGCCCGCGCCTTTTGTAGCTTTTTTTAGATACGGTTCCGGGTCCTGGAGCTCGGGGGCGTCATACCACTTCGCTTTGCAGATGGGACGATTTCGGCAATTGGCCGGGGACGGCCAACGCTACACAAAGAGCCCGATCCTTTTGCCCATCACAGGCTCAGTTTGGACGCATGTCGGCCTCACATCTTGGGGAAGACGGGCTTGTTGGCCTGGACCTGCTTGATGAGGTTTTGCGCGTTGTCGGGCTGCTCGGCGTCGAAGAAGCCGGTGAGCTGGCGCAGGCGTGTCGGGTGGCGCATCTTGCGCAGGGCCTTGGCCTCGATCTGGCGGATGCGTTCGCGGGTGACCTTGAACTGCTTGCCAACCTCCTCGAGGGTGCGGCTGTAGCCGTCCACCAGGCCGAAGCGCAGCGAGAGCACGCGGCGCTCGCGCTCGGTGAGGGAGTCGAGCACGTCCACGATCTTTTCGCGGAGGAGCGAGTAGGCCGTCATGTCGTAGGGATTCTCGGCCGACTTGTCCTCGATGAAGTCGCCGAAGGAGGTGTCGTCGCCGTCGCCGACCGGGCTTTGCAGCGAGATGGGCTGCTGGGCCATCTTCATGATCTGCTGCACGCGCTCGACGGGCAGGTTCATCTCGTCGGCCACCTCCTCGGGGCTGGGCTCGTGGCCGAATTCCTGGAGGAGCTGCTTCTGGACCTGCATCACCTTGTTGAGCGTCTCGATCATGTGGACCGGGATGCGGATGGTGCGGGCCTGATCGGCGATGGAGCGGGTGATGGCCTGCCGGATCCACCAGGTGGCGTAGGTGGAGAACTTGTAGCCGCGGCGATACTCGAACTTCTCGACCGCCTTCATGAGGCCCATGTTGCCCTCCTGGATCAGGTCGAGGAAGGAGAGGCCGCGGTTGGTGTATTTCTTCGCGATCGAGATCACGAGGCGAAGGTTGGCCTCGACCATCTCGGTCTTGGCCTGGTGGGCCTCGCGGACGTGGACGTTGGTCTGGCGGACGACGTCGAGGAAACGCTTCGGCTCCACGCGGAACTCGGCCTCGATCTGCTTGAGGCGGCCCTGGATGGCCTTGGTGTCGATGGCGGCGTCCTTCTTGGTCTTCGGATGTTTGGCGCGCTCGAGCTGGGCGTTGAGGGCTTCGATCTCGCTCAGCACGGGCTGCTGTTGTTCCAGCCACTCCTCGTAAACCTTCAGCTTGAAGAAATACTTGGAGAAATTCGTCCGGAGGGTGCCCTCGCGCTTGTGGTGTTTGGAGAGGATTTTTTTCCGATCGGCGTCGGTTTTCGCCTTCTGGTATTCGTCCCAGGACTCGGCGACGGACTCCTCGTTTTTGACCGTGAGCTCGACGTATTTGGGCAGGTTTTTGAAGTAGGCGTCGCGGCTCTCGATCTTCTTGTCGATGACGATGCGGTCGAAGCGCTCGGTGCGGTCGATGAGCTTCTGGCCGAGGCCGGCGATGTATTTGCCGATGATGGCGACCTCGAAGAGGGCCTCCTGGGCCTTCAGCTCGGCGGTCTCGATGCGTTTGGAGATCTCGACTTCCTGTTCGCGGGTGAGCAGCGGGACCTGGCCCATCTGCTTCAGATACATGCGGACGGGGTCGTCCAGAATGTCGTTCTGGGAGGTGCGGGTCTCCTCCTCCTCCTCCTGCACCTGGCGCTGTTTGAACTCCTCGACCTGCTCGGGCTCGAGGATCTCGATCTCGAGGTTCTGGAGAATCGAGAGGACGTTATCGATCTCCTCCTGGTTTTCGACGGAGTCGGGCAGCGCCTCGTTGATGTCGTCGAAGGTGAGGTAGCCCTGTTCTTTCGACAGGCGGATGAGGGCCCGAATCTTGTCGTTGATGCCGCCGGGCGGCAGATTGTCGGCGGGGTTGTCCGAGAGGCCTTCGGGGCTGTGCGAACTGTCGATCACGGCCTCGACGGCGTCGGAATGAATGTCGGCGGCGGGGGCGGACTTGGCTTTGCGCGGCATGAGATGTGGGCGGAGGAGACGGGCGAAAAAAAGACTGTCAGGAAGCGGGCGGGAAGATGCGAAAAGGGAGAACGCTATCAGGCGACGGCGGTGAGCGCAAGGGGGGAGCGCAAACGCCGCTGGAGCTCGGAGCGTTCCTTTAGCAAGACGGTGGCGTCAATGGTGTTGTCGGCCGAGGCCTGACTCAGGAGGAGGTCGATCTGACGCAGGCGGGGGGTGAGCGCGCGCAGGCGCAGGCGGGAGAGCCCTTCGAGGATCACCTTTTGGGGGTCGTCGATCTGGGGTGTTTCGAAAAGCAGCGAGGCGACGAGGGCCCGCTCGGCGTCGGTTTCCAGCAGGTTGTCCAGCTGGTCCCGGCCCGGCCAGAGGTCCTCTGAAAACTCGGCGAGGAATCGGTTGAGCAAAGCGCCGGAGGGCAGGGTTTCGTCGATCCAGTCGTGCGGGCAGGTGGCGGCGAGGGCTTTGCCGACGTGCTCGAAGTGCAGGAGGGTCAACAACAGGTCGTGCTCGGGGCTGGAGCGGTCGTCGGCGGGGGACGACGCGGCGGATGCGGCGGACGCGGCCCCGGCGGCTCCGGTGGTCGGGTGGGGCGGGGAGCCGGCCGCGCCGGCGCCGGCACCGCTTCCTCCCGCCGCCTGCGAGGCGGAGGGGGCGAAGCCGCCGCTTCCCGGGCCGGCGCCGTTGCCGCCGATGGAGGCGGGCGCCTCGGCCTTGCCGCCGTTGGCCAGGAACTTGGCGAAATCGCGTTCAAAAACGTCGGGCGTGATCTGCAAGGCACCGAGGGCGGGAGCGATTTCGCCGAGCAGGCGGCGGCGCAGCAGTTCGGAATCGGCCGAGGCCACGACCGAGAAAATCTCGCGCACCGCGCCCTGCACGCGTTCGGGCGTCGCCTGACGGGAGTCGGGCAGGACGAAGCGGCGGAGAAACTGCATGCCGCCGAAGGCGTGTTTCCGCAGCTCGGCGTAGGCGTCGAGACCCTTTTCGAGGAAGAGCAGATCGGGATCCACCTTGCCGTCGCCGGCGAGGGTGAGGAAGCGGACCTCGATGCCGGTTTTCAGGCCGAGCGGGAGGAGGCGGCGCGCCGCCTTTTGCCCGGCGCCGTCGCTGTCGAAGAAGCACTCGAGCTCGTTGTGGTAGCGGCGCAGGAGGAGCAGTTGTCCCTCGGTGATCGACGTGCCCTGCGGCGCGATGGCGGTTTTCAGGCCGACGGACCAGCAACGCAGGGCGTCGAGCTGGCCCTCCACGAGCACGAAGGGGTGGCCCTCGCCGGCGTGGGCGCGGGCGCGGTCGAGGTTAAACAGGAGGTTGCCCTTGGTGAAGATCGGCGTCTCGGGCGAGTTGACGTATTTGGCCTCGTGCGCCGGGTCGTCCTCCGGCGTGAGCTTGGTCTGGCGCGCGGTGAAGGCGACCACGCGGCCCTGATGGTCGCGAATCGGGATCATCAGCCGGCCGCGAAAGCGCGGACGCAGCGCGGCCGGCGTCATGAGCTGGTCGTCGTAGATGAAAAACAAGCCCGAGCGGCGGATCGCCTCCTCCGAAAATTTCCTGCGCATCACCGCCGCGCCCAGGCCGCCGCCGGCGGGATCGGCCAGACCGATTTTGAACTCGTCCGCCAGCTCGGCGGAGAACCGGCGCTCGCGCGTCCAGTAGTCGCGCATCCACGCGGCGGAATCG
This sequence comes from uncultured Akkermansia sp., assembly GCA_966252115.1. GTDB lineage: Bacteria > Verrucomicrobiota > Verrucomicrobiia > Opitutales > Opitutaceae > IMCC26134_A. The sequence continues at coordinate 54,292 of CBINNW010000015.1, forward strand.
CCCGGTCCCTTGAAGGCCTGAAAGAAGTGCTCCGTCGCGAACTCGTGCAGGTCGAACAACTCCTGCCGCAGCGAACGCTCCTCGCGCGACGGACCGCCGCCGCCCTCCTCGTATTCCAGCGCGACGTTGAAACGCTGGGCGAGCGCCTCCACCGCCTCGGTGAAATTCAGCCCCTCGGTCTCCTGAACGAAGGTGAAAATGTCGCCCGATTTGCCGCAGCCGAAGCACTTGTAGAAACCCTTGTCGGAGTCGAAGTGGAAGGAAGGCGTGCGTTCCTGATGGAAGGGGCAGAGGGCCTTGAAACGGCTGCCGCCGGCGCGGCGCGGCGTCGCCACGCGCGAAATGACGTCCACGATGTTGATGCGCAGCTTAAGGTCTTGTTTGCAGCTGTCTTTGAGGCGCGGCATCCGGGCGGGGTTGCACTTTCGGGCGGGGGCCTGCTCTGTCAAGGGTCCCTCCTTCCATGTTTTTACGCCTGCTTTTGCTCTCGGTCGCCTGCCTTTTCGTCGCCGCTTCGCCGGCACGGTCGCAGACCTCGCTTTGGGAGGCGCCGTTGCCGCCTTTGCCGGAGGGACGCAGCCCCGCCACCGCCGACGTCGCCCACTATGAGCCGGCCGTGGAGGCGTTGCTCCGGCGTTTCGAGGCCCAGGTGGGGCGCCGGCTCACTCCCGGCGAAAAGGGAAAAGTCGGCCTCAAAATCTACGCCGAATCCGGTCCCGGGCTCGCCACGCCGCAGGCGCTCGTCCGCGCGGTGATCGACGCCCTCGTGCGGCGCGGCTACGAGGCCGAGGACATTTTTCTGGTGGGGCTGAATCAACTCCGCCTGCGCCTGACGGGTTTTCTGCCGACCGACCCGCGTCTCACGCCGCCCTTCGCCGGGCATCCGCTCTACGTGCTGGAGTCGGGCCGCTACTACGATCCCATCTGGTTCTACGACAGTCCCTTGCCCTCGCGCTTCGACCCCATCCTTTCCGGCCGCCAAGACCGGGCGCCGACCTTTGATCTGGACCGGTTGGCGCGCGGCGATTCGCCCGCCGACGAGGACCTCGCCGCCGACCGCAAAAGTTTCCTCGCCACCCCCCTCTTCTTGGAGGCGGATTTTTGGATAAACCTCCCCGTTTACACCGACCACGCCGCGCTCGGCGTGAACGGAGCGCTGGTCAACGCGACCCTGTGGAACGCGTCCAACACCTCGCGCTTTTTCCGCAGCACGCGCAGCGCCCCGGCCGCCGTGGCGGAGATGGCGGCGATCCCCGAGCTGCGCCAAACGTGGGCCTTTTCCCTCGTGAGCCTGGAGCAATGGCAATTTGTCGGCGGGCCGGCCTACAACGCGCGCTACACCCGCGGTCGCCCGGCGCTCTGGCTGGGCACCGATCCGGTGTGGATGGACACGCTCATGCTCCGCCGCATGAACGAGGCGCGGCGCGAGGCGGGTTTCGAGCCCATCGCGGAGGAGATCCGCACTCTCGAGTTTGCCGAGACGCTCGAGGTGGGCACGCGACGCGGCGAGGAGCCCGTCGAGGTCGCCCCGGTGCAGCCGGCGGGCTGAGCGGCCGCGGCCGACCGGCGGCGCACCGGGAGCGCTCTCCCGACCGGCCGCCGGCCGGCGGCGTCCGCGGCTCCGGCCTTTCCCCCGCGCGCGAGTCGGGCGAAAAACACCTTGCCGCCGACGGCGCGCGCCTGTGCGCTTCGCCCTCGCTTTTCCCGCATGACGACCGCCGCCGATTTCGCGCCCATCCTCATCCAGCTATTCCTGGCCGCCGGCCTGGCCGGTCTGATCGTGGGCGTCAGCCACCTGCTCGGACAACGCGCGCGCAAAAAGAACGCCATCACCGACAGCGCCTACGAGTGCGGGGTGAAATCCGAGGGCAGCGTGCACACCCGCTTCTCGGTGAAGTTCTACGTCACCGCGATGCTCTTCATCCTTTTCGACATCGAGGTCGTTTTCCTCATCCCCTGGGCCTTCATCTACCGCGATTTTCTGGCCAACCACATCTCGATCCTGGCGCCCATCGGCTTCTTCTTCGGCGTGCTCGTGCTCGGGCTGTTCTACGAGATCAAGAAGGGCGCGCTGGACTGGGAAAAGTAAGCCGGATTCGAAAAGCGCCGCCATCCCCGCCGAGGCGCGCCGGTGTATTCAATTTTTCGTGACAGCGTGGGCGGGCCGCCGTCGCCTTCCGTCCATCCCCTCCCATGCGCCTCGAACGTCACATCGCCCGCAATCGCATCATCGAGCTGCGTTCGAAGGATTTCAAGGGGGCGCTCGAGGAGCTGCTCGACACCGCCTCCGCCTGCTTTTCCGACCTGAGGCGCGACGCCCTGCTCCGCGGCCTGCTCCAGCGCGAGAGCACGATGACGACCTATCTGGGCAACGGCGTCGCGCTGCCGCACGTGCGCGTGCGCATGCCGCGCCGCTACGTGCTCGCCATCGGGCGCAGCGTCGAGGGCATCGTGCATGACGGCACGCTGGAGGGCGAAAAGGCCCGCCTCATCATCCTCCTGCTGGCCGACGACCGGGCGCGCGACTACCTGCAGGTGCTCGCCACCGTGGCGCGCCTGGTCAAGGAGCCCGAACTCGTCGCCAGCCTCCTCGCCGCGTCCACCCTCGGCGAACTGCACGACCGGCTGGTGGCCGGCGTGGGCGGCATCCTCGCGCGGCCGGTGCAGGCCCAGCAAAACCGCATCAACCGGCTGATGATCCGCGAGGCCGACCGCGTGGCGCGCGGCGCCGGCTGCCGCGCCATCATGGTCTTCGGCGACACCTTCGTCGGCGGCATCGAGCCGGGGGCCTGGTTTCCGAAGACGAAGACCATCCTCGTCACGCGCAACCACATCGACCTCGACGACGAGACCGACGCCGACCGTCCCGTGCAGGTGGTGCAGGTGCGCTCCTTCTCCGCCCAGCGTCTGGCCCAGCTGCGCAGCGCGATGTTCGTGGCCCTCACCCGCGAGCTCATCTCCTTCAACGACCGCGTCTGCTGCGTCGGCGGCCTCGCCGGCAGCAACCAGTTCGACACCGTGGTCATCGTGGACGTGGAGCGCGAGTTCCAGACCCTGCTCGGCGGCCACGCCGACCTGCTGCCCGACGACGTGAAACCGGAGGTGCTCGAACGCGTGATCGGCATCGCGATGGAACTCGGCGTCGAGGGGCGCGAGGGCAAGCCGGTCGGCTGCCTCTTCGTCGTAGGCGACAGCAACCGGGTGGAAAAACTCACCAAGCCGCTCGTGTTGAATCCGTTTTATGGATACAAGGAGGAGGACCGCAACATCCTCAATCCTTTCATGGACGAGACGATCAAGGAGTTCTCCTCCATCGACGGCGCCTTCGTCATCCGCGGCGACGGCGTGGTGGCCTCGGCCGGCAGCCTGCTCCAGGCGGCCGACCACGACCACGCCCTGCCCAGCGGGCTGGGCAGCCGCCACGCGGCGGCGGCGGCGGTGAGCGTGGCGACGGACTGCGTGAGCATCGTGGTTTCGTCGAGCACGGGGCAGGTGACCCTTTTCCGGCGCGGCGTCATGCTGCCGCTGACCGAGCGCAAGCTCACGCCCGGCGCCGGCTGAGGGGGGCGGGGGGCGGGCGTTCCGACCCGGCCGCTTGCTGGTGGGCTAAGCGTCGGTCGGATGTTCGGCCGGTTCGGGGAGCGCACCCGTCCCGGGTGCTCCGGCGGGCGTCCCGCCCGGCGCTTCCGAAGGCTTCGGCGAGACGCCGAAGCCGGCACGCGAGACGCGTGCGCTCCCCGGACCGGCAAACCCCGGACCGGCAAACCCCGGGCGCTACCGGGTGGTGGAGTCGTCGTGGGGCGAGCGGGAGTCGTCGGACGCGCCCGCGGCGCGGTGGCGGCGGAGCTGCTCCGCGTGCTCCCGCTTCACCGCGGCGACTTGCGCGGCGGGATCGCGAAACAGGCCCGGGCTCCACACGCGGTGCAGTTGCCAGCCCTGCCCGCGCAGCACCGTGGTGCGAAAGAGTTCCCAGGCGATGGGATCGGGCGTCTTGCGGTAGCGGTTGAAGTCCGCGAGCACGCCGAGCGTCACGTCCTCCGGCAGCTCGGGATGGGTGAGCGCGAGATCGACGCAGAAACCCTCGTTGCCCCAGTGGACGGTCGAGCCGACACCGTGCTCGCGGTGCAGCGCGCCGCCCAGCGCCTCGGCCACCGCCGAGGGTTGCGCGCTCGGGGCCACCACGCAGGCGGGCGCGGTGTCGCGGCGCGCCGTCTCGAGCTCGTCCTGCCAGCGCCGATACAGCTCCTCCAGCCGCTCGGCGTAGCGCAGGTAGGCGTAGAGCTGGTGCCGCCCGGTGGGACGCTCGCCGTCCGCCGGCTCGGCCGCGAGATACTCGGCGCGCGGGATCGAGGTGACGACGTGGATGGCGTCGCGCGCGCGGGTGACGAGCACGTTGAGCCGGCGCTCGCCGCCCGCCCGCGAGAGCGCGCCGAAGTTGCGGCGGAACTTGCCGTCCTTGTCGCGCCCGAAGGTCGTGCAGATGATCATGTGGTCGCGCTCGTCGCCCTGCACGTTCTCCAGGTTCTTCACGAAGAGACCCTCGAAGGAATCCCGCCCGCGCCGTTTGCGCGCGATTTCCAGACGCTCCGCGAAAACCCGATCGGCGGCGGCGCGCGCCTCCAGCTCGTCGAGGATGAGGTCGCGCTGGTTGAGGTTGAAGCAGGCGATGCCGATGGACGGCGCCTCGTCGGCGTCGAGCAGCTCCGCCACCAGCTCCACCGCCGCGCGCGCCTCGGCGATGTTGCCCCGGTTTTCATAGAGGCCGTCGGCGCGCAGCAGACGGATGGGCACGCGCAGGGCCTTGTTGCGCGGGTGGCCGGGGATGGGCTGGAGCCGGCTGGAGTAGAAGGCGTCGTTGGAAAAGCCGATCAGCGCCTCGTTGCGCGAACGGTAGTGGACGTCGAGGAAGGCCTCCTGCACTTCGAGGTTGAGCGCGGCGGCGAGCAGGTCCTCGGCCTCGCTTTGTTGCTGGAGAAAAACGTCGTCGGCGGTCTCGGCGCCGGTGTCGTCGCTCTCGGCCAGGGCCTGCTCGAAGAAGCGCGTGGGCGGGAGCTGCTTCGGGTCGCCGGCGATGACGACGCGTTTGCCGCGCAGCAGCACGGGTAACGCCTCCTCGAGCCGGCATTGGCTGGCCTCGTCGAAGACGATGACATCGAAGAGCGCGACGCGCGGGAAAATCTGCGCCACCGTGGCCGGTCCCGCCATCCACACCGGGCAGAGGTCGAAGAGCGGGTCGCCGCCGGCCGCGTCCGCCCCGGCGGCGATCATCTGGCGGAGCTTGAGCGCGCGCTGGCCGCGCACGAAGAGACGCTGCCGCAGGGCCGCCCCGGTGGAGTTGAGCCGCGTGCCGGTGGCGGCGAGCAGGCGCTCGCGCCAGAGCTTGCGCCAGCGGTGGACGACGTGGGCGCGGACGAGGCCCTGTTTCTCGGCGGTGCGCTCGGCGAGTTCGGAAAACGCGGCCTCGATGCGGCGGGTGTCGATGCGGGCGAGGGCGGGTTCGGTGCGGAGGCGCGCGCGGATGGCGCCGGCGAGGGCGGCGGAGCGCAGCACGGGCTCGGCGGCCGCCCAGTCGAGGCCCTGGTCGATCACGGCGGCGAGCGCGGCGGGCAGCGGCGCGGGCAGGGCGCGCAGCCGGTCGCTCAGGCGCACCGCCTCGTCGAGCGTCGGGGCGAAGGCCAGCCGGGCCTCGGCGCCGGGCGTCGCGGGCTCGCCGGCGAGGGCGGCGTGAAGATCGGCGGCGAGGGCCTCGTCGGTGAAGAGTCCGGTGGCGCGCTCGGCGGCGAGCCAGGCGGCGATGGCGTCGGCATGTTCGGCGGAGCGGCGCAGGGCGTCGGCGCCGGCTTCGAGCGCGGCGGGTGCGTCCCGCAGAAGGGCGGCGGCGAAGGGCGCGAGGTCGGCGAATTCGGCCCCTTGCAGCAGGTCGTGCAGCGCGAAGAGGTCCGGCAAGGTGTCGCGGAGCGCGCGCAGGGTCTCGTCGTTCGCCACGGTCGCGGGCGTGGGTTCGCCGAAGGCCTGGGCGGCGAAATCCGTCCAGAGCCAGCGCGCGCGGAGCGCCTGATAAAAGGTGCGGGCGCGGGCGACGCCCTCGGGGCCGAGCGGCAGGCCGAGCGGGTCGAGCGCCTCGCGGGCGGCCTTCTTTTCGGCGAAGGCGAAGAGGCGGCGCAGGGCGCCGCCGAGAGCGTCCCACGTATCCAACGAGGCGATACGCCGCTTGGTTTCGCCGAGCGCGGGCGGGGTCGGGCCGAGCGCGAGGGCGAGTTCGCGGTCGGGCGGGACGTCGAGGGAGGAGGGCGGCACGCCGGCGGCTTCGAGCTCGGCCAGGCGGGTGCGCAGCGCGGTGAGCCGCGCGCCGTCGAGCGCGAGGGCGGCGAGGCGGGGCTGGCCGCGGCGGGCGAGGGCGGCGAGCTGCTCGGCGAGTTGGCGGCGGCGGGCGGCCTGTTCGGCGAGCGGAAGCTCGGCGACGAGCGGTGGCGGGGAGGGCGGAGCGACAGAGGACTGAGCGACAGAGGACGGAGCGACAGAAGGCAGAGCGACAGAGGACGGAGTGAGAGGGGGGCGCTCGGCGACCAGCGGGGGCGGGAGGGGCGCCGGCGGGGCGGCGACGGTGTCGTGGGCGGACGCGTTTTCCGGATTCTCCGGCGCGAGGTTCGGGTTGGCGGCGTCGAGGGCGCGGGCGGCCTGGGCGACGGTTTCGAGGGCGCGGGGGACGGAAGCCGGATCGAGCGCGAGCCACTCGCCGAGGGCGATGCCGAGGCGGTCGCGGAAGGGGCTTTCGGACCAGCGGGCGGGGGCGGCGCGCAGGAGGCATTCCTCGAGGTCGGCGCGGTGGAGGTCGAGCAGGTCGAGGCTCAGGCCGGGGAGTTCGGGCAGCTCGGCGGACACGCGGGCGCGCAGGGCGAGCCAGCGGCCGGTGAGCTCGTGGAAGGAGTCGGCCTCGGGCGCGCGGGCGTGGAGGCGGTCGAAGGCGTCGCGCAGCTCGGTCTGGAGCGTGGCGAGGCGTTCGTTGACGCGACGGAGCGAGGCGGCGGGATCGGCCGGCGGGGCCTGTTCGGGCAGGGCGTCGAGGCGCTCGCGCAGGGCGAGGTAGAGGTCGCGCCGGTCGTGGGCGGGGTCGTGGATGACGCCGCAGAGCTCGCCGAGACCCATGCCATCGAGGCGGTATTTGACGACGTCGAGGGCGGTGCGTTTGTCGCAGACGAAGAGCACGCGTTCGCCGCGCGCGAGGTGGTCGCCGATGATGTTGGCGATGGTCTGGCTCTTGCCCGTGCCGGGCGGGCCGTGGACGACGAGGGCGGCGCTGCGGCGGGCGAGCGCGACGGCGCCGGCCTGGCAGGGGTCGGCGTGGGTGACGAGGAAACGGTCGGCCTCGTCCGCGCCGGCGCCGGTGGCGGTGGGCGGCGTCGCGGTGGGCGGCGTCGCGGTGGTCGCGGGCGAGGGTGTTGGCGCTGGCGAGGTAGAGGTCGGCGCGGGTGGAGGAGGGGAAGCGGCGTCGTCGGCCGGGGCGACGGACGCGGCGGCGCCGTGGTCCCACTCGCGGGCGGCGGGCGGGGGCGCGGGCTCGGCCTCGGCGAGGGCGCGGGGGGAGAGGAAGGCGCGGACGGGGTTGGCGAGGGCGGGCTCGTTTTCGAGCATCCACTTGGTGTCGCGAAGCAGGCCGGGGTTGGTGAGCGGGAAGAGGCCGAGGACGGCGGCGGGGATGAGCGTGGGCTCGGCGGGCAGGTCGGCGGCGCGCGGCACGGCTTGGAGCGGGGTGTCGGCGCCGAAGAGGACGCGGGCGGGATCGAGGCCGGCGGCGCGGGTGACGAGCTCGAGCAGGGCGGCGACCTCGCCCCACGGGTCTTCGCCGCTCTCGTCGGCGAAGAGTGCGTCGGTGTCCTCGCCGGTTTGTTGTTCGATCCAGGCGAGCAGGGCGGGGTTGGGCACGAGCAGCTCGGCGCCCTCGCCGGCGGTCTCGAGCGTGAGGCCGGCGCGCGTGCCCTGGCGGACGCGGAGGGTGACGGGCGCGAGCAGGAGCGGGGCGAGGAGCGATTTGGATTGGAAGGTCTCGCGCGGGCCGCCGCCGCCGGTGGCGGGCAGGGAGAGGAGGGGGAAGCCGAGGAAGAGGGCGTTTTCGCCGTGGTCGTTGAAGTAGTCGGTGGCGTCGGCGGCTATGTCGCGGAGTTTTTGGAGGACTCGGTTCTGGCGATCAGCGGCGCGGGCGGAGGCTTTTTGCGCGTCGGACCACTCGGCCTCGGGGTAGTCGGGCGGGGTGAAGGGCCGGACCTTGGCGGGAAACTCCAACGCGCGGCGCGAGCCGGAGAGGAGCTCGCGCAGGGCCGGGGCGGGATCGGTGCCCTGCAGGGCTGAGAGGTCGGCGAGGTCGAGGCGTTGGCGGCTGTGGTGGGGGCGGGCGTTGAGCCCGGGGCCGCGGGCGAGGCTCGCGTAGAGCCGTTGGAGCATGGTTTGCAGGATCATGGTCGGCGGCTCGGGCGCGCGCGACGGGTCGCGTCGGCGGCGGTGGAGCGCGGGCAGTGGACGCGAAAGGGGGCGGCGGAGGCAAGCGCGGCGGCGTCGGACCCAAGTGACGTGGCGGCGGGCTTGCGGCGGGCGGCGCGGGCGCTCATGGATCGTGGCATGAAGCTCTTACCCCGGGGCCGGTGGGCGTGGATACGGTTCGGCGCGCTGGCCTTGCTGATGATCGGCGCGGTCGTGCGCTACAATGTTTACGGGCTGGTCCACCTGCTGCGCTACACGCCGCGCGAGGGCGACATCGTTTTCCAGTCGCTGCCGCACGGGCCGCTGGTGGATGTGATCGAGGGGATAACGGAGTCGCCCCTGTCGCATTGCGGCGTGGTGATGCGCGATCCCGACGGGCGCTGGGTGGTGCACGAGGCCATCGGGGTGGTGCGGCTGACGCCGCTGTATCTCTGGATCGTGCGCGGGCGGGGCGGGCGTATCGACGTGTGGCGTCCGCGGGACGGGGCGGCGGCCGAGCCGGGGCGTCTGCGCGAGGCGCTGGGGCGGCACACGGGCAAGGCCTACGACTATCGCTACGCGCCGGGCGACGAGGAGATTTATTGTTCCGAGCTGGTCTTCAAAGCCTACCGCGACGCGGCGGGGCTGGAGCTCGGGGAGTGGGAAAAACTGGGCGACCTGAACTGGCGTCCCTTCGAGGCTTTCATCCGCGAGATGGAGGGCGGGCCGTTGCCGCTGGATCGCCCGATGATCACGCCGGTGGGCGTGACGCGCAGCGCGGCGCTGGAGCGGGTGTATTGAGCCCGGATTCCGCGATTGAGCATCAAACGGTGAGGTTATCGTAGGGGGAGTGTG
>CBINNW010000016.1:0-62274 GCA_966252115.1 uncultured Akkermansia sp.
CTCCGAACCTGCCGGCCGGGAAGAGTTCCGCAAGCGCCGCGCCGTCGCGCCCCCCTCGCGGGGCTCGGGGGGGCGGCGGGAAGCGATGTCAGCTCTCGGCTATGCAGTAAGGTAGGGCGCGCCCGGCGTGCCCGCCGAGAGCGTGACGAAACGCGCAGGCAGGCGCGGCGGGCCCGGCGGTCCCGCCCTACCCATGCCGTGACATCGCTTCCCGTCGCCTCCCCCCCGGGGGATCAGCCGCGCAACTGGAGCCGGCGGGTGAGGCGTTGGTTCTCGGCGATGGACACGAGGCCCTGCTGAACCTTGCGCCAGCCCTCCTCGCGCAGCGAGCGCCAGCCCTGGCGACGGGCCAGCTCGCGCAGCGCCACCGTGCGCAGGCCGGAGCTCGCGAGGCTGTCCACCACCTCGTCGGTCATGAGAAAGAGCTCGTAGATCGCCACGCGCCCGCGCTCGCCGATGCCGCGGCACTCCGGGCAACCCTGGCCGCGCATCGCGCGCACCGCCTCCGGGGCGATGCCGAGGGCGGCGGCCATCTCGGCGCGCACCTCCGGCGGGATCGCCTCGTCGGGCGTCGCGCAGCGGGTGCAAATGCGCCGCGCCAGACGTTGCGCGACACTGCACACCAGCGAGGCGCCGATCACCCAGGGCTCCACGCCCATGTCGATGAGGCGGGTGAGCGCGCTGATGCTGTCGTTGGTGTGAAGGGTGGAAAAAACCAGGTGCCCGGTCTGCGCCGAGCGCATGGCGACGTCGGCCGTCTCGCGGTCGCGGATCTCGCCGATGAGGATGACGTCGGGGTCGTGGCGCAGCACGGAGCGCAGCCCCGAGGCGAAATCCAGACCGAGATCGGCGCGCGTCTGGATCTGCGACACGCCGTCGAGCTTATACTCCACCGGATCCTCGATGGTGATGATCTTGCGCCGACCGTCGCGCGCGCTGGCCAGCAGCGCGTAGAGCGTCGTGGTTTTTCCACTACCGGTCGGGCCGGTGATGAGAGCCAGCCCCTGCGGCAGGCCGGCGAGCTCCTCCATGAGCGAACGCTGCTCGGGCTCCATGCCGAGGTGCGAGAGGTCGAGCAGCAGGCGGTCGCGGCCGAGCACGCGCAGACAGATCGTCTCGCCGTGGGCGGTGGGGATGATCGAGACGCGCAGGTCGTATTGCAGGCCGTCGCGCTTCATCGCGATGCGCCCGTCGTGGGCCAGGCGACGCTCGGTGATGTCGAGGTCGGCCATGACCTTGAGCCGCGAGACGAGGGCCGCGTAGTGCGCGCGCAGGCCCTCCGGCACGGGCACGTCCTGGAGCAGGCCGTCGATGCGGTAGCGCAACTTCACCGCGCCCGCGAAGGGCTCCAGGTGGATGTCGGTCGCCTCCAGCCGGAGCGCCTCGGAAAGCAGTTGGTCAACGAAGTGGACGATCGTGGCGTCGTCGGGGGCGTCGGCGCCCTTCACGTCGAAAACGATCTCCGCGGGCGCGGTGCCGCCGGAGCGGTCGGAGCGCAGCCGCTGGATCGTGTCGGCGCCGAGACCGTAGTGGCGACGCACGAAATCGCGCTGCGCGGTCGGGCCGCAGAGCCGCGCGCGCACCCGCAGGCCCAGCAACAGACGCAGGCGCCCGAGCTCGGCCAGGGTGGGCGGCTCGGCGAAGGCGGCCATCAGCACCCCGTCCTCCATGGCCAGCGGCACCAACCGGTGCTCGAGGGCGAGATTCACCGGCACGCGCTCGAGGATCTCGCGCGAGACCTCCACCGAATCCAGCGCGACAAAATCCAGCCCGTGCGCCTCGGCCGCCGCCCGGTAGGTCGGCGCCTCGCCGGCGAAACCGAGGTCCACCACCGCGCGGTGCAGCGGCAGGCGCTGGAGCTCGGCCCGGCGGCGCGCGAGCTCGAGCTGGCGCTCGTCGATGAGCCCGTGGCGTTGCAGGGCGTCGGAGACGGGATCGGCGAGGTTCATCGTCATTTGGCGGGCACGGCGAGGGTGGCCCGCCGGTTGAAGTCCAGCGTGACCGTCTCGCCCTCCTTCGCCAGCACCGCCTTCTCGGAATCGAAGGCGGAGAGCGTCCAGCCGTGGCCGACCGAGGCGCCCCGCTCCAGGGTGAACAGACGATCCTCGACCGCGATGTAGGCGATGCTCGCGCCGCCGGGAAACTCGGCCAGGCCGCGATAGACCACGGCGATGTCTCGCGTGGTGGGCGCGGGCGGCTTGGGCTTGGGCGGCGTCGGCGGCGGGGGTTTGAAAAAATCCGTCTCGAACAGACCCCGCCCCGAACCCGCCGGCGTGGGACGGCCCTGGTTGAAAAACGCATACGTCTCCGCCTGCGCCGGCGTGAGCAGGCGCGGCTCGTCCGCCGGCTCGGTCGGCGGGCGCGCGACGGCCTCGGCCCGGCTCGCGGCCAGCCACAGACCCGCGCTGCCCACCATGAGCAGCCCGAGGACGACCAGCGCCAGAAGGAAACGACGACGGACGGGGTTCATGGCGTGGAGCCCGGGAGGGGCGCCGCCTCGGCCGGAGGCAGGAGACCGGCCAACACCACCGTGGCCGAGGCCTGGTCCGGCGCGGCGGTGCCGTCCTTGCGCAGGACGAAGTGCTCGATCACGAAACGCAGATCGGTGGGCTCCACGCCCAGCGCGAGGTATTCGACGAAATCCTGCACCCGCGCGCTGTCGCCGGTCACGCGCACCGAGAACAGGATCTCCTCCAGCAGCACGGGAGAGTTTTTATCGACCCGCATCTCCCGCACCGCCGGCACGGGCAGCGCCTCGTAGGTGGCCACCTTGGCCGCGACCGCGCGGGCGGCGACCTGCCGCGCCAGCGCGAGCTGGGCCCAGCGACGCCGCGGCTGGGCGGGGCTTTCGGAATTGTCGGCCAGGACCTCGAAGGCGCTCGCGTCCAGCTTCACGCCCTCCGCCGTCGCCCGCTCGCGCAGCGCCTGGGCGACGGACGCGCGCTCGCGCTCGAACTCGATCAACTGGAACGTGCGCTCGGCGTGATCGCGCACCAGCGGATCCTGCGCCAGGCCCTGCCGCAAATCGGCGAAGGACCGCAGCAGCTCCGTCTCCGCCTGGAGCCGGGCGAGGCGCGCGCGGACCACCGCCACGTCGCTCGAAAATCCGCCCTGCGTCAGGTCGCCGCGCAGACGCGCCACCCGCGCGGACACCTCCGCCTCGCGACGCGCGAGCCCGCCGACCTGCCACCACGCCGCGAGCATCAACCCGGCGGCCGGCGCCAAAACCCAGAAGAGGAGACGGGGGGAGGAAAGGCGCATCACGGGTTGGACTGAAACAGCCCCCGGCCGCCGGACGCGGGCGGCAGGACCGAGGCGGGCAACACGCCGTCGAAAGGCGGCGCGTCGAGTTGCAGGGCAAAATCCGAGCCCTCCGGGGCGAAGACCGAACGATCGGACAAGCTGGTTTGCCGGGCGCGCGCCGGGAGGATGTCCACCCGGGAAAAATCCTCCGCCCCGCGCAGCTCGGAGATCAACTCGCCCACTTGGGCGAGCGCGTCGCCGCCACCGGGACGAAAGCTGAGCTCCACCACCAGCCCGCTCGGCCGGGCCAGCAGCCCGGGCAGGAGCTGCGACTCCGGCGCCGCCGCCGGCGTGCCCTGGGGCAGCGAGCCCGCGCGGTAGGTCTCCACGTCGGTGACGAGCGCGAACCAGAAATCGCCCGCGCCGCGCCGCTCGCGCAGCAGACGCGCCCCGGTGACGAAGTCGCGCGTGCGTTTCTGCAAATACAACACCGGCGCCGCCGCCACATAGGCCGCGTCGCGCTCCCGCCGCGCCACCTCGATCAAGGGCACCACGTCGCGCGCCTCGCGCAGGACGCGCTCCTCGGCCTCGCGCTCCGCCAGCGCCTCGCGCTGCCGATGCAGGGCCAGGCCGGCCGCGGTCAAACCGGTCAGCGCCAGCACCAGCCCCGCGGCGTGCAGGCCGCCGATCCAGAGCTCGGCGCGGCGCGCGTCGCGCGCGCCCGCCGGCGCGAGGTTCGGCGGCGGCTCCACCACGCCGGTCGCCACCATCGCGGCGCCGTAGGCGATGACTCCGGCCGACAGACGCAGCGTCGCGCCGTCGTCGGCGATCAGCTCCGGCCAGGTCCGCAGCCCCCGCCCGTCCGGGCCGCCGAGCGCGTGGGCCACGAGCTCGCGCGGATGGCCGCGGTCGAAGCCCGGGCCCGACAACCAGCGGGGCGCGGCGAGAAGCTCGGCCGGATCCTGCCCCGACTCGCGTGCATAGTCCTGCAACAGGGTCTCCACCGTCTGCCGCAGGCGTTGCAGCCCGGCCGACAGCCGCGGCGTGGCCGGTCCGATCACCTCGCCGCCATCGCGGGCGATGATGCGCTCGGCCTCCGCTCCCGAGCAGCCAAGATCGGCGGCGAGCGCCGTAACCAGTTCCCCCGAACCCCAGTCGAGGTCGGCGGTGAAAACGAGCCGGTCCGACTCGACCACCACCAGCAGCCCCGACACCGGCCCGAGCTCGATCAACACCGCCAGGGGCGGGCGCTTGGGCAGACTGGTAAAGGCCGCCGCGAGCGCCGCGTCGGAGCCGATCACCGCGGCCACGCGCTCCGGCGCGATGCCGCAGCGCAGGAGCTGGATCTCCACGTCGGCCTCGCGCGCGATGCTCACCCACTGCGCGCGCGGACGCCGCGGCGAAGGCGGCAGCGGACGCGCGTCGAAGATGCTCGGCACCGCCTCGAACTGCCGCCCGCCCACCGCGCGGGCGAGGTCCGCGACCGCCCGGGAATCCTGGTCGCGCAGCGGCATCAACTGCGAATGCGTGCGGCCCGGCGGCAGCACGACCGTCGCCGGCGCGGCCGGCAGCTCGGCCAGCAGGACCCGCAGACGCTCCGCCATCTCGAGCGGGCTGAGCAGGGCGTCCGCGCGCAGGTCCGCCGAACGCTGTTTCAATACCCGCACCCGCGAGCCCGCGCGTCGCACCAGCAGGAGCGTGGCCGCGTCCTCCCCCGCCTGCACCACGAGCTGCGGGCGCAGGCCGGCCCCGAAACGAGCCAGGGAGCGGCGAAATGCGGGAACGGAGGACATGGGGAAACGTGCGCGGGCGCGGGAGACGCGGCGAGAATCAGGGCGCGGCCTCCGGCGCCGGCGGGTTGGCGGGCGGGTTGGCCGGCGCGGGCGCGGTTTCGGATGCGGGCGTCTCGGGCGCGGGCGGGGGATTCGTCGCGGGCGGATTCGGGTTGGCGGGCGGCGGCGTGGCGGGATTGGGCAGCACGGCCTGCGGGTCCGTCACGGGAGCGGACGGCGTGGGCAAAAAGGCGCCGGCGCCCGGACCGGTGGTGGCGGCGACGGGAGCGACGTAGCGGATAAACTCGCCGGTTTCGGAGAGCAGCGTGGCGGTGACGAAGATCAGCAGATAGCGCGGTTTGCTGACTTCCGTCTTGGTGCGAAACGCGGCGCCGATGAGGGGCAGTTTGCCGAGGATCGGCACGGACTCGGTGAAGGTGGTCTGCTCGTTCTCGATCACGCCGCCCATGACCACGGTCTCGCCGGACTGGACGATGACGCGGGTGGAGATTTCCTGATCGCGGGATTGGGGCAGCTTGATGTCGAAGGTGTTCACCACCCGCCCCTGGTCGTCGAGGTCGCTCACGGTGGCGAAGGTGACGAGGTCCACGTCCTGCGAGACGCTGGGTTTGAGCGCGAGCATGATGCTGCGTCCGTCGCCGCCGATGCTGGCCAGCACGTCGAGCGAGACGCCGGCGGTGAGTTTGGTCGGCTTGCCCTTGGGCACGAGCGAGGAGCTGGAGCGGTTTTCGAGAATGGTCTGCGAGACGGTGTATTCCTCGTAGTAATACTGCGTCAGCCCGTCGCGGATGGTGGCGGGGCGGTTGTTGACCACGGTGAGGCGCGGCGCGCTGAGGGTCTGGCTCTCGCCGCTCTGCTCGATGGCGTTGAGCGTGGCGGTGAGCGAGTCGTCGCCGATGACGTCGGTGAACGTTTTCTGGAGGCCGAGCCCGACGTTGGTGCCGAGGCCGGTGAAGTCCACCGCGGCGCGCGGCGTGTTGATGGCGCGACCGGTCTCCCAGTTCACGCCGAGCTGCTGGAAGGCGGACTCGGTGATGGTGATGAAACGCGCCTCGATCAGCACCTGCTGGATGGGGCGGTCGAACTCCTCGATGATCGATTCCAGGGTGCGCAGCTGGGCGCGCGTGCCGGTGGCGACGATGATGTTGCGCTCGTAGTCGATGAAATACTTGGAGCCTTTGAAAAACTGCCGGATCGCCTGCTCGATCGAGGGTTCGGCCGGGGCGCCGTCGCGCACGAAGTCCTCCATCTTGCGGGTGGAGTTGACGGTCTCCTTGTCCTTGTCCTTCACGCGCGTCTCGGTGACCTCGGCGGGGCCGAACTGGGCGGGCAACAGGAAGCCGCGGCGCAGCCGGTAGAAACGCGTTTCCTCAAAGCCGCTTTTCTCGGCGTTTTTCGCGTCCACCACCCACACGAGATTTTCGCCGATCTCGAAATGGAGCTCCATCTGGCGCGCCACGAAGGCGAGGAACTGGGCCACCGGCACGTCGCGCAGGTTGACGCTCAGCTTGCGCTGAAACTGGGGCAGCGAGCGGTCGGCGACGAAGTTGATGCCGGTGTTTTTGCCGACGGTGAAGATGATCGATTCCAGCGTCACGTCGTCCACCTGGAGCGTCATGCGCCGCCGCAGCACCTCCTCCATGGGCGCCGGCTCCTCCTCGCGCAGCCCCACCATCGGCGCGGAGCGTTCGATGGTGCGACCGTAAGGCGCGGGGATGTTGGCCGCCTTTTCCACGTCATCGAGCGCGCCGCGCAGGCTGCGCGGCAGGTCGAGGCTCCGCGAATCGGGGTCGAGCAGCACGTCGCTGAGCTCGTTGGCGAAACGCGAGTCGCGGTTTTCGATCTGTTTGATCTCGGTCTCGAGGGCGCGGTCCCGGCGCCGCTGCGCCTCGGTGATGACCCAGGTGTAGAGCCGGTCCACCGACGGGTCCTGGGGAGCGCCGTTTTTGAGGCTGATGACGCGCATCTCCGCCTCGTTCCACTTGCCGGCGCGGGCCAGATCGAGGATCTCGCGCATCGGCTGGTCGAAGTGCGCGCTGACCGGCGGGGGCTCGGGTTCGGCCTTGTCCGAGTTCCGGGCCGTCGGCGCGGGGGCGGGCTCGGCGGCGGCGGCGGCCGGAGGGGAAGCTTCGGCCGCGGTGCCCGCGGCTCCGTCCGTCGCGCCCGGCGTGCTCGCGTGTTGGCAGCCCGAGAGAAGCGCGAGCCCCGTCCAGCCTGAAGCCAACACAAGGGATCGAAGGAGGAGGGAGGGAGTGGCCATGGGACAGCGGGAAGGGGGAGGAGCGGGCCGGAGCCGCGAACCCGCGCGTCCGGCAAAGATGCGTGTTCACGGCGACGAACCGGACCAAAGCTCCGCCGCGCCCCCCGAGTGTAAACACCATTTTCGGCGCACAAGTTCCGCGAACGGAAAATTAGGTCCGAGCCGGACCGGTGTGACAGGAGGTGATGTCACGGCATGGGTAGGGCGGGACCGCCGGGCCCGCCGCGCCCGCCTGCTCGTTTCGCCACGCTTTCGGCGCGCCCGGCGGTCGCGCCCTACCTTCCTGAATTGCCGAGAACTGATATCGTTTCCTGTTACACCCGCCGGACCGGAGCCCCGCCCCGCCGCGGGCGGAGAGACTCAGCGGATCGTGGCTTCGCGAGCCGCGACCGTCGCGAAGTTGCGATAGATTTGCAGGCCCTTGGCCTGGCTTTTCTCGGGGTGAAACTGGGTGGCGAAACAGCGACCGCGCGCGATGGCGGCGGTGAAGACGCCACCATAGTCGCACTCCGCCAGCACCAACGACGGATCGGCCGGCTGACAGTGGAAACTATGGACGAAATAGAACGCCTCCCCCTCGGTGATCAGCCCCTCGCGCAACGCCGACCCGGGCTGGGTGAAACGCACGGCGTTCCAGCCCATGTGGGGAATCTTGAATTCCGGCGGGCGCACGAAGCGGCGCACGCGGCCGGGGAAGATGCCCAGCCCAGCGGTGCCCTCGCCCCCGCCCTCCTCCGAGTGGTCGAACAGCGCCTGCATGCCGAGGCAGACGCCGAGGAAGGGCTGGTCGGCGGCGATCCAGTCGCGCACGGTGGCGTCGAGCCCGGTGGCGCGCAGCGAGGCCACGCAATCGCGCAGGGCGCCGACGCCCGGCAGCACGAGCCCGTCGGCCTCGGCGGCCTCGACCTCGATGGGCGTGCGCACCACGCGCACCGTCGCCCCCACGGCCTCGAGGGCCTTGGTGACGGAGCGAAGGTTGCAAATTCCGTTGTCGATGACGGCGATCATGGGAGGAGAAGTGGAAAAGAAGTCAGGATTCGGAATTCAGACGCCAGAATGATCTCCATACCAGTTTGCATCCAAACGCATGAAAACCGCGGCTCCGATGTAGGCCCGACCGCTGATCGGGCAGCCTGACCAGCGCTCAGGCCCACAGCTTGCGACCACCGGTTTTATTACGAAGGAACGCGAATTGGTATCACCGACGCGCCTGCGCGCGCCACATCTCCTCTTCTGAATTCCGACTTCCGACTCCTGGATTCTTTTCAATTTCAGATCAGCCCCTTGGTGCTGGGGATTTGGTCGGCGCTGCGGGGATCGATGGTCACGGCGGCGTCGAGGGCGCGGGCGAGGGCTTTGAAAATCGCCTCGGCGATGTGGTGCGGTTCCTCGCCGTATTCGAGCTTCACGTGCAGGTTGCACCCGAGCGCGTTGCTGAAGGCGCGGGCGAACTCCTTCACGAGGATGAGGTTGAAATCGCGCACATACATGGTCGGCGCGACCACGTCGTAGGCGAGGCAGGCGCGTCCGGAGAGATCCACCACGACGCGGGCCAGGGCCTCGTCCATCGGCACGTAGAAAAATCCGTAGCGCACGATGCCCTTTTTGTCGCCGAGGGCCTGCTTGAAGGCGTCGCCCAAAACGATGCCCACGTCCTCCACGGTGTGGTGGTAGTCCACCTCGACGTCGCCCTTGCAGGTCACCTCGAGGTCGAAGTGCCCGTGCTTGGCGAAGAGCGTGAGCATGTGGTCGAAAAACGGAACACCGGTCGCGACGCGCGAGACGCCGGCGCCATCGACATGGAGCGTCAGTCGGATGTCGGTTTCGGCGGTCTTGCGGGCGATGGAGGCGGAGCGGGTGGACATGACAAAAACGGGATGGGAGACAAAAACGGCGCGAGTCGAAGCCCCGCGCGCGGCAAAGTCGAGCGTGTCGGCCGGAGGCCTTCGCGGCGGAACGCAAGGGGCGCCCCCAAAGTGGGGGGAGCTTCCAGCTCCCCTTCGCCTCCCCGCCTTCTGCCGCCCGCTGCGGGCTTGCCGACGGGAGGCGCCGCGCCTGACTGACGACTCTCCATGCCCGCCGTGAGCAACTCGTCCACCGCCTCCACCGCCGCGCCCGTGCCCGCACCCTCCGCCGCGCCGGCCGCGCCCGACTCCGCCGGCGCCGCCGCCACGCCCCTCACCCTCGTGGTCCTGGCCGCCGGCATGGGCTCGCGCTATGGCGGCCTCAAGCAGGTGGACCCGATGGGACCGGCCGGCGAGACCGTGCTCGACTACTCCGTTTACGACGCGCTCCGCGCCGGCTTCGACCGCGTGCTCTTCGTGATCCGGCGCGACTTCGCGGCCGACTTTCGCGCCGCCGTCGGCGCGCGTTTCGAAAAACGCGTCCGCGTGGACTACGTTTTCCAGGCGCTCGACGCCCTGCCCGCCGGCCACGCCGTGCCGCCCGGTCGCGTCAAACCCTGGGGCACCGGCCACGCCGTCTGGTGCGCGCGCGAGGCGCTGGACGGCCCCTTCGCGGTGGTCAACGCGGACGATTTCTACGGCGCGGAGGCCTTCGCCCGGCTCGCCGCCTTCCTTCGCGCCGCCGAGGCCGCGAAAAAATCCCCGCCCGAGTTCGCCATGGTCGGCTTCCGCCTCGCCAACACGCTTTCCGAGCACGGCGCGGTCTCGCGCGGCGTCTGCGCCGTCGGCCCGGACGGCGCCCTGGCCGACATCGAGGAGCACACCGGCATCCTCGCGACCGAGGTCGGCGCCGCGCCCGGCTGTAAGTATAATCCGAATACGATCGTCTCGATGAACTGCTGGGGTTTCACCGCCGACTTTTTGCCGCGGCTCGACGCGCGCTGGCGGGCCTTTCTCGCCGCCCACGGCGCCGCCGAAAAGGCGGAGTTTTACCTGCCCTTCGCGGTCAACGACCTCCTGCGCGCCGGCGAGGCCGCGGTGCGGGTGCTGCCCACCGGCGACTCGTGGTTCGGCGTCACCTACCGCGAGGACAAGCCCCGCGTGCAGGCCGCCATCGCGGCGCTGGTCGCCGGCGGCGCCTATCCCTCCCCGCTCCGCTCGCCATGAACTTCTCGCGTCCCGACGCCGATGTCTTCGTGCCCTCCGGCGGCGAGCCCGCGGCGGCGCTGGCGCGCGTCACGCACCTATGTGTCGCCGCGCATCAGGACGACATCGAGATCCTGGCCCACGACGGCATCTGCGACTGTCTCGACGCGCCCGAGGCCCGGGCCTTCGGCGGCGTGGTCGTGACCAACGGCGCCGGCTCGCCGAGGAGCGGCGTGTATTCGGATTTCACCGACGAGCGCATGCGCGAGGTTCGGCGCGAGGAGCAGCGCGAGGCCGCGCGCCTCGGCGGCTACGCGATCCAGCTCCAGCTCGCGCACCCCAGCGCCGACGTGAAGCGGCCCGGGCACGCGGGCCTCGCCGCCGACCTCGCCGCGATCTTCGCTGGCTGCGCGCCCGAGGTGGTTTACCTGCACCAGCCGGCGGACAAACACGACACGCACGTCGCCGTTTTCCTGCGTTGCCTCGAGGCCCTGCGCGCGCTGCCGCCGGAGCGCCGGCCGCGTCGCGTGCTGGGCGGCGAGGTGTGGCGCGACCTGGATTGGTTGATCGACGCCGACAAGGTCGCGCTCGACAGCGGCCGGCGCCCCGAACTGGCGGCCGAGTTGCTCAAGGTTTTCGATTCCCAGATCGCGGGCGGCAAACGCTACGATCTCGCCGCGCTGGGGCGGCGTCTGGCGCACGCGACCTTCCACACCTCGCACGCGACGGACCGTTTCGCCGGCATCACCTGGGCGATGGATCTCACGCCCCTGGTCGCCGACCCCGCGCTCGACGTGGCGGAGTTCACGCTCGCCCACATCGAGCGCCTCCGCGCCGACGTGGCCTCGCGGCTGGCGCGGTTTTCCTGAGCGGCCGGGTCGCGCGGCCGCTCGCCCCCGCCGACTGCTCATACCGATTCGTGGTCCAAGACATAAAAACGCACCCGAAGCAGACCCGACCGCCGGTCGGGTTGTCGGGCTGCCTGACCAGCGCTCAGGCCTACATGCGAGCGCCGGTGTTTTTCATCACGGAACGCGCATTGGTATCAGCTCTCCAGATAGTCGAGATCCTTGCCGTGGGTCTCCTCGAGACCCCGCAGCGCCCAGAGCGCCACGCCCACGCTCAGGGCGCCGACGATCGCGGCGGCGGGCAGCGCGCCGACCTGCGGCTTCACGAGCTGAAAGGTGAACGTGATCGGGATCAGCGAGGCGCGCACGAAATTCGGCACCGTGGTGGCCACGGTGGCGCGCAGGTTGGTGCCGAAATGCTCGGCCGCGATGGTGGCGAAAACCGCCCAGTAGCCGATGCCCACGCCCAGCGCGAAACACACGCCGTAGAACCAGGTCGGGTTCCGCCCGTGCGACAGCAGGTAGGTGCCGCTCGCCGCCGCGGTGAGGAGCACGAAGGCGAACACGATCTTTTTCCGCGTGCCGAAAAACTGGCTGAGAAAGCCGCTCGCGAAGTCGCCCAACGCGAGGCCGAGATACACGCACGAAACGGCGCGTCCCGCCGTGACCTCGCCCGTGAGTTGCAGGGCCCGGCCCAGCTCGGGCGCGAGCGTGGCGAGGATGCCGACCACGAACCAGCTCGGCACGCCGATGAGGATGCAGCGCGCGAAGCGCAAAAACCGCGGCCCGTGGGTGAACAGCGCGAGGAAGTCGCCGCGCTTGAGGTGTCGCCGCGCTTCGCCCGAGCCGCCGCCGCGCTCCTCGTTTTTGAGGCTCTTGAAAAGTCCGCTCTCCACCACGCCCACGCGCAGCGCCAGCAGGGCGAGTCCCATGCCGCCGCCGAGAAAGAAACACAGCCGCCACGGCGCCACCGACTCGGGAAACACGCCCCAGGTGCCGATGGTGCGCGCCACCCACTCGCCGAACACCGCGCCGAGCACGCCGACCGTCGCCACCACGGCCGTGCCGTAACCGCGTTTGTTTTTGGGCAAGACCTCCGAAACCAGCGTGATGCAGCCGCCCAGCTCGCCCGCCAGACCGAAGCCGGCGACGAAGCGCCAAAAGGCGTAGGCCTCGAAGGAGTGCACGAAGCCGTTGGCCGCGTTGGCCAGGGAGTAGAGCAGAATCGAGGCGAAGAGCAGCGCCACCCGCCCCACCCGATCACCGAGGATGCCGAAGGCCACGCCGCCGAGCAGCATGCCCACCATCTGGATGTTGAGCAGGGCGAGGCCGTGGCTGACGAGCTGGTCGCCCTCGAAACCGAGGTCGCGCAGGCTCGCGACGCGCACGATGCTGAAAAGCGTGAGATCGTAGATGTCCACGAAGTAGCCCAGCGCACCCACGATCACCGCGGGATGCAGGACGGCGCGCAGGGTGGACATCTCCGGCACGGGCGCGGGCGAAGCGGACGGGGAGGTCGAAGCGGGGACGGACATGGATAAACGCGAGGGCGAATGGACGACGGAGCGAAAAACGAGAAACCGAGGGCGTGAAGGGACGAGGCGGCGACGAAACCGGAGCGGCCGGTAACAGCCGGGTAACAGTTGGCCGACGAAGCTGAAAAGCGGGACGGGGCGGGCCAAGGGGATTTCTCGCGCGGGGCCCGGGAACGGCACACCCGGCGGAAATCCGAAGAATCAGGTGGAACCCCTAAGTGTTTCTGTCGTCATACGTCCTACTCACCCATGTCACCCCAAGCCTCCTTCTCCCGTCGCGGCCTCACCCTGATCGAGCTGCTCACCGTCATCGCCATCATCGGTATTCTCGGCACCCTGGGCTTCTTCGGGGTGAGCAAAATCAGGTCCAAGGCCAAAGGCGCCGAGTGCACCAGCAACCTCCGCCAAATCGGCATCTCCCTCATCAACGCCGCCAACGAGAACCGCGGCCGCCTGCCGGACAACACCAACGCCGGCGCCTGGGCCTGGGACGTGCGCCACGACGTCATCCAACGCCTCGGCCGCCCGGGCGATTTGAAGGACATCGTCTATTGTCCGCAGGGGCTTTTCCCCGAGAAGGACATGCTCTGGGACGGCTTCGTGTCCGGGGGCTTTCGTGCCATCGGTTATGTTTTGCTCCTGCCGAACACCCCCGCCGTGGCTCCGTGGGAAATGAACGAGACGCTCACGCCCCGACCCTATCCCGGCCCCAACGGCACCCTGATCACCCCGACCGCGGCGCAGAAGGAGCTGGCGGTGGACGCCACCATCTCGCTCGGCTACCTCAACTTCGCCGAGGTGCAGGGCATGGCCCCCACCCCGCACCGCGCCAACCACCTCGAGGGCACCAAACCGACCGGCGGCAACATCGTCTTCCTCGACGGACACGTGGCCCATCGCCCCTTCTCGGAGATGCGCAACCGGGTGATCGACCCGCGCGCCGCCTGGTTCTGGTGGTAAAGCGCGACGTGCTTCCAAGCCGGGCCAAACCGGCGGAAGGATCGGACTGCTGATGTAGTGTTGGCCGTCCCCGGCCAATTCCCCGGATAGCCTCACCTCGGGCGTGGATTGAGACAGAATCGGGGAAACAGGATCGCGTCACGCGCGGCGCCCCCGTTCCGCGCGGCCCCCGCGCCTGCGCACTTGCGCCGCGCGCCGGCCGACGCGGAAACTGGGCGGACTCCACCGCCGCACCCGCTCTCCGCCCACGCATGGCCGCATCCGCCGACAAACCCTTCATCTTCATCTGCGGCGCCGACGACTTCCTCGTCGGTCGCCTCGGCCGCGCCCGCCACGACGAACTCGCCGCCGAGATCACCGACGAGTTTTCCCGCGAGACCATCGCCGGCTTCGCCAACAACGTGGACGAGGTCGAGGCCGCCATCGCCCGCTTCCGCGACAGCGTGCAGACCGTCTCCATGTTCGGCGGCCGCCGCCTCGTCTGGTTCAAGGACATCAACTTCCTCTCCGACTCCCGCACCGGAAACACCGACTCGGCCAAGGCCGCCGTCGAGCACCTCCAGGAAATCCTCTCCGCGATCAACCCGGCCGACGTCGCCGTGCTCATCACCGCCGCGCCCGTGGATCGCCGGAAGAGCTTCTACAAATGGTGCGAAAAAACGGCCGACTTCACCTTCGTCGGCGCGGCCAGCTCGGAGGACACCGCCGAGGCCCTCGCCACGACCGCGCTCGCCGAGGCGAAGATGCTCGGCGTCACCCTCGAACGCGACGCGCTCTCGCTGCTCCTCGCCCGCTGCGGCGCCAACACGCGTTTCCTCGTCAGCGAGGTCAACAAACTCGCCGCCCACGCCGACGCCGGCAAAACCATCACCGAGGACGACGTCGCCGAGCTCACGCCCAACCTCGCCGAGGGCGACTTTTTCGAGGCGACCGAACTCTTTTTCCGCGGCGACCTGCGCGGCACGCTGGCCGCGTTTGACCGGCACTTTTTCGCGGGCGAGAGCGCCCGTCCCCTCCTCAGCTCGATGCAGAATCGCAACCGCCTGCTCATCCAGCTCCGCGCCCTCGCGCCGCAGGGCGGACGCGCGCCGGACAAGTCGGCCATCGAGCGCGCCGCCTCGGCCTTCGGAAAACACTTCGTCGGCGCGGGCGAAAAAAACGCCGCCAACCTCTTCAGCCAAAACGCCTGGTATGTGGGCAAACTCGCCGCCGGCGCCAAGGCCTGGCCGCTCAAGCACCACATCGACATCCAGCTCGCGCTCGCCGAGGCCTTCGAGGCGATCATCAGCCGCCCCAAGGAGGAGCCGGCGGTGATGCGCGAACTGGCGGTGAAGTGCCTCTCCTGAGCCCTCCGCCCCTGTAGCGTTGGCCGTCCCCGGCCAAACTGTCCCCTGTAGCGTTGGCCGTCTCCGGCCAAACCGTCCTCTGTGGCGTTGGCCGTCCCCGGCCAAACCCCTCTGCCCAAACCTCCCTCCGCGACGTTGGCCGCCAAGCCAAGACGTTGGAACGCCGAAGCCCCAAAAAACCCGCGCCGGTTTCGGACCAAGAAACGCGCCCGGGCCGAACCGCTTTGGCCGAGGACGGCCAACCCTACATTTTCCGCACGCCCCGCACGCTGACGCCCGGCGGCGCTCCGCAGCCGGCACCGGGGATTTCTCGGTGGGTATTTTACCATATGCTTGCAAAAACCACTCCGGAGCTGAGCAACATGCCGGGCGCTTCCGCGGCCCTACCATGCACACCACCCACTTGTTTCGCCTGGGCGTCCTCGCCCGTTTCGCCGCCAGCTTCGGTTCTTTCGGCCGAGCGCTGTTCCTGCCCGCCTTCGCCCTCGCGTTGTCCACATCGTCCGCCCTCCAGGCGGCCGAGCCGGACGAGTTGGAAACGATCAAAGCCAACTTCGACACGCTCTCCGCGTCCGTGACGCAGCTGAAGGAAAGCACCGCCAACATCAACACCCGCCTCGGGCTCTGCGCCAACTACCTCGACACCATGGGCGCCTCCCCCGTCCAGGTCGCCGGCAAGGACCTGGCCTCCGTGGCGGCCGGCGCGCAAAACCTCGCCTACGAGGACTGGACCAACCTCGCCACCGCCAACAAATCCTCGATCACCGACCTGATGCTGCGCGATAGCGCCGTGCGCCAGACGATGATCGACATCAAGACCGAGGTCGTCGCCATCACCGACGAGCTCAACCGACTCAAGCCGCAGAGCGAGTTGATCCAGGTCCAGGCCGGCACACTGGGAACCCAGCTCAAGGCCTACATGAAAGAGAACAAGTGGAAGGTCCTCCAGCTCACCCCCTTGATGGTGAAGATCGGCAATGTCGGCAAAGACTCCGTCGGACTCCTGCAAGAGGCGCAAAAAACGCTCGGCCAGAGCGGCGCGGTGCTCACCAAACTCGGCGTCGCCACCTCGCTCCTGCCCCCCGAGGATCCCCTGCTGGCCGACTTGGCGAAGATCGAGGCGATGCCGGCGACGCTCCCGAACGCCGAGGGCGACGGAACCGCCGACGCCGACCCGGCGGCCATCGTGGCCGCGCTGACCGGCACCACCGTCGCGGCACCGGGCACCGGCGCGGACGCCACCGTCGCCGACATCGAGGGCTTCTGGCAGGAAGCGGGCACCCAAGCCGACCGCCTCCGCCTTCTGCTTGGCAAGCAACGCGTCGGGCAACCGTCGGGCTACGCCATTCTCCCCGGCGGCGAGATCCAGACCACCCTGATCTTCGTCGAACGCCAGGGGGACCGCTCGATCTACAAGGAGAGCCGCGACGGCTTTCGCTACGAGGTCGCCCTCGACGGCGGCGAGCTGAGCCTCCGCCACACCCAGCCGGACGGCGCCACCGCCTTCCGCGTGTTTCTCACCCGTCGCTGAGCCGATCCGGGCCGGGCGGCGCGATCCCCCTGCGCACCGCCCACTTCCAGCCCGCCACCGCGCCCAGCGTCGATGCCCAGGGGGACAAAACCAGGAAGAACAGCGTCACCCGGCGAGAAGCCACGAAGTGCAGGCCGCCCGCCACCACCAGGCAGGCCAGCGCCGCGAGCAGGCTACCGCCGAAGGCCCAGGCCAACACGCGCCCCTTGCCGCGTGAAGCCGCCGCGATGAGCACCGCGGCCAGCGGCGTGAACAGCACGAAGCCCACCGCGGCGGCCGCGAAGATCAGGAAAAGATTGGAACCGGAGCCAAACATCTCCGCCGGTTTGGGCGCTCGGTCCGCGCCGGGCAAGCTCGCCAAGGAAGACGGACATTCTTGTCCGTCCGGCTCGAAACTTCGCCTCCCTCCTCCCCGGAAGACGGACATTCCTGTCCGTCCGGCCCGAAACTTCGCATCCCTCCTCCCCGGCAAACGGACAGGAATGTCCGTTCTCCTTCATGACCCCCTCCCGGCGCACGCTTCCCGCTCCGCCGTCCGGCGAACTTGCCGGGGCCGGGACCGCGACCTAGCGTCTCCGCTCCTTTTTTCGCTCGCGCTCCCGCCGCGTCTTTCGCCGCTTCGTCCCCCTTCCCTCCCGCCATGAGCCTGCCCTACGCCCGTTCCCGTTTTCACACCCTTCGCCGCGTCACCCGCGAGGTCCGCGTGGGCGCGGTCGGCGTGGGCGGGTCCCACCCGCTGCGCGTCCAGTCGATGACCACCAGCGACACCCAGGACGTCGAGGCCACGGTCCGCCAGGCGATCGCGCTCGCCGAGGTGGGTTGCGAGATCATCCGCGTCACCGCGCCCAACGTGCAGGCCGCCCGCTGCCTGCGCCCGATCCGGGAAAAATTCGCCGCCGCCGGCTTCGCCGACGTGCCCCTGGTGGCCGACATCCACTTCCTGCCCTCCGCCGCCATGGAGGCGGTGGAGCATGTCGAGAAGGTCCGCATCAACCCCGGCAACTACGCGGACAAGAAGAAATTCGCGGTGCGCGAGTATTCGGATTCCGACTACGACGCCGAGCTCGGGCGTATCCACGAGGCGGTGACGCCGCTCATCCTGCGCTGCAGGGAGCTGGGCCGCGCCCTGCGCATCGGCACCAACCACGGCTCGCTCAGCGACCGCATCATGAACCGCTACGGCGACACGCCCCTCGGCATGGTGGAGAGCGCGCTGGAGTTTCTCCGCATCTGCCGGGGCCACGGCTTCCACGACATCATCCTGTCGATGAAGTCCTCCAACCCGAAGGTCATGATCCAGGCCTACCGCCTGCTCGTCGCCCGCATGGATCAGGAGGGCATGGACTACCCGCTGCACCTCGGGGTCACCGAGGCCGGCGACGGCGAGGACGGCCGCATAAAGTCGGCCATCGGCATCGGATCCCTGCTCATGGACGGACTGGGCGACACCCTGCGCGTCTCGCTCACCGAGGATAGCGTCTATGAGGTGCCCGTCGCCCGCGCCCTCGCGCAAAAGGCCATGGCGCTCTGGCGCGCGGACGAGGCGCCGCCGCCGTCGCCGGCGGAGTCATCGCCCGCCGCGTCCGCCACTCCGGGTCGCGCCGCCGCCGAGGCGCCCGACGCGGTCGAGCCCTTCGTTTATCTCAAGCGCCCGATCACGCCGCTGGAGCTCTCACCCGCCCTCGCGCTCGGCTCCGAGACGCCGCCGCGCGTCGTCACCCGCGTCGCCTCGGTCGGCGCGCTGGCGGAGGCGGTCAAAACCTTCGCCGCCGCCCGCCTCGCCGACACGCCCGTCGAGGGCCTGCTGGTGCCGGTCGCCTCCCCCGCCGATCTGGAGGCGCTCCGCTCCGCGCCCGCTTTCCCCGCCGGCGCCACGCCGTTTCTCGAGCTCGACCGCTCGCTGACTCCGGCCGACCTGGCCGGCCTGCACGTCTCCGGCCGCGTGGTGCTCGTCCGCGCCTTCGCCGCCACCGAGGCGGACGCCGGGGCGCTGGCCGGCTTCGCCAAACTCGTCCGCGCCCGCGGCCATGTGCTGGCGCTCGCCACGACCGCCGACTCGCTCGGGGGCGGCTCGCCCCTCGCCGCGACGCTCCGCCAGATCGGCGACGCGGATTTGCTCGTGACGCTGGACGACGCCGCGCCCGAGCCCGACGGGCGTCACGAGATCGGCCGCTATCGCGCGCTCGTCGAGGCGCTGCGCGCCCTCGCCTGCCGCGCGCCGCTCTGGATCCGCAGCACCGAGCGGCTGCACGCCGCGTCCGGGACGGCCGCCGGCCACTGGTCGTCACCCGCCGGCGCCGCGTCGGCACGGGATTTCCTGTCGCGTCTGCTCGACGCCTCGGTGCTGGCCGGCGCCCTGCTGTGCGACGGCTTGGGCGATCTGGTGAGCGTCGAGACGGAGACGGACGCCGTGCGCGGGCTGAAGTTGTCCTACAACATTCTCCAGGGAGCCGGGACCCGCAGCGTGAAGACCGAGTTTGTCGCCTGCCCGAGCTGCGGCCGCACCCTCTTCGACCTGCAAACCACCACGCAACGCATCCGCGCCCGGACCGGTCACCTGAAGGGCGTCAAACTCGCCATCATGGGCTGCATCGTGAACGGCCCCGGCGAGATGGCGGACGCCGATTTCGGCTACGTCGGCGGCGCGCCCGGCAAGATCAACCTCTACGTCGGCAAGCAGTGCGTGCAGTATAACATCCCGCAGGCCGAGGCCGACGACCGC
Organism: uncultured Akkermansia sp.; assembly: GCA_966252115.1. Classification (GTDB taxonomy): domain Bacteria; phylum Verrucomicrobiota; class Verrucomicrobiia; order Opitutales; family Opitutaceae; genus IMCC26134_A. The sequence continues at coordinate 19,289 of CBINNW010000016.1, forward strand.
CTGGTCGCCCTCATCAAGGAGCACGGCAAGTGGGTCGAAGCGCCGGCGCCCGAGCCGACGCCGGCGGCAGGTTGAAGCCGCTTCGGCTTCCGTCATGGAACTCCCGACGGGCTCGGCCGGATCCACAGAGGAGAACGGACATTCTTGTCCGCTTGTTGGCCCGCATGGACATGTCGGACATTCGGGCCGACGGACAGGAATGTCCGTCCTCCCGTTGAAAACGCCCTGTAGGCCCGACCGCCGGTCGGGCGTTCGGCAGCCCAACGGTCGGGCCTACATCGGGCGCCGTGCTTCTACAACGGACGCGGCGCGGTGAGGGGAGCGGGCGCGGTGACGGGAGGCGCCGCGGCCGGCGTCGTCGCGCCGTTGGCGGGATGCTCGTGGTCGTCGGCGGCCTCGCTGCGGTTGAGTTGCTGGGCGAGGCTGATCGAGCCGGCGCAACGGCGGCGCTTCACCGACTTTTGGAAAAACAGATTGTTCGGAATCTGGATCAGCATGCCGTCCTCGGCGCGCAGCGTCGTGTAGAGAAAATTCAGATCCACCACCTTGCCCTTCACCGGCTCGCCGGCGAACTCCAGCTCGTCGCCCACCGAGAAGGGACGGAAGAGCAGGATGATGACCGTGCTGGAGACGTTGCTCAACAGGCTCCACACCGCCACGAAACCGATGGCGACCATGGCGAGGATGGTGGACATGATCGCCCACAGACCGCCGAGATTCACCCCGAACACGGTCAGGATGAGGATGGCGGTGACGAGGTAGAGGACGCTTTTGAGGATCTTTCTCAGCGGCATCAGATCCTGCGGCGTGAGGTGGGTGCGGTCGGCCAGGATCATCAATCCGCGATTGAGGATAAACTGCACGACGGCGGCGCCGACGAGGACGAGCAACGCGAGCGGGAGCGCGGTGATGGCGGCCTGGATGAAGGGCCGCGGATCGGGGAGCAGTGTAGGGTCCATGTGGATACGGGTTGGGTGCTAGTCTTGGTCTTTGGACGGCGGATAGGCCGGGGTGGCGCCGCGTTGGGTGGCGATCCATTCGCCATGCCTGCAAGCGCGGGCGAGGAGCTCGCCGTCGGAGCTCCGACCGGAAAGGAGGGAGGTGAGAAGGTGCGCGAGGAATCCGTCGCCGGCGCCGATGGTGTCGGCCACCGCGACCTCGCGGCCGGGTTCCCAGGTCCAGACGAGGCCGTCTCGCAGCATGCCGGCGCCGCGGTGGCCGGCGGTGACGACGATGAGCGGGCAGGCGTGGCGGGAGTGGAGCACGCGGGCGTGCGCCTCCTCCAGGCCCGGCACCTCGCCCTCGGCGGCGTCGGCCAGGCGCGCGGCCTCGGCGGCGTTGAGCTTGAGCAGGGTGGCGCGCGAGGCGAGGGAGCGGGCGAGGTCGAGGTCGTCGTGCGGGGCGCGGAGATTCACGTCGAGCACGCGGAAGGCCTCGGCGGGGAGAACGGCGAGCAGGCGGTCGAGCGCGGCGCGGTTGACCGCGGAGCGAAGCGCGAGGGTGCCGAAGATGAGGGCGGAGGCGCCGGTGGCGATCTGCACGGCGTCGAGGCCGGCGGGGATCTGGTCCCAGGCGACGCTCTGGGTGATCTCGTAGCGGGCGTCGCCGGCGTCCGAAAGCTCGGCGACGACGTTGCCGGTGGGCAGGCCGACGTGGCGGGCGATCAGCTCCGTATCCAGTTTCCAGTGACGCAGCCGGCGCAGGGCCTCGTCGCCGAGCGTGTCGCGGCCGACGGCGGAGATGAGCCGCGTGTCGAGGCCGAGGCGCGAGAGGTGGTAGGCGACATTGGCCGGCGCGCCGCCGAGGAAGAGGCCGTCGGGCAGGAAGTCCCAGAGAATTTCACCGTAGCAGAGGACGAGGGGCATGGTTCGGAAATAAAAGAAGTCAGGAGTCAGGATTCAGTAGTCAGTAGGTCGGAAGTCGGAGTTCGGTGGTCGGGAGCGAGTGTCGTGCCGCATCGCGGCGCCGCTGGATTTATTCCGACTCCCGACTTCTGAATCCTGACTTCTTTTGGCGGCTGGCCGAGGGCCGCCGCGGCCCTCAGTCCGCCGCCAGATGTTTCGGGTCGGCCTCGATCTCGTGGCAGGCGCGCAGGAAGGAGGCGGCGGACCAGGCCTGGAAGGCCTTGCCCATGGGGCGGCCGGTCTGGCCGTGGGCCCATTCGTTGAACTCCCACTCCTGGTCGCGGCCGAGTTGGTTGAGTTTGGCGAGCTTGAGCAGCTCGCGCGCGGCGACCTCGTGGAAGCCGAGGCGATGGATAAAACGCACCCACATGCCGCCGACGAAGGGCCAGACGCCGCCGTTGTGGTAGTGGTGCGGGAGGTTGAGCAGGTTGACCGTGTAGTAGGCGCGCCAGTCGGGGTCGCCGGCCTGCACGACCGGGTAGAGGTTGGCCACCGGCCAGGGGTCGTTGACGCCCGCGCCCCACATGAAGCGGAAGGCGGTGCGGGCGCGCTCGACGTCGAGCAAGTGCATGAGGAAGGCGAGCACGTTGCCGAAGACGTCGCAGCGCCAGTTGAAGGAGAAGGGCGTGATCTCGGCCAGGAGGTATTGCGAGTCGCCGAGGCCGAACTGGCGGTCGGCGAAGCGGTGGGGGGACTTGGCGTCGGGCGCCTGCACGGAGGTGGTCGGCCAGAAGGCGTCGAGCACGCGACCGCGGATGCGCTGCGACCAGCGCAGGTAGTCGGCGGCGCGGCCGTAATCGCCGAGCATTTCGAGCATGCGGCCGTGGCAGACGTTGGCGCGGAACCAGAGCACCTCGTCGTAGAGCACGTTGTAGCTGCGGCCGAAAAGATCGGTCCAGTCGCCGGCCTCGGGGATCTCGAGCAGGCCGTCGTTGTTGCTGTCGTGGGCGGAGAGCCAGTCCATGGCCCGCTGGAGCGAGATGGCGTGGCGGCGGAGAAAGGCGAGGTCGCCGGTGTGGTTTACCCAGTTGTAAACGGCGATGATCAACCACAGGCCGCTGTCGATGGAGCAGATGTTGCCCACGCCGGAGTAGTCGGGCACACCGTCGTCGATGCGGACGTTGGCGGGGATCTGGCCGGCGGGCGAGATGGAGGCGAGCAGGGTCTCGAGCGTGGCGAGCTGGGCGGCGCGGATGTCGGGGTCGTCGAGATGGAGGGTGTTGATGATCGTGATGGCGCCGTCGCGCGCCCAGACCGAGCGGTAGTTGGCGTCGGTGCCGGTGACGGTGTTGTCGGTGAGCGAGCAGGCCGAGAAGCCGCGCGGGGTGATGTTTTTCCGCAGCGCGACCAGCGCCCGCTCGTGGGCGGAGACGAGAAAGGTTTTTTCCTCCTCCGAAAGCGACCCGAGGCGGGCCCCGGTGAAGAGCAGGCGGAAGCCCGGCGCCATGCGCGAGGCGGGGATCTCGGTCTGGGCGGCGTCGGGGACCTCCAGCGGCACGCCGTGGTGGCGGAGGCCGTCGAGCACGCCGTCGGCCATGGTGCGGCGGGCGGTGTAGGCGGGCACCTCGACGGTGGCCTCGAAGAGCTCGGGCAGGGCGTTGTCCACGATGATGCCCCGGACCTCGGGCAGGAGAAACATGGACGCGTCGTTGCCGGTGTCGCCGGCGACGACGACATGGGCGAGCGGGATGCCGAGGCGGCGGCACAGCCAGCTGAGGGCGCCGCCCTTGGTCGCGCCGGCGGGCAGGATGTCGAGATCGCGCGCGCTGGAGTAAACGACCTGGGCGGCGATGCCGGCGCCGGCGAGGCGGTCGCGGATTTCCTGGATCAGCTCGGCCGGGGCGTGTTCGAGAAACCAGCTCGACTTGAAGGGACTTTGAAACTCGTCCGCCTGCGGGCGCGCCCCGGGTATCGCGGCGATGATCGAGACCGCCAGATCGCGGTCCCAGCCGCGCGAGAGGTGTTCGGCGAACTCGTGCATCGGGCCGGCGTCGGCCGGGGCGCCGGGCACGATCTCGGTGCCGACGCCGCCGAGGAAGTAGTCGGGGTGCATGAGGTCGCCCTTGCGGACGAGCTCGCGCACGTCGGGCACGAGGCGGCCGCTGTTATAGACGAGGAGCGGACGGTCGGCGGGCGGGAGGGCGCCCCACGCGGCGGCGAAGCGGCGGGCGGATTCGGGGTTCCCCAGGAGGGTGCCGTCGAGGTCGGTGCTGAAGAGGCGGATGGACATGGATCGGGTGTAGTTAAAGATTGGATACCGGCTGCGCGGCGTCGGAGGGCGCCCGGGTTGACAACCGTGTTACGGTCCGCCCATGCACCCAATCGATTACGCGGTCGTGTTGTTGTATCTGGTTGGTCTCGCGGTGGCGGGAGTCTGGCTCGCGAAACGCGCGGGCGCCAGCAGCGAGCACTATTTTTTGGGCGGAAGAAAACTGCCCTGGTGGGCGCTCGGCGCCTCGGGCATGTCGAGCAACCTCGACGTGGCCGGCACCATGACGATCGTGACGCTGCTGACGGTTTACGGCTTGCAGGGCTTTTTCATCGAGCTGCGCGGAGGCGTGGTGCTGCCCATCGCGGTCTTCCTCGCCTTCATGGGCAAGTGGCACCGGCGCTCCGAGGTGATGACGACGGCGGAGTGGATGACGCTGCGGTTCGGCACCGGCGCGGGCGGTCGCGCGGCGCGCACGGTGGCGGCCCTGACCTATGTGGTGCTCACCGTGGCGATGATCGTGTTTTTCCTGTCGGCGGGCGGCACCTTCCTCGCGGAGTTCCTGCCCTTCACGGCGACGCAGTGCGCCTTCGGCATGGCGGCGATCGCCTTCGGCTACACGCTCATCGGTGGCCTGTATGGCGTCATCTGGACGGATGTGTTCCAGGCCCTGCTGATCGGCGGCGCGGCGATCTACGTCGCGGTGCGCGGGGCCGGCGTCGTGTCGCCCGAGCTGCTCGCTAGCTGGCGCGGCGCGGAGCTGAACCAGTTTTTCCCGATGCTCGGCGGCCACGCGGCGCTCGCACCGTATGGGGAGATGTTCGGCGCCTTCGTGGTGGTGTGGGCCTTCAAGGGCGTGCTGGAGGGACTCGGCGGCAGCGGCGGCTCGGCCTACATGGCGCAGCGTTTCTACGCCGCGGCCGGCGAGCGGGAGTGCCGCAAGCTCGCCATGCTCTGGACGGTGCTCTTCGCGGCCCGCTGGCCGATGGTGCTCGGCTTCGCGCTGCTGGCGCTGTCGCTCGGATTCGACGTGAGCTCGCTGGCGGAGGCGGAGCAGGTGCTGCCCCGGGTGCTGAACTCGGAGTTTTTCCCGGTGGGGCTGAAGGGGCTGATGATCGCCGCGCTGTTGGCCGCCGCGATGAGCACCTTCGACAGCACGATCAACGCCGGCGCCTCCTACGTGGTGCGCGATCTCTGGGAGCCGCTGCGCCCCGGGGCGAGCGAGCGCGAGCGGGTGTGGGCGGGCTACGCCGCCTCGACGATTCTCGTCGTGCTCGGGCTGGTGCTCGCGCTCGTGCTGGGCGCGGGCGTGCTCTCGCTGTGGGTGGGCATCGTGATGCTGCTGTTTCCCGCGTTTCTCGGGCCCTTCGCCCTGCGCTGGTATTGGTCGCGCTTCAACGGACCCGGCTTCGCCTGGGGCGTGGCGGCGGGATTCGCGGCGGCGGTGTTTTTCGCCTTCGCGAAGCTCGAGGGCGGCGGGTGGAACGAGGCCACGCGTTTCCTCGCCATCACCGGGTTCTCGGTGCTCGGCGCGGTCGTCGCCACCTACGCGACGGCCCCGGTCGAGGAGCCGGTGGCGCGGGAGTTTTTCCGGCGCGTGCGGCCCTTCGGCCTGTGGCCGCGGGCCTGGCGCGAGGCCGAGGCGGGGCTGGGTCGCGAACACCGGGGCGACCTGCTCGCGCTGGCCGGCGGGGTGCTCTGGCAGTTGTTGACCTTCCTCGCCCCGATGGCGGCGGTGCTCGGGCGCTGGGACGCCGTCGCGATCATGGCGGTCGTCTGGGTGGCGCTCGGCTGGTGGCTGTGGCGCGGGGGCGGCGCCGGCAGGTCGGCTGGCGCGGGTGGCTGAAGCGACCCGCTCGGATCCGGAAAGGCAGGGCGCGACCGCCGGGCGCGCCGGATCGAGCCGCGGCGGGCTCGGCGGTCCCGCCCTACCGGTTGCGAAGGAGGTGGGCGTGGCGGGATCAATCGCCATCGTTCCAGGGCTCTTCCCAGGTTTTGTCCTCGAGCACGGAGGGGACGGGGCGGCCCTCGACCAGGCTGATGAGCTGCTGGGCGATCCCGGTCCAGGTGAAGAGGCTGCGGGCCTTGTGCGCGCCCATGCGCGAGAGGCGGGTCGAGAGGCGCGGGTGTTTCAGCGGCTTCAGCATCATGATGCCGAGATCCTCCTTGTCGAAGGGGTCGCCGTAGAGCGCGTGGCGGCCGAAGGTGACGGCTCGGAAGAGGCCGCCGTGGATGGTGACGACGGTGGGTGTGCCGCAGGCCATGGCCTCGATGGCGGTCATGCCGAAGGGCTCGTAGCGGCTGCTCAGCACGAAGAGGTCGGCGGCGCGGTAGTAGTCGGCGAGCTCGTCGTCGGCGATGAAGCCGGCGAATTTGACGCGCGACTCTAGGTGCAGCTTGACGACGAGGGCCTTGAGCTCGGCCAGGATTTTTTTCTCCTGCGCGTCCATGCGCTGCCCGCCCACGGCGAGGTGCAGGACGGGCTCGGGATCGCGTTTGGCGACGACCGCGAAGGCCTTGATGAGGAGGTCGTAGCCCTTGTTGGTGGCGAGGCGGCCGAGGGCGAGGATGGTGGGCCTGGTAAAACCAACCCGGCGGCGGACGAGTTGCCGGGAGGCCTCGCTGACCGGGAAGAAGCGGTTGTCGTCGTAACCCGGCGGGATCATGTAAACGCGGTTCTCCGGAAGCCCGTAGTCCTCCGTGATCATGTCGAGCTGCGGCGGCGTGGTGGCGATGACCAGATCGCAGGTGCGATAGAGGATGGTCTCCTGCTGGATGCGCACGGAGAAATTGAACTCCTTGTCGAAGGTGTCGGCGCGCTCCGGGTAGTCGGTCTCCATCTGGCGTTTTTTCCAGATGCCGAGGGAGTGCGGGGTGTGGACGTGCGGGACGTCGAGCGCCTCGGACAAACGCTGCCCGGCGACGCCGGCGTCCCAATAGTGGGAGTTGATGAACTCGTATTTGAGCTCGTGTTTGCGGATGTAGCGGAGGGCGTGTTCGCACCACTCCATCAGGTGCTCGTGGAGGTATTCCTTGGAGATGAACTTGGGACCGCCGCAGGGCATGCGCAGCACGCGCACCCGCGAATCCACCTCGTCCTGCTGGGGCTGATCCTCGAAGCGCCGGGTCCAGACATCGACGTCGTAGCCGAGCTGGGCGAGTTTTTTGGCGAGCTCCAACACATAGACCACCTGGCCGCCGGTGTCGGCGGCGCCGAGCGGCGGTTTGGCGGCGACATAACCGTGGGTGGAAATCATGGCGATGCGTGGACGCACCGCCGCGGTCGAACGTGGTTTGGACGTGGACATGGCCGGGATTTTTGCGGCGGAAGCGCCCCGGCTCAAGCCCCGAGCATCATTTTAGCGGAATTTATTTCGCCACCCCTCCGACACCCCCGCGAGGGAGGTAGGCGTGCTGGCGATAACGCTCGGGACTGGTGTCAAAGCGGGCGCGAAAGAGTTTGTAGAAGTGGCCGAGATTACGGAGGCCGCACTCCAGCGCGATGTCGGCCACCGGCCGCTGGGTGGTGGTGAGCTGGCGGGCGGCGTGGGCGAGACGGGCGTCGTTGATCACGTCGGTGGGCGTGAGCCCGGTCAGCCGTCGCAGCTCCCGGGCGAGGTGCTCCGGGCTGCGTCCGGCCAGGCGGGCGAACTCCGGGGTGCCGAGGGCGAAGCGGGCGGGCTCCTGGATGCGGGCAAGGGCGTCGGTCAACCACGGGGGCAGGCGCCCCGGGACGATCCGGTTTTCGAGATTGGCGAGGAGGCCGATCACGCCGACCAAAAGCGCCTCGCACGAGAGGGAATCGCGCGCCCCGGCGGCGAGATCGCGGGCCATGGCGCGAAGGCGGTCGAGATCGGAGGCGGCGAGACGCCACTCGCGCTCGAGGTGGTTTTTGTCGGCGAAAAAAACCGCGCGCCGCTCGAACCTGCGGGCGTGAAGCTCGGCCCAATGCTCCACCGGAAAGGAGAAGTTGCAGAAACGCAGCGGAGGTCCGGACCGGGCGGCCGAGAAACCATGGACGTCGTCGGCGCGCACCAGCACGAGCGAGCCGGGCGCGAGCGGGCGCGTGTCGCCGTTTATGTGATGAACGCCCTCGCCCTCCTCGACCCAGAACAACTCATGGAATTCGTGGGTGTGCAGTTCGGGCGAATCCCCGCTGGGCGCGTATTGCCAATGTGCTAGCATGCAACACTGACCGGCCGGGAGATGTTCGAGGCTCAGGACGCGCATCATATTAACATAATCGATGGAGGCAGCGCCGGAATCGGCCCGGGGCAAGCGGAATCATCGTTTACCCGTCGCCCCCGCCGGGACGGATCGACGTCGAGTCGCGAGCCGGCCGGGCCACGCCGGGCCCGAGGCGGGCGCGGAGAAGGCGGACCGGGCCATTGCCCCGGTGCCGGGCTTGCGCGTCACGCGGGTGGAGCCGACGGGCGGCCTGTGGCAAATCAGCTCCAGCGAGGTCAGGGAGCGCCTGGCCAGGCGGGAAAGCCTCGCCGGACTGGTTCCGGACAAGGTGATTGAATACATCCGCGAAAAGGGCCTCTATGCCGGCCACTGAACCCTCATGGCCACCGAAACCCATCCTGAATCGTCCACCCTGGCGCTGCTGCGCACCCTCATCACCGCGCTGGAGGACAAAAAGGCGGATCAGCTCAAGGTTCTGCATGTCGGCGGGATTTCGGACATCACCGACTACCTCGTCCTGGCCACCGGCAACAGCGAGCCGCACCTGCGCGCGCTGCGCATCGAGGCCGAGAAGGTGCTCGACGCGGCCAAGGTGAAGATCGCCGGCATGGAGCAGGGCGGCTTCAACAGCGGCTGGACGGTGGTGGACGCCTACCAGATCATGGTTCACTTCTTCACCGCCGAGCAGCGGGAAGCCTACTCCTTGGAGAAGCTCTGGAAAGACGCTCCCGAGGTTGACCTGAAGACCCTGGAGGCCAAACCGACCGCCGCCGCGCCCAAGAAGCGTGCCGCCGCCAAGCCGAAAGCCAAGGCGCCCGCCAAGAAAACCACGGGCAAGACTTCCGCGAAGAAAGCCCCCGCCCGGAGCGGCAAAACCACGGGCAAAACCAAGACCCCCGCGAAGGCGAAAGCCCCGGCCAAGGCCAAGAGCGCCCCGGCCAAGCGCGGCACGACCAAGCCGAAGAAGCCCGCCAAATAGCGGCGGACGCCCCCTCGCCGGGGCGCTCGATTCCTCGGACAGCGAAACGGCCGCGGGACGCACCGTCATCCCTCCCGGCCGACCCTCCACCCGGCCGAGGTAGGCGCGCACATCGCCCGCGTCGGACGGGAAATCTGCGTGGCGGCCGACGATATTGGGCGCCAATAAAGTCCCGACCGCTTTTCGGTCACGAACAGGTCCACGCTTTCGACGCGTTGGCCAAACATGTCGAAATATCGGCGAAAAATGAACCCGTCGCCCAGAACGTGACAAGAAAACGGCCGTCTCTTTTACACGTCCCGAAGACGTGACAAGAAAACGCCCGTTTTCTTGTCATATGGCTCCGCCGATCACGCCACTCCCCTCGCCTTCCTCGGTGGTGTTGGAGACTCCCGACGTGTTGCGGCGGTTGGCACGCTCCCACCGGCAACTGGCCGAACTCAAGGGCGTCGTGGGCACCATCCCCAACGAGAGCATCCTGATCGACACCCTGGCGCTGCAAGAGGCCAAGGACTTCGCGGAAATCGAAAACGTGCTCGCGCGCTACTCCGCCCCCACGCGCAGGCGCAGGAAGACGCGCGCGTCCGCGCCCATCGGGCGGGTGTGGCGGACGAGCTCGTGGTCCGCGCGGGTCTGCACCACCTCGTCCTCGCCCGCGGCGGGCGACCAGCCGACCAGATCGACGCTCTCCTCCACCGCGAACACCAGATCCGCGTTCGTAGTCGATCTTTGATACAAAATGGAAACCGGCGCGGCGGCCGCGTCCACCCGCGGCAAGGGCGCCGCCGCCGCGTCCAGCGGGTCGCCGGCGCAGGCACGCTCGAGCAGGTTGACCACGCCGTCGCCGTCCGGATCGGCCGTGTCGGCGGCGTCGCCGGCGTTCTCCTCCGTGCCAAAATTCCGCCAGCGCCAGCTCTCGGCCGCCGTGCGCACGCTCACGACAAACTCCCGCGTGCTGGTGGCCGCGCCGTCGCTCACCGTCACCGCGACCGTGGCGGAGCCGCCCGCCCCGGCGGCGGGTCGCAGCTCGAGCGCGCGGGTCGCACCCTCGCCGCTCACGCGTAGCGCGGACCCGGGCAGGAGCGCCGCGTTCGACGACGTCGCCCACACGCTCAGGGCCGCGAGCGGAGTGTCGGTATCGCCGAGCGTGAGCGTCACCACCACCGGGTCCGCCGGCTCCGAGCCACCACCGCCGCCCGTCGGCGCGACGGGATCGAGCCGCAGGTCGCCCAGAGGCGCCAAGGTGGGCGCGACGTTCACCGCCGCGCCGGAGGGGCCGAGCAGGTGGTTGGCGGCGATCTGCTTCTCGGTGAGCACACCGCCGTGCACACGCACGGTGTTGAGGTAGCCGTTGAAGAAAAAGGAGCGCCCGCCGCCGGCGGAATCACGTTGGCAACCGAGGTTGATCACCTCCGAGGCGAAGGTGTCGAGCGGCCCGGCGAGCGTCTTGGTGTTGGCCAGACGGCCGTTGATGAAAACGCGCACGGTCGTCGCGCCGTCGTAGGTATAGACGAGGTGCTGCCATTGCCCGGCGGCGGGCGGGCTCGCGCCCCAGCCGACGTCGTCGTCCCAGTGGGTGGCGGCGCCCCAGAGCGGGTTGTTCCCGAAGTTGAAGGCAAAGTCCCGCCGCGCCGTGCCGCGGTGGCCCCAGGAGACCATCGTCTCCTCGGCGACGAGCGCCGGATTGTAGGCCCAGACCTCGACCGAGCGATCGCTCGCGCCGTGCAGATCGGCGCCGGTGAGCGGACCGGCGTAGGCCGCGCTCACGCCGTCGAAAAACACCCCCGGCAGGCCGGAGCCGCCGACGTTGGCCACCCGCGTGGGCGAGCCGACACGGGTGAAGTCGCCGGTGCCGGCGCGATTGGTCCAGGTGGCGGCGCCCGCGCTGGCGTCGTCGGCCCGCAGCTCGACGTGCAAGGCGCCGGCGGCGGCATGCGTGGTCGCGGGTTGCAGGGCGGCGATGTCGGCGGCGGAGAGCGCGGCGCCGTAAAAACGCACCTCGTCGAGCGCGCCGCGGTAGCGCGGGGCGGCGTCGGCCTCGGCGCGGGCGAGGTAGTTGTGTTGCAGGCCGTCGGCGGTGTTGGGCGCGAGCAGCTGGTCGGGGCGGATCGTGATCGGCCCGGACGCGGCGAGCACGCCGTCGAGGTAGAGCGCGCCGGTGCCCGCGGCGCTGTCGAGACTGATCGCGACGTGGGTCCAGACGCCGGGGGACGGCGCGGGCGCGGCCAGTGTTTGCTCGGCCCCGCCGCTCACGATGCGGAAACGCGCCGAGCCCGCGCCGTCGTCGGGCGTGAAGACCAGACGCCGCGTCGGCGCGGCACCGAGCCAGAGGAGCGCCTGGTTGGCGGCGCCGCCGAGGGGCTTGACCCAGGCGGTGAAGGTGAAGTCGCGCAGGTCGGCGACGCTGCGGTCGAGCAGCAGATGCTGCGTGGCACCGTCGAAATTCAAAAAGCCCGTCCGACGCGCGTCGGCCGCGATCCACGGGGGCGAGCCGACGGTGAAGGCGTCGGTGACGCCGAACTGGTCGAGCGCCCGCGAATCGTGCGCGGCGGCGAAATCGTAGCTCGCGTAGAGCCCGGCCGGCAGCGGTGTGAGGAAACTGTCGGGCACGCCGACGTAGGGCCGGTGGCCGAAGGCGACGGCGTCGGCCACGTCGCGTCCGGAGAAAAAGTCGCCGTAGTCGCCGTCGAGGATGGCGTTGCCGGTGAGCGCGCCCGAGAGCGTGGCGGCGGAGCCCTTGACGGTGGCGAGGTCGGTGGCGGAGCCGCCCTTGAAGTTGCCCCGCTCCAGCACCCGGGCGCGGCCGGACAGGGTGCCGCCCTCGACGAGCGCCCAGTCGCGCACCTTGGCGTCGCCCGTGACCGAGCCGCCGCGCACCCAGGCGTGGCCGCTCACGACGGCGTTGCCGGAGACGGACGCGTTGCCCGACACGACGGCGAAATCCTCGATGCGCGCGAAACCGCTCACGTTGGCCGTGCCGAGCACGCGGGCGTCGGGCCCGACGTAGGCGGTCGCGGCGACCGTGGCGGTGGAGGCGCGGTAGCCGCCGCCGTTGGCGTGACGCACGAGGCCGGCGGTGCCGGTGCCGCTGTCGCGCCGCCGCGGCGTGGCGCCTTCCACCTGGAGCTCGTAGGGGAAACGGGTCTTGGACGGGGTGCTGCGGTAGGGATAGAGCGCGTTGTTGAAATCGCCCTCGAAGGAGGCGTCGGGCGCGCCGGTGTGGAAGACGGCGGGCGCGCCGGCGACGGAGAGGTAGAGTTTGTTCTCGTTGGCCGCGAGGGTGACGGAGTTTTCGCCCGGACCGGCGAGCGGGCCGTAGCGTTCGGAACCGTCGTCGGCGACGACGACGAAACTCTGGCGCCAGTCGGCGCCGCGCGCGGAGTCGGGCAGGCCGCGCAGATTGACCGTGACGACCCGGCCCGCGCCGCTGCCGGCGGGCACGAGCTCGTGCAGCGCGTAGGCGCCCTGCATGGGCGCCATCTCGTGGGGCACGCGCCACCAGTCGGAGGCGTCGGGCCGGCGCACGAGGTCGGTAAACTGCCAGCGCGCGGTGGCGGTGTTGTCGAGCGGCGGACCGAAGCCGGCGAGGGCGGTGCGGATGTCGGCCTGGGAGGAGTAGTCCAAGGTAGCCTGCCGGCGGGCGAAGAGGCCCACGATGTCCTTGAGCGAGCTGCTCGGCGTGAGCCGCTCCAGCGTCATGAGCGGGTATTCGTTTATCCGGGTCTGCTGCCAGAGCTTGACCAGGGTGCCCTCGCCGAGGTCGGGCAGGCCGTCGGGGTTTTCGTCGAGGTAGAGAAAGAGCGGCCAGGAGAGGTAGTAGTCGCGACCGTGCGCGATGTGCTGGTGGGCGCAGCGCAGACAGGTGGGGTCGATGCCGGAGCGTTGGTTCGCGGGGAAGAACACGCCGAAATGCTGAAGGTAACGTTCGCGCCCGTAGTTGGCATGGCCCTCCCACCAGGAGCCGGGCACGTAGTTGCTCGTGTTGTGAAACTGGAACACATGCATGAGCTCGTGCGGGATGACGCCGGTGGGCGGGTTCTCGCGCAGGCCGTCGGGCGTGATGTTGAGCTTGCCGTAGCCGTCGTCCACGCCGGCCCAGTAGCCGCCATACCAGCTGGTGACGTTGACCTTGCGCCGCGTGCCGGTGGTCGAGCCGATGGCGAAGCAGGGTTCGCGGTAGCCGAGTTTTCGCGCGAAAATCTGCCAGCTCTCCTCGAGGTTGCGCAGGGTGTTGCGCGGCATGGTGGCGGTCCAGGAGGGATGGGCGGCGACCTGCGCGTCCCAGATGTAACGAAAGTGCTTCGACTCCGCCACGCCGGTCACGGTGCGCGAGGCGCCGTCCACCATGACCGCGCCGCCGAGGTTCGGGTGCAGGTCGTTGACCCGAGGCTGATAAACCAGGGCGCCCGGCTCGTCGCCGACGCGCAGGTAATCGAGCGAAGCCCGGGCGCCCGCCTCGGCGAGGCCGGGCAGCTCGACGCGCAGGTCGCGCAGGGTGGCGCGCCAAAACACCTCGAGGCCGAGCTCGAGCCGGTAAACGTGAAACTCTCCGTCGGCGGGCACGGCGTCGGCGGGCACGAGCAGCTCGCGCGCGGCGGAAATGCCGGTGGAAAACGTGGTGCCGTAGAGAATACGCACCGGACCGGCGTGACCGGCGGGGAGGCGCAGGCGCAGTTCGAGAAAATCGTTGAAGCCGAGGTCCAGGTCGGGGCCGGAGGCGAAACCCGAAAGCTGAAGCGCGGGCGTGGCGCCGGTGGTGGTGGCGGTGGCGGCGAGCAGTCCGTCGGCGACGGAAATGGTGGCGTTGGACGGCGTCCAACCGCCGGCGTCGCCGGCGACATCCCACTCCGCGCCCCAAGCCTTCGACACCGAGGCGGCGGGATCGAGGACAAGCGGCGGGGTGGAGGCGAAAGCCCCGGCCGCGAGGAGGACGAAGGCGGCCAGGAACGGACCGCGGGACGGACACAAACGCGTCGGAGGCGGAAAAGAAAAAAACGGCATGGGGGAAGGGCCTGAACGGCAGGAATCCCATGCCGGCACGGCACGAGCAACGCCGGGCCGGCCGGGCGAGCGTGTATTTTCCTGGAACACCTCCGCACGGCGACTCGCCGGCGCTACTCGTCCCCCACCCGCAGGCGCAGGAAAACGCGGGCGTCGGCCCCGACGGGACGGGTGTGGCGGATGAGCTGGTGGTCGGCGTGGGTCTCCACCACCTCGTCCGTGCCGCCCGCCTCGCTCCAGAGGGAGAGATCGAGGCTCTCCTGAACCTCGAACACGAGGTCCGTCACCGTAGTGGACTTTCGATACAGCAGGCTCAGCGGCGCGGCGTCGGCGGCGGCGGCGCGTGGCAGGATCGTGAGATCAAACGCGTTCGGGTCGCCGGCGAAGGCGCGCTCGATCAGGTTGACCACGCCGTCGTCGTCGGGGTCGGCCGTGTCGGCGGCGTCGCCGGTGTCGGCCGGGTCGCCGAAGTGCGCCTGACGCCAGGCCTGGCCCGGCGTCAGGGTCACCGCGACGGCCTGCGGACCGGCGGCGCTCTCGCCGTTGGCGTTGAGCGAGGTGACGACGTAGTGGAGGGGACCGGCGCCGGACGCGGAGGCGTCGGTGAAACTCGTCCCGTTCACCCGCGCGATCACGGTGTAGGGACCGCCGTCGGTGGCGGAGCGTTTCACGTGATAGGCGGTGGCGCCGCTCGCGGCGGGCCAGGAGAGGGCGACGCCGGCTTCGCCGCCCGAGGCGGGGGCCGCGTCCAGGGAGCTCGGCGGCGCGGCGAGGGTCGGCGGGGAACTGAAGAGGAGCAGGCCGGGCGAAAGCGCCTCCTGGGTAAGGCGCACTTCGTCGAGGTGCCCGAAGAAACGGTCGGTGTGGCCGCCGCCATAGAGGCCTCGCCCGACGGAGAAGACGCCCGCGTCCCACTCGGCGCCGTCGCCCGCGCCGGTGTTGAGCGCGGGGGCGGCGCTGGACGAGATGTCGAGCGTGCCGAGCAGGGTGTAGTCGGCGGCGCCGGCCGTAAGGTTTTTCAGATACAGGGAGAGTTTTTTTCCATCCGAGCTGACTGCGACGGCCTGCCACTGGGCCGAGGCGACGGCGCCGGCTGCGGACTCGAGGTTCCAGTAGTTGCCGGCGGTGTCGGCGAAGGCGATGGCGAGCACGCCGGAGGGCCGAACCGAGAAATAGAGCGCGGCGGCGGCGGTGTTGCCGGCATAGGCGCCCTGGCTGTCGCGGCCGACGACGGTCTGGTAACCGGTGTTGGCGTCGTCGGGCCGGATGGCGGCCTCGAGGGTCCAGCGCACGGGGCGCCAGCTGGTGAGCGCGGTGCCGATGGCGGACATGGCGGGGTAGGCGTTGGCGTTTTGAACCGAGCGGGTGTTGGCCGCGCCGGTCTGGGGCACGGTGGCGGCGGGCACGAGCGCGCGATACCAATGCCAGTTGGTGCTCCAGGCGGAGAGGTGGTGGTTGCGACCGGAGACGTCGAGCAGGCTGCCGTCGTGGCGGCCGGCCCCGCTCGCGAGGTAGGGCACATAGGTGTCGGCCGCACCCTGCTCGAAATTCCAATACGCCATGGTCCGCGGCGAGGCGACGGTGAGCGCGGCGCTGTCGGGGCCGGTGCCGACGGCGTTCGTCGCGGCGACGACGTAGTAATAGGTGACGCCGGAGCCGAGACCGCCTTGGACGAAGCTCGGGGTGGTGAGACCGGTGGCGACAGTCGTGTAGGGACCGCCGACGGCGGTGGCGCGTTTGACGACGTAGCTTTCCGCGAAGAGGGCCGGGCTCCAGTCGAGGCGGATCTGGCTGGCGCCGAGGATGGTGCTCGCGAGGCCGGCGGGCGCGGGCGGAGCGGAGGGTTCGGTGGTGGCGACGACGAGTTTGCCCGCCGCGAGCTGGCCGGTGTCCCAGGCGAGGCCGGCGCCGAGCGCGGGCAGCGAGTAGGAGGCGAAGGAGCCGTTGATCGCGCCGGCCTGGAGCACGGTGAAGGTGTCGCCGTAGGCGAGCGTGCCGGCGTTGTTGGTGACGACGAGCGCGCCGCCGAGGGTAAGCGTGCCGGAGACGACGAGGCGGTCGGCGGCGGCGGTGTTTTTGTTGAGCTCGACGCGGGTGGTGGTGCCGGCGGCGAGGGTGGTGTTGCCCGAAATCGTGAGCGTGCCGAGACCGTCGCCGGGGGCGAGGGTGCCGCCGGAGAGGAGGGAAACATTTCCGCCGATCACGCCGCCGCCGGAGAGCGTGCCGGTGCCGGAGACGGTGACGGAGGAGGCGCTGGCGGACGAGTTGATGCGCAGGGTGCCGGCGGAGACGGTGGTGGCGCCGGCGTAGGTGTTGGCGCCGGAGAGCGTGAGCGTGCCGGTGCCGGTCTTGGTGAGCGCGCCGGTGCCGGAAATCACGCCGGAGAGGAGCTGGTCGGCGGAGCTGGCGTGGGAGAAGACGGCGTTGTTGGTGACGGGCATCCAGTGGTCGCCGTTGTTGAGCCGGCCCGCGCCGCCGACGGCGAAGGTGCCGCCGGAGACGATGATCTCGCCGTTGTGCGAGTTGTTGGGATGGGTGAGCACGAGCGCGCCGGTGTCCTCCTTGATGAGCATGCCCGAGACGGGGTTGCTGCCCAGCGGCGCGGTCTGGAGCGTGGCGCCGGCGGCGGGGCTGGAAAGCGGCACGGCGAGGGTGAGCGTGGTGCCGGCGGCGGGGCGGAAGAGGGCGGCGCTGACATCGACGCGGATGCCGCGGTTGGCGTCGTCGATGGTCATGGTCTGGGTGGTGCGCAGCACGCCGCGATTCAGCGTGAGCTGATCGGCGGTGAAGGTGGCGGGGTTGGCGCCGAGACGCGCCTCGGAGTCGATGACGAGGGTGCCGAAACGGCCGTCGCCGACGATGGTGCGGCCGGTGAAGGCGGAGTTGGCGCCGCCGAGCGTGGTGGCGTTTTCGGTGAAAAGGAGGGAGCCGGAGCCGGCGAGGTTGGCGTCTAGATTGAGCGCGCCCCAGGCACCGCGGACGTGGTTGGCGTTTTGCACCGCGAGGGCGCCGGCGAGGGTTTGCACCGCGCCGCCGTCGCCCAGCTGGACGAGCGTGGCGCCGTCGAGGCGGAGATCGCCGACGGTGATGGTCCGGGCGGCGGTGGCGGCGAGGTAGAGCGAACCGCCGGTGAGCGTGAGCGACTTGCCGGCGAAGGAGCGGCCGACGCCGTCGTGGGGAGTGAGCAGGCGCAGCCCGCGACCGTCGTAGTCCTTGGTGGCGGCGGGCGCGAGGCCGTCGCTCCAGAGGCCGGCGCCGTTGAAGGAGCTGGAGCCCCAGGGGTCGTTGCCCTTTAGGATGATTTTGGAGGCGTCCCAGTGGGCGCCGAGCAGGTAGTTGCCGAGCACCTGCGCGTCGGTGAGGGCGACGGTGCTGAGGCGAACCTCGTGGTAGTCGATGTTGGCCATGGCGTCGCCGCTCCAGAGGGAACGCCCGAGCCAGTTGTTGACGTCCTCGAGCTGCGACAGGTGGAAGGCGACCTCGACGGAGGCGATGTAGTTGCCGTTTCGATACCAGCGGAGCACGCCGCCGGTGGCGGTGTCGGTGAAGGTGAGCGCGAGGTGCTGGAGCGCGCCGGCCGCGGTGGGCACTCCGGAGTCGGCGGTGACACCGGTGCCGTCGAGGCGCCCCTCGATGCGTTGTTGGCCGATGTCGGTGCCGATGGCGGCGGTGAGGGTGAGCGCGTCCGAGGCGGAGGTGGCGCCCGGGGCGGCGGAGCCGGGCGCTCCGGTGAGCTCGCCGGCGGCGCCGAGTCCGTCGCCGGCCTCGGCGACGCGGCCGAGCTCGACGATGCGCATCCAGTTTTGCGCGGAGCGCGGGGTGGCCCAGATCTCGAGGGTGAAGTTGGTCAGCGAGGAGACGAGACCGTTGGGCAGGTCGATGTAGGCGGCGATGGAGTTGGCCGCGACGTTGCCGGTGGTGCCGCCGGGCAGGCGCAGACCGGCGCCGGTGAAGGTGGCTCCCTGGCCGCGCACGACGGCCTGCGCGCCGGAGACGGAGTCGGTGACGACGGTGCCGGCCGGGGCGGAGCCGGCGGCCCGGGTGAACTGCCAGCGGTGGCGCACGGCGGTGAGCACGGAGCCGGCGACGGGGCGCTCGAGGGCGTCGGCGCGGCCCTGCGCGGTCGTGCTGAAGAGGTAGGCGATGTCGCCGCCCGCGACGGGGGAGCCGAGGCAGTTGCCGGTGCCGAGGAGGCGCCTGCCGTGCAGCCAGATGTTGGGATTGGTGAAGTAGCTCTGCGAACCGCCGCCGCAGTAGTTGTGCGCCATGATGGTGCGCGGATCGATGGTGGCGTCACGGTGGTCGCCGCCGAGATTGTGGCCGAGCTCGTGGGCGAGCACGTGATACCAGAACCACTGCGATTCGTAGGCGGAGTAGCGCCCGGGTTGGTAGGCGTTGGCGGCCGCGCCGGTGTCGTAGGCGTCGAAAACGTAGGCCACGAGGTCGGCGCCGATCTGGTCGCCGTAGGTGACGACGTCGGCGACGTTGGAGTTGTAGCCTCCGAGCCAGCCGCACATTTCGGCGGTTCCGGTCCAGCCGGTGACGTCCACGGCGGACTGTTTGAAACCGGCCACGCGAACGCGCGCGGGCGAGCCGCTGGCCTGGTGCGACCAGTTGGTGCTGGCCACCTGGGCGTAAACGTAGGCCTCGAGCTGGGCCTGGCCGCCCATGCTGTTTTTCCAGGTGGCGGGGTAGCCGACGAGCAGGTCGGACTCGGCCTCGGCGCGCGCCGTGACGGAAAGGACGATGGCGGCGAGGACGGGCGCGAGCGCGGCGAAGAGGCGCGACGCGCGCGGGAGGAATGCGAAGAAAAGCGAAATCATGGCGAAGTCCTCCGGATCAGTTTTGCGCGGTGAGCGGGCCGCCGCAGGCCATGGGCGAATAGACCGCCGGATCGATTTCCTTGAGGATGACCTCGCCGGGCTCGCGGGCGTCGGCGGCGATGAAAAGTCCGGACGACGGCGCGAGGATGTTGAAGGACTCGCAGGAGCCGGAGAAGCCGACGCAGGCGAGCGAATCGGGCTGGCCGACGATGCGGCCGATCACCGCGCCGCGATGGCCGTCGATCTGGGTTTCGAGCACCTCGACCTCGACCTCGGCGCCGTCGAGCACGGGAAGGGTGAAGCGGGTGAGGGGCACGCCGGAGGCGCGCGCCTGCTCCAGGAGCAGGGCCACCGGCTCCTTGCGATAGACGAGCTGGCGGCGCTTGATGCGGTCGTTCTCCTCGACCATGCGGAGAAACTCCTCCGGTCCGTGCGCGAGGCGGTCGATCACCGCGGGGTCCTTGGCGTCCTCACGGGTCCAGGCGTGCGAGGCGCTTTCGGTGGCGACCGCCAGGGGACGCGACACGATGCCATCCGCCGCGGACGGCAACCGGGCCGCCGTCAGCGGCGTGGTCGGGGTGGCGGAGGGGATCGGAGCCGAAGCGGAAGCGGGGGCCTCCGAGGGCGCGGGGGCGGGCCCGCGCAGCCAAAAAGCGGTCAGGCCGCCGATTACGAGCAAAGCCAGGCAGGGGACCCCAACACGGGGCCAAGGGGAACGGGGCGACATACACCCACTAAAAGCGTGGGCGTCCCTGAAACTGCGCCAGTGCGCGCCAAACCCCACGCCGGCTTGGCCGAAAATCATGCGGTTGTTCGGGTCGCATCGAGCCGAGCCCTCCCGGCCGCGCCCGGTGTCAACGTCCCCGGCCGGCGCGAGTCTCGTAAAGGGGATAGGCGAGGCGGCGGTTGAGCTGCACCAGGTCGAAGTGCGGCGTGTCGGCGACGTTGATAAATCCGCGCAGGGTCGCCTCGCCGTCGGCGCGTCCGGTGAGCGGCTGGTCGCGGAACTGGAAAAAGTGCGCGCCTACCAGGGCCGGATGCCGGAACGCCTCGCCGAGCCAGCGCTCCATCTCGTGCAGGCGTTCTCCCTGATCCTGGCTGAAAATCTGTCCGCGCCAGGGCGTCTGGCCGAGGTCGCTGGTCACGCCGAACTCGCCGACGAGGAAGGGCGCGTCCACCACGCCCCGGTATTGGTTGAGCCGACCGCCCGGGCGTTCGTAGATGTTGTAACCGATGACATCGCAATGTTTGGCCGCGATCTCGATGATGGAGCGGTCGATGTGGCCGTGAAAACGGCAGCCGAGGTAGAGGTTGTTCGGCGCGACCCGCTTCACCGCGGTTCGCACGGTGGAGAAGTATTTCTCGGTCATCCTGAGGCCGAAGGCGGCGCAGTCGTCCTTGAAGGCCTCGGTCTGCGGCTCGGGCAGGGCGCGGGCCTCGAGCAGGGCGCGCCAGCTCACGTGCGCGGCGCCCCAGGCGCGGTTGAGCGCGGAGATGTCATTGTATTTTGAATACAGGTCTTCGCAGAAGGCGCGTTTGGTGGGCGAGGTCTCGGCGGCCTTGAGGGCGCCCTGGGCGGCGCGCATGGCGCCGCGGCCCGCGCCCCAGGTGAGCTCGTTGTCCACGAAGTAGCCGATGTTCCACGGGTCGCCGGCGGTGGTGGCCTTTTGCCGGTCCATGTTGGCGTTGACCGAACGCTCGAACTCGGGGTCGAAGACATCCGGGAAGTGGTCGAGGCTCAGGCGGGCGGAGCCGACCGCGACGACATAGGGCGTCTTGCGTTTCAGATAGACCACCGGATCGGACCAGTTGGCGATGGTGTTGAGCCCCCAGTTGCGCAGGCGGGCGTGCAGGCCGTCGGCCGTGACCTCGCGCCAGTCGGGACCGTATTTGCGCTCGGCGTTGAGCCCGGAGAACGAGAAGGAGCGCCATTCCTTGCCGTTCTCGTAATACATAAAACGCGCGCCGCGTCCGCGGCCCCAGTAGGCGGCGGCGGGACCGTCCGGCGAGGGGAGTTCCTCGAACCAGGTTTCCTTGTCGGTCACCGGGCCGCCCTCGCCGCCCGCGCCGACGCCGGTGGCGCCGTAGGACCAGAAGAGGGTGCCGTCGGGGGTGACCAACCACCATTTGCCGTCCACTTTTTCGGTGCGGAAAAAGCCGGTGGCGCGAAGCTTGGGACCGGCGGCCCAGCCGCCCCATTTGTCCCAGTCGGCCGGGCCGGGATGGGCGGCCATCTCGGCGGCGTCCTTGGCCCGCACCGCGGCGAAGTCGGCGTCGGAGTGGATCTTGTCCGGCCAGTCCACGTGTTTGTATTGCCCGTATTTGTCCACGAAGGGCAGGAAGGGCACGGGCCCCGGCGCGCCCTCGCCGCGCGCCGCGACGGCCTCGACCGTGAGCTCGGCGCCGGCGCCCGGATTTTCCAGCCACACCGCCACGCGCGCCACCGCCGCGGGATCGAGGGTGTTGTCGCGCACGTTGAGGTTTTTGAAATACATGAAGAAGGGTTTGAAGGGCGCGTAGCCGGGATCTTCGGGACGGCGCATCAGGCGCACGCGCAGTTCGCCCACCGCGCCCGGCGCGAGGGTGAGCGCGCCGCGGACCCGGTCGGTCACGCCCTTGGCGCCGGGATTTTCGGCGCTGGCCCAGACCGTGACCCGTTCGCGTCCGCGGTTGCGCACGGTGAAAAACAACGACTCATGGCGCGAGAGGTCCCAGACCTCGCCGCCCGCCGGGCGCAGTTCGAGCGTTTCGACGCCGCGCACGCGTGGTGTCGCGCCTCCGGCGCCGGAACCGAGACGGGCGGAGGCGAGCAAGGAGAGCGGCTCGGGCTCGGCCGCGCGGACGAGCGAGGCGCCCGCCCCGAGCGCCAGGCCGAGCCCGAGGACGGCGAGCAGGCGGACGGTGGAGCGGGAGCGGCGAAGGGAGAGGGGCGTGCGGGGCGGGTGCATGTCGGAGCAGACGCCCACACAACCCGCCGGTTTTGTTTTTCCGAAACGCGAAGCGCCGCCGCGGAGGTATAACGTCAACCCGGGCGCCCGCGTCGCTTCGCGATTTTGGTGGCCTCACCGAGATTGGCGCCGGCCTGCGGCGGCATCGACTGCCGGCGACCGCGCTGGCGCGCGCCCCATCTCCGCGCCCGCGTGCCGCAGCCGCTCCGCCGAACCCGGGGGGTTCTCATCCCAAGCTACAAGGGTGCTTCCGATCCATGAGAACGAAGAAAACCGGACACAAACCGGACACACTCTGGCCGTGTCCGGTCCGCACGGCGCAGCTCCATCCGGCGCTCCCGCTCCCGGCCAGGCCACTGGCGCACTCGCCGCCATCCCGTTCCCCGAGAAACTTGTCGCTCGCGTCGAGTCCACCCGCTTCGACCCGGCCAAGCCTCCGCCCGTCGAGCCTCTGGCCTTTAGGCTCGCCGGGGGCGAGGTCGCTCACTCCGGCAGCATCGTCACCATCGCCACCGCCGTTAGGTCCGGCAAAAGCTCCGTCGTCTCCGCGATAGTGGCCTTGATGATGGGCACGGCCGGCCGGGATTACCTCGCCCTCGAGGGCTACAACCCCGACGGCAAGGCCGTCCTCCACTTCGACATCGAGCAGAGCCGGGGTGACCGCTACCATATGATGCGCGCGCTTCGCCGCGCCGATCTACAAGCGCCGCCGGAGTGGTTTTTTAGTTACTCCCTCACGCTGCTCGATCCGGCGATCTTGCCGAAGCCTGCGGTCTCATCGCGGAGCTGCACCAGCTCACCACCGAAACCGGGCGCGTGGGTTCGTGCCCCGATTTCAAGGTCCTGCTCCGTGCCACACGCCCCATAATTGCGCTCCGATATTGGGAAAAATCCTTCAGGTCGCACGCAGCGTCATGTTGGCCACATTCATAAGCCGACGCCTCGCCGGTTAACTGGTTAAACTTAGGGCTGGTATTGGTTGATGGAGCACGCGCCACCCTTACCCTCCGGCTCATATCTCCGCGATGTCCGAGTCCTTACCTCCCGACCCCGGCCAGCCTGGTCCCTTGACCCATCAAGCCCTCCAGCTTAGGAACTCCCTCCGTTGTGCCGCACACCCTGTCGAAAACACTCTCCGTTACTTCCGCGCCCTCCTCGGCGATCCGGGTGAAGCGTGCGACCGTGGCCTCGATTTCCAGTCAGCCGAAAGCCTCCACCGCGCAGGCGCTCAAGGGCTACCACTACCTGAAATCCCGCAGCTCCCGCACTCAGTCGTCCAACTGAGCCGCCTGCGCGCCTCCGATCTCGCGGGCGAAAAACACCTCCGCCTCTGGGCGGAAAAACACGACGCGACCCTCGCCGAGGCCGCGTTCGATATTCATTGGCAAGCCCAAGGCCGCCTCGGCGGGGCCGAGCACCACGTCCATCACGACGAAGCAACCGGGCGCTGGTTCAAGCGGCTCTATCAGTGCGTCAACGGCTGCACCCTCGGCGACTACTTCGACCGCATGCGGCTGCACGCCGTGCTCTTCCCCGAGACCGCCTATCGCTTGGAGGGTTTTGTCATCAACCCCAAGAGCAAGGCCCTCGCGCCCGTCGTTTCCCAACCCCACGTCGAGGTCGCCCTCGATCAGCCTCTTGTCACGCCTGAGGAAGTCGCCGCGCTCATGGACACGATGGGCTTCGCCTACGTCCGCCTCTCTCACAACGGCGTCGTGGACGACGGCTATCACGCCTACTACCACGCCGCCACCGGTGTGCTGGTCCACGACCTGCACGATGAGAACGTCGTGCGAATGGCGCGGACCCACGAACTCGCCGTCATTGATCCCGACATTTCCCTCGCCCGTCGCGGCACCTGGACCGCCCAAAACTCGCCGAGGTCGGCATCTCCTTTCCAGCCGACGATCCACTCCCTTCGTTTACGGCGTAAACGAGGTCAGCTGAAAAACCGGACACAGAAAATTATCGGCCGCCAAACCCCATGTCCCACTTCCGGCTTAAATCACTGCAAATCAACATGGTGGGCCCACTGGGATTCGAACCCAGAACCAAGGGATTATGAGTCCCCTGCTCTGACCGTTGAGCTATAGGCCCGCGCCGAAGCGGAGGCCGAAAATTCGCGCCGCCCGCGCGGGCGTCCAGCCTTAATCCGCAACCACCCCACTTCCATCCCCCCACCCCTCCGCGCACCCGGCACTCCCCCACCCTTGCCGCCAAGCCCGCGACCGCACAGGACTTGCGCCACGATGTCGCTCGTCGCTCCTCTCGCCGCCCTGGGTCGCTGGTTCTTTCGCGGTCTCGTGCGCTTCTACTACCCTCGCATCGAGATCGAGGGCGCCCACCTCATCCCGCCGACCGGCCCCGTCCTGCTCGTCGCCAACCACCCCAACTCCCTCATCGATCCCGTGCTGCTCGGGGTCGCCGCCCGCCGCCCCGTCCGCCTGCTCGCCAAGGCCCCCCTCTTCTCCGTCCCCGTCTTCGGCACGGCCCTGCGCGCCGCCGGCATGATCCCCGCCTACCGCGGCGCCGACGACCCCAAAGCCGTCAAACGCAACCTCGACTCGCTCGCCTCCGCCGCCCGCGCCCTCGCCTCCGGGGGCGGCGTGCTCGGCATCTTCCCCGAGGGCAAAACCCACGACGCCCTCCGCCTCGCCCAGGTCAAATCCGGCGCCGCCCGCCTCGCCCTCCAGGCCCTCGCCGCCGGCGCTGGCGAACTGCGCGTCGTCACCGTGGCGCTCAACTACGAGCGAAAGGAAAAATTTCGCTCCGCCGTCTGGATCCGCGTCGGCGAACCCATCGCGGTCGCCGACTGGCTCGCCGCCCACGGAGGCGAGGAACACGCCGCGATGCGCGCCCTCACGCCCGAGCTCGACCGCCGCCTGCGCCGCGACCTCATCGACCTCGACGACCCGGCCTGGGAAAACCTGCTCGACGACGTGGAATGGCTGCTCCCCCGCCGGGGCGCCCGCGCCATCGCCGGACTCGCCGCCCTGCGCCAACGCAAACAGGTCGCCGACGCGCTCAACCATTTCCATCGCGCCGATCCCGATGGATCCCGCGCCGCCGCCGCGCGCGTCTCCGCCCACGCCGCCGCCCTCCGCGCGGTCGGGCTCGACGCCGACGCCCGCCTGCTCCGCGAACGCGGCCCGCTCCTCGCCCTGCGCCTGCTGCGCGACGCCGTCGGGCTCTGGGCCGGCTCCCTCTTCGCGCTCTGGGGACTCGCGCTCCATCTCGCGCCCTTCGGCCTGTCGCGCCTCGTCGCCCACCTGCTCGGCCGGGGCGACCGCGCCACGCTCGCGCTCTGGCGGCTGCTGTTCGGGGCCGCGCTCCTGCTCGCCTGGTATGGCGCGCTCGCCCTCGCCGCCGCCGCCTATTTCCAGCCCTGGGTGGTGATCCTGCTCTCGGCGCTCGCGCCCGCCTCCGGCCTCTTCGGCGTGCGCTGGCTGCGCGAGCAACGCGCCCGCGTCCGCGCCTGGTGGGCCGAGCTGCGCCTGCTCGCCGACCGGAAAAACGCCGCCGCCCTCCGCGCCGAACACGCCGCCATCGCCGCCCTGCTCGAACGCTACGCCGCCGACTGGGCCACGCGCGCCGACTCCGCCGGAAGCGCCGGTTCGCAAACGCCATCCGCCTCGGCCCCTTCAGGTTTCAAGTTTCAGCCCTCATCCCTCCTGATCCGCCCGCCCGCCTGGGTGAACCTCACCCTCGCCGCGACCGTCGCCGCGCTCACCCTCGGCGCCGCTCTCTGGGTCTGGCACGACCACCCGCTGGAGTGGCGCCGCACCGACTCGCCCGCGCTGCACGAGCTGCCGCCGGAACGCCTCGCCGCCGAGCTCGAACGCGACGAACGCGCCCTCGTCGGCGTGATCGAGGGTATCGACTCGCTGAATACACGCTTCCTGGCCTTCGAGGAGGAGCTGCTCTCCGGCGCGCGCAGCTACTACGACCCGGCGGACGACGAGGAGATCCGCCGCATGGTGCTCACCTTTCTCGCCCTGCGCGACGCCACCCTGCGCCAGGCCTGGACCTACGAACGCCACGGACAACTCGCCCCCGGCCCGGCGCGGGACCGCGCCGCCCGGCTGCACGCCACCGCGCTCATCCTCTCCTACGACCTCGCGGTGCGTTTCGTGGCCGCCTTCGCCGAAAAGCCGCTCGCGCGGAAAAAGCTCAACGAGGCCGAGCCGCGCTGGGACCTCCCCGCCGGCATCCACGACACGCTTCGCGCCACGCTCGCGCATCGGGAATATCGCCGCCTGCTCGCTCGCGCCATCGACCACACCCTCGCCGCCAAGCCCGATCTCGAGACCTCGCCCTCCGCCGATCCGATGGAGCGGGCGCTCGCCCACGCCATCCCCCGTGTGCGCGAGGCCGAGCACGCCTGGCTGCGCACCAAGGTCGTCTCGCGCGCCGACGAGCTGCGCGACCTCGCCGACGCCGGCTTCTACCGCGCAAGCGCCGGCGTCTCCACGCTGATCGGCGACGCCCGCCTGCGCGCGCCGCGCCAGGGACGCGCCCTGATCTCGCACGAACAACTCGACGAGCTGCGCGGCAAACTGCGCCCCGGCGACATCCTGATCGAGCGGAGAAACTGGTATCTCTCCAACGCCTTCCTGCCCGGCTACTGGCCGCACGCCGCGCTCTACGTCGGCACCGCCGACGAGCTGCGCGCGCTCGGACTGGCGGAGGATCCGCGGGTGACGAAAAAACTGGCCGCCTTCGCCGCGCCCGACGAGCTGGGCCACGCCCACGCGGTGATCGAGGCGATGAGCGAGGGCGTCGTGTTCACCTCGGCCGAACACTCCATCGGCGAGGCGGACGGCGTGGCCGTGCTGCGCCCGCGGGTGGACGACGCCGCGCGCCGCGAGATCATCGCCCGCGCATTCGACCACGCGGGCAAACCCTACGATTTCGACTTCGATTTTTTCAGCGCCGACAAACTCGTCTGCACCGAGGTCGTCTATCGCGCCACCGCCGGCCACGTTGACCTGCCGCTGGTCGAGGTGCTCGGACGGCGCACCCTGCCCGCGCTCGAGGTGGTGCGTTACGCGCTGTCGCCCGCCGGGCGCGAGCAGCTCGAATTCGTCGCCCTGCTCGACGGCGACGAAAGCCGCGGCGTGGCCGAGTGGGCCGACGAGGCCACGCTCGCCGCCAGCCTCGACCGCCCGGCCCTCACCTGGCTGCAATCCCGCCGCGCGAAACCGTAGCGGGGAGCGCGGTGCCCGCGAACAGGACGCCCGAGGAGGACGGACATTCCTGTCCGTCTGCCCGAATTTTCGGGGAGACGGTGTAAACACCGACCAACGGACAAGAATGTCCGTTCTCCCTTACCACCGGGGCTGTTGGCCGCGCGGCGCGGCGAATTGGCCGGGGACGGCCAACGCTACAACGATCGGTTCTGCCGGGCGGCGCGGGCGGCGGCGATGCGCTCCACCCGCGCGCGCTCCCGCTCCGCCGCGTCGATCTGGTCGGCCACCGCCTTTACCTCGCGCGCCAGTCGCGTGGCCTCCGCATCGTCGAAGTCCACATCATACCGCAACACCAGCGCACGCTCGCCCAGGGCCTCCAGAAGCGCGGTGAACGAAAGCGCGGAGGGCAGCCGCGCCAGCCGCTCCACCTCGGCCAGGGCCCAGCCCGCCCGCATGCGACGGCCATCGACCACGGCGGCGGCACCGACGGCGCCGCCCCGTTTGTCGCCGCGGCGGCGTTTCCACCACGCGCGCGACGCCCACAAAAACACCGCGAACGGCAGCACCAACGCGATCAACCACAGCCGCGAAAGACGCCCCAAGCCCTCCACCGGCGGCCGCCCCGCGTCACCCGCGCCCGACGACGGCGACGAAAAATCGGCCGCGCCCGGTGCCGGCGCAGCTTCGCGCGGAGGCGCGGCCGTGACGACGGTCGTAACGCGACGGCTTGCCCCGGGGCCTTCGCCCGCGACGACCTCCCGCCCCTCGACCAAGGCGCCCTCGGCCTCCGGCTCCTTCACCGGGGACGATGCCGGCGCTTCGGTCTCCGGCCCTGCGTCCCGCTTCGGCTTCGATTCCGAATTCGGCGTCACGGCTTGGGCGGCATCCGGCGCGGTCCGTTCGGCGGCGGCGACCGGAGGCTCCATGGCGACCGCCACCTCGGCACCGCGCGCCTCGGCGGTGTTCTCATCCATCGTCTCGGTCGATTTTTCCGCGACGGCGGCGGAGTCGGTGGCGGACTCGCTCACCGATCCCGGCTCCGGATCGGGCGGCATCGGCGCGTTCGGCGAAGGCTCGCGCAAAACGACTTCGGCGGGCGGCGGCTCGGACTCGGGCGCGGCGGACTCGCTCGCGCGCGTCGGGTCGATCAACCCGAGTTCCTCCGGCCGGGAAACGCCGGCGGCGCCCTCGGGGGGCGTTTCCGCCACCGCGTCCATCGCGTCCACCGAGCCTGGCGGAGGGGCGTCCTTGTCCGGGCGGGGCTCCGTTCGGGCGCGGCGCTCGGCCTCCTCCGCGAGCTGCTCCGGCGACAGGCCGCCGGCGCCCGCCTCGCCGGTGAGCGGCACCGGCCGGAGGGGTTTCAGCGGCCCCTCGTTGGCGTGGCGCTCCGCCATCGTCTCGCGCGCCTCGGCGGGCACATCCAGGCCGCGCCGCGCGTCCAGCGTCCCGGCCACGCCGTCCTTGGCCGCGCCCAGCCACACCGCCACCGTGTGGTGCAGGCCGCGCCCCGTGCCGGGCAATCCGCCGACCAGGCTCACCGCAAGGAAGAGGCTCAGGACGAGACCGGCCCCGAGCAGGGAGTAAAACGCCGCCGTCGCCCGCCAGCCCCGCTCGCTTCGGAGCGGTCGGGCGTTCGGGTCGGCCGCGCCGGTGAGCACCAGATCGGCCAGGAGGGCGCAGGCGAGGATGAGCAGGGGCCGGGGCGATTGCGGGGCGGCGAGCAGGGCGAGCGCGAAGCCGGCCGCGAGCCGGGGCCGCCGCACGTCGCCCAGCGCCAGCACCGTCAGGGCGAGGCTGGCGGTGATGGCCGCGACGACACCGGAGGTCAGGGCTTGGCCCCAGGAGAGGCCGGCGATCCACGGCAGGGGCTCCAGACCGGGCCGGACGAGGTCGGTGCGATCCCAGAGGCCGGCGGCGGGCGGGGCGGCGAAAAACGCGAACACGATCGGCGGCACCAGGAGCAGGGCGCCCGGCACCAGCCAGCCCACCGGCGCCCAGCTCGGCCGCACCACGGCGAAACACCCGCCGACGGCGGCGACGAACACGAGGAGCTGGCCCAGTTGCAGGACGGAGGGCGGCCAGGTCCAGGCCACGGGCGCGAGCATCAACACCACCAGGACCACCAGGCCGCGCAGGATCGGCGAGGGGCCAGCGTGGTCGGAGAGTTTGCCCGAGCCGAGGGCGCGCCGGTTTTCGCGTTCGCGGAGGAGGTCGCCGACGAGGAGCAGGGCGGTCAGCGCCACGCCGCGCACCGGACCGAGCAGCCAGACGAAGCCGACCGCGAAGACCAGGGTGGTGAATGGCAGACGGGCGGGACTGGCGCTCCAGGGATGCATGTCGCGGGACGGGCGGCGGGCGGGCGGCGGCGGGGCTGGTTCAGGCGGAGAGGACGATCTCGTCGCGCCGGTCGAGCACGAGCACCTTGCCGCCCGGGCCGGGCAGGATGCGGAGGACATCGCGGCGGGTGTGGGAGCCGCCCGCGGCGACGGCGGGGGACGGGGTCACGGTCGCGGCGGTGGTCGGCGGGGCGCCGCGTTTGCCGCGGGCGGCGGCCGACGCGGGGGCGGGCAGGCCGGCGAGGTGATCGAGCAGGCCGGCGAGCGTGGCCGAGTCGCCCAGGACCCGCGACTGCCGGCCGATGGTCACGCCGCGCAGTTGACCGGAGCGAAAGCCCGCCTCGGCCAGCGTGGCGAGCAGGCGCAGGGCGCGCTCGAACACCACGCGCTCGCCCCAGTCGGGGCCGAAAACGTCGAGGTGTAACCAGTAGGTGGATACGGGCGGCCCGAGGAGTCGCGAGACGATGAGCGAGCCGGTCCGGGCGCTGAGTTTCCAATGGATGGCGCGCGGGGGGTCGCCGGGCCGGTAGCCGCGCGGCAGGTCGCGCACGCCGCCGGAGGCGGAGCGGCGCGCGAGCTCGGGGCCGGAGGGCGGCCGCACGCCGCGACGCCCGAGCGTGGCGGCGGGCGCGGGCAGATCGGGCAGGCGCGCCGGCCACACGACGAGGTGGGCCCGCAGATCGAGCCGTCGCTCGGCGCGGAAGAGGGCGAAGGGCGCGAGGCTCTCCACGCGCTCGACGGAGGCGAGCGGGCGCCCGCGGGCGGCGGGGCCGAGATCCAGATCGAGCTCGCGCTCCGCCAGCGGCGCCGGGGTGTGGCGCACGAGCACGGCGGGAAGGTCGGTCGCGCGGTCGCTCAGTCTCGGCACCAGGCGCAGCGGGCCGGGGCGAAACCAGGCGGACCGGTTGCGCAGGCCGACGCGGAGGGCCAGGCGTTGTCCGGCGCGAAAGGCGTGCGGCGGCGCCTCGAAGCGGAGCGCGGCGTGGCGGAGGGCGAGGAAGCCCCAGGCAAGTTGCAGCAAACCCGCCGCCGCCCACAGCGCCAGGGGCAGGGCGTGCAGGGGCTCGGGGCGCACCACGTAGAGCCCGCCGAAGACGAGGCCGGCGCAGCCGTAGAGGGCGGTGTTTTCCGAAGCCCGGAAGCGGATCGGCGCCGACTCGCTCATGCGTGGGCGCGCGCCTCGCGCACGTGCGGCGGGGGCACGCGGGCGAGCACTTCGCGGATGACGGCGGCGGCGCCCTGCCAGGAGGACTGGGCGATCTCCTCGCCGCGCAGGCGGATGCGGTGCGCGAGGGTCTCGACCGCCACGCCGGCCAGATCCTCGGGCGTGACGAAGCGGCGGCCGGCGAGCAGGGCGCTCGCCTGCGCGAGCAGTTTCCAGGTGAGCAGTCCCCGGGGGCTGATGCCGTAGGCGAGGTCGGCGCGGCGCCGGGTGGCGTCGGCCACGGTGTGCAGATACTCGAGCAGGGCGGGCTCGACGTGGATGTGGCGCACCGCGCCCTGGGCCTGGCGCACCTCGGCGAGGTCGAGCACGGCCTGGATGCCGAGGGCGTCGTAGTGGTTTTCCGCGCCGGCGAGCAGGGCGATCTCCTCGTCCTTGTCCGGGTAGCCGACGCTGAGGCGGAGCGCGAAGCGGTCGAGCTGGGCGACGGGCAGCGGGTAGGTGCTGTCGAAATCGACGGGGTTTTGGGTGGCGATGACGATGAAGGGCGCGGGCAGCGGGTGCGAGTCGCCGTCCACCGAGATGAAGGGGCGCTCCATGGCCTCGAGCAGGGCGGACTGGGTGCGGGCGGGGCTGCGGTTGATCTCGTCGGCGAGCACGACGTTGGCGAAGACCGGACCGGGGAGGAAACGGAAGCCGGCGTCGGCGTTTTGGTAAACGCTCACGCCGAGCACGTCGCCGGGGAGGGTGTCGCTGGTGAACTGGATGCGCTTGAAACTCGCGCCGAGGGCGCGGGCGAAGCAGTTGGCGATGGTGGTCTTGCCCACGCCGGGCACGTCCTCGATGAGCACGTGGCCGCCGGCGAGGAGGGCGGCGAGCAGGCGGTCGGTGACGCGGGCCTTGCCGTGCAGATGGCGGCGGAGCTCGGCCCGCAATCGCGCCGCGCCTTGGGCGACGGTTTCAAAAACCGGGTTGGATCCGTGGGCCGCGGGGCGGGAGTCCGAGTGCATGGGGGCCGAAGCGAGACGCCCGGGCGGCGGGTGGCAACTTTTTGTCCCCGAGATGCATTCTATTTAGCTCGTGCTACGAGGCGGAGACGGGCTCGGCGGCGTGCGAGCGGCGGCGCGACGCGGCCCCGGGGCGCGACACGGGGCGCGACTCCGGCGAAAGCGGAGCGGGCGCGGCCGCGCGCGGATCGATGACGGCGATCAGGCGGCGCGACGCGGCGAGAAGTTCCCCGGACTGGGCGTGCAGTTGTTCGGCTGCGGCGGCGGACTCCTCGGAGCTGGAGGCGTGATTCTGGGTGGTCCGGTCGATCTGGCCCAGCGCCGTGTTGATCTGGGCGAGACCCACGCTCTGTTCGGCGGCCGCCTGGGCCAGGCCCGCCACCTCCTCGTCGAGCTCCCGGATGCCCGACATGATTCCGACTAGATCGGCCGAGACCTGGGCGGCGACCGAGGATCCCTCGCCGCCTCGTCGGGCCGCCTCGGCCACCAGCCCGGCGGTGTCGCGGGAAGCCTGGGCGGAGCGTTGGGCGAGCGACCGGACCTCGTCGGCCACGACGGCGAAGCCGGCTCCGGCCTCGCCGGCGCGGGCGGCTTCGACGGCGGCGTTGAGCGCGAGGATGTTGGTTTGGAATGCGATCTCGTCGATGGTCTTGAGGATGCCGGCCACGTCGCGGGAGGATTTTTCCATGGCGCTCACCGCGTCGGTGAGCCGTTTCATGCCGGCGACTCCGGCGGTGGCGGATTCACGCAGGCGGACGGCGGTGGCACGGCCGACGGCGGCCGCCTCGGCATTGCGCTTGGTCATGCCGGACATCTCCTCCACGGAGGCGCTGATCTCCTGCAGGGAAGCCGCCTGCGAGCTGGAGCCGTCGGCGAGCGCCTGGCTGGCCGAGGATACTTGACCGGCGGCGGACGCGATCTGTGCGGCGCCCTGGGAAAGCGCGACGCCCACTTCGCGGATGGGGCGGACAAGCGAACGCACCAACAACCAGCCGAGCAGGACGAAGCCGGCGAAGCCCAGGCCGAGCGCCCAAAGGGCGACGATGCGGAGTCGGTCGAAGCGGGCGGAGGCCGCGGAGTGGGCCTCGCGCGCGACGTCGAGCTGGAGCTGCACGAGCTCGGTGATTTTGCCGCTGATCGGGTCGATCTGGTCGTAGAGCGGTCCGTCGAAGTCGGCGAGGGCCCCGGGCACGAGGCCCCGGAGAGTCGCCAGGCGGGAAATGAGCGCATCCACCCGCTCGTCGGCGGGATTGAAGAGCGCCTGCGCCTCGCGCGCCAACCTCGCCTCCGTCGGGGTCAGGTAAGTGGAGAGATACTCGGACCACTTTTCACGGATTCGTTCGCGGGCGATTCGCACCGCGTCGAGCGCTTCCTCGGCCGGCATGCGGCCGGCGTGGGTTTTGTTGACGGTGTCGATGATCAGCACCGCGTAGTCGTCGGAGATGATCTTGAGCTGCTCGAGCGGCACCACCCGGTCGGAGTAAACCGTCTCAAGGGCGCGGTTGCTGGTGAACATGCCGTGCAAGCCGAGCGCGGCCAGGGCGCCGGCGAAGAGAAAAGCGCCCGCGAAGGCGCCGCGCAGTTTGAACGCGAGGCCCAGGCGAGCCGCGCGGAACGCAAATGGATTCATGGGAGCCGAAGCGGGAGAGGCTGTCGGAGGTTGGGGTGAGGGTAACGGACGGGCGCGGCCGGACACGGATGGGCACGGGGCGGCGCCCTCCGACCGCACCTGATTCTTAACGACCCCGGCCGGGAAAAGTTGAGCGCTCGTCAAACAAAGCGGCGGTTGCGCTTCGGCGCGGGCGGGCATTGTCGTTTCGCCGATGTCCGACACACCCGTCCGTTTCCGCTCGTTTCTGGTCTTCCTGGGTTTTCTGGGCGCCGTGGCGCTCGCCGCCGGGCTGGGCGGCCACGCCACGGCGAGCGGCGTGCGCGATTGGTATCCGACGCTGGCCAAGCCCGGCTGGACGCCGCCCTCGTGGTTGTTCGGCCCGGTCTGGTCCGTCCTGTATCTGGCGATGGCGGTGGTGGGCTGGCGTCTGTGGCGACTGCCCGCCGAGGGAGCGGACGGCGCCGCGTGTCGCAAGCGGCTGCTCGCGCTTTGGTGGGTGCAGCTCGCGGTGAACGCGGCCTGGTCCTGGGCGTTTTTTTGGGCGCGAAACCCGGCGGCCGGACTCGGCGTGATCGGGCTGCTGTTTATCCTGCTCTGCGTGATGCAGCCGCGGCTGGCGCGGGCCGACCGCCCCTCGGCCTTGCTCTGGACGCCCTACGTGCTCTGGGTGGGCTTCGCCGGCGCGCTGAATCTCGCCATCTGGCACCTGAACTGAGCCGGAACCACTCTGCCGCCGCCAAGTTCGCGGAACGGAGCTGCGGAGCCCGTGGCGCGCCACCCCGGAGCAGTCGGGCTGCCCGACCAGCGGTCGGGGCTACAGCGGGGCGGTGATACGTTTGAATGCGGGTTGGTATGACTATTCCGAATGCGAGGCGCTCGGGGGCGTCGCGGCCGGGCGCTCCTGATAGACGCGCACCCAGTCCACCTCGAAGCGGGCGGGGAACTCGGTGCCGTCCACCGGGCCGCCGTTGTCGCCGCCGAGGGCGAGGTTGAGGATCATGTAGTGCGGCTGGCGAAAGGGGTGCGTGCCGTCGGGATTGCGCGCGTCGGAGACCCGGGTCTCGTTGAGCAGGCGGTCGTCCACGTGGAGGCGGATGTGCTCCTCCGTCCAATCCATGCGCCAGACGTGAAACTCCTTCGCCCAGTCGGCGCCGCCCAGCTCGGCCAAGGGGGTTTTGACGGTGTCCCACATCGCCTTCCAGCGCCGCTCGGTGCCCCAGGCGACGTTGGCGAGCAGGTCGCCGCGGTAATACTCCATGATGTCGATCTCGCCGTTCCAGGGCCACTCGCCCTCCACGCCAAGCGTCCACCAGGCGGGCCAGAGGCCGGGGCGGACATCGATGCGGGCGCGCAACTCGAAGCGGCCGTGGCGCCATTGGTGAAGGCCGCGGGTGAGCAGGCTCGACGAGGTGAAGGTGGATCGGGCCTGCCGGCGTTTCCAGTCGCGGGATCCTTCAAGATAACGCGGGTTCGGCACGGCCTCGCGGCGCGCCTCGATGACGAGCAGGCCGCCCTTCACGACGGCGTTGTCGGGTTGGTAAAACTGGAGCTCGTGGTTGCGCACGAAGCCGTGCTCGAAGGTCCAGTTTTTCGGGTCGGGGCGGCCATCGACGTCAAACTCGTCCGCCCAGACGAGCTCGTAACCGGCGGGAGCCGAAGCCGGCGAAGGGGCCGCCGCCGCGGCGGCGGGGGGCGGCTCCTCGGCGTGGAGCGCGAGGGCGGAAAAACCGGCCAGGCCGAGGCCGGCGCGGACGAGGGCGCGAGCGCGGACGCAAACACCGGCTCGGGCGCGACCGGGGGACCGGGCGCCGGGAAAAACGAGGGAGCTCATAGCGGCAAGCGACGCGCGGAGGGCGGGAGGGGTTTCAAGCTCGGCCGGCCGGAGGGCGGGGCGAGCGTCGGGCCTTCGCCGGCGTCCCCCACCCACCCCCGACGCGCGGCGATGGATTCAGGCGCTCGCCTTGTCGCTCATCCAGAGCGGGGCGGCGACGAACCAGAGCACGGTGCCGACGAGCATCAGTGTTTTCATGAGCGAGAGGTCGCCGTGCAGTTTGAGCATGAAGCCGAGCGGCGGCAGGATGACGAGGGCGAGGGCGAGCAGGGCGGCGATACGGGAAAGGAGTTTCATCGGAGGAGGGGACGGGTGGTCGGGGCGGCGAGATCCGGAGCGGACGAGGAACGAGCGAAACGGGGCTCGGTGGAGGCTCGGCGAGGGCGGAAGCGGGCCGGGCTACGCCGACCGGGCCTCGCTCGGGCGGGGCAGCAGGCGGGCGAAACCGATGTAGCAGAGGCCGGCGGCGATCCAGCAGGGCACCACGAGATAGGAGGGCACGGCGCGGATGATGGGATAGTTGAAATAAACCCAGGCGCCGAGGGCGAGGGGCAGGAGCCAGGCGAGCAGGGCGGCGAAGTTGAAGCCGCCGCCACGTTGAGCGGCCCACTCGCGGACGATGCCGAAGCGCGGCGCTAGCCAGAAATCCACGAAGAGGATGGCGCCGACGGGGGCGAGGATGGTCCCGTAGATGCCGACAAAATCGAGCAGCTTCATCGCGAAGGCGGGGAAGAGTCCGGCGCCGGTGCAAATGGCGCCCGCGAGGATGGTGGCCTGGGTGCGGGTGAGCTTCGGGAAGAGGCCCTGGAAGGCGAGGCCGGCGCGGTAGAGCGTGGGGTTGGCGGTGGTCCAGCCGGCGATGACCACGCAGATCAGCCCGGTGACGCCGGCGGCGTCGTTGACCATGTCGCCGAGCGAGACGGACTTGGCGGCGTCGATGTCGCCGCCCTTCTGGCGCACCCAATAGACGAGCAGCAGGGCGGCGCAGAGCCAGGCGACGCAGTGGCCGAGGAACATGCCCGCGGCGGAGGCCCAGCCGGCGTTGGGGCTGCGCGCGAAGCGCAGGATGGAGAGGTCGGCCATGCCGAGGTGGACGGCGGCGTTGCAGAGCCAGGCGAAGAAAAAGACGGCCCAGAAGCCGCCGACGTCGAGGTCCTCGCGCACCGGGGCGAGCGCGCCGATGAGGTCGAGGGTGTCGAGTTTGCCGAGCATCACGCAGCCGCAGGCGAGGAAGACGAGGAACATCCAGGGAGCGGCGATTTTGCCGACCTTGGCCACGAGGTCGTAGCCGCGCGCGGCCACGTAGGTGATGGCGGCGCCGACCGCGAGCACGATGACGCACCAGCCGAAGCCGGGAGGGTAGGCGCTGGCGAAGGTGGGCATGGCCACGTCGGGCAACACGGGGCCGAAGGCGGTGCCCGACACGGTGATCATGGCGCCGGCGAGGAAACAAAAGAGGAGCCCGTTCATCAGGTTGTAGAGCGAGACGAAGCCGCGCCCGCAGATGCGTTCCAACTGATGGTAGAGGGTCAGGCGCGCGCGCACCGCGATGGGCGCGGTGACGAAGCGCCAGGTGAGCACCGCCATGAGATTGCCGAGCAGGAGGCCGGCGATGAGCGACCAGCCGCCGACGCCCCAGGCGAGCAGGAAGAGGGGGCCGATCAGGAACTCGGTGCCGGCGGTGTGCTCGCCGGCATACATGCCCCAGAAGGAGCCGTGGCCCTTCCACGCGCGGGCCGGGACCGGCCGGGTTTCGAATTCGCCGCCGCCGGTGTCGTTGTCATCGGCGGAGGTGGCCGCTCGGTCGGCGGCGAGGCTGGATGGGCTGGGTTGGGACATTTTCTGGGGTAGGTTGGGAAAGCTCGAAGTCCGACGGCGGCGGGGCGGCACACGAGACGGGCGCACGCGCCCCGGGACGGGCGTCGAGGGACCGGACGGGAGACCTGCGGCTCATGCGGGGGCGGGGACGAGGGGGGCGGGGCGCGAAACGGGGCGACCCTTGCCACGCGCATCCGCCGGCTCAAGCGCTGACCGTGAGATGTTCGCGCACGACCTCGCCGCGGAGGGGCAGGTCGGCGACGTAGCGTTCGATCTCGTCGATCATGCCCTGGGCCATGCGGCGGCATTCGGGGCCGAGGCTGCCGGCGACGTGGGGTGTCACGATGACGTTGGGCAAGGCGGTCAGCGCGGCGGAGAGCCCTTCCGGCGGTTCGATGGTGAGCACGTCGAGCACGGCCCAGAGATCGGCGCGGCTTTTGAGCACCTCGGCCAGCTCGTCCTCGCGCACGATGGCGCCGCGGGCGGTGTTGATGAAGGTGGCGCCGCGGCGCATGGCGGCGAAGTGTTCGCGGCGCAGCAGGCCGACCGTCTCCTCGAGCAGGGGGATGTGGCAGCTCACCACATGGGAGCGCGCGAAGACCTCCTCCATCGAGACGAGCTCGACGCCGAGTTCGACGGCCTCCTCGGCCGAGATCATCGGATCGTAGGCGATGACGGACACGTCGAGGCGGCGGATTTGTTCACGCACGAGGCGACCGGTGCGGCTGAGCCCCAGGAGGCCCACCGTGCTGCCATAGGCGCCGACGATCAGGGGGTCGTCGGGCTGGTAGAGGCCGGACTCGCGCTGCGCGGTGATGGCGGCCCAGACGCGTTTGAGGGAAAAAACGATAGCGGCGAAGGTGAACTCGCCCACGGGGATGGCGTTGATGGCGGTGGCGCTGGTCACCCGAACCTCGCGATCCCAGAGCTCGTCGGTGGCGAAACTCTTGACCGAACCCGCCGCGTGAAAAATTGCGCGGAGCGAGGGCAGCGCGGCGAGCATTCGCGAGGTCATGCGCGGCAGGCCCCAGCCGGAGAGGATGATCTCCACGTCCGCCAGACCCGGATCCTCCAGGCTCGCGTCGGTGGGAAACTCGTCCTGGCGAACGTCCACGAGATCGACGACGCGGCGGAGTCGCTCGATCTCAGCGAATGAAACCACCTGATTATAGGCGTAAGGTTTCATCCAAATGAGGGCCTTGGGACGGGAACGATGCACGGAAGAGAACGGGGGTTTGAAAGGGGATGTGAGGGGGCCACGGCCCCGGAGGGGGAGCGTCGGACGACGGACCTCCGCCGCCGAAAATGCGGGGGAAATCGAGGCCGGACGCTCGCGGTCAACGGAACCGGCAAATTAAGCCTGCGCGGAGGGCGAACGAGAGTGCCGGTGGTTTAGCGTATTCCGCCAGAGCAACAACCGACAACGGCCGCGCGGCACCATCGGCGCAATGAACAGGAGCTTAGGATAACACCGATTACGTGTTGAGTTGGGACTTTCGGGGAAGGTAGGGCGCGACACGCCGGGCGCGCCGAGAGCGTGACGAAACGCGCAGGCAGGAGCGGCGGGCCCGGCGGTCCCGCCCTACCCTTGAGAGTCAATCCATCCCGTAACTGGTATAACACCGATTGCGCGGCGGACCAGCGAAGCAGCGCTCACGGAGTGAGCGCGCAACTTTTCCCGGACCGGTCGCGCTCAGGGCGTGGCGGCGACGGCGCCGAGGGTCGTGCCGGCCTTGCGGGCGGTCATCTCGACCAGGCGCTGGATCTCGAGCTCGGCGTTTCGCTTGGCCACGCGGGCGGCCTCGATCTCGAGCGCGAATTCAAAGTTGGTCCGGCTCGCCTGTTCCTTCTCGGCCCGCAGGGCGTCGAGCTTGGTTTCGAGCTCGCGAAGCTCGGCGGCGTTTTTCTCGGCCTGCGCCTGGTATTGGGCGGTGTCGTCGGCGATGGCTTGGCCCTGCGCGGCCCACTTGGCGGCATTCTCGTCGGCCTTGCGCTTCTCCTCGGCCTCGCGCTCGGCGGCGCGGCGTTCGGCGTCTTCCCGGGCCTGGCGCTCGGCCTCCTGCTTTTTGGCCAGCGCGTCGGCGGCGGTTTTCTCCGCCTCGAGCTTCGCGATGGCGGCCTTTTCCTCGGCCTGCTTCGAGTGCGACACGTAAACTCCGCCGAAGGCGAGGGTGAGGACGAGCGGGACGATGATGTAGAGCTTGTTCATGGGCCGGGAACCGGGAGCGAAGGACGGCTGAAAAAGAAAAGGGTGGCGAAACGGGACGGGGGAGCGGCGGCGACGGGCGGGCGGGCGCGGCGGGCGGAGCTTATTTGGCCGAGGCGGCGGCCACGGCGGGGGCGGGCGCGGGGGCGTTGAGTTTGGTCAACAGCGCTTGCAGGGCCTGCACGTTGGTCTGGGCCTTGGTGACGAAGTCCTGGAGGAAGGTTTTCTCGGCCTCGGCCTCCTTGCGCTCGGCGGCGAGTTTGGCGAGGGCGAGCGCCTCGGCCTCGATGTCCTTTTTCACGCGCTCGATCTGGCGGGCGAGTTTTTCCTGTTCGCGGTAGGCCTTGTCGCGGGCGTCGATGGCGAGCTGGCGGGCCTCCTTCTCGGCGGCCTCCTTGGCCTCGCGGGCGTCTTTTTCCTTTTTGCGCTGCTCGGCGGCGGCGATGGCCTCGGCCATGGCGACCTTGCGGGCCTCGTGCTCGGCCTCGTTTTTGGCCTGCAGCGCGGCCTCGGCGGCGGCCTGCTTGGCGGCCTCGCGCTCCAGCATGCCGCCGCGGTGGGACAGGTAGAAGCCCGTGAAGACGAGCAGGGCGAGAAGGGGGACGAGGAAATAGACTTTCTTCATGGAGACGAAACCGAAGTGGAAAAATGGATACGCGGTCGGCGGGTGCCGGGGAAAACGACGGGGAGGCGGGGGCGGCGAGACGAGGCGCGGGCGGGGGGCTACATGCGCGCGGCGGCGGCCTCGCGAAGGGCGAGGGCGTCCGAGATGGCGGAGGCGAGCGGGTCGAGGCTGGAGGGGGGCACGCCTCCGCTTTCGCGCGCGGCGGCGACCCATTTTTGCGCCTCCTCGTAGCGCTGGAGCTCGTAGGCGAGGTAGGCGAGGTAGATGCGGGCCTGGCCGGGTTTTTCGAGGCCGGCCTTGGCGACGGCGGCCTGGCCGCGGGTGTAGGCGGCGGCGGTGTCGCCGGTGTTGTGGAGGGTCTGGGCGAGGGAAAACTCGAGGGCGGCGTCGTCGGGGAACTGCTTGGTGGCGCGGTCCATGGCGTCGAGGGCGCGTTCCTCGCGGTGGATCTGCTGGTAGGCGGAGGCGAGCAGTTCCCAGTTGCGTTTGGAGTTCTCGATGGAGCCGTCGGCGAGGCCTTTTTCCAGGAGCTCGGCGGCGCGGCCGAACTGCTGGATGTTAAACAGGATGGCGACGCGGGTGTAGTGGTCCTTGGGCGTGTCGAGCTGGCCGGCGGCCTGGGCGCGGTCGAGGACGTGGAGGGCGCGGAGGTTGAGCCGGCGGACCTCGTCGGCGTCCTTGGTCTCGGCGGCGGTGGCGAGGTAGAGGGACTGGAGCTGCGACCAGGTGCTGGAGCTGCGGGGGTCGCGGGCGGCAAGCAGTTCGAGCAGCTCGGCGGCGGCGGCGTGTTCGCCGAGCTGGATGTGGGCGGCGACGAGGATGAGGTAGAGCTGCGAGCCGGGTTTGGCGGAGAGGAGCAGGCCTTCGCGGGCCTGTTGCATCGATTCGCGGAGGCGGGCGGCGTCGGGCTGGCCGGTTTCGAGGGTGCCGAGCTGGTAGAGCAGCGAGGCGGCGAAGAGGCGCGTCTCGGCGGTGGGGCGCGGGGCGCGTTCGAACCAGCGGAGGATGGTGGCGAGGGCGCGTTCGTAGCCGGCTTTCTGGGCGGCGGGGTCCTTCGACTCGGCGGCGCGCTGGTAATAGAGCTGGGCGAGGAGGTTGAGCTGCTCGAGGTAGGCGGGCTGGTCGTAGAAGTTGGGGTTGTTTTCCCCGAGGCGCAGGGCGAGTTCGACGGGGGCGATGGCGTCGAGCAGCTTGTTTTGCGAGAGGAGGACCTGGGCCTTGATCTGCGAGAGGACGTAAACGTCGAAGGACTCGGGTTTGGCCCCGGCGAGGAGCCGTTCGAGGAGCGCGAGGGCGGCGTCGTAGTTTTTGGCCTCGGTGAGGGTGCGCAGCTCGGCAAAGCCCTCGGAGGTCGTTTCGGAAATCTCCTTTTTGGGCAGATCGCGGGCTGCGTCCTGGGCGAGGAGCCCGGCGGGAGCGGCGGCCAAGGCGAGCAGCAGGCAGGGAAGGGTCCAGCGGAGGGATTTCATCGGTTGGCCTCGAAGGAGAAATTAATGGGCAACTCCATGCGCGTATCGACCTTGCGGCCACCTTTCTCACCGGGCCGGAAACGCCACCTCGCCACGGCCAAAAGCACACCGCGTTCGAATGCGGGATTGCTCGAATGAATGATCTCCAGGTCCCGAACCGCGCCCGAGGAATCGACGATAAAACGCACTGTGACGGTGCCGTCGATACCGTAACGCCTTAATTCAAATGGATATTCGGGATTCACCCGACTGACTATCGAGGGCCTCTTGTCCAAGGCGGAGAGATCGAAAACATTGCCCAAGCCCTTGCCGGCGGACGCGCCCGGACGGGGCGGGATGGGAGGGATACGAGGGCCATCGGAACGGGGAACGCCTGCCGGAACCGGTGGCTGGGGCGGCTGCGGGAAGGGCGAGTCGATGACGGCGGAGGGCACGTCGTTTTGCATCGGCGGGGCGAGGTCGGCGATCTCGCCGGGTTCGGAGTCGGAGACGGCGTCTTCCACGATTTCCGGCTCTTCCGGCTCGGGGGGGGGCGGCAGGTCGAGCGCGATGGTGGGCACCTCCTCGTCGCCCGACGCGGCGGCGGCCGGCTCGGTCCGGACGAGGTAACTGCTGCCGGCGATGCCGAAGTGGATGAAAACGGAGGCCAGGATGGCGATGATCAGATCGCGACTCATGAGGTGGGCGGTGGCGGCGGTGGGCGGGCGGGGAGCGGGTGGCTGGCGTTTAGCGCCCGGTGCCGCGGTAGGCGGTCTCGATGGTGACGGTGGGGATGCCGGCGAGG
The DNA here is from genome assembly GCA_966252115.1 of uncultured Akkermansia sp. GTDB lineage: Bacteria > Verrucomicrobiota > Verrucomicrobiia > Opitutales > Opitutaceae > IMCC26134_A. Next base: position 61,380 of record CBINNW010000016.1, read on the forward strand.
CGGACCTCGTCGAGCACGCGGATGACGTTGCCGAAGCGGGCGCGGTCGTCGCCGGTGACGAGCACGCGCGGGGTGGCGGTGTTGGCCTTGTAGCTGGTGAGCTTGAAGGGGATCTCGGCGAGGGAGACGGGCTCCTTGTTCCAGAAGGCGGAGTCGCCCTCGGAGAGCTGGATGACGACGGAGGTGTCTTCCTGGTCCTTCGGCGCGGAGGCGCTGGCCTGCGGCAGGTTGACCGGCACGGACTGGATCTTGTTCAGCGACAGGGTGAAGAGAACGAAGGTCGCGAGCAGGAAGAAGATCACGTCGATCAGGGGAATGATCTCGATGCGCGCCTTTTTGGCCGGGGCGAGTTGGATGGGACTGCCGAAAATGGAGGACATGGATTAACCGTGACGGATGCGAGGGCGCGAGCGGAGGGGGGCGGCGCGAGCGGGAGGGGGCGCGAGCGGGAGGCGTTTTCCTTTGTTTCCGCGTTACTCCGCCGGGCGGATACGGGTTTCGACCAAGACCTTGGTGATTCCGGCTTTGCGAACTTCGTCGATGACGTAGCGCACCTGCTGGAAGAGGGCGTTTTCGTCGCCGTTGATGAGCACCTTCGGGTCCTGCTGGGTCTGTTTGTAGGCCTGCAGGCGGATGAGGAACTGGTCGAGGGTGATGGGCTCCTTGTCCCACCCGAGGGTGCCGTCCTCCAGGATGGAGAGCGTCACGGAGCTGCCCGGATCGCGCGGCTCGCTGGTCCGGGTGGCCGGCAGGGACGCGGAGAGGCCGCCGCTCTTGTTGAGCGAGAGGGTGAAGAGGACGAAGGTGGCGAGCAGGAAGAAGATCACATCGATCAGGGGAATGATCTCGATGCGCGCTTTCTTCGGGCCGCCGCCTCCACGATTACCGCCGCCGC
>CBINNW010000017.1:0-59645 GCA_966252115.1 uncultured Akkermansia sp.
AAACTACTCCGACCGCAAGGCTTCAACGGGGCCGCGCTCCGGAGAGCGCGGAGTCGGCACTCTTGCAAGTGGCGAGGCGGGTGCGAGCCAAAAGCCGCTTTGCGAGCGGCGGGCGCCTTGCGGCTCCCGGGCTCGTATCGCGTTCAGCGTTTGTTTTATAAGCTCTTGTCTGTCCGTATGCGAGCGGCCGGGCGCAAGGGGCGACCATGCTCGCGCTCGCGTTCTCGCGGTCAAAAAACAGGCCGTCTTGAGCGGTGATCACGGGGTCACACCACATAACACGGCTGGTCGAAAGTGTGGTAGGCCTGGCCCAGCGCGGTGATCGTCCGCTCGCCCCGACTCTCCGCCGGCCCCAGTCCGATGAACAGCACCTGATCCGCCTCGTGGTGGATCACCGCCTTCAACTTCGTCTCCAGCTCGACGCGCTCCTGCGCCGTCAGGTCGCATTCAAAAACCGAATACTGGAGGTGGTTCCCGAAATCCTGGCAGATGCGAAACACCTTCCGCAGCCGCTTCTGGTCCGCGATGTCGTAGCTCACGATGTAGGTGTGTCGCATGGGCTTCGCTCCGGGTCGGTCGGCTGGGTGCGGCGGGCGCGGGTTTTCGGTTTTTCTGGTCGGTTTCGGCCGTGTCCGCGATTCAAAAACCCGCGCCCGCGTGTCTCATCGCGTCGTGAAGGGCACGTAGGTCTGGATTTCGCCGGTGAGGCACTTGGCGAGCATGCGCGCCTGCAACTCGAGCGCGCGCCGGTAGCTCACCTGGTAGTCGAAAACCGGATGCACGATGGTCGCGTTGAGCCGTTGCTCATACACGGAGAAAAAACGCTTCCGCCCCTCGGCGCTCAGGTTGACCGCGTCGCCCGCGCGCACGAAATCACCGGGTCCGATGACGCGCGTGTTGATCGCCGTGAGCACCACCGAGTCCGCGATCAAGGGGCGAAACTCCTCCATCAGGTCCAGGGCCAGCGCAGGCCGGCCGAAACGGGGCTGGTGGTAAAAGCCGACGTAGGGGTCAAATCCCACCGCGTGCGCCGCCACCGTGCAGTCGCGCGCCAGCAGACTGTAGGCCAGCGAGAGCAGGGCGTTGACGGCGTCGCGCGGCGGCCGGCGGTTGCGCCGCGTGAAGTCGAAGCTGAAAAACTGCTGCCCGGCGGCGTCGCGACTTCCCCGTCCGGCTCCCGAACGCTTCGACTTTCCCGCCGGCGCCGCCATCTCCGCGCTCCCGTCCCCGACTGGTCCGTCCGCCGTCGTAACCTTGGCCGCGGCCGTCTTCGGTGTTGTCGTCGCCGTCGTCGTGGGCGGCGGCTCGCCGGTCCCGGCCGTCGGCCCGTCGCCGACGATGATTTCGTCGATGTTCGCCCCGCCCGCCCCGGAGGCGTCGCCGCTTTTGATCATGCCGGCGAAGTTCTCGAAATACACCAGCGCGGCCGCGCCCTCGATGCCGAGCAACTCGGCCGCCTCGCGCGCCTCCAGGGCGGATTGCGCGGCGTGTTTCATCCGGGCCAGCGCCAGGGGCGGCGGCGAGAGGTGGTTGCGCATGAGCAGGGTGCGCTGGTTGCGGATTTTGCCCTGCACCATCAGCCGCGCCAGCCCCAGCGCCCGCGCCGGATCGGCCGCCACCTCGAACTGGGCGATGCGGGTGAAGACGTTTTTCAGGCTCTGCCCGCGCGTCAGCCCGTAGAAGAAGCCCCCGCTGGAAAAATAACTCACCGGGATGTCCTTCTCGCAGAGCAGCTGTAACAGGGCTGTGGATACGGTGGCGTTGCCGAAGATCGCCACATGGCTGAGCTCCTTGATCCGCAGCTCGGCGACGACCTCGCCCTTTTCCTTCACCTGCACGAGCTCCGATTTCTTGCCGATGCTCACGCCGGCGGTGGCGACATACAGGGGTTTGGTGTCGTCGCGTGCCGCGATGAGCCGGCGCGGCGCCCGGCGCGCGGGCAGGGCGGCGGCGGCGGAGCTGCCGGACGGCGCCGCCGCACCGTCCGGCCCCTCGATGCGCAGCGGCACCTCGCGCACGGAGCGGCCAAACTCGCGGTCAAAGGGAAACGCCTCCTGTTCCGGCGGCATGTCCTCCTCGTCGGGATGCGCCGGCGCCTCGTGGAGCAGACGCGTCTCGTCGGGCAGACAGATCGTCACCAGGGAGCAGCGCGGGCACTTCGGCGAATCGGTGAGCGGCGGCGGGATGGGCCCCGCCGTGCAACGCCGGGCGGCGGCGATCTGCGCTTCGATCCACTTTTCCAGCTCCGGCGTGATCGCGAGCGGGACGCGCTGTTTGGTGGCGCGATAGTAGATGATGCCCTCGTCGCAGGTGTAGCCGTGCTCGCGCAGGATCAGGCACTGGAGACCGAGCTGCATGCGGTCGGCGTCCCAGATTTCGGGGCCGTTCTCCCCCTCGCGCGGGGCGCCGATCTTGTAGTCCACCGGGCGGACCTTGAGTGGCGAAAACAGATCGGCCTCGCCGCCGGTGCGGACCTCGACGAGGTCCATCTTGGCCGTGACGCCGAGTCGTTCGGATGCGAGGGAGACGGAGCGCGAGTGGATCACCTCTTCCGCCGTCGCCGCCGCGGGCGAGGGTTGCGCGGGAGACGGCGGGCTCCCGCTTTCTGACCCGGCCTCCGCTCCATGGGATTGCGGCGCCGCTTCAGCCGGCCTGGCCGCCGGTAGGTCGCCCTTGCCGGCGTCCACCCGGGCGTGGAGGGCGGCGCCGCGGCGCGTGTCGGCGTTGTGGGCGAAGACGCCCTCGACGTGCTCGTAGTAGAAAAGCCGCGGACAATAGACGAACTCGTTGAGCATCCGCGCCGGCAAGGGCTCGGACTCGTCGGACGAAGGTGCGAGAGCGGCGGCGGTCGAGGACATGGGCGTGGGATGAACGAGGCCGGTTTACGGAAGCGCGTGGCGCAGTTTTTGCAGCGCGTAGGCGTGCGAGATCTTTTCCTGCTCGAGCAGCACGTTGTTCGTTTGCAGGCGCCGGTAGAGGCGGAGTTCGTGTTCTCCAAGCGGACCGGCGGGATCGGCCGGGGCGGGAGCGGCGGCGACGTGGTAGGCCTCGAAGCGATCCAGGGTTTCCTCGTCCATCATCACCGCGGCGACTCCGGGCCAGGCGCGACGGAGCCGGGCGAGGATGTTCAGCCCATGCGCGTCTAGATCTCCCCAGTAATACAGGCTGCACTCGTTGAGCCAAAGCGCGTCGGGCAGGAGTGTGGCCGCGTTGCCGCCGCCCCACACCGCGATAACGCCGTTCAGCGCGGGCAGGGTGAGGAATGTCATCTTGTTCTCGACGATGACGACGCGGAGATCACGCCAAGGCAGCGCCTGGAACTGGGAGAAAGGCGCGGACAGGTCGGAGGCGGGCAGACGCAGGGATTGCAGCAACGCAGGGTCGAGCACGCGCCAGCGGATAAGCGCTTCATCGTAGCGGAGCCCGAAGCGGGTTTCGAAATGCTCGGCGTCCTGCCGCACCGTTTCGGCCGGGAGGAGAAAATCCAAGAGGCTGCGAAATAAGGCGCGGCGGTTTTCGATGAATTTCGTGCCGACCGGGATCGGCAGCTCGCGGGCGTAGCGATCGGGACGCGGGTTCCCGATGAAGTAGCGGCAGACTTGGAGCACGTCGGGCCAATCGGACGCGTTATCGACGATTCGCGACGCGTGCGAAGCCAGCCAGCTTTCCAACTCGGGACAATGGTGACGGGTGAGCGCGAGATTGGTCCGGAATCGTTGCACTTCGGCGGTCTTTCCGAGCATGCGCAGGTAATCGGCCTCGGCGGCGAAACTCACCTCGGTCGGCAGGCGTTGGCGACCCCAGCGACGCGTATTTTTCTCTTCCCACGCGATGACGTAGCCGGTCGCGGCCTCGGCTGCCGCGAGCGCGGTGATCTCGCGTTGCAACACGCTCCAGTCCGCGCCCGGCGAGGGCTGGCCGAAGCGGATGGGCATGGGAAAAGGATTTTCACCCGCCGCGATGGCGCGGAGGACGGCGGGGTATTTGCGCAGTCCGAGGGCCTTGATGTCGTCGGGACTAAGCATCGGTGGCCGGTCTCGGCGCGGACGCGTATGCGGATGCCGATGGCGACTGGGTGCGCGCGGCGTCGTAGTCGGCGCGCGAGGCGCGGCTGAGCCGGGAGTTGTTGAGGTCGGGGTTGGTCGCGAGGTGGAAGCTGTCCACGTAGTCCTCGACGATGCGGCTCTTGGCGTCGAAAGGACTGACGACGACGAGCTGGAGGCCGAGCTTTTTGAAAAGATCGAGGGCGCGGCGCGAGTTGGTCTCGTCGGTGCGGGCGAACGCCTCGTCGATGACGACGAGCCGGAAGGTGTCGGCCTCGCCGCCGGCGTCGAGCAGGCCGTATTGCGCGGCGATGGCGGAGGCGAGGATGGTAAAGGCGAGGCGCGCTTTTTGCCCGCCGGATTTTCCGGCCGAGCCGGCGTAGTAGTTGGCCTCGCTGCCGTCGGCGTCGTTGAGCTCGCGCACGCCGTAGTCGAACCAGTTGCGGGCGTCGGTGACGCGGCGGGTCCAGACGTCGTCGCGCTCGAATTTTTCGATGAGCTCGCGGATGCGGCCGAAGATGCGCAGGCGGTCGTCCGCGGCGGGATTGAGGCCGCCGGAGAAACAGTCGCGCAGTTCGGCGCGGAATTTCCGAATGTCGTCGGAGCGGGTGGCCTGGGCGGTGATCTGGACGTGCGTCGTCTCTGTGAACGCGATGGAGCGGAGCGCGCCGTTGACCGTGGCGATGCGTTGCCGGATGTCCTGCTCGTGGGCTTCGAGGTTGCTGTTGAACATGGCCAAGTCGCCGACGAGGTTGGTGCCGAGGTAGGCCTCGAAGCGCTGGCGCTGCGGCTGGAGTTCCTGCTTCTCGATGCGCTCGCGCAGGGCGACGAAATCGTCGGCGTAGCGCGGCTCGGCCCGCAGGTCGCTGGTGTAGCCGGGATGGTCGCGGAGGAAGTCGGCCATGGGCTTGATCATGGCCTGCTCGGCGGCGGCGACGGCTTTTTCCTGCTGCGAGATTTTTCCGCGCAGGCGGCTCTGCACCTGGCCGCGGACTTGCTCGACATTGGCGAGCGTGAGCACGGCGACGGGCTGGAGTTCGGCGAAGACGGACTCGTGCGCCGCGGGGTCGAACGTCGTGTGTTCGCGGAGCGCTTCGGCGAGGTCGGCGAGCCGGTTGTCGAGTTCGCGCAGGCTCTTTTCGAGGTCGCCGATGGCGCGCTGCACGCGGTCGTTTTCGGCTGAGTTTTCGGTCAGGCGTTTTTTGACCGCGTCGAGTTGCTCGCGCAGGGCCCGGAGGGAATGCGAGCTGGCTTCGAGGTCCTGTTTCTCCTTTTGGAGGCGGGCCATCTCGGTCTGCACGGAGCGGGTGTCGAGATCGGCGAAGGATTCAAAGCCGAGCAGGCCGTCGATGGCGGTGAGGCGGGTGTCGAGCGTCTTGAGGTGGCGATCAAGCTCGATGACCTGCGCGGCGGCTTGGGTGGCGCGGGTCTCGGCTTGGCGAAACTCGGCGGTGAGGGCCTGGATTTTGTCCTCGATGGACCAGCCAAGGACGCGGTTGGTGACGTCGTCCACGGCGCGGCGGTCGTCTTTCACGTGGCGGGAGCCGCCTTCGCGCACGAGGCCTTCGCGTGTGATTCCGTAGTCCACTTCGCGCAGATGTTGGACCGACTCGCAGCAGTGGTGATGAAAACGCCGGGCCACCTCGCCTTGCAACCAGGCGGCGAGCGGGTGCTCCTCGCGGAAACGCAGCCGCGCGGGCACGCGGGCGGGATCGTGCAACACGTCCGCGCGCGCGGCGGGGGCCGTGGCGGGCACGCGGTGAAAGGTGAAACGCAGGCCGAGGTGGCGTCCGTTGATGAAATCCGCGACGGCGAGGTAGTGGCGCTCCGGCACGAGGAGGGATACGCCGAGGGAGTGCAGCAGGCGCTCGATGGCGCCGGTCCAGGCGCGGTGCTCGGACTTCACCTCGATGAGCTCGCCGGCGAAGGGCAAATCGGCTGCGGGAATGCCGGTGGCGGCGACGAGCGCGGAGCGGAGGGCGAGGAAATCGCGCGGGATGAGCACGCGGTGATCGCGGAGCGTCTGGAGTTCGTCGGCGATGCGGCCGCGCGCCTCGAGGGCCTGGAGCTGGTCGATGTGGGCGCGCGTGCGGGCCTTGTCCTTGTCCTGGCGCTCGATCTCGGTCGGGCCGCGGTCGGCTCGGACCTGCGTCTGTAGGCGGGCGAACTGGGCGGCGTCTTCGATTGGTTGCGAGAGCACGAGGGTTTTCAGGTGGCCCTCGAAAACGCGGAGTTGTTTCGCGCGCGACTTGTGGCGTTCGGTCAGAGTCTCCAGCTGTTGGTCGATGCGGCGGATGCTCTGCTCGGTGGTATCGGCGGCGATTTCCTGAAGCTTGCGATCGTGTTCTTCCTGGTCGCTGGCGCGCCGGGTCTTTAACTCTTCGGCGCGGGCCTGGGCGACGTTGCGCTGTTCGTCGAGGCGCGCGGACTCGGCCTCGGCAAGGGCGCGGTGGCGGTGGGCGTAATAAACCGGCGCGATGTCGAGGACGACCTGATGTTGATCGCGCAGGGCCTCGGCGTCGCGCGCGGCCTGACGGTGCGTCACGATGGGCGCGAGGGCGGCGAGTTGGCGTTCGGCTCGCTCGATGGCCTTCCAACTGGCGTCGAGCTCGTGGAAGTGGGGACGAAGGGTTTTGTGGATGAAGTCGAGGACGTCGGAGCCTTCGAGCATGTGGCGGCGCACGAAGGGGTTTATCTCGGACACCTCCTTTACGCCGATGGCCTGGTTGAAAACCTCGAGGGCGGCCTCGCCGGGCAGGCCGAGCTTTCCGCGGAAGACCTCGGAATAGGCGCTGAAGCTTTCGAAGACATCGAAGCCGCGCTGGCGGAGGGTCTTTTTCAGGTCGCGGCTCTGGCCGAGGTCGGCGAGGTCCTCTCGGATGGAGTGATCGCGGCGCGCGACGGCGTAGAGCTCGTGGATCCTTTCGTTCAGCTCCCAGAGGATTTGCACGAGCGTGAAGGCCTCGCCTGCGTGGTGGTTGGCGAAGACCCCGAGGACGATGGAAAATTCGCCGGGGCCGCGGAGATTTTGCGGGATGGCGGCGGCGGATTCCTCGTGGCTGGCGGTGGCCCAGGTGCCGCGCACGTAGCTGCGGCGCGTGCGGTCGCGGCGCTTTTGCTCGCCGGAGGCGTCGTTGTAGTTGAGCAGGCGCGGCGGCACGAGGAGCGTGCGAAGGGCGTCCACCGCGGTGGATTTGCCGCTGCCGTTTTCGCCGACGAGGAGCGTCCAGCGGCCGTCGGGATGAAGGGCGGAGACCTTTCCGTGAAAGGTGCCCCAGTTGAGCATCTCGAGGCGGCGAAGTCGCCAGCCGGGCAGCGGACGCGAGCCGTCGGCGAGGGGAAAATCAATTTCCAGATTCGGCATGGTCTTTGAGGCGTTGCTTGATGGTTTCGAGTTCGGCCGGGGCGAGGCGGGCCTTGACGATGCGCATGACCTCGAAGGCGTCCTGGCCGCCGGCGGCGAGAGGGCGCACGAAACCGAGGTCGGCGAGGCTTTTGATGCCGGCGTCGATGATCTTGTAGTCGCGCACCTGATTGGTGGTTTCGGGGAAAAAATCGGCGACGAGGTCGCGCAGTTGCTCGCGGGTCTTGATGAGGCGCGGGCTGTCGTCGGCGGCGGAGTCGAAGCGGAGAAACTCCTCGCGCAGCGCGACGAGAAGGAGGGTTGCCGGGTAGCTGAGCGGGCGACGCTGCACGAGGCGCGGGACGCGTTCTTCTCCCTCGGGTTCGAGCTGGCGGATGAAGGCGTAGCCCTCGCCTTCGTCGAGCACGAGTTCCTGGCCGATATCGCGGAAGTAGCGCTGGATCTCGTCGGCGTGGCCGCGGAGCGTAAGCCAGTCTTCGGTGTCTTCCCGATAGACGGCCTCGCGGAAGAGGCGCGCCTTGACGAAGGCCACGGGAGGGAAGTCGGGGATGGCGGGATTCATGGGCGGGAAAAGAGCAGCATGGGCACGCGCCAGCGTTGCGGGTTTTCCGGCGGGCCCCATTCGACGATCTCGTCGTCGGTTTCGGAGACGTAGTGATGGCGGTCGTCGGCGGCGACGATGAGGTAGCCGACGAGCTCCATCACGCCCTCGCGGAGCGGGAAACGCGCGAGCACATGCGAGAGCATGATCGGGCTGGTTTCGGCGAGACACGCGGCGACGTTGGCGCGAAGTTCGGCGAGGCGTATCTCGGGCAGGTCGTGGAAACGGCGCATGTCCGCAAGGGTGAGGCGGCCCGTCTCCTCCTCGATGGGGCCGCGCGAGACGGCGGATTCCGGCGCCTGCCAAAGCGGGCGGCCGAAGGCGGCGAAGACTTGGGGAAAAGTCGGGATCGTGAAAAAATCGGCGGCGTCGGGCGGATTTTTTCGGACGGCGAGCGCGGCTTGCCGGATCTCCTGCAGCAACTCGCCGACGCGGCGGCGCTCCGCGAGGTGGGTGGTGTCGAGCACGCGGCGCAAGTTGGCCGAGAGCCTCTGGTGGGAGGCCACGACGCATTCGCCCTCCTGCAAAAGGTGACGCAGGAAATGCCGCAGCAGAGGGTTGTCGCGATGATCGGGATCGAGGGCGGCGAGGGCGCGGACCTGATCGAGTTGCTCGTGAAAGCGGCGCTGTTTGTCGGACGAGAGGAGCAGTTCCCAAAACGCGAAAAAACTCTGGCCCTGCTCGGAGAGGCGCAAGGCGTCGTGCGAATCGAGCAAGTGGGCGACGATGGCGCCCTTGGTCACGCCGGGGCGCGCGTGGTGCTCGGCGATCTCGTGGGCGATGCGTTTGAAGTTGTGCTCGACCTGGCGGAAGTCGGCGAGGAGTTCGCGGGCCGTGGCGAGGACATGGCCATAGCGCTCGTTGATCTGGACGGGGGTGAAGGCCTCGGCGCGGCCGGTGGCCTTGATGCGATCGATCTCGGCGTGGATGGCGTCGGCCTCGGCGAGCAGTTGCTCGATGCGCCGCGTGGGATCGTCGGACGAGTATTTGATGATTTCGTCGAGCCCGGTGAACACGCTCTCAAGGCGCGACTCGGTGCCGACGAACTTCGACTGGCGCATCGATTCGAGCCAGAGCAGCGCCTTTTCGGAGCCGCTGGTGAGTTCGTAGAGCGGCTCATCGGTGTCGGGTCCGTAGTAACGCCGGAGAAACCCGTGCTCGGGCGCGCACCAGTCGTTGAGATAATCGGCCGCGGTCTTGGGATAGGCGAGCGGATCGGCGTCGCGTTGCTCGTCGAGGTGGATGTCGAGCAAGGCTTGGACCCGGCCCTCGGGCAGCGACACGCGGTGGTCTTTTTTGAAGACTTGCCAGAGAAACCCGAGAATGAGCGGCGCGTTGGTGGCGCGCAGAAGGCGAACCGCCGGATGATGGAGAAGGAGCTGAAGCTCGTGTTGATCCATGTGCGGCGAAGGGAAGCTTAATGGGTTACAGGAGCGACCAGCGCTCGATGTCGCGGGAGGTGAAGTCGCAGCCGGCGACGCGGAGGGCGAGGGGCTCGTGCGGATCCCATGGGTAGCGGGCGGGCGAGGCGCGGAGTTCGAGCAGGCCGGTGACGGCGGGGACGGGGAAGGCCGGGCGGAAGGCGATCTCGACGCGCTCGCCGAGCGGCAGGGACCAGACGCGGGCGATCTCGTCGCGCAGGTGCGGGAGGGGCTCGGGCGACGCGGATGTGCCGGGTGCGGGCGAGGAGCCGAGGATGAGCGGGAGTTGACCGTCGTTCATGGGCTCGAGGTGTGGGGTTTGCGGAGCAGCGCTTATGCCGGGAGGAGTTCCCAGACGGCGTGGACCTCGGCGGTGACGGCGTCGGATTCGGGATCGATTTCGACCGGCTCGGAATCCGGGAGCGAATATCTCATGAGCTCGAGTTGCCCGCCGGCGTGTTCCGACGCGGGCGCGGTGTCGGAGCGCCGGAGGAGCCGACCGAGTTGATGGCCGGCGGCCTCGGCGAAATGGGAGGCCTCGCGGCGGGCGTCGCGCACGGCTTCGGCGCGGGCGGAGCGTTGGGCGGCGGCGGTTTGCTTTGAGCGATGGCGGACGGTGACGGCGAGGTTCTCGATTTGCGCGGCGATGGAATGGAGGACGGCGTTGACGAATCCCGGCGTGTGCGGGGCGCGGAGGATGAGGTGGTCGGAGGCCTTGAAGCCTTTGAAGGCGCGGGCGTGGTGTTCGTATTCGTGGTGCGGGGCGATCCGGGGATCGGCGCAGGTGAGGCGGGTGTCGGGGCCGCGGTGGGGTTCCAAGGCGGACAACAAGGCGGCGCGGCGGCGATGGAGCTGGGCCTCGGCGTCGCGCACGGAGGGATAAACGCCCTCGATGACGAAATGGAACTCGACGGAGTCGGGCCGCAGCTCGCGGCGGCCCCGGCCGGTGACGGCGACGGTGGGGGTGAACGGCTGCGATGCGGCGGTGGCGGTCATGGAAGGACGGGGGCGAAGAGCCCGAGGCCGAAGTGGGCGGCGTAGCCGAGGGCGATGGGGCCGGTGACGGGCTTGGAAAAGGTCAGACGGAGGGATTGCGGAGGAGGGGCGGTGGTCAGGGGATCACGTTGACGGGGCGCAATCCGAAGCGGGGGGCGGCGGCGAGGAGGTGGCGGTCGTTGGAGTAGATTTCCTTGAATCCGGCCGCGGCGGCGGCGCAGAGGTGGAGGCAGTCGGCGGAGCGGAGGAAGGTCGCGGCGGGCAGGGTTTGATAGGCGGATTGCGCCCGGGCGAGGAGAGGCGAACCGATCGGCAGGAAGGTCCAGATTCCCGCGCCGATATCGTCGGAAAACTGGAGGCACAATTCGCGGTGGTTTTTCGGGGTGATCGAGCCCTCGCGGAGTTTACGATGGAAAACGGAGGTGACTTCGACGCGGGCGATTTCCGCGCTGGCGATCCCGGGGCTGCGGGTGGCAAGCGCGGCGACTTCCGCATGGCCGGGTTCCACGAGGTAACACCGCGCGATGTAGGCGCTGTCGAAGTAGATCATCGGGCGTCGCGATCCTCGGAAATGATTTGGGTGCTATCGGGACCGCCGACGGGGCCGGCTTCGAGAAGGCGTTTGAAGCCCGGGCGCAGGCGACGCTGGGCGAAGGTGAGGCGGGCGGGTTCCGACACGGGGACGAGGCGGGCGACGGTGTGGCCGCGGTCGGTGACGGTGATGGGCTCGGCGGCGGCCTGGCGGACGTAGTGGCCGGTGCGGGTGTGGAGTTCGCGGATGGAGATGGTTTTCACGGGAGGGCGGCTGATGTGTCCCAATGTGTCACATGGAGGCCCGGAGGGTCAATGCGGGGGGGGGCGGAGCGCAGGCGGACGGGGTTGGGACTCAGGGGAGAACGGGGGTGAAGAGGCCGAGGCCGAAGTGGGCGGCTTGGGTTAGGTGGCGTAGGGATCGGTGATGGAGGCGGGCTTGCCGGTAGCGAGCCATGTCGCGTGATCCCAGGCGTAGGCACAGACGGCGAAACCGCCGTTGGCATCGAGTTCGGAGGGGACGACAGGGCGCGTCTGGCGAAAAATCCAGGCGGAGAAGCGGGCTTGGTCCTCGGGAAGAAGCTCATCGACGCGGATGTAAGGCGCGCGGCGTAGTGGCGGATTGGGACGGTGGTCATGGGTGGTTGATCGCGGCAAAAAGGCCGGTGCCCGAGAACTTGCCTCCTCCGATACAAATCGGCCCGGAAACGGGAAGCGATTGACCGTGTTCGTCGAAAAAATGAATGCGGACATGGAGCTTTCGGAAGCGGCGGTGTTGATCGCCCGCCATGTAGTGGGATGCGAGGTCGGTGCCGGGCCAGTAGCCGGAGCCGCGCCATTCGATTTGGGCGTGGCGGGCGATTGCCTCGGAGTAACCCGCTTGGCGAAGCGCCTTCCTCAGGAGTTGGTCGATGCGCTGGTCGAGTTTCGCGACAATCGCGTTCTTCTCGTCGGCGCCAAGACCGGATCCTTTGTTGAGGCGTTGGCGAAGTTTTCGCGGGTCGTCGTGACCGGGGAGAACAACCGGGGTGACGGTGGCCCAGGTCGAAGATGGCTTGAGGTAGTGGTCTCTGGTGAGCCGGTCGGAGTCGGGCAGGCGCGAGAGAAGTGCGACCGGCGCTCCGTCTTTTTCGTCGATCAGTTCCAGACCGTCGAGACGCTGGGCAAGACAACGGAAGTCTTCGCAAGGCATGGCACCGTGAGCGGTGATGAGGACGCGGCGGACGGGACCGGCGACTTGGGCTTGGCCTTCGCCTCGTGGCTCGATGCTGGGGAGCGGCAAGAATCGCAGACGTGCGCCGGGCGGGGCGGAGGACTCTTCGTCGACGTGGCCGTGAACGAGGCGAGCGATTTGCGCGTCGCTCCAGCCGAGGGAACGCGCGATGTCGGCGCCGCCAGCGACGTGCCGAAGCATCGCGGCGACATGCAAGCCACGACGCACGGGATCAAAGGCGCGAAAACCGGAGTCGTCCAACTGACGCAGCGCGAAGATGGCGAAGGGCGGGCGGACGGGATCCGCTTCGCGGCGGTAGTTGACGACGCGGAAGCGTTCAAGTGGCGGAACCGGACGGAAAAACTGATTGCCGTCGGGCGCTGTCGGCAGGCGTCGGAGGAACGACTGATGGCGACGTTCCAGTGCGGCGAGCGTGCCGGCGTCGGACGCGCGTAGCGTGGTGTCGCCCTCCTCCGATGGTATCCATTTTTCGGTGTCATCGAGAGTGTCGGATGCGGTGCCTCGTTCGATCAGGATGGCGTCGGCAACGACCATGTTGATGCCCCAGCCAAAGGCGGAGATGGCTCGGGTGAGTTGTTGGATTTCGTCGATGAATTGGTGGGGCTCCGCGCTGTCGATCTCCCATAGGTAATGGACCGCGGCGTCTTCCGGAAGACGCGTGGGGCGGATTTCTTTGGCTGCACGGTAGTTGGAGATGTCGTTGTCGCGCCCGCCGGTCCATGACCTCGCCACGAGGTCGCCGACGTTGTTCGGCACGAAAGTCTTGAAGCCGAAACGAGGCTGAACAGCGGTGGGTTTGGTGGCGGCGATCAGCGGCGCCGGCAGTTTTTCGAAGCGCTCTAAACACTGCGCAAATTCGGCCATGCCGAGCCGGCCGGCGGAATTGGTGAGCGCTTGAAACAGGCGCAGGGGCGAGGGAGGCCATTCCGGTTCGCCGCCGTCGCCGCGCCCGTCAAACTCGCCCAGCAGGAAGCGGACGGAGACTTTGAGGAAGGAGGTCATGGGTGGTTTTGGGCACGGTGGTTCGGTTAGCTTGCGGACGCATCCGTGGCGCCTTCCGGTGCGGACGACGCTTTGGTTTTGGCGGCTTTCTTGGCCTTCTTGTCGTCGCCGCCTTTGAGTTCTGCTTTGGCCTTGGCTGCGTCGAAGAGGACGGCCTTGCCCTCGCCGACGCCGAAGTCGGCCGCAGCGGCTTGGGCGTAAGCGAGCGCGGCTTCGTGCGTGATTCCGGCTCCCGCGCGCGTGCCGTCAGGTTTAACGGATTCGAATTTGCGCGCCTTTTCCGGATCGGGATCGAGGACCAGTATGGTGCCTTGGCGATAGTATTCGAGAGGAAGTTTGGTGAAGGCGACGAGGGCGAGGCCGAGGATGTAGCGGCGGAGCTTCGTGGTGTTCTCCGGCGTGTCGGCGCGAAGTAGCTTCAGCGCCGAGAGGGCGAGGACAGCGTCGCGGCGGATGCCGCCGTCGGCGATGACGCCGCCGTGGTTGCCGGTGGACGGAACATGGGTGAACCCGGCGGTGGAGCGGCTATCCTTATCGTTTTTGTCGGCGATAGGACCGAGGAGCGCTTGGTTGTCGTAGATGGGATTGGGATCGCTTCCGCCACCTGCCCAGAACTGTGCTGAGCGCGTGAGTTTGCGGACATCGTAAGCGCGGACGGTGGAGGCGATGAGGCGAGGCAGTTTTGCCTGGGTGTCGCGTGAGTCCCAGACGCCGAAGACGAGTGAGGTCGGCGCGATTTTGGCGAGCGGAGTGGCATCGCCTTTCAGGACGGCGGTGAAGGCGGCTTTCAACTCGTCTTGGAGCGCGGAGCAACGGGCGAGGGCGTCGCCGGCGCGGTGTCCGGCATCGAGCAGGTTGATTTCCTTTTCGCCGGCCTTGATGACGATCTGTGGAACGAGATCGGCGTAAGGGGGAATTTTGAAGAGGGGCTCGATGCGGTTTGCCTGGGAGCCGACGCTGTCAACGAGGCAGACATTGCGGCCGGTGCGTTCGCGTTGGTTCTCGTAGTCGATGTTGTAGCCGATGTCGGCGTAGGTGGCGGGGAAGAGCACGGCGTCCGCGCCTTCCACGGGGATAAGGTGTTCGCGGACGACGAGGGCGGCTGGGCCGTCGGCGGCGAGCAGGTTGTCGAACTGTGCGAGGGTGGTGTTGGTGTCGCTCATGATAGGTGGATGTCGGGTGGGTGGTTGAATGGCGTGCTGGTGAAAGATCAGAGGGGTTTCGCGGTGAGGAATGCCTTATGCTTGCGCTGACTGGTGCGATACCAGCTCTCGAAGCGGAATGAATGCGTGCGGGGTTCCGTGAGGCCGTTGGCGGCGGCGGCTAGCAACGCGATGGGAACGGGAGTTTGCCAAAGGTGGTAATCGAAGAGGCGATCCCCGGCGGGTTGGGGGATGGCGCGCTGGAGGCCGACGAGCGTGAGGAACTCGACGGCCGGGGCGGCAAGGGTTTCCAAACTGAGGTCGTTGGTGGAGAAGCCGACGTCGCGGGCGTCGGAGTTTGGGCCGCGATTCGCGTCGAAATAGAACGGTTCGACTTTTTTAGTCGGGTCGTCGGGTGCGTAGGCGATACGAAGATCGAAGAGGAGTTTTTCGCCCTCTTCCGGGCGCACCGCTTTTTGCATGGCGCGGGTGATGCGCGGGGCTTCCATCGTGCCGGCCCAGACCTTTAGCGCAGAGGTTTTGGTGTCGGCAGTTTTCCACCAATCTACGCGCACGTTGAATGGAGGTCCGATCATGATGGGCGAGGCGGTGGCGTCGTCTGGATCGAGGGCGGTGATTTCCGCGCCCGTGATTTTTTCGAGGAGAATGCCGAGGGGCGGGGTGTTGGAGAGGTGGAAACGCCATTGGCGGGTGGCAGGGTCCTCTTCGAACCACGCAAGCGCGTCAGGGGACACGGCGGGACAGGCGGCGAGTTCGAACAACCCGCAGCAGGCGAAAAAATGGCCGGGGTTGGTGGAATTGACGTCGAGGGTGGCGGTGGGTGTGGGCGGGAGCGCGCCCGGCGACGGCGCCGTTGTCTCCGGTTTGCCTATCTCGACGGCGGTCGGAGGACTGGATTGCGGGACAATGCCGGCGCTGGCGGCGTAGTCGGCGGCACGGAGCAGGGATTCGAGCCAAGCGAGACCCCAGCGCCCGAAACGACGTTGCAGGCGGGCGAAGCGGCGCGGGATCTCCGTGGCGAGTTTGGCGGATTCTACGGGGTTGGTGGCGGGGTGGTAATCGAAGATTTCGTCCTTGGGGAAATGCGGGCGGGCGCGGCCGTGGTGCGCGGCGGCGAGGTGCAGGACGATGTCGCGTTCGAGGTCGTCGAGTGCGGCGAGAGCCGTGCTCAAACCGGATTCGCAAGCGGCGTCGTGGAGCGAGCCGAATTCGTGGCGGTAATGTTCGGCGACTTTGCGCGGTCGCATCCGAGGCGTGGATTTGGCGAGGATGGTTTCCGGTCGGGCAGGATCGTAGTCGGGAATGCCAAGGCTGCGGCGATCCCCGAGGTTTCGCTGCCATCGGGCGCGGTTCTTGCCCAAATCGTGCAGGGAGGCGGCCAGCACGAGGCAGTGGCGAAGGTCCGGTTCGCCGGGAGCGGGCGCGGAAAGGAGTTTGCCGGCGATGGCGCGGGCGTGGTCTTCGACGGCGCGGGTGTGGGCTGCAAGGGTGTCGGGGTTTTCGGTATCCGAGAGACGCTTGCTGGAGGAGCCGGAACCGGGGTCGGCCGTGTTCTCACACCAGAGCAAGTAGCGCGGTTCGTCCGAGCCTTCTTCGGAGATTTCGGCGGAGTGGCGAAGTTTGGCCTGCTGGGGGATGGCGTCGCGTGACTCGGCCTCGATGCGTATGATGCCGGAAACATCGGCGGCGACTCCTTGGGCTTTGTCGGTGAAGAGACCGTTTTCGAGCCCGCCAACGCTTTTGGGGAGAATGAGGATGGCGTTGGCGAGCACCGGCTCGGCCCGGTCTTTATCGAAGTTCCGCAGGGGAAAAGGGTGAACGACGCCGTCGTCGGAAACGAGCCATGCGTCGGGCAGGTCGGTTTCCGGCTGGAGGAGCTTTTCGAGTTTTTGCGCGATGCGCTTGCTCGTGTCGCGCAGGAGTTCCCGTGGTCGAAGGGGAAATTTTTCGAGGAAATCCTCGGGGGCGTCGATGTGCCTGAAATCGAGATCGTCGCGCCAGGCAAGGTGGGTTTCGGGTGGTTGCCATTCGGCTTCGCCGTGGAGGTAGGGTGCGACCGGTGGGCGGGCGGAGAGCGATTCGCGGATGGTGGTGAGCGCCCAGGCGTCAAATTGGACGGCGGTGGCGGTGCGCATGGCCGGCAGCGGTGAGAACGCGGCGTCGCGTTCGGAGGCGGAGAGCGTTTCGTTGAGCTTACCCAGGGCGGCTGGGCTGGCGTCATCATTGAGCTTCCGAAGGAGGGCAAGGGTGCGCTCGCGGGCGGCTTCGAGGGGCTGCTTGGCGGATTCGAACTCGGTTTCGTGGACGACAGTGATGGTGCTGTCGTCGCGGTCGCCGAAGCGGTTAACGCGGCCGAAACGTTGGGCCATGCTCTCGTAGGTGGAGAGATCGCAAACGAGGTCGTCGGCGGAGAGGTTGACGCCGACCTCGCCGGCGCTGGTGGCAACAAGGAAGACGGTGCCGGTCGCAGGTTCGATTCCTTCGGCGCGATCTTTTTTGGGAAGGAATCGCTGGAAGACGCGTGTGGGGGCGCTGGGGATGGCGTCTGGCTTGTCGGGGCTGCCGGCGACGAGATTGTCACGTTCTTGGCCGCGCATCGTGCCGGTCAGCGTGGCGACCTTCCCCTTGGTCTCCCCCTTGTCCAGTTCCGTCGCGATCTTCAGGACGGTCTCGACGGAGCGGGCGAAGACGAGGACGGCACGGCCGGTGGTCTTCTGTTTGGCGAGAGTGACGAGTGCCGCATCCAGTTTTTCGTTGGCGCCGAGCGCGACGAGAGAGAGCCGTTTCGTGGCGTTGATACGTTTGTTGACGATATCGTTGTCGGAATCCTTGGCGTTCGCATTCTCATCCAAGCCGAAAGGTTTCCGGGGATAGGTAATCGAAGTTGTGGTGCGACTGGTGGCGGTGAGTGCGATGGCACGCAGTTTCCGAGGGTCTGCGGAGGTGTTTTGCTCCGCGATGATGCTTTCGAGCAGCTTTTGAAAAGCGGGTTCGAGGTGGGCTTCGTCGTGGATGATGAGCGCATCGTGGGCGAGGAGCGCTGCGTGGTGGGGGCGTAGTTTGAAGCCGACCGTATAGCGGCTGAAGAGCAGCCCGCTGCCGATCATGTCCACGGTGCCGACGATGACTGCGGGGCGGGCGGGGTCGGCGGACCAAGCGCGATTGTCCGCGAATTGGCCGCGAAGGGTGCTGATGGCGAGCGGTGAGGTGTCATCGGCGGAGAGCGGCACGGCGCACAGGGAGGCAAGCGGAGCGTGAAGACCGGCGGCTTCGAGGTTGTCGCGCCATTTTTCCACCTCGGCCGTGGTTTGATCGACCACGGTGCGGCGATTCACGACATAAACCAAGCGGCGGGGAATGGAGGCGGGCTTGGTGGCCAGGGCGCAAAGCCAGACCGCGATGATCGAGGTTTTTCCAAGGCCCGTTGGGAGCGTCGCGGTGGCGGGGAAATCGTCGTTTATGAAGCGCGCGTAGAGAGCGGTCTGCCAAGGGAATGGCGGCACTCCGGTGAGGATCTGAAAGGTTTTGGCGAAGTCGTGCGGCTGCATTGGGGCAAGATTAGACGGCGGTTTTACCCAAGCCGATGGGCTGGGATTCGCAGCAGCGGCCGGCGGTGTCGCAGGCGAGGCGGCGTTGGTAGGCGTAGGGGGCGTTGCCGGTGGCGGCGTGGAAGAAGGCGTCGAAGGTCGGCATTTTATTTGGCGATGGACGGCTGGATTTCGCGCTGAGAACGGAGCTTGCTGATCTTGCTTGCGAGTTGCGTCAAGTTGTCTCCTCTTAAACTCCTCTTTTAATTGGTATAAAAAGTGAATCTAATTCCCCCTCCGTGGTGGCTCCGTTGAAGCATGCCGATCAAAAGCGGTGTTGCCTGGTTTACAGGCATCTCCGCGCTCTCCGGAGCGCGGCCCCTTTTAAGCCGGGCCTTGCAAGCGCGGCCCCGTTGAAGCTTTGTTGGTCGCATGAGCACGGTTCAGGAAATCGAAGCGGCGATCCAACAGCTGCCGGACGCCGAGGTCTTGGCGCTCGTGGATCGCCTGCGCGAACGGCATGCCGAGGCGTGGGATCGGCAGATCGAAAGCGACGTGAAGGCGGGGCGCTTGGACTTTCTGATAGAGGAAGCGCAAGTCGAGTTGCGGCAGGGCGAAACCAAGCCGCTCGATGAAGTCCTCGGGAACGAGTAAATTTTGGCAGGCTTATCGGCAGTTGCCCGAATCGATCCGGGAGCTGGCGCGGAAAAACTACCGATTGTGGATGCGCGATCCGCGTCACCCGTCGCTTCATTTCAAGAAAATCGGCGGCGTATGGTCTATCCGGGTGGGGATCGGTCATCGAGCCCTGGCCATCGAAACCGCCGACGGATATTGTTGGATCTGGATCGGCTCGCATGCGGATTACGACGCGTTGATCAGCGGTCAGCGATAAGGGGATGTTGGCCGTGGTCGTGGGCGAACCGTTACATTTTGTAACAGTTTCGCCGCTTCCGTCGTAGGCACGAGAACGCGACATTGCAGGTGATGCTTTGGGCACGGACATGGTTGCCCGATGGTGGCAGGGTGGGGGGGGCGTGGAATTGCAGGCGGACTCCGTCGTTCATGGTGGCCAACCTTGGGGCCAGCGACCGAAGGCCTGACGGTAGGCGGCGACGATGGGCGGCGGCGGGTTCCGACGGGCGCGGGCACGGTTCTGCGCGTCGGCTTGGTCGAGGTCGGCTTGCAGGCGGTCGTGGGCGGCGTCGGCCTCGGCTTTCTCCTGTTCGGCGGCGAAGGCGGCGGATGGGTCGTAGTCGGAGGGGGGCTCGGGCTCTTCGGGCGCGAGGGCGGCGAGATCGCGTGGAAGGATGACGTGGATGCGGGGGAACGTATATAGCCAATCGCAGTCGAGACGGCGCAGGCGGGTGAAAAGCGCCACGTAGAGCGGGGTAAAATCGGTGCGCCGCGAGATCAACGAGAGGCCCATGTAGTAGGTCATGGAGCCTCCGTGAAAGGCTCGGTCGTTGCCTTCGAATTCGGGTGGCCGGGCGTCGGTGGCGTGTGCGTGAAACGCGTCGAGGAACGAGCTGGAGGACCGGAAGCTGCCGAGAACGGCTTCGCGACGGTCAGGAGAGAGGACGGTGTGGTTGTCGGAAAAAATGTCCCAAGCGGCGCGGCCGACGAGCTCGGCGATGTCGGCGAGGGCGTCGGGCGGCGCGGCCGAGTCACGGTGGATGGCGGGATCGTTCCAAGCGGGCGCCTCGTCCGGCGCGGCGGGATGGAGCGCGGGAAACAGGGGGGATTTTTCCCAGCCGTCGGGGGCGAGCTCGGCGAGGACTTCTGGATCGGCAAAGCCGACGGGGAAAAGACGAAGGAGGAGGTCGTAACACTCCCGGTCGGTGAGGCGCAGGATGTCGGTCATGGTGTGGCGGAGATGGGGCGGACGGGAGAATGGATGTCTTCGTGGGGCGGAGGAATGCTTCGAGTGCTCAATGGGCGGCTGGAGGTGGGGGGCATGCGGGGCGCTCGGCGATCAGGAGGCGGGTGTGGGCACGCTGCCGGGCGCGTCCCAGAGGACGTGGAGGGTGAGGGGGACTTGGAAATCCGACGAAGGGTCGATCCAGGCGACGGCGGCCCGGAGGGGGGCGCCTTGGCGAAGGAGCCGGGAGACGACGTGGTTGCTCTCGCGCGGGAGGTAGCCGATGTGGCGCTCCCCGTGGTGGACGCGCACGGCGTAGCGGTCGTGGGGGTTGGCGGGCTCGGGGTGGAGCGTCAACGTGTCGCCGATCTTGAGTGAAAGCAGGTGCGCGAGGTCGCCGTGGTGGACGTAACCGCGGAGCGGCGAGGTTTGCAGGCGGTAGGCTCCGGCCGGCAGGGGGTGCGGCGCTTGCGAGGCGGCGACGGGGACGGGGGCGATGCAGCGGACGTATCCGGGAAGCGGGGACGAGTGGGTGGTTTGGGCGGGCGGCATGAGGGTGACGCGTTGTCTGCCGCCCATTCTAAACGGCGGAGTGGGACGCCGGGTGTCCCGCTGGAATTTTATTTTTGGGCGCGGAGTTTTTTTCTTCGGTGGCGATTTCCGGCGCGTAGGCGCGGGCGAGGGTGGCGAGCTCGGCGGCGATGTCGGCGCGGAGCTCGGGCGGGGCGAGGACCTCGACATGGCGGCCGTTGGCGAGGACGCGGCGGCGCACGTCGATGAGGTTGTTGAGTCGGAGTTCGACTTCGACGGCGCCGTCGGGGAGGTCGCGGAGGGTTTGCGAGGCGTGCCAGGGGCGTTCGCGCAGATAGGGGGCGGCGGTGGCGTCGAAACGCAGGCGCACCGCGTGGTCCGCATCCCCGGTGAAGCGGCCGAGGCTGCCGGCGAGGTGGGCGCGGATTTTTTCGCGGGGCGGCGGGGTAAAGGGGCTTTCGGTGGCGCGGATCTCTTGAATGCGGGCGAGGACAAATTTCCGCCAGGCGGCGCGGTCGAGATCGTCGGCGACAAGCACCCAGCGGTGGTCGAGGTAGGCGAGGTGAAGCGGACGAACGCGGCGGCGTTCGGGGGTGGCGGCGCGGGGTTTGCGGTAGAGGAGCTCGATCTCGCGGCGGGCGAGGATGAGATCGAGCAGGCGGGCGAAATGGCGATGCTCGGCGTCGTGAGCGGGGTCCTCCATCTCGGGTTGGTAGAGGGCGGTCTGGAGGTCGGCGGCGGGGAGGGAGACGGCCGAGCCGGCGAATTCGGCGATTTTGCCCAAGGCGGCGGAGAGGGTGCGGCCCAGCGGGGTGTCGCCCCAGGCGGCGAAGGTGCGGCCGGCAAGGACGACGGCGAGGGCCTCGTCGGCGTCGAGGCGGAGCCCTCGTGCGAGATCGAACGGGGCGGTGTAGCGGTAGCTTTTTAGCGCATGGTCCCAGGCTATCGGGGCACGGTGAAAATCGCGGAGGCGCTCGATGTCGCGTTTGACGGTGCGGGGCGAGAGCTCGAATTCGGCGGCGAGGGACGCGACGCGGACGCATGTGCCGCGGGACAACAGATCGTGGAGGCGAAAAAGCCGGGTGGCGGCGGCGGGGCCGGCCGAACCGGAGAGCGTGAAGCGACGCGTGTCGCCCACCAAACGCGGTGCGGCGGTGGTGCGGTGGGTGGCGGCCATGGGCATAAGCCCGATGGTCAAATGCTTAGCGAGTCAAGCGGGCTTTCGCAGATCCCTGCCCGGGGTCCCGCGGTGGGGGCGTTGTTTGTGGTTTTTCAGGGGCCAGGCCCGGCAGCTTCCGTCATCCGTCGCCAGAAGCTCGCTTCATGATTCGGCTTTCTATCCGCGGATGACAGGAGGGGCGCGGATGGGTGGACATCCTCGATGATGCAGGCTGGAAGCTTGAGCTGCTCCCACTCGGAGCGCCTGCGAGCAGGCGCCCACGGGGGGAGGGCATTTTAAAGTCCGGCTTTTAAGTCCAGTTAGCCTACCTCGGTGGTCTCCGTGCGTCCTCCGGCCGGGCTCCGTGTAAGCGCTCCGAGTTCGTCAGAATTTCACGCGTAGCGCCTTGCCGGTGTAGCGGACGGACTTCACTGCGGCCGCCGAGGCCTCGGCGAGGCCGGCGGTGGACGCGTCGTTGACGAGCACGACACGGAACTCGCGCTCGGCGACAAGGCCCGGGAAGGAGCCCTGGCGTTTGCCGACGGAGAGGGTGCGGGATTCGTCGTCCCAGCGCAGTTCGACGGTGGCGCGCTCGCCTTTTTCGTAGGCGTAGGTCTCGCCGTCGTCTTCGTAGAGCGTGAACGTCGCGTCGGCGCCGGGATAGACGCGGATCTCATAGGGGGCGTCGGGCTTTTCGGTGACGTGCTGCACGACCGGGCCCATCGGCACGATGGAGCCGGCGCGGACAAATAGCGGGAAGCGGTCGAGCGGGCAGGGCGTGCTGGCGGTGGTGCCGCCGGCGTGGCGCGCGTTGGTCCAGAAATCATACCAGTCGGCGCCGGCGGGCAGGTAGGTCTCGACGAGTTTGTCGCTCTCGGTGGCGACGGGCGCCGGCTTGGCGAGAACCGAGGGCGTGCGCCAGACGAAGCGGAGTCCGCGGCCGCCCTGGCCTTGGAAGTAGTCGATCTTGAAGGCGACTTTCTGACCCTTCTTGAAGCTCAGCTTTTTGCCGGCGAAGCGCATGCCGTGGACGCTCCAGTCGTCCACGACGAGCCGGTCGTCGAGCCAGATGCGGACGCCGTCGTCGGCCTCGGCGCCGATCTCGTATTCGCCGTCCTCTGGCAGGGTGAGAAAGCCGGTCAGGCGGGCGGAGAAGTTTTCGCAGTTTTCCAGGCCGGGGGGCGGTTCGGTGAGCGGGGGGCCGGGCCAGGAGTAGTCCACCTTGGGATCGACGGACTTGCCCGCGGGCTTTTCGAAGTTTTGGCCTTCGAAGTATTGCACGGAGACGCCCGGGCGGCCGTCGGCGGTGGTGAGGGCTTCGGCGGGAATGACCTCCGGCGGCGGTGGCGGCACGCGGTGGATGGCGTGGGTGACGGGGTGGACCAGGAGGGAGGGGCCGAAGAGGAACTGGTCGTCGATGTGGCGCGCCTGCTGGTCGTCGGGGAAATCCATCGGGAGGCCGCGCATCAGGGTGTAGCCGCGGTCGGTGCTCCGCCAGGCGAGGCCGTAGATGTAGGGGAGAAGTCGATACCGCAGGCTCGCGGCGGAGAGCATCGAGGCGTGGAACTCGGGATCGGTCTCGCGGAAGCGGTAGGGCTCGCGCTGGATGTCCGCGCCGTGGACGCGGTAGATGGGATTAAAGATGCCGAACTGGTTCCAGCGGGCGAAGAGTTCGCGGTATTCGGGTTTGGTATGGTCGCCCTCGCGGTAGTGGCCGGGGATGAAGAAGCCGCCGGTGTCCTGGGTCCAGTAGGGCTGGCCGGCCATGGCGACGTTGACGCCGCCGGCGATCTGGTTGCGGAAGGTTTCCCAGCTGGCGGTGGTGTCGCCGGACCAGGAAAGGGCGGAGTAGCGTTGCTGGCCCGCCCAGGCGGAGCGGGTGAGGGTGAGCACGCGTTTGTCGGAGGTGGCGCGCTGGCCTTCGTAGGTGCCCTGGGTGGTGACGAGGCTGTAGTTGTTGAGGTTGCGGGTGTAGTCGCCGAGGTGGTTTTGGCCGAGGCGCTTGATGTCGGTCTCGACCTGGCGGGGATCGTGGCAGGCGCCGCCGACCTCGACCTCGGTGCCGTCCATCCAGAGGGCGTCGATGCCGACGTCGAGCAGGCCCTTTTTGATGTGTTTAAAATAGATGGCGCGGCCCTCGGGGCTGAAGGCGTCGTAGATGCGGGCTTTTTTGGAGATCCAGTGGATGGGCTCGTGGCGGAGGCCTTTGGCGTCGAGCTCGCGGGCGAGGTCGGTGTCGTTGCCGACGGAGGGCCAGATGGAGATCATGACCTTGGCGTTGTTCTCATGGATCTCGCGGATGGCGGCGGCGGGATCGGGGAAACGCTGCTTGTTCCAGGTCATGCCGCTCCATTTGCCGTCCCATTCGACGCCGTTCCAGCCGCCCCAGTATTGCCAGTCCTGCACGATGTAATCGAGGGGGAAGCCGTCCTGGCGGAAGCGTTTCACGGTGCCGACGAGCTCGTCTTGGGTCTGGTAGCGCTCCTTGCTCATGAAGAAGCCGAAGGCGGCCTTGGGGAGCATGGGCGCGGGACCGGTGATGCGGCGGTAGCCGGCGATGACGCCGTCCATGGTCTCGCCGGCGATGAGGTAGTAATCGATGCCGGCGGGCGAGCTTTCGGACCAGAAGGTGGCGCCGGAGGCGTCGTCCTTGAATGTGCTCTTGGAGGCGGCGTCCCAGAGGATGCCGTAGCGCTTGGTCGAGAGGAGGAAGGGGACGACGATGCCGATGTTGGTCTGCACCATCAGGACCTCCTTGCCGCGGTAGTCCATGTAGGGGCGGTCGTATTGGCCGAGGCCATACAGGGACTCGTCGGCGGCGAGGGAGAAGGTCTGGCGGACCTCGTAGGTGGGCGCGTCGGAGATGGTGGCTTCGCGGATGTCGCCGGGGCGGGCGGGGGCCTCGCGGGTGATGACGGAGCCGTCGGGACGGAGGAAGGCGAGCGCGCCGGTCTTCTTGTCCACGCGGACAAGCAGCGAGGGGCTGGAGACGTCGAGGTGCGAGTCGGACTCCTTGACGCGGACGCGGGTGTCGCCCGGAGGCTGGACGACCACGAGGCTCGGGTAGGCGAGGTGCGGGCGGCCGAGGTTGGCGTTGACGCGCACGATGTCGGGCCCGTGGAAAAGAACGTTCTTCACCGTCTCGCCGACGCGGATCTGCACGCCGTGCTCGAGCCGGGTGTAGGCGAAGCCGGAGGAGTCGGCGCGGGCCAGCGCGGGCGCGAGGGCGAGCTGGCCCGCCGGGTCGAGGCCGGAGGGCGCGGCGGCCAGCGGCGGGGCGGCTTGGGTGGCGAGGGCGAGGAGGGCGGCGAGGAGGGTTTTGTTCATGGCAAGGCCGGGAGGCCGAGGATGGGCGGGCGAGTTCCGGGAGGGTTTCTGCGAGGGGTTTATTGGCCGGCGACGGGCGCGGGTTTGAGGAGCGCGAGGCGGTAGGGCAGGAGGAGGTAGTTGGGCTCGTTGGTGCCGCGGGGGAGGCCCTGGTAGAGGAAGCGCAGGTTTTGCGGGTCCACCGTCATGGTCTCGTCGCTGCCTTCGCGGAGGAGTTCGCCGTGGCTGACGCCGTTGGTCCAGAGGGGGCTGCCGTCGGCGGAGCGGACGTTGGCGTTGCCGGCGAAGGGGGTCTCTTCGGAGTCGGCCCCGGGCAGCGGTTTCCACTCGCCGTCGAGGCGGTCGGCGATGAAGGCGCGGTAGTAGCGGTCCCAGTTTTTCCCGCCGCACTCGATGAGGAGGATGAATTGGTCGGTGCCCTTGAGGCGATAGACGCAGGAGCCTTCGAAGAGATCACGGGCCTCGGCTTCCTGGAGAATGACGACGGGGTCGTCGAAGCCGCGCGGGAAGTCGGCGAGGGTGGTGCGGCTGCGGTAGATGCGGCCGTGGTCGTCGGGGAAAAACAAATACGCGTGGGTGTCGTCGCAGATGATCCAGTAGTCGAGCCAGCCCTCGACGACGCTCTTGGGGGTGCCCTCGAAAAAGTTTTGGGGCGCGGTCCAGGACATGGGGTCGGCGATGTTGTCGCTCGTGCTGAAGCGCGGCTGCGGGGACTGGAAGATCAGATACCACTTCTTGTGCGGGCGGAAATAGAAGGCCTGCGGGGCGCAGTTGTAGCCGCGGAGATTGGGGTTGTCGTCGAGGTAGAAGGGCTTGGCCTGCGGGGCCGCGTCCCAGTTGGCGAAGTTGAAATAGGCCATGGCCCAGCCTTTGCTCCCCGCGGTGGTGGCGAAGATGTGCCAGCTGCCGTCGTGGAAGACGACGGAGGGGTCTTTCACGGCCACTATAGGGTGGCTTTCGTCGGCCGTCGGATGGACGAGCGGTCCGGTGGTGGTCCACGCGAGCGGAGCCAGCGCCCGTGGCGCGGGGGCCTTGGCTCCGGCCCCGTCGGAGGCGCCGTCGAGGGCGTGTGTGCAGCCAAGGCCGAGCAGGCAGACGCCCGCGAGGGCGAGATGGGGAGTAAGGATGGATTTTTTCATGGGAGAAGGGGAGGGACCGGGCGGGCCGGCGGGGGGATGGAGGATGCGTGGAGGGGGATTTGGGCGGGGCGGGATGCTCCGGCTATTTTGGGCTCAGCGGGTGACGACGATCCGATAAAAGCATCGCGGCAGGGCGGAGGCGCCCGCGTCGGCGACCTCGATCTCGCCGCCGGTGCCGGTGATGGCGTCTTGGAGCGTGGACCATGAACCGGCTTCGAGCGTGAGGGAACGCTCCACTCGGTAGCTTCGTCCGGCGACGCTCGGGAATGCGACGAGCAGGTCGTCGCCGACAGGCTCGAGCCGGGTGATCTTCAGGGCGCTGGCCGCGTCGTTCGGCACGGTGCCGGAGACGTATTCGTGAAAGTTGCTCCATCCATCGCCGTCGGGGTCGGCGTGGTCGGCGACGTCGCCGGTGTTGGCAATCGTGCCGAAGTTCGCGAGGCGCCAGGTTTGCAAGGTGGTGTAAGTGGTCGCGGACACGGGTTCGGACGCGGTCCCGACACCGGGGAGGCCGGTCGCGGCGACGGTGTAATACCAGGTCGCGCCGTCGCCGAGGCCGGTGTTTTCATAGGTCGTGGCGGAAATCCCGGTGGCCAGTTCCGTGTAGGGCCCGCCGCTGTCGCCCGAGCGGCGGATGGAGTAGCCGGTGGCCCCGTTCACGGCGTTCCAGGAAAGCGTGATCCGGGCGGCGCCGGGCGTGGCGGTCAGGGCCTGCGGCGCGGGGAGCGGGTTCGCCGCGAGGGTGATGTGGTTCAGATTCCAGGCGCTGCCGTCGAAGTGAACCCGCAGGACGTGCTGGCCGGCGGATAGGGTGACATTCGGGGCCGTGACGTCGGTGTAGGTTTGCCATCCGCCCGTGGCGGGAGCCGTCACGGGGCCGGTGACATCGACGCCGTCCAACTCCACATGGGCCTGGATCTGCAAAGACTGGGAGGCCGCCCGTAGCGTGATGGCATAGCTGCCGGTGTGGGCGATGTTGACGGTGTATTCGAGCCATTCGCCGGCGCCGGCCCAGCCCACGTTGAAGCCGCCTTCCGCGCAGGTCTCGAGGTCGACGCCATCGGAGCGGTATTGGCCGCCGGCATTGGCGGGGTCGCCGTCGTTGTAGGCGGAGCCCTGGCCGCCGACGTCGTAGTCTTCCGCCTGGATGACGCCGGGCACCGGCCAAGGCGTGCCACCATAGGGGGCCTGGACCAGCGGCGTGGCGGAGGACTGCGCCGAGTTCGCGCTTTCGCCGGCTTCGTTGGCGGCGCTCACGACGTAGTGGTAGGTCGTGCCGGTGACGACGTCGTTGTCGGTGAAGGTGAGGGCGCCATTGATGGCGAAGGTCGTGTAGCCGCCGCCGCTGGTCGTGGATCGCTTGAGCAGGTAATGCGTGGCCGTGCCCGAGGCGGACCAACTCAGGGTGATGCCGCCGGCGGCGCCCGAGGCGGTCAGGTTCGTCGGCGCGGGAGGCGGTGCGCCGACGGCCGGCCAGGTCACGGAGTCGATGTAACAGGTGCCGGTCCAGGCGGCGCCGGTGGTGAAGCGGACGCCGAGCGCCTTCAAGGGCGAGACCGCGTTGGCGGGCATCGTCAGGCTCAGCGTGTTCCAGGCGTTGGATGTCAGTCCGCCCGAGCTCTGGGACCAGGCCCAGTTGTAGTCCTGGGCGTAGGCCACGAGGCCGGTGACCTGACCGCCGGCCGGGATCCAGACCCGGAAGGTGACCGTCGCCCCGGCGGGCACCACCACCTCGTTCACGGAGACCGCGGAGGTGCCGGCGGTGGTGCCGTTGAAGTTCACGGCGAGCGAACGGTTGCCCGCGTAGTCCCGCGTGCCCGAGGTCGCGACTCCGGAGATCTGGGCTCCGCCGGCCGACCAGCGCTGGGTATCGGTTTCAAAATGGAAGCGCGCCGGGTCCGGGTTGACGCCGCTGGTCGTCGCATGGGCCTCGGTGGAAAAACCGGACGACCCGGAGGCGTTCACGGCGACGATTTGATAGTAATAGGTCGTGCCGGCATTGAGGCCGGTGTCGGTGTAGGACGTGCCGGTGATGCCGGTGACGACGGGAGTGGTGCCTTCGTAGCCGGATGAGGCGGATCGATAGAGGTCGTAGCTGGTCGCGCCGGCGCCGGCGGTCCAAGACAGGTTCACCTGGCCGGTGCCGACGGCGGTCGCGACGAGGCCGGACGGGGCGTAAGGGGCGCCATTCGGAGGCGGCGGCGCGGTCCCGCCGGTGACGGCCGAGATCAGCTCCGGGTCAACGGATGCGCCGGTGTTCCAGTTAAAGGGGTTGTCGGGGGTGCTCCAATAAAACGGGCTCAAGCCGTGAGCCCGGGCGGATTCGGCGACGTATTTGTTCCAGTAGAGAACCGAGGCGCGGTTATAGGCCGCCTCCGTTCCGGAGAGGCCCGGGGTCCCGTAGGCCCCGAATTCGCCGATCAAGACCGGGATGCCCTTGTCCACATATTGCTCCTTCAATTGTTGGAATCCCGAATCGATTTCGCCTTCTTCGCCAAAGCTGGCGTTGCGGGTCGGGTTGCCGGAGTAGTGGTAGGCAGGTCCCCAAAAATACCTCGCCTCGCCCCAGGTTTGGTCGGTGTGGATGATGGTGAAGAGGGAGGGCGTGTATTGATGGTATTCCACCATCAGGCGACCGGGGGTCGGGTCCGCCGGCAGGTAGTTCATCCACGACGGGGCCGATACGCTTTGCAGCACCAGCCAGCGATCGGTGTTGTGACCGCCGACGCCGCGCACGGCGTTGATGAAGGTCTGGTAGTAGGCCATCAGCGTGTGCATCTTCGCCGGGCTGTCCACGGCGGGTTCGTTCGCGCCGCCGAAGAGCAGACGCTTGTCGTAGCCGGCAAACTCGGTGGCGATCTGCGTCCAGTAGGAGTGCATCTTGGCGTCGAGGGCCGGGTCCACGGATTCGCCGATGTTGTTTTCCAGCCAGCCGCCGTCCCAGTGGTCGTTGATGAGGACGTGCATCCCGCAGGCGAGGGCCCAATCCACGGCCTGTTTTACCTGCGCCATGAAAGCGGGGTGGATCTGCCCGGTCGTCGGGTCGGAATTGAAGTCCCATGCGCAGGGGATGCGGACGGCGTTGAAGCCGGCGTTGGCGGCGTTGTAAAAGAGCGTCCGGCCGCGGCTCGGCACACCCCAGGTGGCCTCCAAGGTGTTCCCCAGGTTCCATCCGTAGGTGGGCAAGGGCAGGGGCGTGGAGGCGGGGATGTCGGCGGGCGCAGGTTCCAGGCCGAGATGGAACACCGCGTCGAAGCCATGGCTGCTCCCGGTGGTGATCGTGCCGCCGTTGATGGGAATGAGCGCGATTTCGCCGCCGGCATAGGCGCCCGCCGCCACGGCCAGCGCGGCGAAACCACCGGCGGATGGCTTGGTGCCAAACGAAAACGCGTAGGTTTGGTTCGCTTCCAAGGGGACGTTTATCCCGCTCCATGACAGCCAGTCGCCATCGGTGTAGCCGGGGTTGGGCGCGCTGAAGGTGATAAGCGCGGTCGCCGTGGCGCCGCTGATCGAGTAGATACGGAGATAGTAGGTCGGCGTGATCGAGGGCGTGCCGTAGCCGCCGCCGGCGCTCAAGCCCGCCGTCTTGATGGCGAGCGATCGGAGCCTCATCGCGCCGTTTCCGATGGTGAAGGTCTGGGCGGGGGGCGAGTTGTTGTCGGTTCTGTAACTCAGGCCGTCGGGGGAGGTCTGGTTGCCGCTGGTGGAAAGCTGGGAGATGTCGTCCGCTCCGGGATCGGGCGCGACGGAGCCGAGGCTGGAAAGCGTTTGCGCGCACAGGCCCACGGCCAAGCCCGAGGAAAGCAGGAGAAGGAGGGCCCGACGAAAGAAACGACTGGGGGGGACGAGCATGTGAAAATGAGCCGAGGTTGGGTGGGGCGGCGAGGTCTGGATCCGCTCACCAGGCGACAACCCGGTAAAAGCGCCTGGGCTGGGCCGCGCCGGTGTCGGCGACCTCGATCTCGGCGCCGGTGCCGACGATGGCGTCCTGCAAGGTGACCCACGATCCGGCTTCGAGCGTGAGGGAGCGTTCCACGCGGTAGCTTCGGCCGGCGACGCTCGGGAACTCGATGAGCAGGCCGTCGCCTGCGCCGCTCGGCTCGAGGCGGGTTATCTTCAGGGAACTGGACGCGTCGTTCGGGCCGGTGCCGGAGACGTATTCGTGAAAGTTGCTCCACCCATCGCCGTCGGGGTCGGCGTGGTCGGCGGCGGTGCCGGCGTCGGCGATCGTCTCGAAGTTCGCGAGGCGCCAGTTTTGCAGGGTGGTGTAAGTGGTCGCGGACACGGGCGCGGAGGCGGGGCCGGGGCCGAACAGGCCGTTGGCGGTGACGGTGTAATACCAGGTGGCGCCGTCGCTCAGGCCGGTGTTCGGGTAGTTCGTCGCGGTGAGGCCGGTGGCGAAGTCCGCGAACGCGCCGTCGTCGGAGGGCGCGCGGCGGACGATGTAGTCGGTGGCGTGGGGCACGGCGCTCCAGGCCAGCGTGATCGTGCCGGAGCCGGGCGTGGCGGTGACGTTTTGGGGGGCGGCGAGCGGACCGGCGGCGAGGGCCTGGATCTCCGATGCGGTGAGGACGCGGGGATAGAGGCGCACGTCGTCGAGCGTGCCGTTGAAAAAGTTGTTGCCGGTCTGGAGGCTGCCGATGCGCAGGGCGGACGGGAAGGTGCGCGAGCCGGTCGGGCCGGTGCCGGTGCCGCGCGGCACGCCATCGACATAGACGGCGATGGCGCCGGTGGTGTTGTCGCGGGTGGCGGCGAGGTGGTGCCAGGCGCCGTCGTTGATGTTCACCGAGGAGGCGAGTGTCGTGTCGCCGCCCCCCGAGCCGACGCCGAGCACGAATTTGCCGTTCACCAGGGCCGTGCCCCAGTCGGCCCCGCCGCCGCCGACCTCGCCGTCCACCAGCCCCTTGCCGGTCCACCAGGCGCCGCCGGCCGAGCCGGCGTTGTCGGTGGTCTTCACCCACATCGCGACGGTGAAGTCGTCCGTCACGGAGCGCGGAATGGAGACATGGCTGCTCGTGCCGTTGAACTGCGCGGCCTGCGCGCCGACTTTGCCGGAGACATAGGTGAGCGCGTTCGCGGTGCCGTGGTTGCCTTTGCCGCTGCCGTCGAGCGCGTCGCCGTCGAAGGCGTAGAGCGCGGTCGCCTCCGGCGGATTTGTGCCGGGGCCGACGCCGCCCCAAGTCGTGCCCAGGATACGGTCGAACTCCGGGATGAAGGCGTTCGCGATTTTGGTCTGCCCCGTTGCGTTGGGATGATAGTCCGGGCCGTAGTCGGCCGGGAAATCAATATTGAAGAGCACGTTGGCAAAATGAACCTTGCTGTCGCCCGAGGCGGCTGCGGCCTCGGCGACGTAGTCGCTGGCGACGGCATTCATGCCCGACCAGTAAGTGCAGAGGATGTGGGCGTCGGGGTAATGGTTGCGCACCGTTTGGATGAAGTCGCGGTAGCCGCCCACATACTGTTCCCGCGATGGATGGGGGGTGGTGGAAAAGTCATTTATTCCCAGGACGATGACCACCACGTGCGGCTGCCAGGTGAAGGCGTAGTCGTCGTTCGCCACGGAGCCGCAGGTGCGCGCGTAATGGTCGGGGAATGAAGTCTGCGAGGTCGGATTCGGATCGCCGTAGTTCCGCACCATGCCCTGGCCGGACCAGGCGGTGATCATGCAGTCGGCGTCGTAGTGGGCGGCCATCTGCGCCGCGTAGGTGAGGCCCGCGTTTTCGGTGGCGTTGGTGAAGGGGTCGCCGAAGACCCCCTCGACGCCGTAACCGCAGGTGAAGGAATCGCCGATGAACGCGATCCGGCGGGCGGGGGCCGGGGGCGGCGCGACGAGCGTCTTGCCGCCGTCGAGGACGAAGCCGTGGAAGATGTTTTTCCCCGCGTTCGCCTCGACTCGGCGGCGAAGCGTGACGGTGTGCTCGGCGTCGCTCAAGCCGGAGGCCACCGGGAAGGTCTGCAGCCCGTGAGAGGAGCTGATGATGGGATCTGTTTTCACGCCATCGATGAAGACGTCGAAGTATTTGCCCGGGCCGTCGAGCTTCACGGAGCAGGACGTGCCCTGGAACTTCGCGCGGATGGTGCTATACGACCAATCGAAGCCGGGGGCGGCGGGATTCGTCATGTCGAACCGGCCGACATACTGGATGTGGGGATCGTTGGCGCCGATGTTGGCCGGGGCGAGGGCCTCCGCCTGGGTGAGAACGATGTCGCCGCCGTTGGGCACGACATCGAAGACGAGGTTGCCGTTCACGACCTGGCTGGTCACGGGCGCGCCGTTTTGCGTGATCGTCGCCCTGGCCCAGCCGCCCGGCAGCGGACGGCGCAGGGTGAGCGGGTAGTCGAAGACCGTGGCGTCCAGATCATGGGTCAGGCGCAGGGTGATGCTGGTGGCTTCGTTCGAGACGACGGAGAGGACCGCGGCGTTCCGCTCCTGGATGTAGCGGGCGACGTTTCCAAAGGTCTCGACCCACCATTTGCCCGGATCGGCGGCGACGTAATCGAGGTTGGACTCCAGGAGCATGGAATCGATCGGACAGCAGGCCGGATCGTCGTCGATGCCGTGCAGCAACCAAACCAGCCAGCGCCCCGAGCTGGCCGCGCTTTCGGAGGCGGCGTCCATGTCAACGTCGGGGCCCAGCGCGCCGATGCTCAGAAAATCGGTGGGCGTGGCGGGGACCGAGGAGCCATTGCAGCTCCGGGCGAAGGGGTAATACTGCGCGGTGATGGATCGCTTGGGCACCGCGCAGTAGGGGTAGGCCAGGCTGACGCATTTTTTCCCGGTGTGGGATTCGATCAGGGTTTTGGAGTCCGCCACTTCCGTCGTCACCTGCGCGTCCGTCAGCGTCGGGAGGTTGGGGTGGGTCAGCGTGTGGCTGCCGATCTCGTGGCCTTTGGCGGAGGCGTTTTTTATCGCGGACCATTGGGACGCGGAGAGATTGCCGACGATGCAGAAGAAGGTCGCGGGCAGACCTCGCGAGTCGAACATGGGCTGCGCCACCGAGAACTGTTTCGGCGAGTTGTCGTCGAAGGTGTAGGAAACGGCGGAGGCGCGAAACCCGCGCCAGGTGGCCACCTCGTAGGGCGCGGGGACCGTGGCCGCGAGCGCGGCGCTGGTGCCGCATCCGCAGCATGCGCCCAGGAGGAGGGCGGCGAGGGCCGAACGCGAGGGGCGCGAGGGGCGCGACGGAGGTGTTGCGCGCGAGGGGCGCGAGGGGCGCGAAGGGCGGATTTGGCGGAGGCCGTTGCGGGGACGGGGGGGATGCATGGATCGTCGGGAAAAGTTGGGACTGATGCTGGTTACGGGATGAGTTGAGGTTTTTGGGGAAAGGTAGGGCGCACCCCGGAGTTCGCGCCGCCGAGGGCGGACCGGGATCGCCCCAAACCGGCGCGCCCGGAGGTCGCGCCCTACCGTCCGGATAGTCCCAATTCGGAACGTAATCGGGTATAAGGTCGCTTCGACCGAGGTGCCGGCGACGGCCGCGACTCGTCTCGGGCAAGGCACCGAACATGCGCGTCGGCATCGTGCTCGATCTTTTTGTCGGGTCCATCGCCGGATCTCGGTTGGGACGTGATCAGGGAGCCTGGAAGGCCCACTGCTGGTTGTTGCCGCCGCCGTAGCTCCAGATCTGGACGTTGGCGCCGTCGTTCGAGGAGTAGCCGCTTACGTCCAGGCACATGCCGGTGGCGTGGGTCGGGGTGAGGCGGTAGTAGCCGCCGCTGGTGGCGGTGAGTATCCACTTCTGGTTCGCGGCGCCGCCGTAGGTCCAGATGTGGACGTTGGAGCCGGAGCTGGTTCCCCAGCCGGCCACGTCGAGGGCTTTGCCGCTCTGGGCGCCGACGATGCTGTATTGGTTGTTGCCGAGATGGGTCACGGCCCAGCGTTGGTTTTCGCCCCAGGCGTAGCCCCATTGTTGCACGTTGCTTCCGTTGGCTTTGCTGAAGCCGCCGACCTCGAGGGCCTTGCCGCTGTGGCGGGCGACGATCCGGTAGATGCCGTTGGCGATGATTCCGCCGCCGCCGGGGGGCGGGAGGGCGGCGCCGCCGGTGAGCGCGCGCAGGTTGTCGCGGTCGGTGACGGCGCCCGTGGACCAGTTAAACATCTGCCCGGCGATGTCCCAGTAGATGGGCTTGAGGCCCTTGGCGTTGGCGGTGTCCACGACGTATTTGTGGAAATAGGTGCGGGAGGCGACGTGCAGGTCGAAGTCCGTTCCGGTGAGGTCGGACCAGCCGTTGCGTTTCATGGCGGCGAACTCGCCGACGATGACGGGCACGCCCTGGCTGACGAAGCGGTCCACCATGCGCTGGAACATGGCGTTCACTCCGCTCTCCTCGTCGAAGGTGGCGTTGCGGTCGGTGCGCGTCGGATGATGGTAGGGCTGGCCCCAGAAGTAGGACTGTTTGCCCCACGATTCGTCCTGGGTCATCAGGCAAAAGGGGAAGGGCGTGTAGTGATGGATCTCGAGCGCGAGACGACCCTGGGTGGAGTCGTTCGGCATGGAGGTGATCAACTGGTCCGACAGTTCCCAATTGGTGTTGGGACCCTGGACCACGAGCCAGCGGTTGCTGTTGTTGCCGCCGGTGTTACGGACGGCGCTGATGAAGGTGTTGTAGTAGGTCCGGAGCGTGGCCCACTCGGCGGCGGTGTCGCAGTTGGGCTCGTTGGCCCCGGCGAAGAGCAGCTTGTGGTCGTAGTTTTTGAACGTGTTGGCGATCTGCGTCCAATAGGACTGCTGCTTCGCGTTGATGGTCGAGTTCACCGAGTTGGTGATGTTGTTCTCGAGCCATCCGTTGTCCCAATGGATGTTGAGGACGACGTAGAGGTTCCGCGCGTAGCACCAGTCCACCACCTGCTTCACGCGCGCCATCCAGGCGGCGTCGATCTGGTAGGTGGATTGGTTGGCGTGGCTGTCCCAGGCCACCGGGAGGCGCACGGTGTTGAAGCCGGCGTCCGCGACGGAGTTGATGAGCGCCTGGGTCGCGGCCGGGCCCCAGGTGCCTTCGCCGCTTGGCGGTTCGAGGGTGTTGCCGAGGTTCCAGCCGTAGGTGGGGGTGGGCAGCTGCGCGAAGGCGGCCGCCGGGAGCATGAGGAAACACGCGATCTTCACGATCAGCGTGGTCAGTAGTCTGTGCATGGGGTGTGTTCTGTTTTTCCGTAGGCGGCCCGTGCGCGTGTCGCGCCCGGTTCCGTTTCCGCTACGGTCGGGGTTTTGGAGCCTCGCGCCGCCCGGGCGCTTGCCGTCTAGGACGGGAAAGGGCGGCGGGGAGGCGTGTCGATCAGGGAGGGGGAGCAGGAACAGAAACCCCTGAGAACACCGGCGCCGACAAAACCCGCTCGGAAGGACATCGGACGATGGCCGGGGAGCGAGAATTGGAGTCGGAGCGAAGCGGCGTTCGGAACGAAAACAGGGAGGCGCGAAGGGGGGCGCGCCTCGGCGGGCAATTTAAGTTTCACAGGGGTAACGAAAGGGGGCGGCATACGGTTTGGGAAACGTGCGCCCAGCTGATGTTTATTGATAAATCAAGTTGGCGGATTGTGGTTCATTTTTGGGGGAGGGGAATGGCGGGGCGGGCGCGGCTGGTCCGGGCCCGCGGCGGGTCTAGTCCTGCGTGACGCGGAGGCGGGCGAAGACGCGGTCGGCGGCGCCAAGGGGGATGCGCACGGTGACGGTTTGGGTGAGGCCGCCGGGGTCGTCGCTCACCGTCCAGGACGGGTCGCCTTCGGGCAGGTTTGTCCACTCGGGGGAGGCGAGGTCGGAGCTGGTTTCGACGGCCCACGCGACGCCCGGGGCGGCGCGGCGGCGGGTGAAGGTGACGACAAAATCCGAGGTGCCCAGGGCGGCGCCCGGCGTGACGGCGAAGTCCAGGGCGCCCGCCGCGTCGGGCGTGCGGGGATCGCGGCCAAGCGCCCACTCGACGAGATTGGGCAGGGTGTCGGCGTCGGGGTCGGCGGAGATCGAGCCGCCGAGGAGCGGGTCGGCTTGCTCGGCCGGGGTGAAGTATTCGGAAAGCCATGACGCGTAGGGCGGGCCCTGCACGGCGAGCGTGAAGCCGCGCGTGGCGGTGGCGCCGTCGGCATCGGTGGCGCGGGCGGTGAAGGCGAAGGCGCCGGCCGTCTCGGGGGTGCCGCCGAGCAGGCCGGTCTCGGGGTCGAGGGCGAGGCCGGGCGGGAGGGTGCCGGAGTCGAGCGCCCAGAGGTAGTCGGGGAAACCGCCGCGGGCGGCGAGGGTGGTCGTGTAGGCGTGGCCGGCGGAGGCGCCGGGCAGGGCGGTGGCCGTCGTGATGGCGAGGGGCTCGGGCGTGAGGACGACGTTCGAGAAGGTCGCGGTGCCGAGGACGTTGCCGTTGTGCGCGGTGAGGGCGAGGCCGAGCTCCGCGGAGGACGGGAGCACGATGGTGGGCGTGGTGGCGATGGTGGTCCACGCCGTGCCGTCGGAGCTGTAGGCGGCGCTGAAGGTGTCTCCGCTGCGTTGCAGGCGGAGCCACTTCAGGTCGGTGGTGTTGCCGAAGAGGCCGGAGCCGGCGGTGAGTTCGGCGTTGGCGCCGGTGGCGGTGCGCCACTGGAACGTGACTTGGCGGTCGGGCCGCTGGAAGAGCGCGACGAAGGGAGCGTCGGCGGCGAGTCCGGCGCGGAACATCACGCCGGCCTTGGCCCAGGTGTCGGTGTTGGTGAGGCTGGTGACGCGGGCGACGATGCCGGCGTCGCCGTGGACGACGCGGGAGGCGTAGTGGAACTGGTCCCAGGCGCCCCAGATGTCCCAGCCGGAGCCGCGCACGGTGAAGGTGTCGTCGGTCTCGCCGGCTGCGCCGACGAGGGCGGGGCCGCCGATGTCGCGGCTGCTCCAGCCCTCGGGCAAGGTGGGCGTCGGCGCATCGACGAGGTCGCTGTAAAGAATGCCCCGCCCCCCGGCGGCAACGTAAACTCGCCCGTAGATTTTCGGGTCGCCGACGACCTGCTGGATGTTGCCGAACTGATGCTGGTCGTCGTTGATGCGCGTCCAGTTCGCTCCCTGGTCTTCCGAGCGGTAGATGCCCCATATGTCGTTGATTTTGCCGTGCAGATACGCGACCGGGTGCCCGGTGCCCGTGGCGGTGCGGCCAAAGCCGACCGTGCGCGCGGCCTGCACGCCCGCCACCTTGGAAAAGCTGGCGCCCGAATTCGTGGTCCGCCACAGACCGTCGTAAGCCGTCACCCACAGATGCCCTTCATGGCCATAGACGGGGCGCATGCTGTCGCCCCAGGCCGCGATCGTGTTCGCGAGGACGAAACTCGCGCCGCCGTCCGTGCTGACGAACACGCGTCCCGAGACCCGATAGTAGAGGTAAAATTTGTTCGGGTTTACGCGGTCGGAGAAGTTGAACGGCTCTTCCCACGATTCCGACGGTGTCAGGTTGCTACCGGCGCAGGGAGACCAGGTGTTGCCCTGGTCGGTCGAAAAATACGGGGCGGAACCCGGAATGGTCCAAACCATCCGGCTGCCGTCGGCGGAGATCGCCGCGTAGCCCGGACCGGCCGTCTGCGCCGGTGGCGGGATCGTCGGGAACTCCGACCAGGTGCTTCCCCAGTCGGTCGAGAACAAGCCGCCGCGAGACGGGGCAACCCGATCGAGATAGGTGCGGACGACCAGATTCGGACTCAGTTCAGCGAAATCGATGCCGTGATTGTTCAGCCCGTTCCGGTTGTGGAAATCCGAGGGAGCGGGCGAAACGGTCAGATCGTAATGGGAAAAGCCGCCCATGTCGCCCAGCACGCTCCAAAACAGCGGTCCGGTGGGCGGACTCGCCAGATTGGTCCCGACGCCGGTGAAGGCGGTTTCCTCAATCCCGGTGGAACGGAACTGCCAGGTCGGCGTCGCGGCGGTAAAATTGTAACTCGAAAACACGCCGCCGCCGCTCACGTAGTAAACGCGGTCGGAATTGTAGGGATCAATTTTGATGTCGGACATCCAACCCTGGACGATGTTGCCGCCCGCGCCCATCCACGGCGCGCTCGAAGTATCCACCGTGCCGTCGTAAACCGCAGTCCAGCTCGTCCCGCCATTGGTGCTGCGGTAGATGTCGCTCCTCGGCCACCAGCGGTTCGCCGTCGTCACCGCGATGATGTTCGGGTTCTGCCGGTCCACGGACACGCCGCCATAACCGCCCTGGCCGGTGGGCGGGGTCACGTCGATCGAGGTCAGCGTGCCGAGATTGTATTTCCGCACCACGCCGGTGCTGATGTCCCCCGGCCCGGCACCGTCGCAAAGCGTGATATACATGTTGCCCAAGCCGTCCTGGGACGCGCGCAAGGGCATGCAGTTGGTCGGCACGCCGGTGGTGGGGACGCCGGTCCACGTCGCCCCGCCGTCCGTGCTCCGATACAGGTTCGTCCCGGCTTGCGAAACCCCGACCCAGATCTCGGGCGTGGCGCTGCCGGGGGTGCCGCTGCTCTGGATGAATTCCACAAACGCCAGCCCCACGCCGTTGGCCGTGGTGTTGACGGGAAAGCTCGTGACCTTCGCCCAGTTCGCGCCGTGGTTGACGCTCTTCCACAGGCCATCCTGGCGTGTGCCGTAAAAGAGGGTGCTGCCAAGGTTGGGATCCACGCCGAAACGCTCGCCGGTGCCGCGGCCGCCATCGTTGGCCCGGACCACGAACGGCGAACTGATCCGCGTGAAGCTCGCCCCCCGGTCCGTCGAGATCATGATCTCGCTCGGGTTTCCCAGCCAGCCGCAGCTCAGATAGAGCCGATCCGGATCCTGCGCATCTAGGCCGATGCTCTCGGTGCCGATCAGGCTCCACTCGTTGTTCGGGTAGCCGATGAAATCCAGCAACGGAATCCAGGTGTCGTCGGCGGGGTTCCAACGATAGGAACCGCCGATGTCGGTGCGGCAATACATCAAGCCCTGCTCGTTGGGATGGAACAGGATGCCCGTGACATATCCGCCTCCGCTAATCTGGACTTGTTTCCAATTGTAGGTCTGCGCGCCCGCCTGGGAAACGGCCAGCAGTCCGAACAGCAGCGCGAAGAAAAACCTCATGCACCGCAGGGCGAGGGAACGCGGATCGGTATCGATGGCGGACCCCGGCGTTCGATTTTGCGGGGCCGCATCGGCGCTCCACCGGGTGGCATGCTTCCCCAAACGATGGGGTAATGACGTCGTGAGCATGGTTGGTTTTTTGGGGGGGATGAGCTGGTCGTATCAGTCTTGCGTGAGGCGGAGGCGGGCGAAGACGCGGGCGGTGGTCATCGGTATGCGCACGGTGATGGTCTGGGTGAGGCCGCCGGCGTCGTCGTCCACCGTCCAGGACGGGTCGCCCTCGGGCAGGATGCTCCAGGCGGGGGCGGCGAGGTCGGAAGTGGTTTCGACGGCCCACGCAACGCCTGGTGCGGCGCGACGGCGGGTGAAGGTGACGACAAAGTCCATCGTGTCCGGGGCGGCGCCCGGCGTGACGGCGAAGTCCAGGGCGCCCGCCGCGTCGGGCGTGCGGGGATCGCGGCCGAGCGCCCATTCGACGAGGTTGGGCAGGGTGTCGGCGTCGGGGTCGGCGGAGATCGAGCCGCCGAGCAGCGGGTCGGCTTGCTCGGACGGGGTGAAGTATCCGGAAAGCCATGACGCGTAGGGCAGGCCCTGCACGGCGAGCGTGAAGCCGCGCGTGGCGGTGGCGCCGTCGGCGTCGGTGGCGCGGACGGTGAAGGAGAACGCGCCGGCCGCCTCGGGGGTGCCGCCGAGCAGGCCGGTCTCCGGGTCGAGGGCGAGGCCGGGCGGGAGGGTGCCGGTGTCGAGCGTCCACGCGTAGCCGGGGAAACCGCCGCGGGCGGCGAGCGTGGTCGTGTAGGCGAGGCCGGCGGAGGCGCCGGGCAGGGTGGTGGCCGTCGTGATGGCGAGGGGCTCGGGCGTGAGGACGACGTTCGAGAAGGTCGCGGTGCCGAGGACGTTGCCGTTGTGCGCGGTGAGGGCGAGGCCGAGCTCCGCGGAGGACGGGAGCACGATGGTGGGCGTGGTGGCGATGGTGGTCCACGCCGTGCCGTCGGAGCTGTAGGCGGCGCTGAAGGTGTCTCCGCTGCGTTGCAGGCGGAGCCACTTCAGGTCGGTGGTGTTGCCGAAGAGGCCGGAGCCGGCGGTGAGTTCGGCGTTGGCGCCGGTGGCGGTGCGCCACTGGAACGTGACTTGGCGGTCGGGCCGCTGGAAGAGCGCGACGAAGGGAGCGTCGGCGGCGAGTCCGGCGCGGAACATCACGCCGGCCTTGGCCCAGGTGTCGGTGTTGGTGAGGCTGGTGACGCGGGCGACGATGCCGGCGTCGCCGTGGACGACGCGGGAGGCGTAGTGGAACTGGTCCCAGGCGCCCCAGATGTCCCAGCCGGAGCCGCGCAGGGTGAAGGTGCCGTCGGTCTCGCCCGCCGCGCCGACGAGGGCGGGGCCGCCGATGTCGCGGCCCGTCCAGCCCTCGGGCAGGGTGAGCACGGGCGGGGGCGTGTCGTCGGGCTCGCCGTAACGGATGCCCCAGCTGCCGATATAGACGCGGCCGAAGCGGCGGGGGTCGCCGATGATGACGTTGATGCCGCCGAAGTTGTGGTCGTCGTCGTTGATGCGTTCCCAGGTCTGGGCGGCGTCGATGGAGCGCCAGAGGGCGTCGATGCCGCCGACGCGGCCCCAGAGGTAGATGGCGGGGTAGCTGGCGCCGTCGGCGGCGCGACCGAAGCCGAGGCGGTAGGCGCGCTGGACGCTGGAGACGGTGCTGAAGGTGGAGCCGGCGTCGGTGGAGCGGCGCAGGCCGCCGCTCGAGGCGGGGAGCCAGAGGTCGCCTTCGCGGCCGAGGGCGGGGACGGGTGGACTGGCGCCGGTGGGGAGGCCGGTGGCGGCGGTGGAAAAACTCACGCCGCCGTCGGTCGAGCGGTGGAGGACGCCGGTGCCGGAATCGTAAACGTAGAAGCGAAGCGGCGCGACGGGGTCGGCGACGGGCGTGTGGGAGCCGGCGGGCACGCTGCCGGTGGCGGGGGTCCAGGAGGCTCCGAAGTTGGTGGAGAGGTGGGGGAGGCGGTCGGGTTGAATCCAGACGAAGCGGGTGCCGTCGGCGTTGACCGCGATCCGGCCCGGGCCGACGCCCTCGGCGGTGGAGGGCGAGGCGGCGAAATCCGTCCAGGTGGCGGCGCCGTCGGTGGTGTAGGCCCCGCGCGGCGCGCCGGCGCTGCCGTAGAAGGTGCGGGCCATGATGTTCGGCTCAAGGGTGGCGGCGCCGAGGGAGGGGGTGGTGCCGTGGCTGGGCGTGTGACGGGTGCCGGGGACCGGCGAGGTGACGTCGTCGTGGCGGAAGCCGTCGAAATCGCCGATCACGCTGACGAGGTCGGGGCCGCTGGAGGGGGAGACGAGGCCGAGAGGGGCGGTTTCCTCGAGGCCGGCGTTGTGAAAGGCCCAGGTGGGGGCGGACGCGCTGAAGTTGAGGGTTTGAAAGATGCCGTAGCCGGTGACGAAGAGCGCGCGGTCGGCGTTGGCGGGGTCGATCTCGACGTCGCCGATCCAGTGCGGGTTGAGGGAGGCGGCCCAGGGGGCGGAGGAGTGGTCGCGGGTGCCGGAGCGGAGTCGGGTGGACCAGGTGGCGCCGCCGTCGGTGGAGCGGTAGATCTCGTCGCCCGGCCACCAGCGGCCGAGGGTGCTGACGGTGATGACGGAGGGGTTTTGCGCGGAGACGCTGACGCCGCTGAAGCCGCCTTGCTGGGCGGGGGGAGCGGGAGCGGGGGTGACGTTGTCCCAAGCTCCGGAGGTGGTGTCGTAACGCCAGACGGAGCCGGCGCCGACACCGTTGGGGCCGAGGGCGTTGCCGTAGGTGATGAAGATGCGCCCGGTGGCGTCGTAGGCGAAGGCGGCCTGCTGGGGGATGGGCTGGGGAGAGGCGGTGTCGCCGGAGTTCAGGGGAAGCGCGGTGGGCTGGCCGGGGAGGGCGGACCAGGTGGCACCGGCGTCGGTGGAGCGGAAGACGCTCGGGGCGTCGGTGCCGGCGACGGCGAGGCCGGCGTAGATCGTCTGGGTGGCCGAGCCGGTGCTGCCGCTGCGGCGGTCGAAGAGGACCCAGGTGACGTTGCCGGCGGGAAACGAGGAGAGCTGGGTGAAGGTCGCTCCGTGGTCGGTGGAGCGCCAGAGGCCGGCGTCGGGCGTGCCGAGCAGGAGGACGGAGCCGAGGTTGGGATCGACGACGAGGTTTTCGCCGGTGTTTCGTCCGTCGGAGTTGCCGTCGAGGTTGAAGGGCAGGGTGGTGCGTTGCCAGGTGGCGCCGCGGTCGGTGGAGCGGAGGACGGTCGCATCGGGCGCCCACCAGGCGATGTATTGGCCGCAGGCGAGATAGACGCGATCAGGATCCTGCGGATCGAGGGCGAGGGACGCGATGCCGAGCTCCATGAAGGCGTTGTCGAGGCCGCCGATGGCTTCGTTGAGCGCGATCCAGCGGCTGTTGGCGGCGTCGTAACGAAAGGCGCCGGCGACGTCGGTGCGGGCGTAGAGCAGACCCGGTTCGGTCGGGTGAAACTCGATCCCGGTCACGAAGCCGCCGCCGTGGATCGGCACCTCCTTCCAGCGGTAGGAGGCGGCGGAGGCGAGGGGGGCGAAGGTGCCGCCCACGAGCGCCAGCAGCAGGGCCCAAAGGATCGTGGCGGCTATCGAGGTGATGGAGAGGATGGCCGGGCGGAACTGCCGACGGTGCGAGCGGGGTGGGGTGGGGCTGGTCATGGGGATGGCGGCGCGCTATTCGAAATCCGTCGCGAAGGGAGTGGCGGGCAGGCCGTCGTGGTTGAAGAGATTGTATTCCACGATGGTCGCGCGGGCGGGATGAAACACGCCGTCGGCGCCTGCGGGGCGCGTCGGGTCGCCGACGGAAAGCGCAGGGAGCCGCGCGTTCCGTTTTCCATCGCCCGCGACGGTCAACGGGGCGTGCAGGAGGGGCGAGGGGAGAAGCATGGGGCGACTTATGGTCGGAGTGTTAGGCGATCGGGGCAGATCGGTTTGGGGCGACCGGAGAGAAGGATATAGAGCGCCAGTCCATGCTTCAATGGTCAGGAGCGGCGAAGTATGGTCGTTTTGTGAATAAAGGCGACTTCCTCCCAGTTTGAACAACCGGGCCGTGTTTTTGTCGGGCGGCGTCGCGATGGCTTCGCGCATCCGGGGCCCCCGGCAGGCGTTTGCGCGGACGCGGGGCTTGTCCCGCAGGCATTCCAGCCACCGGTTCCGCGAGGCGCCGTGCAAAGCGCCGGCGGCGTTCGTGCCGGAGGCGCGGTTGGCGCGGGCGAGCGCGGGCGAGGTGAAAGTCCGGGCTCGGTTACCGGGAGCGCCCCGATTCGTGGAAAGTGCATGGGTCTTGCAATAGCCCCCGGTTTCGCCCAACGCCCACGCATGCCTCTTGGTTTCTCCGCCTCGGCCTCCGCCGTCACCCTGCGCCTGCTCGCGTTTTTGGCCATCCTTCCCTGCCTGCCCTTTAGCCCGACCGCCGCCGCCGCGACCACGGAGACCACCGCCGCCACGGCGACCGCGACCGCCGCCGCCACGCCTTTCGCCATCATCGATTCCCCGGTCCGCAGCGTCGCGCCCGATGGCTGGCGCATCACTTGGACGAGCGTCGCCGGCCAGGCCTACCGGCTCGAACGCAGCCCCGACCTGAGCACCTGGACGGAGGTCGCCAGCCTCGTCGCCGAGGGGCCGACCAGCACGGTGCTGGACACGTTTCAACCCGCCGTCGTGCCGCGCCG
Source organism: uncultured Akkermansia sp. (assembly GCA_966252115.1). Taxonomy (GTDB): domain Bacteria; phylum Verrucomicrobiota; class Verrucomicrobiia; order Opitutales; family Opitutaceae; genus IMCC26134_A. Next base: position 43,610 of record CBINNW010000017.1, read on the forward strand.
CTTCTGGCGCGTGGTGGAAATCTCCGCCGCCGGCGACGCCATCGCGCCGGTCGTTTCGGGTTTCACCGCGTCCGTCGTTTCCATCAACGGTCAGCCCACGCTCCAGTTGCGCGCCGCCGCGAGCGACAACGTCGGGGTGGTCGGTCTGCTTTTCCTCGAGGGCGCCACCACCCTGGGCGCGGGGGCCTTCGATCCCGCCACCGCCTTTTGGCAACTCACCCAGCCCGCGCCGTCCGACCCCTTCGCGGTCCGCCAGCTCAAGGCCCGCGCGCGCGACGCCGCCAACAACACCGGCGACTCGCCCCCGCTCGCCTTCACGCTCTTCGACCCCGCGCGCTTCTCCGCCCTCGCCGCCGACGGTTCGAGCCTGCGCGGCGCGGCCGTGCCCATCGACGGCGCCGGACGCCTCGGCCCCTTCGCCTATCGCCTCGGCGGCGGCGGCGCGCTGGGCTCGGGCGCCGACCTCGCCCTGCACTTCCCGGCCGGCGCCACGCTCCTGACGGAAAACGGCCAGCAGTTCATCGAGTTCACCTCCGCCACCCTCGTCGCCGGCCCCGACAGCCCGTTTCAGCTCAACGCCCCGCTCGCATCGGCCGACGCCACCCCGCGCCGCCTGCGCCTGCAACCGCCCGACACCCTCACCGTCGCGCAACTGGAAACCGTGCTCGGCCGCGCCGCCGGCTCGGGTTTACCGCTGCGGCTTTTCGACCGCTTCGAACTCACCCTGGTCGCCGGTTCGCTCGGCGCCGAAGGCCTGCTCGCGCCGGTCTTCGCGCCGGTCGGCGAAAATCTCCCGGCCCTGCCCGCGCTCTCCACCGCCGTCGCCGGCCTGCGGGTGGATTTCAGCGATCCCGACCAGCTGCGCCTGCCCTTCTCCGGCGAGTGGACCCTGCCCGACGCATCCGCCACGCCCGCCCGCCTGCGCGTGCCCGCCGCCAATCCGCTCTGGCTCACGCTGCGGCGCGACGGCTCGGTCGCGCTCGATGGCCGCGCCGAACTCCTGCTGCGCCCCACCGTCGAATCCGCCCCGACCCTTCGCCTGCGGGTGGACGTTCGCCTCGACGACCCGATCTACCACCTGCAAATCAGCACCGACGCGGTCGAGGTCCCGCTCATCGACACCCTCGCCGATCTGCTTCCTTCGCCTCCGGCCTCGGTCAACCTCTCCGCGCTCGACGCCGAGACCGCCCGCCTGACCGCGCTCGCCCGCGCCTACCGGAATTTCTCCGCCGCCGCGGCCGCCGCCGCGCCCATCCCGACCGATGACGCCGCCCTCGCCGCGCCGGTCGCCGCCGCGCCCGACGACGCCACCACGCTCGGCGGCCTGCTCGACGCCTGGGGCGAAAGCGCCCGCGCCACCGCGCTCGGCACGCTGGGCGGCTCCACCCTCGCGGCCCTTCAGGACTTCGCCGCCCAGCTCGCCCGCGCCGGCGCATCCGCCTCCGATCTCGACTCCGTGCTGCGCCATCGGCTCTCCGCCGCCCGCGCCCGCGCCTCCCTCGGCCAGGGCGAGCTCGACCCCGCCCTCGACGCCGCGCTCGCCGATCTCGAGGCCGCCGCGCTCGCCCGCGCCTCCGCCCCGACCGCGCTCGCCACCTTGGCCGACCTGCGCGCCACCCTCGCGACCCTCGTCGATACCCGCGCCGTTTATCAACTCGTCGGCCGCCCCGAACCCGCCTCGCTCGACGCCGCCTGCCTGCGCGCGCTCGACACCTTTCTCGCCGACCTCTGCCGCGACTCCGGCGTCGTCGCCGGTCAATTCACCCCGCCCGCCGGCTCGCCCGTCGCCACCCTCGGCCGCTTCGCCGCCTACCAACGTCTGCGCGACCTGCTCGATGTTTTCGCGAGCGCCCAGCTGCTCGGCTACCAGGCCGACGCCAACGACTTCTCGGGTTTCGCCGCGCCCGTCGCCGAACTGGTCGCCCAGCTCGGCGTGCGCGCCGCCACCGTGCTCCACGCCGACCTCGCCGCCGCCGAGTCGGCCGCCGACTACCGCGCCGCCCTGTTCGCCACCGAGGAGCTCCTGTTCCTCGCCGCCGGCCGCCAGCTCGGCCTCTTCCCCGACCAGCCCGCCGCCACCGCCGCGCTCGACTCCGCCGGCCTCGGCGCGTCGCTGGTCAACACCCTCGGTCCGCGCCTGGCCCTCGTCTTCGCAGCCGATCTGGCCAAGCCGGTCGAGGAGCGCTCCTGGAACGACCTCGCCGGCGAGGTTCGCCGCCTCGCCGCCATCCTCGGCCAGGTGGACGCCGCCGGTTCCGCGCCGACCATCCCCCCCGAACCGTTTGTCAACGCCTTCAACCGCCTCGAGGCCGCGCTGGCCCTCGCCACGAGCGAGACCGCCCTCGCCGCCGAGTCGCGGCCCGGCGTGCTGGTGCGCCTGATCGAGGCCGGTTCGCTCCACGCGCGCCTGGCCCGCCGCTTCGCCGGCCAGCCGTTCCTCGTTTCCGGAGAAGCCTGGGAAAACGGCCGCCTGCCGCGCATCCGCGCCCGCCTGCAAACCCTCGCCGCCGCCACCGGCGCGTGGGGCGATCTGCACGACGCCGCGCGCCACCTGCTGGGCGAGGCCGACCAGCTTCGCCTCGAGGCCGCGCGTCCGAGCGCGCCCGTCGCCGACCTCGCCACCGCCCGCGCCCGCGTGCTCAACCAAAGCGCCGAGTTGCTCACCACCACGCGCGCCGTCGCCCAGGCCTTGTGGGCCGGCATCGAGCCGCGCCGCGCCGGCGCCGGGCTCGCCGCCTTCGACGCCGTGCTGCCGGGAAATCTCACCGTGCGCCGCCCCTTCGGCGCGCTGACCTGGAATCGCGCCACGGGCTTTCTGCGCGGAACGCTGGGCGGCCAACTCGAGTTGCCCGGCCTGTTCGGCGGCACGCGACTCGAGGTCCTGCGCGCCTCGATCACCAACCGCGGCGCCTTCGATTTGTCCGTCGCGGGCGCGATCGAGAACCTCGCGCTGGGCGAGCTCACCGGCGTCTTGAGCGTGCCCGCCCGCCGTCCGCTGCACATCGCGCACCGGCCCGGCCAACCGCTCGCCATCGCGGGCAGCGTCCACCTCGCGTTGAGCAACGGGATCTTCTTCGAGGGTTATCTCGACTTTGCCGATCCGCTCTACCGCTTCGGCGCCGCCGCCGGCGGAGTGCGTTTCGACCTCGCCGACCGGCTGCTGGTTTCCCTGCCGCCGAGCGTGAATTTCTCCTCCGTTCCCGCGCAACTCCTGCCGGTCTGGAACGCCTACCTGCGCGATCTCGGCGCGACCCTCGAGCCGCTCGCCGCCCTCGCCGAACCGCTCGAAACGGGCACGCCCGGCACGCCGCCCGAGTTCACCGATCCCGCCTTCACCTTCCAATACTCCGACCTCGGCGCCTGGGCCGGCGGCGTCGCGGTGGACGCCGCCCTCACCGGCGGCGATTCGCTGCGCGCCTTCCTCGGCTTCGCCAACGAACACCTCGCCTCGGCCGCCACCGCCGCCAGCGGCGCCTCCGGTTATCTGGAACGCCAACGCCTGCTCGCCCGCCTCGCCGACGCGATCAACCAGACCCGCAGGGTCCTGGACGAACAGTCCGCCTCGCAGCTTCAGGACATCGCCGTCGCCGACCCGGAATTTCGCCCCCGGCTCGACGCGATCGAGGCCGAGGTCGGCGCCTTTCTCGCCGACCCGCTTTCCTCCGCCACGCCCGACGCCGCCACGCTCGCCCTCCGCCTCGCGGCCGCCGTCTCCGCCATGCGCCAGGAACTCGGCCTCGATGACAACCTCCTCGGCTCCCCCGCCTATACCCAGGTCCTCGCGGCCGGACTCGGGTCGCGCCTGACGGAGCTCGGCCTCGCGCCCGCCACGGGCCTCGTGGTGGACAACGCCCGCTTCAACGCGCTCTCCCGCGAAGCCGTTCTCCAGGCTCTGATCGAGCTCGCCGACCAACAGGCGCGGATGGAAACCGTCGGCGGCGATCTGGGCGAGCCCTACGCCAACGCCACCGCCGCGCTCGCCGCGCGTCTGCGCAACCTCACCGTCGCCGCGCTCGCCGCGGCTCCGAACGAGGACTGGCCCGAGCGCACCCGCCTCGCCCGGGACCTGCTTTTCCTGACCGACCCCGGAACCATCTCCGGCTTCGGCGACGCGTCGTTCGAAAACCTGCTCCGGCAAGACCTGGAAAACCTCCTCCTCGTCGCCGAGGACATCGCCGTCGTGCAGGCCCGCGACCTGAGGGCCCGCGCCCACGATCCGTTTTACCGCTTCGTCTCCGATCTCCACCGCGCCCTGCGTTCCCTCGGCGGCACGCCGCGCCCGCTCCAAACGGTCGCGACCGAACTCGCCAAACGCGAAATCAAGGACGAGCTCCACGCCCTCGGGCCCTTCCTCGACGTCGTCGCCGGCGCGCCCATCCCCGACGCCGGTCGCGGGCTGCGTTCCCTGATCGAGATCAACGAGGCCGCCATCGACCTCCTGCCCGTCGGCGACCCCATCGCCCTGAGCGCCCGCACCCGCCTGCAAACGTTCACCGCTACCCTCCCGGGCGTCGCGCTCACCCAGCGCGCTTGGTGGGAACTCTCCGAACACACCCGCCTGCTGGCCGAGGCCTTCGCGCGTCGCTCCGCCCTCGCCGACGCCACCCTCGCGCCCGTCCTGCGCACCGCGCTCGACACCTCGCTAAGCTCCGCCCTCGCCCTGGCCAACGCGCTCAAGCCGCGCGTCACCGCCAACAGCCCCCTCGATCTGCGCCTGCCGGGCGATGTCGTCGTCCGCCGCGCCTCGGGCGATTTCCTCTTCGACCGCTCCATCCCGCGCTTCACCGCGACCTTCGGCGGCCGACTCGAATTCCCCGAGGTGGACGCCACCTTCACCGTTCGCGCCGCGACCATCGACAGCGACGGCGCGTGGTCCATCGACCTCGCCGCCACCGACGAACTCAACGCCGGCGGCGACGACCTGCGTTATCAAATCACCTCCTTCCGGCTGGCGGGCGACGCCTTCGGCGCGTTGCAAGACGGCTCGGGCGCGGGCTCCCTCTTCGTCTCGCAACCGAGCGAGCCCGCCGCGTCCGCCGACAGCTACGACGCGACGTTTTTCTTCGGCACCCGCGCCGGGCAAACCGAACGCGTTTTCGAAGTCTCCACCGGCGCGTCGGGGCGCTTCGTTTTCGATCCCGATTTCGTGGTCTTCGACGCCGCGCTTTCCCTGCGCTTCACCACCGGCGCGCGCTCCGGCCGGCTCGGCGCCGCCGGCACGGTGGGCCTTTTCAAACGCCACGACTACGACGAGGCGAGCGTCACGCCGGCGGATTTCCAGGTCGGGCTCGTCGATACCGGCCTGGCCTTCGCGTATCGGCCCGATGGTTACGACGTCGAGCTGAGCGGCGGCACGGTGCGGCTGCCGGTTTTCGAAACCGTCGTCGGCAGCGTCGCCTGCGCCACGCCCTCCGCGCTCGCCGCCCGCCCGGGCCAGCACCAGGCGCCGAGCGTCACCCTGGGCACCGGCCTGCGCCTGAGTTTCGACGACGACGCGGGTTTCCGTTTCAGCACCCTGGCCGACGCTCCGGTCGCGCTGACGTTCCAAAACTTCGGGCTCACCCTGCCCGAGTTTCCCGCCCTGCGGCTCGACATCTGCACCGCCACCCTGCGCCTGCCCGTGGTCGCGGGCGAGCCGCCTGTCCTCGACGAGTTTTCCGCCAAGCTCGAGCTCCCGCTCCCGCCGCGCGCCGGCGTCGCGCGCAGCGTGGTCACGCGGATTTCCGCCGCGCAATGGGGCGCCGACGGCCTGCCGCCCGAGAGCGTGACGATCGGCCTGGCCAACGACGTCGAGCTGCTGCCGGTGGCCGAGGGCGGCTTCGGCGTCACCTTGCTCGGCGCGGGTTGCGGCGGCCCCGGTCCGCAACCGAGCGGGCTCACGCTCGCGCGCGAAAGCGACGCCACCCGCGACACGCTGCGCATCGAGCTGAGCGGCGGCCTGCGCGTCGCCGTCGCCAACGACGTGCTCTTCGACGAGGTCAACGCGCGCCCCTTCTCGCTCGCCGGCTGCGGCGGGCTCACCCAGCGCTTCGACCGCGACCGCGCCAGCGGAGTCGTCACCGCGCGCGTCCCGGAATTCGCGCCCGGCCCCATCACCGCCGCCGGCTTTTTCCGGCTCGGCGGAGCCGACGGCCTCACCGTGGACCTCGCCGCGCTCACCGTCGCCGGCCTCGAAAACGCCTTCGATCCCACGCCCGCGCTGCCCCTGTCGATCACCCTCACCGGCGAGGTCGGGCTCGGCGCGCTCGGCTCCTTCGGCCTCGGCGACACGCGATTCCTCTTCGAGGGCGCGGCGCTGCCGCGTTTCGTGCCGGGCTCCTTCACCTTCGCCCCGGGCACGGCGCTGCCCTTCGCGGGCATCGAGGAGCTGCCCGTCACGCTCACGCGCCTGAGCTTCGGCTTCACCGAAGGCGGCCGCCCGCTCGAGACTCTCTTCGCGCCGGACAACCTCTTCGTCATCGTCTCCGGCGGGGTGCGGCTCGAGATCCCCGGCGGCGGCGACGACGTGCCCGCGCCGCGCATCGCCGGCTCGGTCACCGACCTCGCCATCCGTTTCCCCGAGGGCCTGTCGGGCCCGCCCGTTTTCACCGCCAACGGGCTTTCGCTGGTCCTGGAGGATTTCGGCGTCGGCGACCTCGGTGGCATCTCCGGCGGGCTCACCGTTTCCAATCTGCAAAACCCCTCCGACGCCGTGTTCTCCGGCGTGCTCGGCGCGACCTACAACGGCGTCGGCCTCAAGGTCTTCGCCGCCTTCACCACGCGCGGCCCGCTCGGGCTCTGCATCGACGCCAACGCCGGTCCCGCCGGCATCCCGCTCGATGGCGGCGTGCTCGGCGGCATCCTGCTCACCGGCGCGCAAGGCGGCGTGAGCTTTGGCAACACCTTCGCCGACCCCTGCGACTTCCGCTCCGACCCGCGCCTCACCGCGCCGAACACGCCCGCCACGCCGCCGCCGGCTGCGTTGGCCGTGTCTTCGGCTTTGCGCGGAGCGGCGACGTCCTCGTCGCCGAATCTGGCTGCACCGCCCGGCGACGGGGACGTCGCCGCTCCGTCAAACCTCCGTTTCGGAACTTTGACATCCGTGGTCAAACTTCACCCGAGCAAGGCATCTGGCTCCACCGCCACCGGCATCAGCTGGTCCGAGTGGGCCGTCCGCCAGCGAGCCCACGAGGCCGCCGTGCGCACGCGCACGTCCGTCGGCCGCATCGGCGCCACGGTCAACGGCGTGCCGATCGCGAGCAGCTTCGTCGCCCCGCCGGCGGCCTCGCTCGCGGCTACCTCCGCCGATCCGCTCCCGCCCTCGGCGTCATTCGCCTCCGCCTCCGGTTCCACTCCGACTCCGGCTCCGGCCGCCGCGACCAGCACCGCCACCGCGCCCGATCTCGACTCGCGTTGTCCGACCGGCGACTGCCCGCCGTCCACGCTCAACTTGCTCGCGCAGCGCCACCCCTCGCTGGCCGAGGAGCCGGGCGAGGGCAACTACCAGCGCGCCTACGCCGAGCGCGTCATCTTCAAGTTCAGCTCCCTCTCGCGCGAGCAGGTGGACGAGATTCTCGGGCTCATCGGCCTCTCCCCGTCCAATCTGCAAGGCACCCCCGCCGAGCTCGCCGAGGACTTCGCCTTCATGGCGCGCGTCACGCTCGACGAACGCATCCCGCGCGTCTGCACCACCGGCCCGAGCATCGATTGCCCCATGCCCGCCGCCGAGGCCGCCGCGCTCAACGCCGCCATCGCGGACGGCCTCGCCGGCTTCGAGACCCATCTGCGCAACGCCCTCGAGCAGGGCCTCTCCGCCGCCATCGGCGACGAGCGCCCGCTGATCGACGCGCTCTACGAGGCCGCCTACGCCGGCGTGCCGAGCCTCGACCTCACGCTCCAGCTCAAGGGCACCTTTTCCCACGCGGCCATTTCCACGACGCTCACCGTCACCGGCGGCGCCGTCGCGTCCACCACCGGAACCGCCGGCATCCAGGGTTCGCTCAACCTGCTCGGCGTGCCCGTCGGCGCGGCCGATCTCTTCGTCTCCTACACCGACAGCGCGGGCAACCCCAACCCCAGCTTCTGCGGCGACGCCCTCGCCGCCCTCGGGCCGCTCGAGTTTGGACAACTCAAGTTCGTGCTGCGCTGCGACGGCTGCGTCACCGGCATCCTCGCCGCGCTGGGCAACTTCGTCGGCAACCTCACGGGCGACACCCTCGCGCAGGTCCAGCCCGTCGTGTTGCAGTTTATCGACGACGCCAACGGCTCCGCCCCGGTCGATAGCTCCCGTCCGCTCACCGACTACATCGGGCCGGGTCCGGTCGGCGGCGTGCGCCTCACCGAGCAGCAGCAATTCGCCGTGGTCGGCCAGTTGTTCAACATCCCGCAGCTCGCCGCCACGCTCGCCGATCCGCCCGCCGGCTTCGTGGCGCCGTTCTCGCCCGCCGCCATCGAGGCGCTCAACCAAAACATCACCACGCTCATCATCGAGAGCTACCTGTCCGTGCAGCCCGTGCTGAGCTTCTGCGGCGGCGTGCAGCCCAAGCTCTTCGGCTTCCCGCTCGCTCCCGAATCGGTCGGGGCGAACCTCTTCGTCGGCCGCATCGAGGACGCCGGGGTCAACTACGACGAGATCGCCGCGCAGATCCGTTTTTCCCCCAGCTGGGTGATGCTCAACTACGGCCTCGTGCTCGGCACCGCCGGGCAATTCCCGCCCGTCATCCCGGGCTTCGACGAGGCCGATCTGGGCTTCTCGACCCGCGCCCGCAGCTTCGACGCCACGAGCTTCCGCGCCTTTCTCGACGATCCCGTCGCCGGTTCGGTCGAGCGCGCGGGCGAGGTTTTGGAAAACACCCTCATCACCTTCGGCTACAAGCTGAACCCCTTCGGCCTGGAACTGGCCGACGGACAGGGCCGGCTCATCCTTCCGCAGTTCGACCACCACCCGCAGAACCCCGCGCGCGTCGGCGGCGAGTGGACGCCTCCCGCCGCCCCGGATTTCGCCTCGCGCAAGGAGCTGCTCATGGCCGCCGCCGCGGCCGACCGCCTCAACGATCCCACCTGGCGCGGTCTCGCCGGCCAGCTGGGCGAACTCTTCCCCGATGCCCCCGCGCCCTTCGTCGCGCGCATGGACACCCTCGATCTCACCCGCGACTACTTCCCCCACGGCGGCCTGCTCGGCGCGGCCGCCCTGCGCCTGCCCAAACCCATCACCGACGCGCCGCCCGCCTCCGTCTTCGCGCTCCTCGATCCCACCCGCACGCTCGAGCAGCGCTTCGCCGATTTGCAGACGAGCTGGGACACCTACTTCAGCCAGACCAGCGAGGTCGGCCGGCTGACCCTCTACTTCCCCGCGCCCAACCCCGTCGGCCTCTGGGCTCCCGGCCTCGTGCCGAGCGCCTCCGATTTTGACCGCGCCATGCGGAGCAACGATTTCGCCACCGTGCTGGCCAACGCCCGCGACGCCGAGTTCTACGCCTTCGACCAGGTCTTCCTCAGCGGCAACTTCAACGCCTCCCTGCTCGGCCTGCCCCTGGCCGAGGCCGCCGTGGAACTCGACGGCCAGCGCGGCCTGCTGCTGATCACCGCCGGTCTGCCGCCCGAGGACAACTGGCTGAAACGCCTCGTCGGCGCCGAGGCGTCCCTGCGCTTCGAGGTCGCCCCGCCGCGCCAGACCGCCGCGCAGATCGGCGCGTCACCGCTCCGTGGATACGCCGACTCCACCGCGCCGACCCTCGCCGAGCTGTTCGCCGCCGCCGGCGAGGCCGCCGGCCCCGCCGCGCTCGAGGCCGCGCTCGACGACTTTGTCGCCGGCCTGCCGCGCGTCTCCCTCGAGGCCGAGGTCGGTCTCGCCTTGCCCGCCCATCTCTCGAACGTCCTGCGCGTCACCGAGGGCGGTGGCGCGAGCGCGATGCTCTTCGGTTATTCCCCCGCCTTCGATCCCGGCTTCACGCCGCTCGACGACCCGCTCTTCCGCCCCGAGGCCCCCGACCCGCAAACCCTCGCCCGGCGCAACGGCGGCGTCGGCGTTCGCGGCCGCTTCGAGGTCGGCCTGCTCGGCGCCGATCCGGCCGGGAGCGTGAGCTTCGTCGGCGAAGGCGCGTTCAGCTTTTTCCAACCCGGCGGCGGCGTGGACCTGCCCGCCCTGGCCGGCACGATGCGTTTCACCAGCGGCGGCATGCCCGGCTACACCTTCCCGGCCGGCTTCCTCGCCTTCAACAGCGCGCCCGAGATCGGCGAGAACTTCGTGCTCGCCGACGTCACGCTGCCCGAGATCGACCTCGGCTCCTTCCTGCAAATCACCTCGCACGACGGCGGCGCGCTGGGCGGCCGGCTGAGCGTCGCGCGCCTCGCCGCCGACGCCGTCGGCACGAGCGTGCGGATAGAGCCGGCGCGCGCCGCGATGCCCTTCCTCGGCAGCGTCGTGGTCGATGTCTTCGGCGAAGATCCGGGCGATCCCTTCACCTTCTCCACCGTCCCGGGCCAGGCCTGGGCCGCCTCGCTCTTGATCTCCGGCGCGCTCGAGGTGCGCGATCCGCTCGATCTCTCCGGCGCGGTGCTTTTCAAAATCGAGCCCGCCGGCGGCCTGCCTTTCGCCGCCTCGGCCAAGGGCGTGGGGCTGGACGAGTTTAGCCTGCGCATCACGCTGCCGAACGGCGCGACGATCACCACCTACCCGGGCCAGACCAACGAATCGCGTTTCACCCTCGGCTCGGACAACGTCTCCTGCCTGCTGGTCGAGCGCCTGCCCAACGGCTCCGCCCGCATCTACTACGACAGCGGCACGCGCACCCTGCCGCTCTTCCCCGCAACGCCCGGCGACGCGTCCAGCGCCTTGCTCAGCGTCACCGGCCGGGTGGAGTTTGGATTCGAGCCCGTCGGCTTCAGCGGCGCGCTCGAGGTCGCCGCCACGCCCGTCGCCTTCGGCACCGTGGCACTCGGCTCCAGCGCGACGCAAAACGTCACGGTGAAAAATGTCGGCTTCGGTCGGCTCATGCTCGACCCCGAGCTGCTCGGCGGCGGCGCGCACTACTCCGTCACGCCGACCAGCCTCGCGCTCGAGCCGGGCGAAAGCCGTTCGCTCGTCCTGCGCTTCACTCCGCAAGCCGGCGGCAGCCTGCCCGCCGCCTTGCGACTCGCCCACGACGGCGCCAACGCCACCGCGACCCTCGCCGTCAGCGGCGTCGGCGGCGCCAGCCCGCGCCTGCACCTGAGCACCACCGTGGTCGAGTTTGGCACCCAGCCGGCCGGCCGCGCCGCCGACCAGTTTGTCCTGGTCACCAATCCCGGCCACGCCGACCTCGTGGTGAGCGCGGCCTCCGTCACCGCGTCCACGCCCTTCGGCGTCAGCCCGGCCTCCGCCACCATCCCGGCCGGCGCGAGCCGTCGCTTCACCGCGCGTTTCCTCGGCTCGACCTCCACCACGCGCCAGACCTCCACCCTGACCTTCACGAGCAACGCGGGCACCCAAACCGTCTCGCTCGGGGCCAACGCGTCCGCGCGTTTCTGGTATCAACAACGCCGCGATCTGCGCTCCGTGCGGGCCGTCGCCTTGACCGGCGTCAACACCGGCTGGGCCGCCGGCGACGGCGGCGAATTCCTGCGCATGGACAACGGCCGCACCTGGGCCTCGCTCCCGCACCCCGCGCCGGCCGACTGGCGCGCGCTGGCCTTCAGCGAGAACGCCGCGCGCGGCTGGCTCGCGGGCCGCGCGAGCGAAGGTTTTCTCACCACCGACGGCGGCGAAACCTGGAGACCCTTCGACGGCATCAAGCCCAAGGACGGCAGCCCGGCCACCATCGATCTCACCGCGCTCGCGCGCTACTCGGCCGACCGCGTCGTCGTCGCGGGTGTGAACACCGACGGCGCGGGCCTGCGTTCGCCGCGGCTCTTCAAGGAGCTCGCCGACGGCTCGCAGTTCAACGCCCTCTCCACCAGCGGCATCACCGGCCCCGACATCCTCGGGCTGAGCTTCCTCTACCGGATCAACGGCGCGCTTCAGTTCGAGAACACCACGCCCGCCATCGCGGTGGGCAGCGACCGTCGCGTTTTCCGCAGCACCAACGGTGGCTCGACCTGGGCCGCCACGAGCGTGCCCGGCAGCGTTTCCTCGACGAGCGACTTGGTCGCGGTCGCCTTCAACGGCGTCGAGACCGTCGTCGTCGTGGGCGAGAACCGCACGCTCCTGCTCAGCACCAATCTCGGCGTCTCCTACACCGCCGTGACCGCGCCGGGGGTCGGCTCCACCACCACGCTCCGCGCCGTCACCTTCGTCTCCGCGACGCAGGCCTTCGTCGTGGGCGACCGCGGCGTGATCGTGCGCGGCACGCGCTCGGGCTCCACCTGGACCTGGACCTCCGAGTCCGCCGACAGCGCCGCCGATTTCTTCGCCGTCGCCGCCAACGGCGTCCAGCCCTGGATCGGCGGCGAGGTGGGCGAGATCCACACCCGGTCCACCACCGCGCTCACCACCGGTTTGATCGCCGTGTCGGAATCGGCCGTGGACTTCCGCGACATCCAGTCGGGCGAGATTCGTTTCCGCACCATCCGGGTGCGCAATTCCGGCCGCGCCCCGCTCACCGTCTCCGCCTCGCTCACCGGCGCCGCCGCGTTCTCCCTCGTCGGTGAGACCTTCGTCACCCTCGCGCCCGAACAGGAGACCTCGCTCACCGTGCGCTGCGCCCCGACGACCAACAACGCCACCGTCGCCGGCACGCTCACCCTCGCCACCACCGAGGCGATCGACGGCCTGCCTTCGCTGGAGATTCCGCTCGGCGCCACGAGCGCCAGCCCGGCCTGGAAACGCCTGCCTCCGCCCGCCCTCGACGACTTTGTCGCGGTGCGCGCGCTCTCGGCCTCCACCTGGCTGCTCGCCTCGACCAACAGCACCTACCTCACCACCAACAACGGCGACTCCTGGACCACCGCCACGCCCTTCAGCCCCATCCGCGCCATGGCCTTGCACGGCAGCAAGGTCGCCATGCTGGGCGGCGGCGACGGCACCGGGGCCAACGCGACCCTGCTCGCGCGCAGCACCGGCACCGGCGCCGCGTGGACCGCGCTGCCTCCCGTGACCAACCAGACCACGCACCCCGTGGTGGACTTTCACCTCCTCGATCCGGGCACCGGTCTCGAAGGCCTCGCCGTCACCACGCTCTCCGGCACCGGCACGACCGGCTCCGTGCTGCTCGGCACCGCGAACGCAGCCACCTGGACCGCGCTTGCGCCGCCGGTCTCGGGCTTCGCCGGCCGCGCCGTCTTCCGCTCGCGCGTGGACCGCCTCTTCGCCGCCGACGCCACGCGCCTCTTTCTCTCGGCCCGCACGCCGGTCGCGTGGAGCGAGATTCTCGACGCCGGCGCGATCAACGACCTCTTTTTCTCCAACGAAAACGTGGGCTACCTCGTCGGCGCGGGCGGCAATCTCTGGCGCACCACGACGGGCGGCACCACCAAGGCGTCCTGGACAAAACTCACGCCGTCCGGCTTCACCACCGCCGACGATCTGCGCCAGATCGAGTTCTCCTCGACCGCGACCGGTTACCTGCTCGCCGAGTCGGCCTCGGCGACGAGCGTCTTCCGCAGCACCAACGCCGGCTCCACCTGGAGCGCCAGCCTCGCCCTGCCGAAGGATGATTTCACGCCCGAACTGCGCGGCCTCGTCGCCATTCCCTCGGCCTCCACGCTCGCCCTCGCGGTCGGCACGCGCGGCGGACTTTATCGCCTGCAAACCATTCCCGCCCGCGCCGCCGGGTTCCTCTTGCCCGAGCGCCCGACCTGGGAATTCGCCCCGGTCGAGGCCGGCCGGCAAAGCGACGAGTTCCTCCTGTTGACCAATCCGGGCAACGCCGCCCTCACCGTGAGCGCGGCCGATCTTCACGATGGCGACACGGCGGTTTTCCACGCCGAGTTGTCCGCGCCGTTGGTCATCCCCGCCGGCGGCTCGGCCGAGCTGCCGCTGCGTTTCACGCCGGAGAAGGCCGGTCTCTACCGCGCCCGTTTGCGCCTCTCCAGCGACGCCGACAACTCCGCCGTGGACATCGTGCTCGTCGGCCAGGTCGCCCGCGCCCAGCGCGTCGTGATCCTCGACACCGTGCCGACCGGCCGCGTGCTTTCCGTGACCGACGTCACCTCCTCGCCCGCCAACGCCGGCTTCACCGTCACGACGCCGGCAGCCTTTCGCGTGACCGACGGCACCACGTCCAACCCCACCGTCGAGTGGGCCGCGAGCGACACCCGCACCATCAAGCTCGTGGAGCCGGAGTTCACCGCCAACGACGTCACGTATCGCTTCCGTCACTGGGACCGCGACAGCGCCGGCGAGACGCTGGAGATCAAGCCGGAGAACGAGACGGTCGTGCGCCGCGTGGCGGAGTTTGCCCGCACCCTGCCGACGCCGCCGGCCTTCGTTGCCCCGCCGGTCGTGCCGGCCAATCCCTGTCTCGACGCCGCGCCTCCCTCCGGCGTGCCCGCCGGCCCGTGGATCAAGATTTCCCAAGCCTACGTCGATGTGCCCGCGCTCGGCGCCGACGGTCGCGCGATCCTGGCCGAGGGCTCCATCCTGCTCGGCTTTGGCAAACTCGACGCCGCCCTCCGCACCAGCGCCATCCACGTCGCGACCGGGGACGGTTTGCGCGTGCTCGACATCACCGCCGGCTCCTGGCGCCTGCGGCAGGACGGCACGCTGGTGAACTTCGGCGCGCGCCAGCCCGGCGTGCAGGTTTTCCGACGCGATCTCCTGCCGCCGTCGGATCTCGCCGTGGTGATCGACGCCCATCCGCTCAGCCGCGTGGTTAAGGGAAGTTTCAGCGCCGACGGCACGCTTCCGCTGATGCCCGGATTGGTCGAACTCGGCGCCGCCGGCTCCACCCCGGCCCGGATCGAGGCGGCGCTCTCGCCCGCCCTCGGCTTCGCGGTCAGCGGCCAGTTGCGCATGCTTCGTCTCCCCGACGGCGACTTCGCCTACCGCAGCGCGGCCGACGCCGCCCAGCCCATCTTCTCGCTGGGCAACGCCAATCCCGCCCCGGCCGGCGAATTCACGCTCGCGGAGTTCGGTTTCTCACGCGTGAAGGCGACGACCGACACGACGATCACGCTCCGGCAAAACCCGTCCACCGGCGTCTTCACCTTGGACGTCGCCAAGCTGGCGCTCGAGGGCTTCGGCGCGAGCGGCACGCTGGACACGAGCATAGCGACCGACGGCCTGTTCACCGCCACGCGCGATCCGGCGGGGGATTTCCACGACTTCGGTTTCCTGCGGCTCAAGATCCTCGACTCCGTGCCCGCGGCGTCGCGGCCGATCACGATCAGCGCCAACGCGCTGCGCGGAGCCTATTCGCTGCGCCTGCCGCCGGGCCGGGTGATGCCGCCCGCCGGCGCCAATTGGTGGAGCGAGCAGAGCGCTTTCGAGCTCGGTTCCGGGCTCACCTTCGATACCACGGCCGACTTCGAGCAGCGGTTTGATCTGCCCGCGCTGACCTTCGCCGGCCTGGAGCTCGATGGCGGAAGCGGGGATGAAAACTACCTCGCGCTCTTCCGCCGCGCCGGCGTGTTGGGCGTGAAGTTGAAGGCGACCCGCGACCTCGATTTCGGCATCGCCCGCGGTGACTTCAGCCTGAGTTTGAGCGCGCGAACGAACGTGCTCCAAGGCGCGGCGAGCGGGGTGGTCGAGATCCCCTTCGTGGACGACATCGACGTGACGCTGAACTACGACTCGGCCGATTCGAGTTTCCCCTTCGACGCCACCCGTCGGGTCGGCGGCATCCGTTACCGCCTGGAATACGGCCCCGCCGGCGTGCGCATCACCCAGCCCTGACGCAGCCTGTTGCCAAGCAACTTGTTGCAATGGTCTGGTTGGTTCGTCGCTGTTTCCAGTGGGTGGACGTGGCGGAATGGCGGAGCCATTTCGTTTCGGTGGAACCCGCCGGACGAAAGCGCTTCCGCGCTTCCGCCACGACCAGCAGTCAAGCGCCGTCGCACAGCCCCAGGACCAGCGGGTGACTTGCGACGTAGATGACATGAAGCCGGCTGGTTGCCGTCGAGGAGAAGACGAACAACCAAC
>CBINNW010000018.1:0-58873 GCA_966252115.1 uncultured Akkermansia sp.
CTTCTGCAACAAGCTCTGGAACGCCTGCCGCTTCCGCCAGATGAGCGGCCCCATGGCGGACAACTCCTCGCTCGACGCCATCCTCGCCCGCCTCGACGCCCAGCAGCTCGACGACGACGACCACGCCCTGCTCGCCGCCCTGCTAGAGGTGCAGGCGCTGCTCGAGAAGTGCTTCGCCGACTTCGAATTCGCGAGCGCCACCCAAGGCCTCTACACCTTCTTCTACTCCGACTTCTGCGACTGGTATGTCGAGGTCGCCAAGGCCCGCCTCGCCGATCCCGCCGCGCGCGACCACGTGCTCGCCGTGCAGGACCTCGTCATCCGCCAGTTCCTGCTCCTCTTCGAGCCCTTCGCGCCCTTCATCACCGAGGAGCTCTGGTCGCTGCTCGGCTACAACACCGCCGCCGGCGCCTTCCTCCAGGACGCCCGCATCGGCACCGCCGGCGACCTGCGCGGCGCGCTCGCCGCGCGTAGCGTGCACGTGGATACCGACGCCGCCGGCCGCGTGGCCAAGCTCAAGGCCACCGTCACGCTCGCCCGCCAGCTCAAGGCCGACAAGGCCGTCGCCCAGAAACGCGACGTGCTCTTCTCGGTCGTCGCCGACGACGCCACCTGGTCCGCGCTCGAGGCCGCCTCGGCCAAATTCACCCGCCTCGCCGGCGCCGCCTCGCTCGCCCGCAGCGTCGAGGTGCCGTCCCTGCCCGCCATCGTGACCCCGCTCGGCACGCTCTACCTCGACACCGGCGTGAAGATCGACGCCGCCGCCGAGCGCGCGCGTTTGTCGAAGGAGCTCGAGCAGGTGAAAAAACACATCGCCGGCACCGAGGCCCGATTGAACAACGAGGCCTTCACCAGCAAGGCCCCGCCCGCCGTGCTCGAAGGCGCGCGCAAGCAGCTCGCCGACCAGCAGGCCAAACGCGCCGAGCTGGAACGCCTGCTCGCCGCCCTGGCCTGATACCAGTTACGAGATGAACTGAGACTCAAGGGCGGGACCGCCGGGCCCGCCGCCGAGGACGGACGGAGATCGTCACCCAAACCGGCGCTCCCGGCGGTCGCGCCCTACCTTCCCGGAAAGTCCCGACCCAAACCGTAATCGGCATCCAACCCAAAGCCCGGCCCCCACGGAAGCGCCCCCCGACGCCGGACCTGATCTCCGTGTCCTCCGTGGGCCCTCGCTCCGTGTCCTCCGTGGCGAAAAACTCCGCGTGGTGGTGGTGGTCAGAGCGCTTTGGCGGTCAAAACTTCGCCCAAAACCAGGCTTGGCGCGCCGCCGGGCATGCTCTGCGGTTGCACCACTCCATGAGGTCCACGCCGCCGCCCACCCGACGCATTCTGGGGGTCGATTTTTTCGTCGGCTCCATCGCCGAAGCCACCTCACGGGCGCTGGCCGGCGGGCTCGTGGTGGCGCCCTCGGCCCCCGGACTGGCGGCCGATCTGGTCCACTCCCCCGCCTATCGCGAAGCGCTCACCACCGCCGACCTGGCGATCACCGACTCGAGTTTGATGGTCTTGTCGTGGCGCCTGCTGACCGGCGAGGCCCTGCCCCGCCACTCCGGCCTCAAGCTCATCCGCGCCGTGCTCGAGCGCGAGGAGCTCAAGACTGCCGGAGCCGTTTTCTGGGTCATGCCCTCCGACGCGGAGCGCGCCCGCAACCTTGCTTGGCTGCGTGCGCAAGGCTTCCCCGTCACCGAAGACGACACCTACCTCGCGCCGCTCTACGGACCGGGTCCGATCCACGATCCGGAACTGCTCGCCCGTCTCGCCGTCCGACGCCCCCGCGTGGTGATGCTCGCCATCGGCGGCGGCGTGCAGGAACGCCTCGGCCTCGACCTGCGCGCCCGGCTCGACGTTCGCCCGAGCATTTTGTGCCTCGGCGCCGCCATCGCTTTTCTCACCGGTAGCCAAGGCGCCATCCCGCCCTGGGCGGATCGGCTGTGGCTGGGTTGGGTTTTCCGACTGGCGAGAAATCCCCGCCGTTTCTGGCGCCGGCTTCGCCCGGGATTTCAGCTTCCGGTCCTGCTGCGTCGTTACCGCGAGCGCCTGCCGGAACCGGCGAGGTAGTGTAGTGCCCATCACGTTTCGAGTCGCGATTCGGAGCCGTCGGCCGGTGGCGTGCGGCCGGAGGGAAACGGCGCCATCTGACGCGCCTCACGCCGCACCGCGGGAGCGCCTCCACCGGGAGCGTCGGCGTCCCGTCGGCTACGTTTCCACGGCGGGATTTCCAGCGTCCTCGAAACTCCCGAACCTGCCGGCTGGAAGCCGGCGCCTCCGGTAAAACACTCCCAGGAACGCGCTTCCGGTGAGGCGCTTCCGTGTGAGAACTCCGGGCGGGGGTGCTCCGCCCCGCCGCCGTCCCCGCCGCCCGAGCCGCGGGGGCTCAGATCTGGGTCTTGAAATACTCGATGGTGCGCTTGAGGCCCTCCTCCAGCGGCACGGTCGGCGCCCAGCCGTCGAGGTGTTTTTGCGCGAGCGTGATGTCGGGGCGGCGCTGCTTGGGGTCGTCGCCGGGGAGCGGACGATGCACGATCTTGGATTTGCTGCCGGTCAGCTTGAGCGTGAGCTCGGCGAGCTGGAGCATGGTGAACTCGCCGGGGTTGCCGATGTTGATGGGGCCGGTGACGGCGTTCTGGTTCATCAGCCGCACGAAACCCTCGATGAGGTCGTCCACGTAGCAGAAGGAGCGCGTCTGGGTGCCGTCGCCGTAGATCGTGATGTCGTCGCCCTTGAGCGCCTGCACGATGAAGTTGGAAACCACGCGGCCGTCGTTGGGATGCATGCGCGGGCCGTAGGTGTTGAAGATGCGGACGATGCGGATATCCACGCCGTTCTGGCGATGGTAGTCCATGAAGAGGGTCTCGGCCACGCGTTTGCCTTCGTCGTAGCAGGACCGGATGCCGATGGTGTTCACGTTGCCCCAGTAGCTCTCGGGCTGCGGGTGGACCGCCGGATCGCCATAGACCTCGGAGGTGCTGGCCTGAAACACGCGGGCGCGGGTGCGCTTGGCGAGACCGAGGCAGTTGATCGCTCCCATGACGGAGGTTTTCACCGTCTTGATCGCGTTGTATTGGTAGTGCGGCGGCGAGGCCGGGCAGGCGAGGTTGTAGATCTGGTCCACCTCAAACTTGAAGGGGTCGATCACGTCGTGACGCACCAGCTCGAAGTCCGGGCGTCCGTGGAGATGCGCGATGTTCGCCTTCCGGCCGGTGAAGAAGTTGTCGAGGCAGATGATCTCGTGGCCGTCTTTCAGCAATCGATCGCAGAGGTGGGATCCGAGGAAGCCGGCTCCGCCGGTAACAAGTATGCGCATGGTGGGTGTTGGGAAGTTGGGCGACCCTAGGGGCGCCTTTCGGAGGGCGACAAGCTCGCGTCACACCAGCGGGCGCGCCCCAGGCGCGGTTCGGGAAAAATCCGGACGCGCCCGAACCGCTGCTCCCCGAACCGACAAGTTTGGTCCGCGCCGGTCCGGAGGCCCGGGAGCAAAATGAGACATCAGCGCGCCGCCGCGCCGGCCTCGTAGCGGGCCACCCAAGCGCGGTGCCACGCGGCGTAGTCCCCGGCCTCGATGTGCGCGCGCGCCTGCGCCACCAGATCGAGATAAAAAGCCAGATTGTGGATGGTCAGCAGGGTGCAGCCCAGGATCTCGCCCGCGACCATCAGGTGGCGCAGGTAGGCGCGGGAGAAGCCGCTGGCGTAGTTGTTCACCTCGGGATGGATCGGCGCCGGGTCGGCACGGAAGCGCTCGTTGCGCAGGTTGAGCGGGCCGTCGGGGGTGAAGACCAGGCCGTTGCGCGCCACCCGGCTCGGCAGCACGCAGTCAAACATGTCCACGCCGAGGGCGATCATCTTCAGGATCTGCGGCGGCGTGCCCAGGCCCATGGTGTAGCGGGGCTTGTCCGCCGGCATGAAGGGCGTGGTGGCGCCGACCTGCTTGAGCATCTCCGGCTCCGGCTCGCCCACGCTCACGCCGCCGACGGCGTAGCCGGGGAAATCCAGCTCGGCGAGCTGCTCGGCCGCCTCGCGCCGGAGGTCGTCGTAGGTCGAGCCCTGCACGATGGCGAAGACGTGGTGGCCGGCGGCGAGAAAGCCGTTGTCGGTGGCGATCTCCTTGCAGCGACGCGCCCAGCGCAACGAGCGCGCGCAGGCCTCGGCGGTCGCCTCGCGCTCGCAGGGCCAGGGCGGACACTCGTCGATCACCATGGCGATGTCGCTGCCGAGGTTGGCCTGGATGCTCATCACCTCCCGGGGTCCGAGGAAAAGTTTCCTGCCGTCGAGGTGGCTCTGAAACTCCACCCCGTCGTCGTGCATCTTGCGCAGCTTCGCCAACGAGAAGACCTGGAAGCCGCCGCTGTCGGTGAGGATGGGGCCGTCCCAGCCCATGAACTTGTGGAGGCCGCCGAGCTCCCGCACCAGCTCGCTGGTGGGGCGGAGGTTGAGGTGGTAGGTGTTGCCCAGGATGACCTGCGCGCCGAGCTCGTGTAGTTGTTTCGGCGATACACCCTTCACCGTGCCCTGGGTGCCGACCGGCATGAAGATCGGGGTCTCGATGACGCCGTGGCGGGTGCGCAGGCGGCCGCGACGCGCGGCGGTGGCGGTGTCGGTCTTGAGCAAATCGAAGTGCGGGACGGGCATCGCGCCAGCCTCCACGCGAGCCGCCGCGCCGCTCAATCCCGAATCACCGCGTCGCGGAACCGGAGCTCAAACGAAGAGGTTCGTCCCGCTCGTCTCGGCGGAGGCCAGGTAGTCCGCGACGCCGCCAAACTCCACCCCGTCGATCAACTCCTCCGCGCGGATGCCCATCGCCTCCATCGACATCGTGCAGACCACGAGCCGCACCCCCGCCAGCCGCGCCGCGCCGAGCAGGCCGGGCAGATTGGGCAACTGTTTCGCCGCCATCTGACGCGTCATCAAACGTCGCCCCGCGCCGCCGAAATTCATTTTCGAGAGCGGCAGGGCGCCGAGGCCGCGCGGCAACATCCGGCCGAACATGCGGTCGAGCACACTCTTGCCCGCCACCGCGACCGGCCGCTCCCGGCGCAGGGCGTTGATGCCCCAGAAGGTGAAGAAGAGGGTGACCGCTCCGCCCATCGCGGCGGCGCCGTTGGCGATGACCAGCGCGGCCATGACCTTGTCCATCTCACCCGAAAAGACCACGACGGTCGCGCCCTTGCGACGCGCCCCCGCCCCGGCCGAAGGCGCGCCCGGCGTCGGGAGGGAGCTCGCACCGGCGTCCCCGCCAGCGCCTCCGCCCGCTCCGACGCCGACACCCGCGCCCCCCTCCGTTTCCCATCTGCGGAGCCGGGCCGTCACCAGACCCTTCGCGCGCTCGATGCCCAGCACCTCGTAACCGTTGGAGCGGGCAAAGGCCTCCGCGTCCCTCGCGAAACCGGGATCGGACGCGGTGACCCGCAGGACCGCGCCCGGCGCGAGCGTCTCGCACGCCGTCTTCACCCGCAGGAGCGGACCCGGACAGGCCATGCCGGTGCAGTCGAGCGCCACCTCGGCCTCCGCCGGCGCCGTCCGCGCGGTCGCGGCGGTCGTGGTGGTCGTGGTGGTTGCGACGGGAATGGCCGGCGTGGCGGGCGCGATGTTCGCGGCGGACGGCGGGATCGGCGCCGCGCCCTCGGTATCCGCCCGCATCGGGCGCACGCGCAGGCCGCCGGACAGGCTCACCACATCGTAGCCGGCCTGCTCCAGCACGCGCGCGGCGAAATAGCTGGTCTTGCCCAGCGCGCAGACCGTCACCCACGGACGCGCGCCGTCCAGCTCCCCGAGGCGCGAGCGAAGCTCCGCGAAGGGGATGTTGGTCGCACCCGGCACCGGCGAGAGTTTCGCCAGCTCCCGCGGACGCACGTCCAGCACCGCCCGCCCCGGCGGCGGCGCCGTGACCACCCGCACCAGGCCGTCGCGCAGGTTTTGCGCGGCAAACGCGGCCGTGTTGACCACATCGCGCGCACCGCCGAAGGGCGGCGCGTAGGCCAGCTCGAGCTGCGCCAGATCGTCGATGGTGAGTCCGCCCGCCAGGGCCGTCGCGAGCACATCGAGCCGTTTGTCCACCCCGTCCGCCCCCACCGCCTGCGCGCCGAGCAGCCGCCCGTCCTCCGGCGACCAGAGAAGTTTTACCATCAAGGACAGGGCGCCCGGGAAGTAGCTCGCATGCTGAAAATCGGTGACGACGGTCGCGCGATAATCGCGCCCGGCCGCCGCGAGGCGTTTCTCGCTCCATCCCGTCGTGCCGGCCGCGAGGTCGAACACGCGCACGATGGCCGTGCCGAGATGGCCGGGATAAACGGGCGCGGAGTCGGGCCGGAAAATATGGTCGGCGGCGACGCGGCCCTGACGATTGGCGGGCCCGCCCAGGGGCAGGTTCATGGCCTCGCCGGTGATGCGGTCCACGCTCTCCACCACGTCGCCGGCGGCGTAGATGTCGGGGTCGCTCGTCCGCATGTGCGCGTCCACCCGGATCGCGCCGCGCGCGCCCAGCTCCAGACCGGCCTCGGCGGCGAGCCGGCTCTCCGGTCGCACCCCGATGGCCAGCACCACGAGATCGGCCGCGACGCGCCGGCCGGATTGCAGGGCGGCCACCAGCGCGTCGCCCTCCGTCGAAAAGCCCGCCAGACCGTCGCCCAACACCAGCTCCACGCCCTCCGCCCGCAGGGTCTCCGCCACCGGCGCCGCGATCTCCGGATCGAGCGGGGGCAGGACCTGCGGAGCGGCCTCCGCCAGCGTCACCGTTTTTCCGATACGGCGCAGCTGCTCGGCCATCTCGAGCCCGATGAAACCGGCGCCGACCACCAGGACGCGCGCGACGTTGGCGGCGGCGGCCTTGATCCGGTCCATGTCCTGCAGATTGCGCAGGGTCAGCACGCGCGAATCGTCGATCCCCGGCAACGGCGGCCGCAGCGGCGCCGCGCCCGGCGCGAGGATGAGTTTGTCGTAGGGGATTTCCCGCTCGGCCACCTCCGCCTCCGCCGTAGCGACGCCGCGCCCGCCGCCCGGACCGCCCGCGCCTCCCGCGGGCAGGCTCCGCACCACGACGACTTTTCTCGCCCGGTCGATTCGCAAGGCCTCCGTGCGCGTCAGCACGTGGAGATTCAGCAGTCGCGCCAGGCTTTCCGGCGTCTGCACCGCCAGTCGGGCGCGCTCGGCGATCTCGCCGCCGATGTGGTAGGGCAGGCCGCAGTTGGCGAACGAGACGTCCGGGCCCCGCTCGATCACCGTGATGCACGCGCTCTCCGACAAACGCCGCGCGCGCGCCGCCGCCGAGGCCCCGGCCGCCACGCCACCCACGATCACCACCCGCAAGGACCGACCCGCTTCATTTTTCATATATGCGCATATAATCATATACGAAACCCACGCGCAAGCTTTTTTCGCCGTTTCGCCCGTCGTCGGCGCGCTCCGGCATCCCGCGCGCCAACGAGACCGACACCGCCCCGCGCGCCCCCCGGGCCCGGCCGCGCGCCGACCGCGTCGGAGCCCGGGTCGGTAAAAGGACGGGCGATGACGGGTGAGAACCGCCATTTCCGCGATTGCCCATCGCTCGCGCCTTCGTTCAGCGTCTTCCCCTTTCCCCAATGATTTCCTGGATTCAGCGAACCTTCCAACAGCACTTCAAATGGCTCTTCATCGCCCTTCTGGTGCTGGTCATCATCTCGTTCGTCTTCGTCACCAACGCCTCCCAAGGCCTCGGCCAGCGCGGTGGCGCCAAGATTCCGCCCCGCCCCTTCTTCGGAATTGATCTCTCCCAAGCCGAGGACACCAAGCGCCTTGCCGAGGACTCCCAGCTCAGCATCTACCTCCGCTTCAAGCCCGAGCGCGATCTCTCCGAGAGCCAGCTCAGCAACTACGCCTTGCAGCGCCACGCCACCCTGCACCTGGCCGAGGAGCTCGGTCTGCCCCAGCCCACCCAGGAGCAGTTGATCGCGCACATCCGCACGCTCAGGGCCTTCGCCGATCCCGCCACCGGCGAGTTCGACCCCAAGCGCTACTCGGAATTCACCGATTCCCTCGCCACCAACCCGCGCCTCACCGAGGCCGACGTCTCCCGCGTCATCGCCGAGGACGCCCGGGTGGTCGCCTACGAAAAGCTGCTCGCCGGCCCCGGCTACGTTTTCCCCTCCGACGTGGAGGAAATCCTCGCCCGCCGCGACACCACCTGGACGCTCGCCATCGCCTCGATCGACGCCTCCGCCTTCGCCCCCACGATCGATACCTCGGACGCCGCCCTCCAGACTTGGTTCGACTCCAACTCCCGTCGTTACGAAATCGCCCCCCGCACCGCCGTGTCCGCGCTTGAGCTCCCCGGCTCCGGCTTCGCCGAGTCGGTCAAGCTGAGCGAGGACCGCATCCGCGCCGCCTTCGACGCCAACCCCGCCAAATATCCCGCCCCGGAAGGCCTCAAGGACGCGCCCGCCGACGCCAAGTTCGCCGCCGTCCGCTCGCTGGTCGAGGCCGACCTGCGCCAGCAGGAGGCCGCCAAGGCCGCGCTCACCGCCGCCGAGGACCTGCTCGTCGAGATGGCGGAGAAAAACGTGCAGCCCGCCGACCTCGCCACCTTCGTCTCCGCCCGTCCGGGAGTCGGTCTCCGCGAACTCGGCCCCGTGGGCAAGGACTCGATCCCCGCCGCGCTCGGCGGCGCCGGCGCCTCCTCCAAGATCGTGCCCGAGGTGGAGCGTCTCGCCTCCGACCGCCCCTACTCCAACCCCGTGGCCACCCCCGCCGGCGCGGCCATCCTCGTCTGGCGCGAGACCATCCCGGCCCGCGTCCCCGCCCTCGCCGAAGTGCGCGACCGCGCGCTCGCCGACTATCAGGCCGCCGAGAAACGCCGCCTCTTCAACGAGGCCGGCCGTAAACTCCAGGGCGACATCTCCGCCGCCGTCGCCGCCGGCAAGCCCTTCGCCGAAGCCGTCACCGCCGCCGCCGAGGCCGCCGGCCTCAAGGCCACCGTCAAGACCCCCACGCCCTTCTCCATGTCCGGCCAGTTCCCGCAGGACATGGATTACACCGCGCTCCAGGCCCTCCAATCCCTCTCCAAGGGCAAGGTCAGCGACTTCCTGCCCAGCGGCGAAAACTCGGGCGTGCTGGTTTACGCCATCGACCAACAGATCCCGAAAGCGGATCCCAGCTCGCCGGCCTACACCGACATGCGGACCCGCCTCGCGGAAAACATCGCCCAGTCCAACGCCCAGGCGCTCATCGCCGCCCGCATGGAGGCGGAGCTCGCCAAGTCCGCCCCGGCGGTGCCCCAGGAGTAGCCCGTCCGCCGATCCGAGCCGGGTCGGGCGGTCTCGCCCCTCCCCGCTCGCCTTCGGTCCGAGAAGCGCCGCTTGCCCAGCGGCGCTTTTTCGTGGGCGCGTCACACGCCGACGACCGCGCCCGCGGCGCATGAATCCCGTTTGCCGTTTTCGTGAACAAAAAGCATGCGCGACCGGCCCGTGAGCTGCTCCCTCCGCTCCCGGTGTCCGACGCCTCGCCCACGCTCTCCCCCGCCTCCCTTTCCCGTTCCGAACAAGCCCTCGCCTGGCTGCTCGGACAACACGGGCTCGCCCTCATGGTGGTGTTCCCGCTCGGCCCCCAATCCGCCCGCCTCTGGCAGCCGGGCGTGGCCGGCTTCGCCGCCCTCACCTGCGCCTTTCCCCTCGCCGCCGCGCTCGGCGGCCTGCTCGCGCGCCGGCTCCCCGCCCGCGCCCTGCCCGCCTCGCCGCGCGCCCTCGCGCTGCTGGCCTGCGCCGGCGCCCTGCCCTCGGCGTTTTCCGGAGGATTTGAACAACTGCTCGTCGGCCGCGCGCTGGCCGGACTCTTCACCGGCGTCTCCTTTGTCGCCGTCCACCGCCTGCTGCCGCCGGCCGTCTTCGCCCACGTCGCCCGCGTGGCGCCGCGCGTGGTGGCCTTCGGCCTGCCGCCGGCGATCCTCGCCGCCACCGCGCTCGACTGGCGCGCCGCCTTCGCCGCCGTGGCCGGCCTGGCCCTCGCCATCGCCGTCGCGGCGCCGCGCGCCCCGTCGGCGCGCCTCGTTTTCCCCTCCGCCGAGGCCGCCCCGGCCGGGCTGCTCGCCACCGCCGCGCTGGCCTTCGTCACCGCCGCCTATCTCACCGTTCTCTCCGGTTTCCTCGTCTTCAACGCCGGCCACACCGAGTGGCACATCCCGGCCGCCCTGCTCCTCGCCGCCCTGCTCGGGCTGGGCGTGCCGCCGCTGCTCGCCCGCCTGCGCCGCCGCCTCGCCGCCGCGCCCCTGTTTCTCGCAACCCTGCTCGCCTCCTCGCTCCTCGCGAGCGGCCTGCTCGCGCTCCGCGCGCCCCTGCCGGCCGCCCTCGCGCTGGCGCTCATCGCCGGCTTTCTCGCGATCAACGCCGCCCGCCACCTCGCGCTCGGCGGCGTGGTGAATGCCCGCCTCGCCACCGAGGAGCGCCCCGCCCACCAGCTCCACACCCACCTCGCCCACCACCTCGGCGCGGGGCTGGGCGCGGTCTGCGCCGCGCTCGTGGTTCGCCTCGACCCGGCAGCGACCCGTCTCGTCGGCATGCCCGCGCTCCTCGCCTGCGCCCTGCTCGCCACCGCCACCGCCGCGACGGCCGGGCTGCTGCCGGCGCGCGTTTTCTCCGCCCTCGCCATCCGGCTCAGGTGGTCGCGACGGCGTCGCCCGCGGCCCGCGCCGCCTCGGCCAGCCACCGCTTGCGCGTCGCGGCGTCCTTGATCCGGTCCGTGCGCAGCTCGAGCACGCGCAGTCCCGGCACGCCGACCACCTCGCGCAACTTCGCGGCCAGCTCCGCCGCGCCGGCCACCGCGTGGTGCTCGACCGAATACGCCGAGCAGAGACGGCCAAAATCCACCCGCTGCGGCGTCGCCCAATACTCCTCGAAGGGCGGATTGAAGGCCGCCACGGGCAGGTGCCCGAAGATGCCGCCGCCGGCGTTGTTCACCACCACCACGGTCAAGGAGCCGCGCAGCCTCGGCGCGAGCAGGAAGCCGTTGGTGTCGTGCAGAAGCGCGAGATCCCCCGTCAGCAAAACCGTCGGTCCGCCGCCCTGCGCCACGCCGAGCGCGGTCGAGAGCGTGCCGTCGATGCCGTTGGCCCCGCGATTCGCGAGGACGCGCGGCCCGTCCGCCCGCGCCGGCGCGAAATACTCCAGGTCGCGGACCGGCATGCTGCTCGCCACGCAGAGCGTCTCCCCCGCCCGCAGCGCTCGCGACAGCAGACGCACCGCCGCGCCCTCGAAGGCGTTTTCCCCGGCCATCCGCTCGAGCACCGCCTGCGCCGCCGCCTCCGCCCGCGCCCAGCCCGCGCACCACGCGGAATCCGCGCCGGCCCCGACCGGGAGCGACAGGCCGGGCCCCCCGCGCCCGAGCCGGAGTTGAAGCGTCCGCCCGTGGGTGCCGTCGCGAGCACCCGCGAAGGCGCTAAACTGCACGGTCGGGGCGTCGGTTTCCGCCAGCCAGGCGCGCAGGACTTTACTGGTCGGCAGCTCGCCGAGCACGATCACGGCCTCGGGCCGCAGCGCCTCCGCCGCCCGCGCGTCGCGCAGGATGGCGTCGTAGGCGGCGATCACCGTGGCGCCGCCGCCCGCGCCCTCCCCTCCGGCGCCGCCGAAGCGTGCCGGCGAAAGCGCGTCGGCCAGCAGCGGCCAGCCCAGCGCGGCGGCGAAGCTCCCGATGGCGGCCGCGTCGTGGTCCCGCCCGCCACCGCCACCCGCCACCACGACGCCGCGCCGCGCGACAAAATCCGCGCCCAGCCCGCCGCCCCACGCCGCCGGCTCAGGAGCCGCCGGCTCGGGCAGATCGAAAAACGTTTCCCAGTCCACCGCGCAGGCCAGAGCCTCCGCCGACGCGTCCGGGATCGGCGGCAGCGGATCGCGAAACGGCGCGTTCAGGTGGACCGGCCCCTCGGTGCGCGCGCGGCGCAGGGCCTGGCGCAGCGTTTGCCGGAGGTATTTGAGCAAATCGAGCCGCGGTTCGGGAACGGCCAGCTCGTGATAAAAGGCCACGAAACCGCCGAAGAGTTTTTGCTGGTCGATGGTCTGGCCCGAGGCGCAGTCGCGCAGCTCCGGCGGTCGGTCCGCCGTCACCGCGACGAGCGGCGCGCCGCTCTCCCGGGCCTCGATGAGCGCGGGCAGGTAGTGCGCGCCGGCCGAGCCGCTGGTGCAGAGCAACAACACCGGCTCGCCCGTGCGCTTGGCGATGCCCAGCCCGAAAAACGCCGCCGAACGCTCGTCGAGCACCGGCGTGCATTCGATGCCGGGATGCGCCACGAGCGCCATGGTGAGCGGCGTGTTGCGCGAGCCGGGCGAGATCACCGCGTGCCGCAGCCCGCCGCGATGAAGCGTCTCCGCCGCCACCGAGCACCACAGCGCGTTCGTGTTCCGGAAGTCCAGGGTCATGCGCCAATCCTTGGCCCACGAAACACACGAAATCACACGAAAAGGAAAACCATCGGAAAGGCGGCCAGGCGGACTCGCGGAGGGATCCGCAAACGGCGTGCGGACTTCCGGGTTTTTCCGCGTGTTCCGCAGGACCCTTCCGGGTGGGGCTCAGCCGCGCAGGGCGGCGAGCAGGGCCTGGAATTTCAGATCGGTCTCGGCGAACTCCCGCTCCGGCTCCGAACCGGCCACGATGCCGGCGCCGGCATAGACCCGCGCCCGCGCGCCCTCCACCAGGGCCGAACGCAGGCCGACGAAAAACTCGCCGCCGCCGCGCGCGTTGATCCAGCCGATCGCGCCCGCATACAGCCCGCGCGAAAAGCCCTCCAGCTCCCGGATACGCGCCACCGCCGCCTCGCGCGGCGAGCCGCCCACGGCCGGCGTCGGATGCAGCTCGGCGAGCAGATCCAGCAGGCTCACGCCCGCCGGCAGCTCGGCGCGCATCGGCGTGTGCAGGTGTTGCACGTTGGCCAGTTTTTTCAGCCCGGGCGTCGGGGCGTGGTCCAGCCGCACCCCGAGCGGCTCCAGCCGGCGCGTGATCGACGCGATGACGTGCCGGTGTTCGCGAAGATCCTTCTCGCTGCGCAGAAGCGCGGCGGCGAGCGCGGCGTCCTCGCTCGCGCCCAGCCCGCGGCGGATCGAGCCCGCCAGCGCCTCGGTCTCCACGATCCCCTGGCTGACGCGCAGCAGGCGCTCCGGCGAGGCGCCGATGAAGCTGGGCCCGGCCCCGTTCGCCACCGAGAAGGCGTAGCACTCGGGGAAACGTTCGCGCAGGCCGTTGAGCACCTCGAGCGGATGCAGCGGGCGGCTCGCCGTCAGATCGATGGCGCGGGCGAGCACGATTTTTTGAAACTCCCCTCGCTCGATGCGCTCCAGCGCGCGCGCCACCGCCGCGCGGTAGTCGCCCGCCTCCGCCTGTTCGAAGGTGGGGAGGACGGAGCGCCGGGCCGTCCGCGGCTCGTCCTGGCGGGCCCAGCGGTCCCGCCCCTCCTCGAACTCGAAACGGGCGAACTTCCCGTGCGCGCGCCAGACCCGGGCGGTGAGCGCGTCGAGATCGCTGTCGGCCTCCACCAGCAGGTTCGCCACCGCCGTCGTCGTGTCGCCGGCGCGCGCCACCTGCCAACGCGGCACGAACACCGTCGCCGCCGGAAACGCGTCGCCGCGCTCCGCCTCGTCGGCGAAGGCGAAGCTGGCGAAAAAGTGGGGCCCGCCGAAGGCCGCGTGCACGTCGCCCACCGCGACCGTGCGCGCGAGCGTGGCGTCGATGAAGCGTCGCACCGCGGCGAAACGATCCGGTCCGCTCGCGGTCGCCCGCACCGCCACCTCGGCGCCGGCGATGGCGGTGCCGAGCGAGGGACGCTCGGTGTAGAAATGGGGTTCACCCGGCTCGAAAATCGCCTCCAGCACCGCCAGGGGATCGAGCGCCGGCACGACGAGCGAGATGCTCGCCAGGACCGGCGCCGCGTCGGCGGCGGCCTTGATCTGGCAACCGGCCAGGAAGCTGCGCAATGCCCCGGGTGAGGCGTCCTCGGCTGGCTTGATCGGCAGGATGGTCATGGCGCAAGAGCCTGCCACGCTTTCGCCGGCCCGCGCGGCGTCGATGCGAAAAAGCTCCCGCATCGCCGCCGGCGGGCCGAGGCGAGTGCCCCGGCTTGGTGAACATGAAGGTAGGGCCGGACCGCCGGGCCGGCCGCCGAGAACGCACGCCGAGGGCTCAGACGTGCAGCGTGAAGTCGAGCTGGTGGCGACCGGCGGGGATGCGGTGGGGCTCCAGCGCGTCGGGGCCGCAGCTAGCGGTGCCAAGGCCGCGGTGGGCGGCGTCGAGGTAGAGGATGGTCTCGGGGCGCGCCTTCAGGTCCGTCGTGTGTTTGGCGGCATAGAGATCCTCGGCGCTGAAGTGCGTGGCGTTGAACTCCAGCGTGCCCGCCGCCTCGACCGCCAACATGTCCGGCTCGTCCGCCTCGGTCGTGAGCTCCAGCCAGCGCACGTCGGTGTGGTGGCCGTGCTCCTGCGGCATGACGTAGTCAACGTATTCGCCCGCGACGGTGTTTTCCCAGAGCCCGAGATCGGCGGCGGTCTTGCGGTCGCCGTAGTTTTCGAAGGGTCCGCGCCCGAAGTAGGCGAGGCGGCGAAAACCGGCCGGCAGGTCGAGACGCAGGCCCACGCGCGGCAGGTCGGCGTAATCCTCGGCGAGGATAAACTCGTTCGCGACCGCGAGGCGCCCGTCGGGGTGCAGCGTGTAGCGGTGGAGGTGCAGCGCGTCCTCCCAGTTTTGCCGCAGCGGCGTGGTGGCGGCGTGCACGAGGGTGACGGTCACGGAGCCGTCGGCGGCGGGCGGGGCGACCTCAAACTCCTCCGGGCGGTGATCGAGACCGCGGTCGAGGCCGAGTTTTTGCCAACGGCCGAGGGCCTTGCCGTCCTGGCCGCTCCAGAGCTTGATGCCGTCGTTGTCGATGGCGCCGCGCCAGAGCTGGAGCAGCGGGCCGCGCGCGAGGTGCTCGACGCCGTCGCGGCGCAGCGAGACGAGCGTGGCGGTGGCGCGGTCGAAACGCGCCTCCACGCCGCGGGCCGGCGCGCGCAGGACCACGTGCCCGAGCTCCTCGGCGACCGTCACGGCGATGGCGGCGAGGGCGGCCGGGGCATCTGAAATTTTAGATTTGAGATTTGAAATCGCCCGGCGGCCGGCGGGCGCCGGCAGCGCGAGCTGGGCGGCGGCGACCACGTGGCCGGCCTCGGCCCAGGCGGTGGCGCGGGCGAGGGTGAAACTCAGGTCGAGGTGAAACTCCTTCGCCTCGCGCGGGAGCGGGCCGCCGAGGTCGAGCGCGAGGTCGCGGTGGGCGCCGGGGGCGAGGTCTTTCAGCGCGGCGGCGGGCAGGGCGCCGTCGGCGATTTCCTGGCCGTCGGCGCGCAGGGTCCAGCGGGCGCGCAGGCCGGCGTGCTCGAGCGCGGTGAAGTCATGCTCGTTGCGGACGCGCAGGCGCACGCGCGCGCCGCGGGCGGAGAGCAGGGTCACGGCCACGGGCTGGGCGAGGCGGTGGTGCTCGTGGCAGGCGGGATGGGGTATCCGGTCGGCGGATACGAGGCCGTCGCAGACGAAGTTGGCGTCGTTGGGCGTGTCGCCGAAGTCGCCGCCGTAGGCGAAGTGTTCGCGGCCGTCGGGCAGGCGCACGCGCAGGCCGTGGTCGAGCCACTCCCAGATGAAGCCGCCCTGGATGCCGGCGCGGGTCTTGAAGAGGTGGTAGTAGTCGGCGAGGGAACCGTTGGAGTTGCCCATGGCGTGGCTGTATTCGCAGAGGATGACGGGGCGGGCCATCGGGTGGATCGGCGTGGGCAGAGGGAAGGCGCCCGGCTTGGGGCGCAGGGCGGCGGTGCCGCGGTCGGCGGCCACGAGCGGGAGGAGTTTTTCCCAGGCCGGCGCGGCCGGCGGGCAGTGGCGGTCGGCGAGATCGAGCCAGGCGGCGAGGTCCGCGATGCTGGTATACATCGGGCAGATGAGATCGGTGGCGGCCGAGCCGTGCAGGAAGGTGGCGCCGGACTGCCAGCGGGAGACGGCGCCCTCGTAGTGGAGCGGGCGCGACGGGTCGTGGTGGCGGATCCAGCCGGCGGCGGCGTCGTGGGAGGGGCCGTAGCCGGACTCGTTGCCCAGGGACCAGGCGATGATCGAGGGGTGGTTGATGTCGCGCACGACCATGCGCAGGGCGCGGTCGAGCCAGGGGGTGGCGTAGCGCGGATCGTCGCAGAGGGAGTTGTGGAAGTCGTGCGACTCGGCGTCGGTCTCGTCGATGACGTAGAGGCCGAGCTCGTCGCAGAGATCGAGGAAACGCGGGTCGTGCGGGTAGTGGGAGAGGCGGACGGCGTTGAAGTTGAAACGCTTCATCAGCACGACGTCGCGGCGGAGGGTCTCGAGCGGCACGGCCTTGCCGTGGTCGGGGTGGTGCTCGTGGTGGTTGACGCCCTTGATGAGCACGCGGCGGCCGTTGATGAGGAGGTCGCGGTCGCGCACCTCGACGCGGCGGAAGCCGGTGCGGATGGCGGTGTGGGAGGGCGCGGCGCCGGAGTCGGCGGGCGGGGTGAGCGTCACGGCGACGGTGTAGAGCGCGGGGTCCTCGTGCGACCAGAGGCGGAGCCGGGCGGCGGGCACGGGAATCTCGAAGCGGGCGAAGCCGCGATCATGGCCGATGCACTGGCGCTCGTGCGGCACCGGGACGCGGACGGGTTTCTTCAAGACCGGGCGGCCGCGCGGATCGAGCAGTTGCAGGGAGACGGAGGTGTCGGGCAGCGGACGATTTTGCGGGAAGCCGACCTTCACCAGGACCTCGAGCGCGGCGGGGCCGGTGGCGGGCGAACCGGCGTCGAGGCGGGGGGTGGTTTTGACGTCGGCCAGGTGGATCGGCGGCGTGGCGAAGAGGAAGACCTCGCGGTGCAGGCCGCCGAGGCGCCACATGTCCTGGTCCTCGATGAAGGAGGCGTCGGAGTATTGGACGACGAGGGCGGTGAGCTCGTGGTCGGTGTCGGGGCGGACGAGCGGGGTGAGGTCAAACTCGGCCGGCAGACGCGAGTCCTTGCTCAGGCCCACGGCCACGCCGTCGAGGTAAACGGCGAGCACGCTGTCGGCGCCGCCGAAGTGGAGCACGACGCGCTGGCCGGCCCAGGCGGCGGGCACGCGGAAGGTTTTCCGATACACGCCGGTGGGGTTCTCCGCCGGGGTGAAGGGCGGCTCCTCCGGGAAGGGCATGGCGACGTTGGTGTAGTGCGGACAACCGTGGCCGTGCATCTGCCAGTTCGACGGCACGGGCAGGGAACCCCACGCGGCGGCGGTGGTGGCCGGAGCGGTGGCGGGGGCGGACGCGGCGATGGGGGCCGGATCGGCGGTGGCGGCTTTCTTGGCGGATTTGGCGGACTTGGCGGGCGCGGGGGACGCGGCGGGCGCGGGAGACGCCGATGACGCGGCGGGCGCGGTGACGAGCGCCTGGGCGGCGGCCGGGGAGCGTTCGAGGCGGAAGCGCCAGTCGCCGTCGAGCGGCAGGAACCAGGGCGAGGCCTCACGCCGCCGGGTGAGCGCCTGTTCCGCGGTGGCGAAGTGGTCGAAGGTCGCGCGCGGCGGGAGTTTGTTGAGCGAGGTGAGCTCGGGAGTTTCCCAAGCTTTGACGAGACCGTTGAGCAACATGGCGAAGAAGGTAAAAACCAAGGAGCTCGCCGCGAAGCGCGCGGGGAGGCGACCGGAAACCGCGGGCTGTTTTCATTCGCGTCGGCGGGCGACCCGATATGCGGGGAAAAACATGGTCATCAGTCCGAAAGCGGGGCGGCGCCGACGACTTGCAGGAGGCGATGCAGACGAAAGGATTGTATTTTGTTACATATTTTCCACTGATCCGGGATCCATGGCCGCCAGCCTCGCACACCCCCTGCTTGTTCTCGCGCAAACAAAATTTCCGGAAGAGGTGGTCCCCTACTGGCCTTGGGCGGCGGTCTTGCTGACCGGCGCGGCGGCGGGTTTCGCCGCGGTGTGGCTGGGGACCCAGTCCACCCGCAGAGCCGCGCGGGAGCAGGCGAAGGAGTTGATCGAGGTGGCCCGACGCGAGGCCCTGGTCCGGGCCGAGGAGGAGAAACAAAAGGCGGAGAAAGAGATCCTCTCCCGCCGCGCCGAGGTGAGCCGCGAGCTGGACCGGCGCGAGATCGAGATGGATCTGCGCCTGCGGGAGATCCGCTCGCACGAGGAGTCGCTGGCGCTGCTCGACCACCAGCTGGAACAGCGCAGCGAACGGCTGGCGCGTGAGGACAGCGCGATCCGGCAGGCGCGCGACGCGATCCGGGTGCTTTCCAAATCGCTGCGCAAACGCCTGGAGGGTGTCTCGCAGATGGACGCGGAGGAGATCCGCCGGGCGCTGCGCGAGGAGGTGCAGATGGAGTGTCAGGACGAGTTGCGCGCGCTGCGCCGGCAGATCCTCGAACGCTCGGAGCAGGACCTGCAGGCGGAGGCCAAACGCATCCTCGTCACCGCCATGCAGCGCATGGCCTCGCGCCCCAACAACGACGTCACCGCCACCATCGTCTCGCTGCCCAACGAGGAGATGAAGGGCCGCATCATCGGTCGCGAGGGTCGCAACATAAAGGCCTTCGAGGCGTCCACCGGCGTCACGCTGCTCATCGACGAGTCGCCCCAGATGGTCCTGGTGTCGTCCTTCGATCCCGTGCGCCGCGAGGTGGCGCGCGTCGCCCTGGAGGCCCTGGTGAAGGACGGACGCATCCACCCGGCCAGCATCGAGGAGGCGGTCAAGGCGGCCAACGCCGAGCTCGAGCTGAACCTCCAGCGCGACGGCGAGGACGCCGTGCAACGCCTCGGCATCAACGGTCTCCGCCCCGAGATCATCCAGGTGCTCGGCAAGCTGAAGTTTCGCTTCTCCTATTCCCAAAACGTGCTCGATCACTCGGTCGAGGTCGGCTTCCTGTGCTCGCTCATGGCCAGCGAGCTCGGGCTCGACCCCAACGTCGCGAAACGCGCGGGCCTGCTGCACGACATCGGCAAGGCCATCGAGGGCGACTACGAGGGCAGCCACGCCACGATCGGCGCGGATTTCGTGCGCCGCCACGGCGAGACGGCCATCGTGGTCAACGCCGTCGCCGCCCACCACGAGGAGGTGAAACCGGAGACGGTTTACGCCGGCCTGGTCATTCTGGCCGACACGATTTCGGCGGTGCGGCCGGGCGCCCGCGCCGAGTCGATGCACACCTACATCCAGCGGCTCGACCGGCTGGAAAAACTCGCGCACACCATCGACGGCGTGCAGCAGGCCTTCGCCATCCAGGCGGGCCGCGAGGTGCGCGTGGTGGTGAATCCGCAGAAGGTGAACGACGAGCGCGCCCGCGAGATCAGCAAACAGCTGCGGCAAAAGATCGAGGAGGAGCTCCAATACCCCTCGACCATCAAGATCACCGTCATCCGCGAGACGCGTTTCACCGAGACCGCGGTCTGAGCGATTTCGCTCGAGCAACTTGACCGTAACGAAACGGCTCCGCCGTTCCGTTACGTCGCATGACACCGGGCTGGTCCGGGCTGGTCTTGGGACGGTGCGACGGCGCTTGACTGCTGGTCGTGGCGGAAGCGCGGAAGCGCTTTCGTCCGGCGGGCTCCACCGAAACGAAATGACTCCGCCATTCCGCCACGTCCACCCGCTGGAAACAGCGAGGAACTTAAAAATCTGATCCCGGGGCTGTAAGCCGGATTATGTATCCGACGTAGCACTACGCCGGATGACGGTCATTTCTCTCCACGCCGGCCTCGCGGCCGGCGGGCCCCCGGATGCCGGCGCCCCGCGCTTGCGCGCGGAACGGGCCCCGGAGATGCGACATACCCGCGATCGATGGACGGGCCGCCCGATCGCCTATTTTGCCTTGCACCGGGCCGGGTTTACCCTGCCGCCGACCTCGCGGTCGGCGCGGTGGGCTCTTGCCCCACCTTTTCACCCTTACCCTCCGGTTGCCCGGACGGCGGTATATTCTCTGTGGCACTTTCCGTCGATGCGCCTTGACGCGCACCGCCTGGACTTGGCGCTCGCGCGCCTCGGCCAGGGCCCTGCCCTGCGGTGTCCGGACTTTCCTCTCCGACGAGATTCTCTGCCTGGCACGGCGTTTCCGCCGCGCCTTGGGATGCGAAAGAACATCGGAGCGACCATCCGCCCCGGGATCAGCCGGCCACCTTCGGCGCCCGCCCCGCGTCATACAACCGCGAACTTCCGCCAATTTCCGCCCTGCCAAACGCCCCAAACTCCCCGCCCAATTTGACCCGCCACACCGGTCGGCGCCTGTTTTCGCCCGGACAAACTTTTCCCATGAACACCCCCGCCCCGAAAACCGCCCCGAAAAACATCATCTGCCTCTGGTTCGACAAAGACGCCGAGGACGCGGCACGTTTTTACGCGAACACGTTTCCCGACAGCCAGGTGACGGCGGTGCGGCGAGCCCCCGCCGACTACCCGATGGGCAAGGCGGGCGACGTGCTCACCGTCGAATTCACCGTGCTCGGCATCCCCTGCGTCGGCCTCAACGGCGGGCCGATTTTTCCCCACAGCGAGGCTTTTTCCTTCCAGGTCGCCACCGACACGCAGGAGGAGACGGACCGCTACTGGCACGCCATCGTCGGCAACGGCGGGCAGGAGAGCGCCTGCGGCTGGTGCAAGGATCGCTGGGGCCTGTCCTGGCAAATCACCCCGCGCACGCTGACCGAGGCGATGGCGAAGGGCGGCGAGGAGGCCAGGCGCGCCTTCGAAGCCATGATGCAGATGGGGAAAATCGACATCGCCAAAATCGACGCCGCACGCCGCGGCCCGGCCACGGATTAAGGCAAGGTCGGGCCCCGGAGTAACGGGAGCGGCCCCGGCACCGAAAATTACCGACTTCATAACCGCACTAAATATCAGGGCCTTGCGTAGAATATAGCCAGGCCGCTTCGTTTTTTTGGCCCGTTAATCCTGCCTTAAGGTTCGGTTTGCTAGAGTGGGCGCACACTCGATGAACACCATGCAAACTCACGCCTCCCACCAGATCACCGCCCTCGCCGGCCACGTCCACTCCTCCGCGTCCCCGTTTCAATCCGCCCGCCGCAACCCGCCCGCCCACGTGCGCCGCTGGACCGGACGTGCGCAGCTCACCCTGCCCCTGCCCGACCTCGCGATGCTGCGCCTCCAAGGCGGCGCCCAGGGACGCGCCTTCAACTGAAGCCGGAGACCGCGCCTCTCGCGCCTGTCGCGCCCGAGCCTTCGCCTCCCCGCCATGGCTTCCGTCTCCGCCCACGGGCTTACCCATTATTACCCGGCCCGTCCGGCACCACTCAGGCTCCCGAGGTTCCGTCGTTCATCATGACCACCTTCTCCGAAGCCTTTTGCCGGCGTCACAATCTCCCGCCCGAGCGTTACGTCCGCGCCGTCCTCTCCCGCTCCATGTATCCGCACGCGCGTCTCGTCGCGCCGATCATCCGGCTGCTCTCCACCGACCATTTCACGGCCGACATAGATCTCGTGCGCGGGGTCGGGCGCATCCGCTCCCCCCGTGACTTTCAAACCGAGCTCGCCGATTTCGCCCACCACCCGGCCAACGAGGGCTTTCTCCGCGAAACCCTTCGTCTCCGGGTCTCCGCCAAACGCCTTCAGGACTTGGTGAAAAACCATCTGGCCCGGCCCGCCTCGCCGCCATGATTTCCGCTCTCGATTCGCCCTTCGCCGCCCTCACCATCGCGGCCATGAAAGTCCTCCTCGTCGAAGACGAAGCCGACCTGTGCGCCATGCTAGCCGACTCCCTGCGGGAGCAAGGCTACGCCACCGACACCGCCGCCGACGGCGAGGAGGGCCTCTATCGCGCCCTCGAGGGCGACTACGACGCCATCGTGCTCGACGTGATGCTCCCCCGCATGGACGGCTGGGAACTGCTGCGGCGACTGCGCGAACGAAAGCCCACCCCCGTCCTGCTGCTCACCGCCCGGCGCGCGCTGGAGGATCGGGTGCAGGGCCTCGACCTCGGCGCCGACGACTATCTCGTAAAACCCTTCGACCTGGAGGAGGTCCACGCGCGCCTGCGGGCCCTTATCCGCCGCTCGAAAGGCGCCGCCACCCCGCGCCTGCCGCTCGGCGGAGGCGTGGTCCTCGACACCGCCCGCCGGGAGATCCGGCTGGACGACCGGCCGGTCGAGCTCAGCGCGCGCGAGTATTCACTGGTCGAATACATGGCCCTCCATCGCGGCGAGGTCGTCTCCCGCGCCGATCTCTACGAGCACCTCTTCTCCGAGGACGACGAGACCTTTTCGAACCTGCTGGAGGTGCACGTCTGCAACATCCGCAAAAAGCTGGGCAAGGACTTCATCCTCACCAAACGCGGCCTCGGCTACGCCCTCGCCGAAGGCTGAGCGCCCCCCGCCCCGCCCGCCGCCGCGCGCCCGCGCCGGGGGGCGAAACCCCGCCGCCAAACCCCGCCGATGATCCTCCGTTCCCTCCGCTGGCAGATTCAGCTCTGGCACGGCGCCCTGCTGTTTCTGCTCATGGCGGCGGTCCTCTCGGTCTTTTTCCAATACGAACGCCGCGCCCGCGTGGCCCGCATCGACGCCGAACTCACCGGGCCGCTCGTCTCCCTGCTGCCCCGTCACATCCCGATCCCGGGCCGCGGCCTGCCGGAGCCTCGGGACGGCTACGCGCGGGAACAGGAACTGGAGAACTCCGGCCACTACATCATCGTCATCGACGCCGACGGCAACACCACCTACGCCTCGCCGTCGGCCCCGGAGTCCGTGCCCGGCGTCGTGCGCGAGGACAACCAGGCCGTCATGGAAGCGCGCTGGAACGGCGACCACCGCGAACTCATCAACGTCACCCCGCGCGGCCACATCGCCATCCTGGCCCGCCACAGCACCGCTTTGAAGGCGGAGCTTCGCGCCTTCGCGTGGAAACTCGCCGGGCTCGGCCTGCTCGTGGTCGCGGTCGGCCTGTTCGGCGGCCATTTCATCGCGCTTCGGGCCGTGCGTCCGCTCCGCGGCATCGGCGACGCCGCCCGCCGCATCGCCGCCGGCGGCTGGCACGAACGCATCCCGGCCGCCGAGGCTCCCGCCGAGGTCGAGGAGCTGCGCCTCGTGCTCAACGATTCCTTCGACCGCATCCACGACGCCTACGAGCAACAGCGCCGCTTCACCGCCGACGCCTCCCACGAGCTCGGCACGCCCGTCGCGATCGTGCTGGGCAAGACCCAGCTCGCGCTCTCCCGCCCGCGCTCGGCGGAGGACTACGTGGAGGCGCTCCGGGTCTGCCAACGCGCCGGCGAACGCATGAAAGCGCTCAACCGCGCCCTGCTCGACCTCGCGTCCTACGACGCCAGCACCGCGCCGCGCCGCCCGGTCGAGTGCGATCTCGCGGACCTCGGCCGCGAGGCGATCACGCTCGTCGCCCCGCACGCCGAGGAACGCCGGGCGCGCCTCGATTCGGACCTCCGGCCCGTGCCCGCGCGGGTGGACCCGCTCGCCCTCGGCCAGGTGATGATCAACCTGCTCAACAACGCCCTCGC
Organism: uncultured Akkermansia sp.; assembly: GCA_966252115.1. GTDB lineage: Bacteria > Verrucomicrobiota > Verrucomicrobiia > Opitutales > Opitutaceae > IMCC26134_A. The sequence continues at coordinate 23,454 of CBINNW010000018.1, forward strand.
CCACAACCAACCGGGCGTGCGCGTGCTCCTCGAAATCCGCCGCGAAGGCGACCACGCCCTGCTCCGCGTGTCCGACAACGGCGCCGGCATCCCCGCCGCCGCGCTGCCGCATCTCTTTGATCGCTTCTATCGGGCCGACTCGGCCCGCACCCACGATCGTCGCGGCGCGGGCCTCGGCCTCTCCATCGCCCAACGGATCGTGGAGCTCCACGGCGGCACCATCGCCGCCTCCAACCAGGCCGCCGGCGGAGCGGTTTTCACCGCGCGACTGCCCTTGCCGACGGCGACGACGTCCGAGGCCGGGGACACGATCCTCCCATAGAACGACACGCCCCGGGCCGGACCTAGCGCGGGCCCCGACGAGTGGTGAAAGCCCGGAGCGCGAAGGCACAGGGCGCGAAGGCGCGAGGGCGCGAAAGCGCGAGGGCGGAACGCCACCCGGGCTCCGCTCCGCCCCGCCTCGCGCCACCTCTCCTCGCCCTGTCCCCCCCGCCGCCGTCGGCCGGGACGGTCTCGCCAATCGCGCGGCCCGGGTTAATGGCCTTGGAGCATGTCCGTCTCCTTCGCCTACCCGCGCACCATCCACTTCCCCGACACCGACGCCGCCGGCGTGGTGTTTTTCGCGCGCTACCTGTTCATCTGCCACGAAGCCTACGAGGAGGCCCTCGCCGCCGCCGGGATCAACCTGGCCACCTTTTTCGCCGACACCGGCCTCGTCATTCCCATCGCCAAAAGCGAGGCGACCTACCTGCGCCCGCTGGCCTGCGGCGACCGCGTCTCCGTCGAGCTCACCCCCGCCCGCCTCTCGGAAAACAGCTTCGCGCTCGACTACGTGATTTGGAAACTGCCTCCCGCCGCCTCGGCCGCCACCGCGCCCAAACGCGCCGCCGTCGCCCGCACCGAGCACGTCTGCATCGACTCCCGCACGCGCGAACGCCGCGCCCTCCCCGCCGCCCTCGCCGGCTGGCTCGACGCCGCCGGCGGCCTGCCCCCCCCCGCCACCACCGCCGCCTGACCGGTCGCCCCCCGGTCCCGGTCCCCGAAAATCCCCCGCAAGGCACGCTTTACGCATCCCCGGCTTTTCGCCCATTCCTTGCCCCGCGCCCATGTCCACGGCCTCCTCCTTCGCCTCGCCCACCTTTATCGTCGGTCATAAAAATCCAGACGCCGACTCCATCTGCTCCGCCATCGGCTACGCCGCCTACAAGCAGGCCAAGGGCATCCCGGGCTTCGTCCCCGCGCGTTGCGGCAACTCCAACGCCCGCATCGACGCGATCCTCCATCGCTTCAACCAGCCGCTCCCGCTCCTCCTCACCGACGTCACCCCGCGCGTGCGCGACGTCATGGTGACCCGGGTCGTCTCCGTGCCCCAGGAAGCCACCTGCGCGGAGGCGCTCGAGCTCATCGACGAACACGACGTGCGCGTGCTCCCCGTCGTGGCCCGGGACCAGCGCGTGGTCGGCACCGTCTCCATTTTCCAGCTCGGCGGCTTCTTCGTGCCGAAGGTCCGCGCGCTGCGCGAGATGAGGAAGGTCAACACCACCCTCGCCCACATCGTCCGCGCCCTGCGCGCCCGCGTCGTCCACCTGCCCGAGCCGGACCGCGCCGAGGAGCTCTTCGTCCGCGTCGGCGCCATGGACCTGCGCTCCTTCGGCAAGGCCGCCCAGAGCGACGGCATCCTCTCCGAGCAATCCATCATCATCGTCGGCGACCGCATGGACATCCAGCTGCGCTCGATCGAGATGAAGGTCCGCCTCCTCGTCATCACCGGCAACCTGCCCGTCGAGGAGGAGGTCGTGCAACGCGCGCGGACCGCCGGCATCGCCCTCATCGTCAGCCCCTACGACACCGCCACCAGCGCCTGGGTGATCCGCTCCGCCACCACCCTCGAACGCCTCATCGACCGCAAGTTCGCCTCGCTCTCGCCCGACCAGCGCCTCTCCGACCTGCGCAGGAAACTGGCCACCTCCAACGTGCCCGCCTACATGGTCGTGGGCGACGACGGACGCCTCCAGGGCATCCTCACCAAGACCGACATGCTCAAGCCGGTCCGCACCCGCCTCGTCCTCGTCGATCACAACGAGATGACCCAGGCCGTCTCCGGCGCCGAGGAGGTCACCATCGTGGAGGTGCTCGACCACCACCGCCTCGGCTCCTTCGCCACCTCGCAGCCCATCCTTTTCATCAACGACCCCGTCGGCTCCACCTGCACCATCGTCGCCGACCTCTTCCGTCGCGACGGACTGGAACCCTCCGCCCAGATCGCCGGCATCCTCATGAGCGGCATCATCTCCGACACCCTCAACCTCCAGAGCCCCACCTCCACCGAAAAGGACTCCGTCCTGCTCCAGTGGCTGTCCGGCCTGGCCGGGGTCAACGCCAAGGATCTCGCCAAGCTCATCTTCAGCTCCGGCTCCGTCATCCTGAGCAACCCCCCCGAAAAAGTCATCCGCACCGACTTCAAGATCTACGACGAGGATGCCGTGCGCTTCGCCGTCTCGCAGGTCGAGGAGCTCGGCTTCGGCAACTTTTGGCAAAAGTCGAAGGACCTGCTGCGCGCCCTCGACGAGCTCTGCACCGCCGAGAACCTCTGCTTCGCCTGCCTGCTCGTCACCGATATCAACACCCAAAACTCGCTGCTCCTCTTCAAGGGCGACCCCGAGCTCACCCACCGCATCACCTATCCGAGCGTCGAGGACGGCGAGATCTTCGACCTGCCGGGCATCGTGAGCCGCAAGAAACAGCTCATCCCCTACCTCACCACCCTGCTGCGCGAAGCGGGCAACGACGGCGTCGTCCCCGCCAGCCGCGGAGCCGCCGGCCAAGCCCCCGCGCCCGGCCAGGGCTGAGCCGCCCGCCACCCAGCCTTTGGGGTGATTCCCCGCGTGCCGGGCGTTGCCTATTTGCGCGCCTCCATTTCGCCTCGGGGCCGTGCCTTGGCAAATTACGAGTCTTTTATTCTCGGGTGTCTTTGAACTGGCGCTGCTGCTGCTCGTCCGGGGCCGCCTTCGCACCTCCACCAACACCCCCTTTTGCCTCTCGCTCCTGCTCAGCTCGCTCTGGGCCTTCGGCTACGCGATCGAGCTCCTCACCCCCGACCTCGCCGGCAAGCAGTTCGTTTTTCAGGTTCGCTGCTCCTACCTCTGTTTCTACGCGCTGACCTGGATCGAGACGATCCACCGCATGACGCGCGGCCGTCCGCTCCTCCGCGGGCGCACGCTCGCCGCCGCGCTCCTCGTCCCGCTCGTCACCCTCGCGCTCATCTGGCTGCCCGGCCCGGGGCAACACCCGCTGCTCCGGCACGACTTCCGGCTCGAGGGCGGCGACGGCGGCCTGGTGGTCCTGCGCAACGCCCTCGGCCCCTGGGGGCAGGTGTATTATATTTACAACTACGCCCTCTGGTTCGGCGCCCTCCACATGCTCTACCCGCGGCGCGGACGCACCGGCTGGGAGCGGCGGGGCCGGCTGCTGTTCCTCTTCGCCGTCAGCATCGGCTGGGTGAGCGACGCGCTCCACCTGCTGGACGTCACCTCGCCGGCGGGCCTGAACTACAACCCGATCCTCTTCCCGCTCACCAGCGTCATCGTGACGCTCGCCCTGCTCCGCCACGGCCTGCTCGACCTCGCCCCGGTCGCGCGCGCCGCCCTGCTCGAACGGCTCGACGACCGCATCGTCGCGCTCGACGCGGAGGACCGCATCCTCGACTACAACCAATCCGCCGCCGCCACCTTCGGCTGGACCGGCCGCGGCGCGCTCGACCGCCCCGCCGAAGAGGCCCTGCGCGCCCACCCCGCCCTCCTCCCCCTGCTCGCCCTGCCCGAGCACGAACGCGTCGAGGTCGAGCTCGGCCGGCGCACCATGGAGAGCACGGTCTTCACCGTGCGCGACCCCGAGGACGGCCGCACCCGCGCCCGCGTGCTCGTGCTGCGCGACATCAGCGCCCGCAAGGAGACCGAGCGCCAGCTCGTGCTCGCCAAGGAGACGGCCGAGGCGGCCGAGCAGGCCCAGGCCCGCTTCCTCGCCACCATGAGCCACGAGATCCGCACCCCGATGAACGGCGTCATCGGCTTCAGCCAGCTCCTGGCCAAGACCCCGCTCAGCCCCGAACAGCGCGAATACACCGACATCATCACCCAGAGCGGCCGCAGCCTGCTCGTCATCATCAACGACGTCCTCGACTACTCCAAAATCTCCGCCGGCCGCGTCGATCTGGAGCAGGTGCCCTGCGACATCCTCGACCTCGCCCGCCAGACCTGCCGCATGCTCGAGGAACGGGCGCGGGAAAAAGGCGTCGCCTTCGCGCACGAGGTCGCCCCCCGGGTGCCCGCGCGCGTCGTCACCGATCCGGTGCGGGTCGGCCAGGTGCTCACCAACCTGGTCGGCAACGCCATCAAGTTCACCGACCGCGGCTCGGTGACGGTGACGCTCGACCTCGCGCCCGACCCGTCCGACGCCGCCTCCGGCCTGCTCGCGCTCCGGGTCGCCGACACCGGCATCGGCATGACCCCCGAGCAGCAAAAAACGGTGTTCCTGCCCTTCAGCCAGGCCGACTCCAGCATCACCCGCCGCTTCGGCGGCACCGGCCTCGGCCTCACCATCACCGACAACCTTTGCCGCCTCATGGGCGGCGGCGTCACGGTCGAGAGCGAGCCCGGCCGGGGCTCCACCTTCACCGCCACCCTGCGGGTCGGCCTCGTGGACTCCGGCGATCGGCCGGCGCACGCGCCGGAAACGCTTCCCGCCATCGAGCCCGCCGCCGGCCCGCTCCGCCTGCTCGTCTGCGAGGACAACGTGGTCAACCAAACCCTCGTCCGCGCCATGATCCGGCGCCTCGGCCACGAGGTGAGCTTCGCCGCCAACGGCGAGCAGGGACTCGCCGCCCTGGAGGAGACGCGCTTCGACGCCGTGCTCATGGACATCGAGATGCCGGTGCTCGACGGCTACGAGACCGTGCGCCGCCTCCGCGCCGCCGAAAAGGCCCGGGGCGGCCGCCGCGTCCACGTGATCGCCGTCACCGCCCACGCCCTCGTCGGCGAGGCGGAGCGATGCCTCGCCGTGGGCATGGACGATTTTCTGGCCAAACCGATCAGCATGCCCGCGCTCAAGGACGCGCTCTCCCGCGTGCCGACCGCCTCGCCCACCCCGTGAAGCGCCAAACACGGACGCCGAACAAAGGAGAACGGACATCGTTGTCCGTTGGCTCGAATGCCCGAAGGGGTTCGTCGCTGTTTCCAGTGGGTGGACGTGGCGGAATGGCGGAGCCATCTCGTTTCGGTGGAACCCGCCGGACGAAAGCGCTTCCGCGCTTCCGCCACGACCAGCGGTCAAGCGCCGTCGCACAGCCCCAGGACCAGCGGGTGACTTGCGACGTAGCGGAACGGCGGAGCCGTTTCGACGGCTACACCTTCGCCGAGTTGTCGCACTTGAAGTGAACGCGCTTCCGCAGCTCGGCAAAGGTCCGCTGCGCGGCGCGCTGGGCGGTCTCCGGGTCCGCCATGCCGGCCGCGATTTTCACCGCCCCCGTCTCGGACCGGGCGGGAAGGTGTTCCTCCTGGATCAAACCGCCCATCAACAACAACTGCTCCGCGCGCGCATCCAGCCGCAGCGCCGGGAAACCGGTGTGTTTCGCCAGCCAAAGAAAAAGCCTCGCGGGTGGAGTGTTTGCGTCGCTCGCCATGGCGCACAAGCTGCGTGGCCTTCGCCTCGCTCGTCAATCTCCCCGCCGTCATGATCGCTCCGCGCCTCCCGTTCGCCCTGCTCTTCGCCGCCCTGCTGTCCGCCTGTTCGGCCTCGGCGCCGGAGGATGCGGATGCGCCGGCCCCCGGGGCCGCCCGCGCCGCCGCCTCGGCCGCGTTGCAGGATTCGCCACCGACTCCCCCGCCCCTGGCGCCGCTCCCGCCCGGACCCGACGGCAAAGTCCACCTCACCGAGGACCAGTGGCGCGCCCGCCTCACCCCGGAGCAGTTTCACATCCTCCGCGCCTCCGGCACCGAGCGCGCGTGCAGCGGCGCGTATTGGAAAACCGAGGGCAAGGAGGGCATCTACCACTGCGCCGCCTGCGGTTTGGCCCTCTTCGATTCGCGCAGCAAATTCGACTCCGGCACCGGCTGGCCGAGTTTCACCGGCCCGATCACGCCCGACCGCATCATCAACCGCACCGACACCAGCCACGGCATGATCCGCACCGAAAACCTCTGTTTCCGCTGCGAAAGCCACCTCGGCCACTCCTTCGCGGACGGCCCGCCCCCGGCCGGCATCCGCTACTGTATCAACTCGCTCGCCCTCCACTTCGTGCCCAACGGGGAGAGTCTGCCCGACCCGGCGCCCGCCGCCACGCCTCCCGCCGCGCCCTGAAAGCGAGCCCGACCGCGCTTTTGCTCTTCCGCCCTCGCCCGTTTCCTAGGACGGTGCCGGCCCAGCCCAGCCGAGCATGTCCAACGCCACCAAAGCAGCCAGCGATCCCGTAAAACAGTTCTCCGTCTTCACGGAAAACCGCGTCGGCCGTCTCTCCGACCTCTGCTCCCTGCTCAAGGCGAACGAGGTCCACATCGTCGCCCTCACGGTGCTCGATTTCACCGACACCACCATCCTCCGCCTCGTCGTGGACGACAACGACAAGGCCCGCGAGCTCATGGTGAACAACGACTTCCCCTACACCGAGTGCGAGGTCCTGGCCGTCGAGATAAGCGACGAGGCCGATTTGAAGGAGGTCCTGGCCGCCCTGCTCGAGGCCGAGATCAACATCCACTACGTTTACAGCTTCATCAAACGCCCCGAGGGCAAGTCGGCCCTCGTGCTCAACATCGAGGACCCCGATGTCGCAGCCCAATCGCTCAACAACCACGGGTTTAAGGTCCTCAGCCAAAGCGACATCTCCCGCTGACGGCCGGGGCGATTTCGCCCTACGCAAACTTTTTTCGAAACATTCCCCGCTCCCGCGCGTCCCACCCTCGCCATGTCCCAGCGCCCCGCCCCGAACGCCCAGACCTCGCCCGCCTCCGGCTTTTTCCGCCCAGCCGCCGCGCTCGCCCTCCTCTCGCTCGCGACCGCGCTCCCCGGCGTGGCCTGCCCTCGCGGCGCCGCGACGCTCGCCGCGCCGGCCCAGGCGTCGAGCTCCGCCTCCTACGCCACCGCCGAGCTCATGCGCGCGACGGACGCCGACGCCGCCGAAGCCTGGCTCACCCGCCAGATTCCCGCGGGCACCGCGCTTTCCGAGCACCCCGACTTTTTCGCCGCCGCCAACGAGGCTTTCTACGACGCCCAGGACGGCCTGCTGATTTTCGTTTACCGCTCCCCCGCGCCCGGCCGCTGGGTCGCCTGGGTGAGCTTCGATCCGGAGCGCGGAGGCGTCGTCGCCACCACCGCCGCGGACCTTTGAAAACACGTAGCGGGAGCTTCCAGCTCCCGTTTCGTAACCAAAGCCGCATCCGCCCCTCCAAGCGTAGCGGGAGCTTCCAGCTCCCGACCGAGGCACGTCGCCACCAAAGCCGCATCCGCCCGCAGGCGCCCGGGGATCCCGGCCGGCGCCCGCCCCGTCGGCGGGAGAAACCTTTCCTCGGAGAGCTTGACACATCCCGGCGCCGGACTTTTCTCGCCCCTCTTCGATTTCCCCGCCCCCGCGCGGAAGAAATCCTCGCCAGAGTAGCTCAGTGGTAGAGCAGGGGACTCATAAGCCCTTGGTCGGCGGTTCAATCCCGCCCTCTGGCACCACTTTCCCGCAAGGGCTTGCGTGATTTCGGCATGTCACGGGAATTCCCACTGACCTATTTCTGACCTGCCTGAAGCTCTGCGATTCGCCGGACTCGTAAATCCAGATTGCCCCGCTTCTTTTTGGCGGAAATCATTTCTTTCGGAGTGCCCGGCGTGATGCCCCTGGACGGCGTTTTGTCGGACGTTGGCTTTGAACTCGTCGGGCGCTCCGCCTTGAAATCGCGCCAGCGCCGCCGTCCGGCGGCATGGAAGGGCTAGGCTTCCATGATTTCAAGCGGGCCGGCCCCCCACCGGGGGGACGGTAGGCAACGGGGGGGCCGGGGTTGCGGTGAGGCGCCGGGCCGGCGCGGTGGAAGCCGGGGGAGTAGCATCGGCTTGACCGATGCGAGAGGGGGCGAGAGCCCCCGCTTGACGCACCCCGGCCAACGAGCCGGGGCGCGCCCCAAAAACCGCCGCGAAGCGGCGGCGCGCAAAAGTTACCGACGGAGGCCGAAAAGGTCTCGGACCGTGATGCCGGTGGCCGCATGCGTCGCCAGCCAGACATGTATCATTTCGCTCAGGAATTGCCGTGCATCGCTGCGCTTCTCGAAAGTGCGGCTGAGGGTCTGCCACTCTGAAACCCAAAGCCCCGTGTCATGAAGATACCACTCAACGGCATACCGGTCGGGACCGAGCTGTCTGAGGTGGGGCCTCAAACGGACGGCCTCGATGGGCGTGACCTCCTTTTCCGTAATCGGCTGCGCCACCAGCGCCCGAGACGAGCGCCGACGCCGACCGGCGCGTTCAAGTTCGACGCTGGCGGCGGTGGAGAGCGTGGCGAAATCGACGGCCAGGTATTCCCCGGCGAGGCGCAACACCCCGAATTGCGAAAGCAGGCTTTGCTCGATGGATCGGGCGTGTTCGGTGGGTTCGGAAATCGCGGCCAATCGGACGCCTTCGCCGCAAGCCTTGAGGTGCGCGTCGTGGATGGTCCTGAGGCGCTGGGGAGGCTTGGCCGAGATGCCCACCTTGCAGCGGTCGCGGAACTGAAGGAGATAAACGGATTGCTCGCGCGCGTCCGAACCGCCGCGCCTGGGCAAGCCGGCCATGTCACCGCGGTAGATCCAAGGTCGCATGGGATGGAAAAAGCCCCGGCCGATTCGGCGACCGGGGAGAGGTTCAGCGTTTCGGGAGGAGGTCGCGGACGTTGAGGGCGCCAAAGATGCGGCAAGACCGGACGAGGGTTTCGAGGGCTCGCCAGTTGTTGGAGTCGAGGGAGACGGCGGAGCCGTCGTTGGCTTCGAGCAGGCGGCGGAACTGGGCCGCGGCCCGTTGCCCACGCTCCGACCTGCGGAGCTGGGCAAGGGCATCGGCGAGCGCCTGCTGATCTGGGGTGAGCAGATCAGCGTCGGTGTTCACGCCTTCACCTCCGGAAACTGGCTGGCGACAATGGCGACGAGATCGGGACCGAGCTGGGCGGGAGTGCAGTGGCGAAGCTTGGCGATGCACTCCAGTCGCTCCCCTGTCGGCATGTGAGGCAGCCAAGCGGCGATGGCGTCTTGGGCGAAAACGCGTTCTGCGTCGGCGGGCAAATGATCGGACGCGAGGCAAGCAGCCATGAAGTGCGCCGCGTTGATGGTGGCGTATTCACAACGGCCGAGCATCGCTTTGCGGTGCTGCGCGCGTTTCTCGTCGGCCATGATTTGGGCGGATTTCCGGGATAGGCCGGCGCGCTGGTAATTTTCGAGAGCTTCGGCGTGGACTTCGTCGGGAGTGACTACGGAGGTGTTCATTGTGCGAGACCGAACAACGGGAGGGGCGGAAGGGCCGTCGGACACCATGTCCGGTTGGGCCGTCCCGTTTTCCCGTTGCCGGGGACAGCGCGCGGGAAGCACGGCGAGGCAAGGAGGAGCGCAGGCGCTTGCGCCGAGAACTCCTTGAGGGCCTTTGGCCCGGCCCGCCGTGCTACCCTAAGACGCTGCCTCGGCAAGGGGAAGGGCTGCGCGCGGAGCGCGCGCTGGCGCGCCCTGCAAGAGGCCGGCCGACGTAGTCGGCATCGGATCTCGCGCGGGATAGGCGCGCGAAAGGGCGCGCATGCGCGCCGGGCGGTCTGCGCCGCTCGGCTCGGCGAGAGGTGCAGTCCGTAGGCGCAAGCGGCGCTCGCCGCGCGCAGCGCCGCCAGGCGCGAAGCACGGGCCGGGGTCGGAGGAAGGCCCGTCCCCGGCCGCAACGATGGGCCGAGCCGAGACGCAGGCGACCGAGCCGACGGGACGTCGGGGCGGGACACGACGTCGGACGTGACCGAAGGGAGCGCCGTCGCAGTGCCGCCGCCCGCGTCGCCCGCCTTGCGAGGAAGCCGGAGACGAGGCGAAAGCCCTTCGTGAAGGCCGCCGACCCGCCCCTAAGTGGATGTGGACCGCGTAAAACGCGCCAGCCCCAACGGGGCTGAGCAGCGGTCCACAATGCGAGAGCCGGGCCATGCGGACCCGGCCGAAGGGAGGCCGTTCCACGGCCGACCGGAGCCGCAGGCCGCGCGAAGCGCGCCGTTACGCCGACCCGCGCCCCGCGCGAGGAAGCGCAAGCGCGCCTCGGCTGGGCGTGGTTGAGGCGGAGCGGGTAGCCTGTCGGTCGCAGCGGGAGCCCGCCGGTTTGACTTCAGGCGGTCGCCGACGTGCGGGACGGGAGCGCAGCGCACGGCCTGCACGCTGGCGATGGCGCGGGCCACGGAGCGCCACCCTACGCGCGATACTTCGCGCGTGGCCGCCCCGGCGGGCAGGACGTTTGGCGGACGGAGGGGTCTGCCTCCGCGCTGGCGCGGAGGATGGCGCGAAGGCCCTTGCGGCCGAGAGCGCCACCCCGGAGGAGCAAGCAGCTTGCGTGACAAGCCAGAGTCCCCGCAGCCCGAGCGCCGGCGCGAGGGTCGATGACGCGCGGCTCGGGGCGCGGCATCGAGGGCGGCGGCTTGGCGCGGAAGGTGCCGCCTGGTTCAAAAGCGCGGTTCCGCGCCCGATCAGTCTGCGGCCTTGGCCGCGCTCTTTTTAGAAGCGGGCTTTCGGCGCCGGGAGGAAGAACCGGATCGAGCGTCGTCATAAGCTTTCATGCGACGGGCGATTTCCCGCATGAGGCGCGGCTTCTCACTGGCGGGGGTATCGTCAACAGCGCGAAGAATTTCAGTCGGGCGCATGGGAAGATGCAACGGACGTGGCAAGCGACTGTCGAGCGTCCGCACCTTGTGGGGCGAAGTCGCCACACCAATCGGTCGCCTCGGTGCGGGGCCACCGAAAGTTTTCGGACGGAGGATGCGCGTGACATTCGCCGATGTCGCCGAAGCGGCCGGCGCGGGCGCTGGCCGATGGCGGGAGCGGCAACCAGTGCCGGCATTTGTTGCAGGTGTTGCGACGCGTTGGCGTGGCCGGGATTGGAGTCGGCGTCATCATTCGGAACCCTCCCTGATGAAGGCACGTAGGCGCGCACGATTCAGCGGCACATGCGGAGCCTTCACCTTCGCGCGGGCGAGCAGTTTCTCGATCACGATTTCGGAACATCCGACTGCCTCGACGCCGATCACTTCGCCCCTGCCGTCGAGATCGACGGCGAGGGTAAAGCGCCGGGGGGATCGATCCACGGTCCGGGCCACCTTCGCCCGCTTGAAGCGGATGTAGGCCGCCATGGCCTCCGGCTCAAACTCCACAGTGGGAGCTCGATTACCTTTCACGAGCAGGGAATCCATTGCCATAAGTCAGTTTCCGAGGTCGGCGCCGTCGGCGTAGCGGTCAAGATCGGCTTCGCGAAGCAGGCCGGCGCCGACCGCCGTCACGATGAAGCGCCGTTGCGCGGCCTCGACGCGCTCGCGGTCGGGGTCGCTCAGGTTCTCATGCATCCACTCCCGGAATTCCTCGCGGGTGGCGAAGTCGAGCCGGCCGGCCGGATTCATGGGCGCACGGCGCAAGGCGGCGTCGCGCAGCCGTGCGCGGACCTTGGAGCGCATGCCCTCCGTGCGCAGGCCCGCGAGGGCCTCGCCGACGACGGCTTGCACGCCCTCCGCGTCGCCTTCGTGCAAGGCGTCCTCGAGGGCGTCGTAAAGCGGCGAGCGACGCGAGCCGAGCGGAACGCCGTCGGGCGGAGCCTCCGGCGGCGGGTAGCCGCGAGCCTCGGCGAAGCGGCGACCGGCCGCGCGGGCGAAGCGCCGATCCTGCTCGGCGCGGTGGCGGCGGGCGACATCCCACTCCGCGCCGATCTTGTCGGCGATGGAATAGGCGAGCGCGGAGTCGTATTTATAGGCGGTGACCAAGCGGCCGGCGAATTCCCGCAGATCCTGCGCGGAGAGCTCGCCGCCCTGGGCGCGCGCCTTCCGCGCGAGCGCGACGACTTCGAGCGCCAGCGAGATGCTCGGCGGCTCGACGGGCGAGCGCACCTCGCCCTTTTTCACCGCCCAGCGCAGCGTGTCGGCGAAGCTCGACACCGCACCGAAGGTGCCGCCCATGACGAGGTCGTTTGTCATGCGGCCGAGCGCGAGTTCGACGCCGCGTTTTTCGTCCTCGTCCAAGGCCTCGAAAACCTCGTCCCAGGTCTGATCCGTGCGAGCGATGCCGAAGGCCGCCTCGCGTAGCGCGTAGGTGGATACGCCCGCCGCCATGGCGACGAGCGGCGAGCGCAGCAAAGGCGCGAGCGTGCGCACCCGGCGGCGTGAGGTTGAGCCGTCGGAGTTGCGCACTGTCACCAGGTCGCCGACGAGCGCGGGCGCGAGAGCGTGTTTGACGTGAAAGCGGGTAGCTTGCGTGCCCCAGCGTTGCATTTGAAACAGCAAGCGCCCGACGGGTGTTTGCGTGAATAGCGGAGTCTGATCGTAACGATATCCGCCCTGCGACTGCCGGACGGCTGCGCGCAAAAATCGCTCGGTCTCCGGACCGCGACCGACCTCGGCGTCGAGCTTGTCGAGGTTGAGCCCATGGCGCTGCAAGAAGGCCGTCGCCTGCAAGGCGCGACGGCTCCGCGGCCGCTCGCGGCGAAGCGCGAGCGCGTCGCGCAGGAAAGCGCGGGCGGTGAGCACGCCATGCGTGCGAACGAAATTTTCAACGGCGTTGAAGCCGTTCACGCGCAGGGCGAGCCCCGCGAGCCCGCGCACCGAGGCGGAGCCCTCGCCGTGGAAAAGCAGGTCCGCCACATCGGCCTTGAGCGCCCCGACGGCCTCGGCGTCGGCATGCGCGGCGGAGCGGAAGGCCGCGCGCAGCTCGGCGAAAGCGCGCAGCGGGCCGAACTGGTTGACGGTCTGGGCGACGCCGCCGATGAGGTTGCGCGCCGTGCTGTAGGGGTTGCCCATGAGGAGGCCGGTGGTGGCGGCGGTGACGTTGCCGAGCGCGGCCCGCACCTTGGCCGGAACGCGCGTCAGTCGATAGGCGGCGGCGCGAGTTTTCGCGACGTAGGTGGCGAGGTTTTTGTCATTGGTCGCCCGGATAGCGTGGTCAAACGCGTCGAGGTCGCCGGGGGCGATCTTCTGGCCAAAGGCCTCATAGAGCGCGGAAACCTCCGCCCAGCGGGCGAGGTATTCGGAGACGACTCCGAAGTCGTGGCGAAGCCAGGACGAAGGCAGGCGCGCCCCGCGGGCGACGGCGAGCGGCGCGAAGCGGTCGCCACGCGAGAGCGTGTCGGCGTCGTCGGGCGTGGCGCTGCGGAGATACTCCGCCGCCTCGGCCCGCTCTCGGATGAGCCCGGCGGCGAGTAGATCGTCTTGCATCCGCCGCCACCGCTCCGGGTTGGTGGACGGATCGCGCAGCACTTCCGCCACCTCGGGGCGGACGACGCGCGGGAAATACTCCGGGCCCAGTTCGCCGATGGGGCGAATCCGGCCATCGGCCGTGCGGACCTTCACGCCAAGCCGGCGGTTTTGGTAGCCGGTGCGAGCCATGGCTTCCGCAGTGGCGGCGACCAGGTCGCGGGCGGAGGGCGAAGCTTGCGTGAGGATCTGCGCCGCGTCGTCGGCGCGGCCCTCTTCGCGGGCGAGCTGGTAAGCCTCGAACTCCGCGCGAGCCTGCGTGAACTCCCCGCGACGGAGCAGGCCGCGCACACCCTTGAACGGGGCGAGGGCGGACCGAAACGGAGCCCAGGCGAAGGCAAGGTTGCGGTCGGTTGCATCGACATGCTGCTCGACTGCGGAGGCCAAAGAACGCAGCCCGGAGCGGCGTAATACGTCCGCGCTTCCTTCCCACCAGAGACGCCAGTAGGTCAAAGCGCGGCGGGCGGTGTTTTCGAGGGCGAGCGGATTCGCGGCCGCTTCGTTGAGGTCGCCGACACGCTCGCCTCCGGCGATGGAATCCCATGCCGGGGCGAGGTAGGCCCGCACACGCGGGCCGAAACGAGCTTCGGCGCGGCTGGCGAAGCTCTCGAACGATTCGGGAGGCGTGGCCGGGTCGGCAAGATCGGGCCGGCTCAGCTCACCCCAGCGCGTCACTTGGGAGACGAGGTCCACGTCCGGGCCGGTCAAGCCGTCGGCGAGATCGGCACGGAAGTCCTCAGCGGGGCGGGCGTCGATCTGATCGGCGACAAGCTCGGCCGCAGAGCCGAGCGGCGTTTTGCCCGTCGGGCTTTCCGACGCTTCGACCTGCTCGGCGAGGGCGCGGAGCGCCGCCAAGCCGCGAGGCTGGCCGGCCGGGGCGGAGGCCTCCGCCGGAGCGGCAGCGCCGGCGGGCTCGGCCTCGGCGAGCTCGCGCAAGCGGGCGAGACCTCGCGAAGCGGAGCGTTCGCCGGAGGCGACACGCGAGCGAGCGGCGCCGGCGGCGACCTCGACGGAGCCGGGGCCGACTTCGCCCAGCATTTCGGCGAGGACTGCCTTGCCATCGATACCGTCGCCGGAGGCGAGGCCGGCGGCGGCTTCGCCCGCGCCGCCAAGTGCCGCTTGGGTGCCGAGTTCGGCGGCGCCCTGGGCAACCTTGCCGAGCACGGAGCGGGCCGGCGAGGTCACGAGCTTGCCCGCGATGCCGGCGGACACGGCGTCGAAGACGGCGATGGGCACGCCGCGCGCGAGCGCCTTTCGCCGGATCGCGGCGAAGCGTTCGCTGTCCTGCATGAGGGCGGCGAGCGAGGCGGGCTCGGCGAAGTCCACGCCGGCCGCCTGCAATTCGTCCACGATGGTTGATCCGTATTCGGTCGCGAGCGTGCCCGCGCCGGTGGCGGCGGCGGCGCCGACCGGGCCGGCGGCGGCACCGCCGACGGCACCGGCGGCGAGCGAGGGCGCCGACGAGGTGAGCCCCTCGGCTGCGAGGTTGGCGACGACCTCGACGGGATGCCGGGCGAGCACGGCGAGCGCGGGGCCGAGGCCCTCGGCGTCTTGCCACTTCTTGAACGCCTCCGAGGCGGGCAAGGTCTCCATCTCGGCGAGGCGCCGGCCGATGACGCCGCCGTAGGCGGGCGCGAGGCTATCGCGGACGCCGGCCGCGTAGCGCGCGGCGCCCTCGAGCCGTTCCTCGCGGAGGCGTTCGCGCTCCGTCCATTTCCGCAGCGCCGAAGCCCAAGCCCGCTCGGCGGCGGGTCCGTCGCCCCACACGTTCCGAATTTGCTCGCGGCTCGGCGCCGGATCCCGCGCACGCTCGGCTGCGACGCGCTCGGGTTCTTTGGACGCGTCCTCGGCCAAGCTGGAGGCCATGCCCAGCGAAGCACCGTCCACCGAGTTCCCGGCTTGCAGCAAGCCGCGCTTGGCCGAGTTCCCCACGCCCCCGAAAAAGCCGGGCCGCTCGTCCGGCTCGCCCTGCGCTTCCACAAAAGCGCGGAGGCGAGCCATGCCGCGCAGCTCGCGGGGAGCCGGCGGCGCCTCCCGCGCGGCGACGGCCTGCTCGACGGGCTCCAACTGGAGGGAGTTTCCCGGCGCAACGCGGGCGCTCATTTCCTCGGCGGCGGCGGGTGCCGTGCTGGGGGTCACGACGGCGCCTTTGACCTCGACGCCGTCGGGCTGGCGCTCCGTGAGGATAGCGACCGGCTCGCCCTTGCGGGCACGGGCGACGATCTCGGCCTTCGACGCCGGCCCGAGTCCGAGCACCTCGTTTTCTCTCCGGGCTGCTGACGCCGCCTCGATCTCGGCCGCGGCGATTCGCTTGGGATCGTAGTGGAAGACGCCCCGGGCGGTCTCAACTCTTGCGAGACCCTCCGCCAAGGGCAGCTCCGGCGTGCCGTTGGGGAACATGGCGGCACGCTGGCGCCCCTCGCGCACCGCCCGGAGCTGGGCGGCGAGGGTTTCGAGTGCTTCGGGCGCATTCCGGCCGGTGTCGTCGGGATCGGCGAAGGCACCGGGCGGGCGTAGTTGAGCGGCTGGGGACATACGAAGCGTGTAGTGGGTTTTTGGTTACAGACCCGCGCCGAGCAGGCGGTCGGCTTCGGCGTCGGCGTCCTCTTGGCTGAGGACGCCCGACCGCACCTTGTCTTCCAGCTCCATCAGGAGGAGGTTTGCACGCTGGGCTTGGGCCTTGCTGACGGTGTCGGCGCGGGAGGTCATATTCATGAAGCCTGAGCGCGTATCCCCGCCGGCGATCTCCGCCTGTTCGTCCGCGATGGTTTTGCCGAGCCGGGCGATGTCGCCCGCGTATGGTGACTTGTAGGGCTGCGCTGGGGAGGCGGTGAGCTGCCCCAGGTCGGCGACGGGCAGGTCGTATTCGGCAAAGCCCTTGCCGCCGGGCCCGAAGGGCTGGCGCACACGGGCGGTCGGAGCCTGCGCGGGGGCGTTGGCTTTGGCGGCGAGCGCTTCGTTCTGGAGGCGCATCCCCCGGAGCCGCTCGGCCTCGTAGTCGCGGCGGCTTAGTTCGGCGGGCGATAGGCCGGGCTGGGCTCGCCACTGGCTGTCGAGCTGGCTTTTGACGCGCCCCAGTGCGCGGTCCATGTGTTCGTCTTCGTATTTGGCCTGCCTCAATGCCTGATCGGCTCTGGAATTTTTGATGTCTTCGGCGAGCTTTTGCTGGCGAAGGCTCAAGTCCATCTTCGCGAACTTCTCGCGCTCTTCACGATCCGCCTGCCGGTTTTGATCTTGGAGTTTTTGTTCCCGCCGTTTTTGGACGGCGTCGAAGCCGCGGCCGAAGCCGCTGCTGAGTCCTTGTGCGAAGTAGTTCATGGTCCTTGTGTATTCGTTGTTTCGATACGATTGTTTCCACTAGATCGCGAGGAGCGCGGCCATGCCGGCACCCGCCGCCGCGCCGGCGGCTTCTCCGCCGAGCGCCATCCACGGCGAACCTTGCGATGCGAGGTTCGCTTGAGTCTGCCAGACGTTGGACTGGTTGGCATAGTTTTGCTGTGCCCAGTTGGCGCCGGCGGCGCCGGCCCCGGGGTTGAGCCCGGGGAGGCCGCCGCCAGTCAATGGGGTGAAGGCGACCGCGCCGTTTTGCGCGCCCTGCAAGGCGCCGAATTGGTTGGTGATCGGCTGGCCAAGCACCATCGCGGAAGCGTTGGCGAGGTCCTGCTGTTGACGCCCGAAAGTCTCATTTCGTGCATTGCGCTCGTCTTGGGCGAGGGCCTGAGCGCCGGCCATGGCGGCTTGGTTCTGCGCCTGATTTTGGCCGAAAGCCTGCGACTGCACGCCGAGCAACTGCGCGAGCGCTTGGGCGCGGCGAGCCTCGGCGGCTTGCCCCATGGTTGCGGCCTCGCGCACCGCGGCCGAGTCGCCGAGGTAGTTTCCGCGCGCCACCTGCCCGGCGCGGATGTTGTCGGTCATGTAGCGAGCGGTCGCCGGGTCCAGCTCGCCGCCGCGCTGGTAATCCGCGAGGGCCTGCTGAAGCCCGAAGTTCAGCGCCTCGGTGCTTGGATCGAGGGCGCCCAAACGAGTCGCAGCGGAGGCGACCGCTTGGTTTGGTGCAATGGTGGTCGGCGCGTCGGTGAGAGCGCCGAGAACTCGGGAGGTGAGGTCTTGGCGGGTTTGGTAGGCGAGCGGGTCGGCGGCCTGCACTTCGCGTGCCGTCTGTTCGGCGTTCGCGACGCCGAGTTCTTGGCGAAGGGCGAGTTGCTGACGCTGCAAATCAGCGTTGGTCCGGGACAAGAGCTCGGCTTGCTGCCGCGAGGCAGCGAGGTCGCCGAGGCCGGTAAAGTCGGCGTTCACCATCTCGCCGGTCGATGGGTCGCGGTATTGCACGAGTTCACCGAGTCGCGCCGCCTGCTCGATCTGGCGGCGAATGGGGAGCGTTTGGATGTCGGCGTAAATGGCCTCGCGGTTTGCGGCGGCGTAGTCGGGAGCGGGCGGCGATTCGGGAATTTCGGTGGAGCCCATGATGCGGGATTGTGGTTTGGGTGTTTTTCGAGGCTCGCCGTTTCAGTTGACGGCGGGGTCAGGAAGGTGTTCGGGGAGGGGCATAATGTGGGCGAGAATCCGGCCCCGCTCATCGCCTTGGCGCAGAGCGCGGAGTAGGTTCTTGTCCTCGATGAGGTCGGCAGATGAACCGGAGCCCGCGGCCGCCAACATGACGGACTCGAGCCGCTTGAACGCTTGGCCAAGGCTGCGGTTTGCGGCGTCGGAGAGCTCCTGAGCGCTGCGCGCTGCGTGCCACGCTTCTTTATAGGCCCGCGTCGCCAGGTTGAATTCCTGCTGTGCGCGGATCAGCTCCGAGATGATACGTTGGTCGGGGGTGTCGTCCTTCATGGTTCAGGCGGCGTGGGCCGCTGGTGTGGGTTCCGGGTTGGCCAGTGCCCCGTCTCGGCGGGCGACGAGGACATCACGGCGAAGCTGGGCAAGCGGGCCCAGTGCCGCTTCCGGCACCGATACCGGGCTGACATTTAGGTGGGCGTGCGCGTGGTTGATCTGCCCGTCGATCCGGATCCCAAGCCGCCCGTGGATGCTGGCAATCAGGGCGGAGGCGTCCCGCCACTCCTTCATCGCGGAGGCTCGGGCCTCCTTATTGGTGGCCTGCTCGTAATCGAGAATTGCCCGCGCCTGAATTCGGGCGGCGTGGCGAAGGGTTTGTTCTATGGACGCGCCGGATCGTTGCCAGCATTGCCCAAGAAAACGGCGAACTTCGGTTTTTCGAGCGAGACGCGAAGCGATCACGTCAACTGCGGGGTCATCACCTTCGACGCCGGCCGCACGGGCGGCGTTGCGCTGCGAGTAGCCCAAAACAAGCGCTTCGCAGAACAGCCGCTCGCGGCGTGAGAGCCGGCCGAAGCCTTCGACCTCGGCTAGGTCGAAGAGCGCGCCTTGGCTTTCCGACTGCGGAGCGGCGGGCAAAAGCTCGGGAGTGGTTGCGGCGGAGCTCATGACCTTAACGGGACTTGACTTGGCGGTTGGCGATTTCGCGGCGCAGTTGTTGAACCTCGGGGGCGTCCGCGCTGCGTCCGTGTTCGACGAGCCCAAGGGCCGCGAGATTGAGGTTTCGGCGCTGGTTGCGAGCCCGCGCGGTCGAATTGAAATCCAGCGCGGAGGCGGCCCGGAATTTACGCGCAAACATGTTCCCGAGGGCGGTAGGGAGATCAGGCGGCGAGGGCGTCATGTGTATAGTCCTCCTGTTCGTGTGGATCGGGGGCGACCGAGTTGCAGAGGGCGGCGAGCGCGTTCGCGAAATCGAAGCCCTCGGCCGGCTTTTTCCGGGCCGGCGCCACGGGCTTAACATAGCTTTCGCGGTTCCAGTCGGGAGCGAGGCCGGCGAGCTTGCGAAGGGCGATGCTCATCACCCGAAAGGGTCGCCAGCTCGCCGCTCCGACGTCGGAAGCGACGGCGTGTTCCTCGCGCAAGGCCGTTTCGTATGCTCGCTCAACGGTGGCGCGGTCGTAGCCCAGAGCGAGGGCCTTGGCCGCATAGGCGAAGGCGAACCCGGGGTTGAAAAGGACTCGGCAGCAATCCCAGTGGCAACCGCGCAAATGCCAGGCGATGAGAGCGGCGAGTCGGCGAAGGGGATCCCGGTTGGCCTTGCCGGCGGTCGGGATGGACTCCGGAAATTTTTCCGTTGTCCGCGCCGTCTGCGGCGCGTGTTCAGTAATATTCTGATTCCCCAAAACCGAAGGTTTTCCTTGGCCCTCTGTCCGAGTGCAGGGTGAAAGGGTTCCGGGTAGTGCAACCATGGATACATCAGAGCGGCCGATGCGGATAAGGCGGCTTTCGAAATGGTCGCGGACCTGAGCCCACGCGCCGCGGGCGGTTCGTTCTGCGTAACCGGTTGCACGCATAAAGGCAGCGAGGGGCAGGCGAAGCCAGTGGCGCCCGCCGCGCTTGGCGCGCTCGAGGCACTCGGCGAGATAAGCCTGAAGGCGGATGGCGGCGCGCGTCATGACGAGCCCTCCGCGCTGGCAATCGGAGCCCCCGGAGCGGCCGGGAGCGGCGCCCACCAGACCACGCCGGCGGCGTCCAGATTGTCGCCATTGTCGGCGAACAGGTAGCCGGACTGGTCGAGAGCGGCGATGCGATGGGACCCATCCGCCTCGATGATCAGGACGTGAACGCCCTCGGGCATGGGCTCGGCTTCCGGATCACGCCAGCGAAGCAAGCCCGGAGCGGGCGCGGGCCCGGAAGCGTCGGGCCCGGCCGGCATTTCAGCCCACGCGACGGGGCGCGGGTGGCGTGCGTCAGCCTCAACACGTGCATCGCAAAACCGGAGCTTGTCGGCTTGTAGCCAGCCCATGAATACGCCGGGCTTTCCGAATGTCTGCACGGTTGGCGGCGTCCAGAGAAGGACGGTGCGTGCGGTGTCGGGCAGGGAGCCGGGAGCGGCCGGAATCCAGCGAATCGTTTCGGCACTCATGCGGCGGCGACCTCCATGTCAGAGAGGTTTGCAGGCGAGCAGGTGGCGGAAGCGACGAGGCGGGAGACGTCGTTCTCGCGATAGCGAATGACGCGAGCGTTGATTTTAACGGCGGTGAGAAGGCCTTGGCGCTCCCACCGCGCGACCGATCCGGGATGAACGCCGCACATTTTGGCGACATCCCGACGGGAAAGCAGACGAAGGGTGAAAGAAGTCGGCGCGCGTTTTACGCCATGCACCAACGGCGAGCAGAAGTCAGAACCCATGGTAATGCGGACTGTCTCACGCCAACCACGGGAGCATGCGCAGCTCGCCAAACGCGCTACATCATCGGAGTCATCGCTAGCCTGGCGTGAACTAAAGCAGCAACCGCTCCGCTATGTTTTCACGTCCTGTGTGGCAGCATTCGCAGCTCGCCAGCGCGCTTGAGTGAATATGGAAACCGTCCCGACGTGAGTTGGACCGGCAACAAAATTCGCTGGGGAATTAATGGGGCCTGAGTTCTGCGAACATCAAGCCTTTTCAACACAATTATGCGGCAAGGGTCGGCACCGTGACGGCGGCGCGTTTCTTTTGGCCGACGTAAACGGCCTGGGTGAGTTGGATATTGGCATGCCCCAGCGCACGGCTCGCAGCGCTGATACCGTGCTCGGCCGTCATCAAGCTACCGTATTCCTTGCGGAGGGCATGTAGCGCGTTGACGGACTCGACGCCGTGAGATCGTAGCCAGGCGACCACCCAACGAAGCAGCCGGGCGCCGCGATAGTGACCGTAGGTGGCGGCCGGTTTCGGCGCGGACAAAGCTGCGACCACGAATTGCCCGTTCGCTCGAGCCTTGGCCTCGCGAAGGATGGCGACGAGGCCGGCGTCGATATCGACGACCCGCTCGGAGTCGGCGGACTTCACGCGGCCGTGTTCTGTAGTCAGAACGTGGATACACCCGCGGTCGAAGTCCACCTGCCCCCATGTCAAAACGTCGATTTCATTTCGGCGCAGGCCGGCAAAAAGACCGAGGCAGACGATTTTGAACGCCTCGCGCCGGCGCTCAATTTCACGTGGCCAAAGCGGGCTCAACTTCCAGCGCAAAATGCCCTCCGCGTCGGGAGAGGCTTTCCCTTTGTGCTTTCCGGTCGCGGCCTGCACGGCGGCGGCGAGAGTCGTGTCGTCGGGCTTGGCGAGTTCTTGGACCGCCTGCGCGTAGAGCCGGGCGGGGTCGATCTTGGAGACGTAGCGCTTCACGCGGACGCGCGGGGGCTCGGACCCCGCGAAGGGCAACGGCTCCGGAAAGCGCAGGTGGGAGACTTGGCGAAGAATCTTTTCGGAAAACAAGGAGCGGCCGGCGCGGAGCAGCGAATTGAGCGTCACCTTGGCCTTTTCCTGTTTGGCCGGGTTGCTTGCGAAGCGCTTCAAGTAACGATCCTGCCAGCGCTTCACCGCCGGTGCTGTGAGCCGATGAAGGCGCACGGCGTCCACCTTGGCCCGCCACTTATCGGCTCCGCCGGTGCTGTGAGAGAACCGCGCGGAAGTGCCCTTGATGCCAAAGACCCCGGCAACGATGGTGCGCAGCTTTGAAGAGTAGATCGCAAACGTCGGCGAGTTGAGGCCGCCGTGGGCCTGCACGGCGGTCAAGAACTCGCCAAGGGTAGGGGCCATAACGAGGCCGCGCTTTTCGGTAATCACCGCAGCCCAGCCCCCCGCCTGTAACTTCAGCCATGTGTCCCGGGCTTTGCGCGCGGCAGTGTCGCGGTTCGGGCTGTCGAGATTCACCCAGAGCTGTTTGCCGGCATGGCTCAGCTTGATATGCCAGTCGGCCAATTCCTTACGAACTCCCTGCCTCGTGTAGGTCCGCTTGCGCAAACGTGGCTTCCAGTAGCCTTCCTGTGTTTTGGAAAAAAGACGGGGCATCGACACAGAGGCGTTTTCCTCGCTCTGCTGACCTACTGATTGACCTAAAACTGACCTACTTTTTTGGTTCCTACCTGCCTTTTTTTGTTCTGAACTCATTTTTATGCATGACCGTAAATCGCTGCGCTACTGATTCAAGAACGATATACTTACGCACAGCTTTGGACACTTCGCCGGAAGCTTTGCGGCGGCCTCATAAGCCCTTGGTCGGCGGTTCAATCCCGCCCTCTGGCACCACTTTCCGAATACGGCGGCCCCGTTCGCCGCTCCCGGACGTTTAGCCCCCCTTCCCCGACCTCCCCGAAGAAACCGGGAAAACAATGACCGCTCCCGCCGCCGCCTCCCTCTACGAACGCATCGGCGGCCACGACGGCATCGCCCTTCTGTTGAGGCGCTTCTACGCCGACATCCGCCAGCACCGCGGGATCGGGCCGATTTTCAACGCCCGCATCGACGACTGGCCGGCCCACCTGGAAAAAATCGCGGGCTTCTGGTCCGGCCTCACCGGCGGCCCCGCGCTCTACGGCGGAGGCATGGCGGCCCGCCACATCCCCCTTCGTCTCGAGGAGCCCCATTTCGAGGCCTGGCTCGACCTGTGGCGCCGCCACTGTCGCGCCCACCTCCCCGCCCGCGAGGCGGGCGAGATGATCCTCATCGCCGAGGGCATCGGCCAACGACTGCGCAGCATCACCGCCGCTCATCGCGAAGCTCTCTAGTGCGGTGTGCTCGAAATGCCTGGTCCTTATTCCGCAAGTTCCGAACTGGTCCGGGGAGCGCACGCGTCCCGCGTGCCGGTGAGAGCGTCCCGCTCTCACCTCCGAACCGGCGGGCGAGACGCCCGCCGAAGCACCCGGGACGGGTGCGCTCCCCGGACCTTTCGGCGCAGGAATTTCGTTTAGGCACTTGGCGACCACCACACTGGTTTCGTGGTCGCCAAGTGACCACGCCCTCCCCCGCGTCGAAGGGTCCGGGGCCCGCCCCCGGTCCCCAAGCCGCCAAAATCCGCCCATAAGTGGGCAAACAACCCCGCCTTCCGCGGCGCGTTTTCGGGTAGGATCACCGCGACCCACCGACCACGCGCCATGTCCGCCCCGCTCTTCCTGCGTATCCACCCGGCCGATACCGTCGCCGTCGCCCTGCGCGCGGCCCCGGCCGGAGCCGTTTTCGACGACATCGTCCTGACCGGACCCGTCCCCGCCGGACACAAGGTCGCCCTCCGCGCGATCCGCCCCGGCGAAGCCGTCATCAAATACGGATACCCCATCGGCGTCGCGTCCGAGCCCATCGCGGCCGGCGCCCACGTCCATTGCCACAACGTCCGGGGCAATCTTCCCGAGCGCCTGCACGACCTGCGCTTCGCCGAGGTCGCCCGCCCCCCGCAGGCCGCCGCACCCCTCCCGAACCGGGACCGCGCCGCCGACACCTTTCTCGGCTACCGCCGCCCCGACGGCCGCGCCGCCACCCGCAACGAGATCTGGATTGTCAACACGGTCGGCTGCGTGAACGTGGCCTCGGAAAAAATCGCCGCCGCCGCCCACGCCGAGCTCGCCACGCCCGGCTCCGGCATCGACGGCGTTTACGCCTTTCCCCACCCCTTCGGCTGCTCCCAGCTCGGCGACGACCTCGGCCACACCCGACGCATCCTCGCCGGCCTCGTGCGCCACCCCAACGCCGCCGCCGTCCTCATCCTCGGCCTCGGCTGCGAAAACAACCGCCTCGCCGACTTCCTCGCCGCCGCCGGCGTCGGCCCGGAGGACGCCCACCGCGTCCGCTGGTTCAACGCGCAGGACGTCTCCGACGAGATCGAGTCCGGCGTCGCCGCCGTGCGCGAACTCGCCGCCCACGCCCGCCGCTTCCGCCGCGAGCCCATCCCCGCCTCCGAGCTCGTCCTGGGCATGAAGTGCGGCGGCTCCGACGGCTTCTCCGGCATCACCGCCAATCCCCTCGTCGGCCGCATCGCCGACCGCCTCACCGACGCCGGCGGCACCGTCCTCCTCACCGAGGTCCCCGAGATGTTCGGCGCCGAACGCATGCTGCTCGAACGCTGCACCACCGAGGCCGTCTTCCAGGGGGTCATCGACCTCGTGAACGACTTCCGCGCCTACTTCCAGAAACACGGCGAACCCATCGACGAAAACCCGTCGCCCGGAAACAAGGACGGCGGCATCACCACCCTCGCCGACAAGTCCCTCGGCTGCGTGCAAAAAGGCGGCCGCGCCCCCGTCGCGCAGGTCCTGCCCTACGGCGCCGCCGCCCGCGCCGGCCTCGGCGGACTCGCCCTCATCCAGGGCCCCGGCAACGACGGCGTCTCCGGCACCGCCATGAGCGTCGCCGGCGCCCACCTGCTCCTCTTCACCACCGGCCGCGGCAACCCCATGGGCTTCCCCGTGCCCACGGTGAAAATCTCCAGCAACACCGACCTCGCCACCCGCAAACCGCAGTGGATCGACTTCAACGCCGGCCCCGTCGCCGACGGCACCGCCGGCTTCGACGAGCTCTCCGACCAACTCTGGCAACAACTCCTCGCCATCGCCTCCGGTGAAAAACCCACCCGCAACGAGACCCGCGGGCACCGCGAAATCGCCATCTGGAAAGACGGCGTGACCCTCTGAACACGCCCGCCGCGCGCCCCGCCGGCCACACCGCGTTCCCGCCCCGTCCCCCACCCTCACCGCGCCCTCCCCGCCCGCCCTCCTCGCCCGTCCCGCCACCCTCACGCCCTCCGTCCGCCCTCGCATCCGCCGCCTCCCTGTTTCCCGTCGCCATGAGCACCGCCGCCCCCGCCCTCCCCTCCGCCCTCCTGCCCCGTCTCGACGCCGCCCTCCGCCCCGCCTCTCCCGCCCGCCGCCCCGAACGTTTCCTGCAGTTCGGCGAGGGCGGCTTTCTCCGCGGCTTCGTGGACTGGATGATCCACCGCCTCAACGAACGCGGCCTCTTCGACGGCTCGGTCGTCGTCGTGCAGCCGCTGCCGACCGGGCTCGTCGCCGAGCTCAACCGCCAGAACGGCCTCTTCACCCAGGTCATGCGCGGCGTCGTGGACGGCGAGGTGAGGGAGGAAATCGAGCTCGTCCGCTCCGTCTCGCGCGGCATCGACCCCTTCGCCGACTTCGCCGGCTTCCTCGCCTGCGCGCGCAACCCCGACCTGCGCTTCATCGTTTCCAACACCACCGAGGCCGGCATCGCCTGCCACCCCGAGGACCGCCCCGACGCCGAGCCGCCCGTCTCCTTCCCCGGCAAGCTCACCCGTTTCCTCCTCGAGCGCCACCGCGCCTTCGGCGATTCGGCCGCCGGCGGACTCGTGGTGCTGCCCTGCGAGCTCATCGAGTTCAACGGCACCCACCTTCGCCGCTGCGTGCTCGAGACCGCCGCCAAATGGTCGCTGTCGGCCGACTTCGTCGCCTGGGTCGAGCGCCACGTCCTCTTCTGCAACACGCTCGTGGACCGCATCGTCACCGGCTACCCGCGCGACGAGGCCGCCGCCCTCGGCCGCCGCCTCGGCTACGAGGACGCCCTGCTCAACACCAGCGAGCTCTTCCACGCCTGGGTGATCGAGGGCCCCGCCACCCTCGCCGACGAGTTGCCCTTCGCCCGCGCCGGGCTCGATGTCGTCTTCACCGCCGACTACAAGCCCTACCGCGACCGCAAAGTCCGCATCCTCAACGGCGCTCACACCATGATGGTGCTGGCCGCCTTTCTCGCCGGGCACGACCTCGTGAAACAGAGCCTCGACGATCCGCTCTTCGCCGGCCTCCTCCGCCGCGGGCTCAACGACGAGATCATCCCCACCCTCAGCCTGCCCCGCACGGAACTCGACGCCTTCGCCGCCGCCGTGCTGGAGCGTTTCGCCAATCCCTTTGTCAAACATCCCCTGCTCAGCATTTCGCTCAACTCCACCAGCAAGTTCGCCGCCCGCGTGCTCCCCTCGCTCGAGGCCGGCCTCGCCGCGCGCGGCACGCCCCCGCCCTGCCTCGCCTTCTCCCTCGCCGCCCTGCTCGCCTTCTACCGCGGCACCGAAATCCGC
Organism: uncultured Akkermansia sp.; assembly: GCA_966252115.1. GTDB lineage: Bacteria > Verrucomicrobiota > Verrucomicrobiia > Opitutales > Opitutaceae > IMCC26134_A. The sequence goes on from CBINNW010000018.1 coordinate 49,764, forward strand.
GACGGCGCGCTGATCGGACACCGGCTCACCAGCGAAACCTACCCGATCAAGGACAACCCCGAGGTGCTCGAGTTTTTCCGCGCCCTCTGGACCCGCGCGGCCGACGTCCCCGACGCCGCCGGCCTCGTCGCGCGCGCCGCGCTCTCCCACGCGCCGCTCTGGGCCGGCCGCGACCTCGCCGCCCTGCCCGGCCTGGCCGAGCTCGTGGCCAAGGATCTCGCCGACATCCTCCGCGACGGCGTGCGCCCGACCCTGGAACGGATCCTCCGGCCGTAAATCCGTCGGCGCCGTTGCCTTTCCGACGCGCATCTTCTCTCTGTGCGCGCTCCGTGAGTGCATCGGCCCCCGCAGCGACCCTTTTCGAAAAACTCCCTCCCCGCGTCCGCCACACGGGAGTCTGCCCCCCCGCGCGCGGCGCCGTCTTGGCGGAGCTGATACGCCGCCACCCGGCGCCCGTCTGGCTGATCGTCGCCGACACGCTCAAGGCCGCCGAACAGCTCGCCGAGGACACCGCCCTCTTCCACGCCGCCCTCGCCGCTGTCGCGCCCTCCGCCATCGGCGCCCAACCCGCATCCCTCCGCCCTCCCGAAGCCCTCGTCTTCCCCGAGGCGCTCACCGACGCGCGCGACATGGCGGAAGCCTTCGCCGCCTCCGCCGACCGCCAAACGGTGCTCTCCCGCCTGCGCGCGACCCGTTTGGCCTCTCCGGTTTCAGGTTTCAGCCCTCTGCCTCCCCTTCTCGTCTTCACCACCCCCGCCGCCCTGCTCCAGCGCGTGCCGGCGCTCGAGGATTATTCGGCAAACGAGCTCACCCTCGTCAAAGGCCAGACCCACCCCTTCCAGGCCCTGCTCGAAAAACTCCGCGCGCTCGACTACGACTCCGAGGCGCTTTGCGAGGCGCCCGGCACCTACGCGGTGCGCGGCGGCATCATCGATCTTTATCCGGTCAACTCCGGTCAGCCCTACCGGCTCGATTTTTTCGGGGATGAACTGGAGGACATCCGCGAACTTGACCCGGTGACGCAGCGTTCCGGCACCCCGGTCGATAAACTCACCCTCGCCGCCTCCCCCCGCCTCGCCCTCGCCCCCTCGCTCTCCGGCCTCGCGCCCTACCTCAGCCCCGCCACCCGCCTGGTGCTGATCGAGCCGCCCGCGCTCGACGAAGCCTTCCGTCTCCTCGCCCCGGAGGACACGCCGGCCGAGGCCGAAACGCCTCCCGCGCAGCCCATCCGTCATTCGTCATTCGACATTCGACATTCGTCCCTCACCGCCATCCTCGCCCGCGTCGCCGCGCTGGATGGCATCGGCGACCTCGACGAAACCTCCGCCCTGTTCGATCCCGAGGCGGCCCGCTCCTCCGGCCCCACCGCGCCCGTCGCCGAGCTCACCTGGGACACCGAGAGCCTCGCGCACCATCGCGTTTACCCCTCCGACGATCTCATCGCCCAGGACCGCCTCGGCGCCGAGGAGCAGGCTCGCCACGACTTCCTCGCCCGGCTCGCCCGCTGGCACGCCGAGGGCGCCCGCCTCGCCGTCGTCGCCCCCAAGGAGTCCGAGGAGAAACGCATCCGGGAAATCCTCGCCGCCCACCCCGAAGCCAAGCGGGTGCCCGTGCGTTTCCTCCGCGGCCAGCTCAACGAGGGTTTCCGCTGCGCCCCCCGCCCCGACGCCGCGCTAAACCTCGCCGACTCCGCCCCCCCCGCGAAACGCAAACGCCCCGCGCCCGCCTCCACGCCGTCGTCCACCGCCGAGCCGGCGTCCGCATCCGATACCATTCGTCATTCGGAATTCGTCATTCGGAATTCCGCCGCCGCGGCGGCGGCGGTCGTCGTCGTGACCGAAACCGAGCTCTTCGGCCGCCAGCGCGCCCGCCGCGCCGCCGGCTCGCGGCGCGCCACCGTGCACAAGGCGCAGGTGGACCAGCTGCTCGACTTCGCCGACCTGGTCGAGGGCGACTTCGTCGTCCACCTCCAGCACGGCGTCGCCCTCTTCCGCGGTATCACGAAACTCGATACACGCGACGGCTTCCGCGAGGTCATCTCGCTGGAGTTCGACGACCACGTCACCCTCCACGTTCCCCTGCCGGAGGCCCACCTCGTCAGCCGCTACGTCGGCCTCTCCAAGGTGCGCCCCCAGCTCGGCAAGATCGGCTCCGACCGCTGGCAAAAGACCCGCCAGCAGGCCGAGCGCGCCACCATCGACCTCGCCGCCGAGCTCCTGCGCATCCAGGCGGCCCGCGACGCCCAGCCGGGTTTTTCCTGCCCGCCCGACAACGACTGGCAGCGCGAGTTCGAGGGCTCCTTCCCCTTCCCCGAGACCCCCGACCAGCTCAAGGCCATCCAGGCCGCCAAGGCCGACATGGAGCGCGCCCGCCCCATGGATCGCCTCGTCTGCGGCGACGTCGGTTTCGGCAAGACGGAGGTCGCCATCCGCGCCGCCTTCAAGGCCGTGCAGGCCGGCAAACAGGTCGCCCTCCTCGTGCCCACCACCGTGCTCGCCCAGCAGCACCTCAACACCTTCCGCGAGCGCATGGCCGGCTACCCCATCGCGGTCGAGATGCTCTCGCGTTTCCGCACCCGCGCCGAGTCCACCCGCATCATCGCCGCCACCGCGAGCGGCCAGGTGGACATCCTCATCGGCACGCACCGGCTGCTCAACGCCGACATCCATTTCAAGGACCTCGGCCTCGTCGTCATCGACGAGGAGCAACGCTTCGGCGTGAAGCACAAGGAGCGCCTCAAATCCCTGCGCGTCTCCGTGGACGTGCTCTCCATGTCCGCGACCCCCATCCCCCGCACCCTCTACATGGCCATGACGGGCGCGCGCGACATGTCGGTCATCGAGACGCCGCCGACCAACCGCCACCCCATCCAGACCATCGTCAAAACCTACGACGAGAAACTCGTGGTGGACGCCATCCGCCACGAGCTGCGTCGCGGCGGCCAGGTGTTTTACCTGCACAACCGCGTGCAGACCATCTCGCTCGTCGCCGCCCGCCTGCGCGAGCTCCTCCCCGACGTGGACATCGGCGTCGGCCACGGGCAGATGAACGAGCACGAGCTCGAGGAGATGATGACCGACTTCGTCGCCGGCCGTCACCAGGTCCTCGTCTGCACGACCATCATCGAGACCGGCCTCGATATCCCCAACTGCAACACGATCATCATCGAGGGGGCGGACCGCTTCGGCCTTTCCCAGCTCTACCAGCTCCGCGGCCGCGTGGGGCGTTTCAAGCACCAGGCCTACGCCTACCTCCTGCTCCACCGCCACACCCGGCTGGTGGACATCGCCCGCGAGCGCCTCAACGCCCTGCGCACCCACAACCAGCTCGGCGCCGGCTTCCGCATCGCCATGCGCGACCTCGAGCTGCGCGGCGCGGGCAACCTCCTCGGTTCGCAGCAATCCGGCCACATCGTCGGCGTCGGTTTCGAGCTCTACTGTCAACTGTTGCGCCAGTCCGTCGCCCGGCTGAAAGGCGACAAACAGGCCGCCGCCATCCGCGCCGCCGTGAAGCTCGACTTCGTCTTCGTCGGCGAGGGCGCCCCCCCCCAAAGTAGCGGGAGCTTCCAGCTCCCGTCGGATCGAGGTCAAAAGTCCGCCGCGGGCCTCCAGCTCCCCTCCTCCCCCGCCGCCTCCGCCAGCAGTTACCAGGCGATCAAGGCCGCCGCCGACGCGGAGGCCGGCGCCGTATCCGTGGAGAAGATACAAGCGCGCCTGCCCGTGGCCTACATCGGCGAGACGCGGCTGCGACTCGATCTCTACCGTCGTCTGGCGCTGGCCGGCTCGCCGACGCAGTTGAAGGAGATCGAGGCCGAGCTGGGCGACCGTTTCGGAAAATTCGGGGACGAGGTGCGGGCGCTGTTGCAGGTGACGGCCATCCGCATCGCGGCGGAGCAAAAGGGCCTGGTCAGCGTGGAGACCGACGGATCGAAGCTAAAACTCATCCGCGCCGGCGCGGGGCGACGAGACGACTTTGTGCAGATGAGCGGCCGTTTCCCCCGCCTCACCGCGCCCAAGCCCCTCGCGCGTTTGAAGGAAATCCTCGTCTTCATCGGCAACCTCCCCGCGCCGGGTTGAATCGTGATCCGAGGTGGGGACGGAGCGCCGGACCCTCCGCCCGCCAGTCCGCCGCCCCGGCATCACGCCTCGGTAAACAGCTCCGGACACCGCGCCCGAAACGCGGCGAGCTGCGGCGACTTCAAGAACTGCTCGATGGGCAGACCGCGCTCCGGCATGCGCTCCCGCGGCACCGCGCCCACCGCCCAGAGCATCTCCCCGGTGGCGAGGTTCCAGCAGGCCGAGTAGCCGCAGATTTCGCGATCCGCCTCCGTCCACTCGGCGAAAGGTCGCTCCCACCAATCGGGGCGAGGCAGGAGGACGTGCAGGGTGTGCTGCGCAATCTCTTTTGCCTGCGCATGCAGCGCGTCCAACTCCGCCTGCGCCTCTTCTTTTCGCGAGGAATACTCTTCAGGCCTAGCATCAGGGACCCGCAACACTTGCGCCAACTGCGCCGCTAATGAGCTGCTCGGATGCAGGAATGGCAGCGTGAGAAACCGACGCCAGCCACGATCCTTTGCCCACGCCGGCACCTTGGACAGCCACGATGGTTGGGCGACGACGGAGAATGGAAAAACCAAGTCATAATCGCGCCGGCACGGTGTCATGCCGACTGCATGGCGCCACGCGAGCACGGTGGGAGCGGTCATTTCTGCGGCTGCCAAGCCGCCTGCTTGAACTGGCAAATTCAACAACGGGAAAGCACTCGGCAAGTCCAGCCAAAATCCTTCATTGACCAAGTTGAGATCCAATGAGCGCCGCCAAGCGAGCCCGAGCTCGCGGTGGGGTAGGTCGAACACGAAAAAAGGTCCTTTTCTGTGGCTCAGCTTGATCGACTGTAAAAGTGCGAGAGACTGTGCGTCAGCAAGCGCAGCATCAGAGTCACGTGCTCGCCAGTAGTCGCGGCGAAAATCAGCCTCAAAGACGACGCCTTCCTCCATGGCACGATCCACTGCCGCATCCAAGCCCCAGGCCAGATCGCTATCGCGACAATGGGAGCGACCATTCACAAATATTCGATCACGTCCCCCTTCGCGGGAAGCCTCGCCATAAAGCAAAGAGTCGAGAGGTAGGGAAAAGACGGCGGAACTCTCTTGGTAGCGCCACAGATTCGAGCCGTTCCCGCTGGATAAACGTTGGCGATGCCTCGGATCAAAATTGATCAGGTAAAGGAGAGTGTTCCGTTCCAGGCTCTTCCCGGTAAGATTATCTAGAAGCCATTGCATCCAGCGATTGAATACGCCGTCCACGGCGTCCTTCCACTGGCTGGTCTCCAATAAACGAGAAAATTCCCGTGTTTTCCCGCGGTCCGCAGTCAACGCAGGGGCGGCCTTGCCCGCAAAGTCCACCCATAACCAAGCACCCACACCGGCGGCCGCCTGTATCAGATGCTCAATGCCTGCCTCAAGCATTGGCACGCGCATCCCACGCACCAAATAACGTTGTCGGCACGACTCATCCGCAGGCAAAAACCTGTCGCTCCAACACGCCAATTCGGCAATTCGAGCCCCCCCTTCAACCGCGGAGAGCAGCGAGCCCAGATCCGCGCCAGTCGACTGGGACGAGCCTGGAAAAACCAACCGGATCCGACTCCCGGTCGCATTTTCGGTTTCATTATCCGACCAATCGTAAATCTGCCATCTCCCCCCCTCGCCCATCTCGTCAGAATAGCCGTCGTCTGTAATCAGCTCGGAAACCTGCTCCGCCGGCCAAGGCACCAAGTTTTCGAAATGCCAACGACCGTCCAAAACCAACACCGGCTCGGCATCGCCCTCCCCTCGCGCAAGGATATCATGACGCGGCCAAATCACGTGCCGCGCCGCAACGGCCGCCGGGTTGAGATAATGCACGTCTTCATCTGTTCCTTCATGAGCCGGGGGAGTTCGATCCTCCTCACCGATCCAGTTGTTTTCGTATTTCAGATCCCACCGCAGTTTTTTGGTCAATTCCTCGCGAGGGATGTCCACTAGCGCGAACCCACGTTTCAGATACAGGCGCACCTCCGTGCCCGCCGAGCCCGCGCCCTTCCATTCGGTGAAGTGAAACAGCGCGCCCGGTCCGGTGATCTTCACCTGCCAAGCCTTGCGCTCGCCCTGATCGCGCCCGCAGGGGCAAGTGCGGACATCCATCCACTCCGCCACCATGAAACAGGAGAGGATGCCGATGCCGAATTGCGAGATTGGCGTGGCGATAAACCCGTGCTCGCGCATCAAGCGCGCCTCGGCGCCGAACTCGGCGGACTTGTAGTAGCTCTTCCCCAGCGCCGACAAGTAGCGGGTGATCTGGTCAAGCGTCATGCCGGTGCCACGATCTTTAACTTGAATCCACTCCCGCCCGCTTCCCGCGTCGCGCCCCCAGGTAAGCTCGATCTTGGGCTGCTCGCGCTCCGCTCTATTCCAGCCCTCGCAGCGCTCTACTTCCGGCGGCGCGTCGATGCCCTCGTCCTCCAGCTTGATCTTCAGTTTATGGCGCAGCTCGCGCAGTTGCACCGCGTCGAGCGCGTTTTGCAGCAGCTCGCGGATGCACAGCTCGGGGTTGCCGTAGAGCGCGGTGCCTAGGAGCAGCTCCGTGACCTCGTGGGCCTGGAGTTTAAACTCGATGTCGTGAAAGGCGTAGCCTCGCGGCGTCACGGCGGGCCGCACCTCGCGCGGAATCCGTAGCCACTCACGCGCTCCGTAACCCGTCATGCCGCGCAGGATCCGCTCCACCGCTTCAAATTCGCCCCTGATATCGGCACAAAAACGGCGGATCGCCTTCTCCACCGCCGGATGCGGACAGTCGCTCGCGCTATATACCAGCTCACCGCCATCTCCGCCGCTCCAACTCCAGCCGTCCACCGCGAGGTGTTTTTGCCATTCGCCGCGACTGATGCCGACCGCGCCGTCGAGCTTGCCCAAGCCCAGCGACACCGCGCCCTCCAGTCCGAGCTGGTGAAAGACGATCCTCGGCGTGCGGCTGGCGTCGAAATCGGCGATGTCGGCCAGGCGCAGGAGCAGGCAGGGCAGGAGCAGATTCACCTTTTCCGCCCCGCTGGCCGTCCACATCCACGGGCGCTCCAAGCCGAAATCCCGCCGCAGACGTGCCTCCAGCCAGCCGATGGACTGGTTGTGGCTCGCGATCAGGAGCGCCACGAGCTCCAGCGCGCGCTCCTCCGCGCAGAGCCAGCCGAGGGCCTGTTTCAGCTCGTTGTTTCCAAGCAGGGAGCGCAGATGCGTGAGCACCCGGGCGCCGTCGCCATCCTCGGCATGGGTGACGCGCAGAAAATCGGTGCGGATAAATTCGCGAATGTGCCCGCGCACCTGTTTCACCCGGGCACGGGCCGCCGGGTCCGCGGGCGGCTCCCGCTCCAGCAAATCCGCGAGGTCGGGATGCCGTTCGTTGGTGAAGCGCCGCAGCCGCAGCGCCTCGGGCGAGTTTTCGTCCGCCAGCTTCGTTTCCCAACCGGCCTCCGGCACCATGCCGAGGTCGTGGGTGTAGGCGAGCAGCAGACAGAGCCCGCAGCCCTTCGGCCCCAGCACCGTCAGCCCGTCCTCGGTGACGAGGCACTGCATCCACCAGAGCACGTTGTTCAGATGCGTGGCGTCGTGGAGCGTGAAGCGCGGCATCGCTCCGGCCACCCGCTGTGACAAGGCGGACGCGCCGTCCAGCAAACCGCCCAGAGCGACCTTGAGCGCATCGCGTCCCGCGTGGTCGATGCGTTTCCAAAAAACGGAATCTTCGTAACCCCACTTTTTATCGCGCTGCCTAAAATCGGGCGTCGCGGAAGGATCGGGTAACGGAGAACCGGAAGCCGCGGAAAGGGTGCTCACGTTTCCATAAGTGAAATCGGCGCCGAGGGTGGCGAGCCGTTTTCACGCATTCTTCCCATTCGCCGGGTTCGCGGTCCGGCTCCCTCTCCCCGCCGCCGCCGGATCGTCACCGCTTCGGGGCTTTGCACGCGATCTGCTGCGCGCCAAGGTGCCCACCCATGGACCAGCCCGTAGCCACTCCCATCACGACCAATCGCAAGGCGCTCACGATCAACCTCGACGACTCGAAATACGGCACCTTCGCCGAGATCGGCGCCGGACAGGAGGTCGCGCGGGTGTTTTTCCAGGCCGGCGGAGCCGCCGGCACCATCGCCAAATCCATGTCGGCCTACGACATGACCTTCAGCGACGCGATCTACGGCAAGGCCCCCCGCTACGTCTCGCGCGAGCGCCTGGTCACCATGCTCGACCACGAGTATCAACTGCTCGTCGAGCGCCTCGGCGAAAAACGCGGCGCGAGCACCAAGTTTTTCGTCTTCGCCGACACCGTCGCCGCCAAGTCCTACCGCGGCAACAACGAGTGCCACGGCTGGATGGGCATCCGCTTCCAACCCGCCCCCGGCGAGGCCGTGCCCAGCGAGGTCGTCCTGCACGTGCGCATGTGGGACAAGGACAACCTCCGCCAGCAGGACGCCATCGGCATCGTCGGCACCAACCTCATCTACGCCGCCTTCTACCTGCGCGACAACCTGGAGAAATTCATCGCCTCGCTGGCCGACAACGTCGGCTCCGACCGCATCGAGATCGACATGCTGAAGTTCTCCGGCCCCGCCTTCGAGCAGGTGGACAACCGGCTCATGTCGCTCCACCTCGTCCGCCACGGCCTCACCAACGCCGTGCTCTTCGGCCCCGGCGGCGACGTGCTCCAGCCCTCCGAGGTGCTCTACAAAAAGGCGATCCTCGTCGAGCGCGGCAGCTTCCGCCCCGTCACCCACGTCAACGTGGACATGCTCAACTGCGCCTGCGCCCAGTTCATGCAGGAGCCGGCCGTGCAGGGGAAGGACATGATCGTGCTGATGGAAATCACGATGAACAACCTCCTCGCCGACGGCTCGCTGGACGCGGCGGATTTCCTCTCCCGCGTGGACCTGCTCGGCGACATCGGCTGCACCGTATTGATTTCCAACTACAGCGAATACTACCGGCTCACCACCTACTTCCGCCGCTACACCAAGGAGATGATCGGCGTCTCCATGGGCATCAACAACCTCCTCGAGATCTTCAACGAGAAGTATTACGAGCACCT
>CBINNW010000019.1:0-57980 GCA_966252115.1 uncultured Akkermansia sp.
TGCGGAAAACCGCATGTCCGGTGGTGTGGAAGGGTCACGGGGCGCAATCCCCGTGCCCCCATCCGATCATCCCCCCGCCAACCCCCGCTTTCGCCTCCTCCCTGCTTCCCCCCCCCGACGATGATACCCCCGCCGCCGCCGAAGTCCGTCCGCCTTCCCATGGTCCGCCTGTTCCTCACGCTCCTCGCCTGCCTGCCTCCGCTGCGCGCCGCCGTCTGGCAATGGTCCGTGCCCGACGGCGAGGCGCGTGCCTATCTCTGGATCCCCGAGGACTGCACGCGGGTGCGCGGTGTCGTGGTGGCCAATCACAACATGGTCGAGCAGGGCATCCTCGAGCACCCCGCCATGCGCGCCACGCTCGCCCGCCTTGGCTTCGCTGAGCTCTGGGTCGTGCCCTACCTCGACGCCACCTTCGACTTCAATCAGGGGGCGGGGGAGCGCTTCCAACAGGTGGTGGACACCCTCGCCGCCGCCTCCGGTTACGCGGAGCTCTCGCGTGCGCCGCTCGTCCCGCTCGGTCACTCCGCCTGCGCCACCTTCCCTTGGAACTTCGCCGCCTGGGCCCCGGAGCGCACCCTCGCGCTCATCTCCTACAAGGGCGACGCCCCGCGGACCACCCTCACCGGCAACGGCCATAAACGCATCGACTGGGGCGAGCGCTCCATCGCCGGCATCCCCGCGCTCATGGTGATGGGCCAATACGAATGGTGGGAAGATCGCCTCGCCCCCGCCTTCGAGTTCCAGGCCGCGCACCCCGATTGCCCCCTCGCCGTGCTCGCCGACGCCGGCCGAGGCCACTTCGACTACTCCGACCGCACCGTCGCCTTCCTCGCCCGCTTCATCGAAAAAGCCGCCGCCGCCCGCCTGCCCGCCGACGCCTCCGGCAAACTCGTTCCGGTGGATCCCCGCGACGGCTGGCGCGTGGACCGGTGGCGCCTCGAATCCCCTCCGACCGCGCCCGCCGCGCCTTACGCCGACTACGCCGGAGACGCCCGCGCGGCCTTCTGGTGCTTCGACGAGGAGATGGCCCGCGCCACCGAGGCCATCCATGCCGGGCAACGCGGAAAACTCCCCGCGCTCCTCTCCGTCACCGACGGCGAACAGGCCCCCGAGGCGGGCAACGGCGAGCCGGTGACGCCGCGGTTTCTTCCGGACGAGGACGGCCTCACCTTCCGCCTGAAGACCGCCTTTCTGTCCTCCGTGCCGGACAACTCGCCCAAGGGCGCGCTCTGGACCGGTCTGCCCGTCGGCGCCGCGCTCGCCGCGCCCGGGGGCGGCGGTCCGATCACCTTGTCCCGCATCGTCGGTCCCTTCGTCCAGACCGGCCCCGACACCTTCCGCGTTCGGTATGGGCGCGCCGAATACACCGAAAACCGTCGCAACCACGACCTCTGGCTCGTCGCCGCCCATCCCGGCGACGAGCGCGTCCGCGCCATCGTGCAACAGGCCATGGTCCGCGTGACGCCGGCCGCCGCAGGCGAGCCGCAGACCATCGAGTTTCCCGCCATCGCGGATCAGACCGTCGGCGTCGATGCCGCCCCCTCGCCGCTCAAGCTCTCCGCCACCTCCTCCGCCGGCCTGCCCGTCGAGTATTACGTGCTCGAGGGCCCGGCCGAGGTGGAGGGCGACACCCTGCGCTTCACCGCCATCCCGCCGCGCGCGAAGTATCCGCTCCGCGTCACCGTCGTCGCCTGGCAGCTCGGCCGCTTCGCCGAGCCCCCCGTGCGCGCCGCCGCGCGCGTCGAGCGCGGATTCCATCTCCTGCCCCCCGCCGCCACGCCCGCGCCCTGAACCGATCCACACCGACTGTAGCCCCGACCGCTGGTCGAGGTGCCGCCGACTGTAGCCCCGACCGTTGGTCGGGGTGCCCGACCCAACGGTCGGGCCTACATCGGAGGGGACGGGCGGCGCTCCTTGCGGATCCGCCCCTCCACGCCGGGGCCCCTCGTGGCGACGCTTCGGCAAATCCCGTTTGCCTCGGCGCCGGGTGTGGCGTCCATTGACCCTCTTTTCCATGAGTTCCGCCGTCCCCGTCGCCCCCGAATCTCTTCCCAACGCCGCCGGCCGTTTCGGCGCCTTTGGCGGTTGTTATGTGCCCGAGACGCTCATGACCGCGCTCAAGGAGATCGGCGAGGTTTACGAGACCGCCCGCAACGACCCCGACTACCGCGCCGAGCTCGCGCGCCACCTCAAGGAATTCGCCGGCCGCCCCACCGAGCTCTACTTCGCCTCGCGCCTCACCGAGCACTGCGGCGGCGCGAAGATCTATTTCAAACGCGAGGACCTGCTCCACACCGGCGCGCACAAGATCAACAACGCCATCGGCCAGGTGCTGCTCGCCCGGCGCATGGGCAAGCCCCGCATCATCGCCGAGACCGGCGCCGGCCAGCACGGTGTGGCCACCGCCGCGGTGTGCGCGAAGTTCGGCCTGCAGTGCCGGGTTTACATGGGCGCGGTGGACATGGAGCGCCAGTCGCTGAACGTGTTTCGCATGCGGCTGATGGGCGCCGAGGTGGTCGGCGTCGAGGCCGGCCAGAAGACCCTCAAGGACGCGGTCAACGAGGCCATGCGCGACTGGGTGACCAACGTGCGCAACACCCACTACATCCTCGGCTCCGCGCTCGGCGCGCATCCGTATCCGATGATGGTGCGCGATTTTCACCGCGTGATCGGCCAGGAGGCGCGCGAGCAGATCCTCGCCCGCGAGGGCCGCCTGCCCGACGAGGTCGTCGCCTGCGTCGGCGGCGGCAGCAACGCCATGGGCGTGTTTTTCGATTTCCTGAACGACGAGACCGTGCGCCTCGTCGGCGTCGAGGCCGGCGGCCACGGTATCCGTCGCGGCGAGCACGCGGCCCGTTTCGAGGGCGGCAAACTCGGCGTCCTCCAGGGCTGCAAGACCTACATCCTGCAAAACGACGACGGCCAGATCGAGCTCACCCACTCCGTCTCCGCCGGGCTCGACTACGCGGCCATCGGTCCCGAGCACGCCTACTACCGCGACACCGGCCGCATCCGCTACGCCTACGCCTGCGACGAGGAGGTGCTGGAGACCTTCCAGCTCTGCTGCCGCCTGGAGGGCATCCTGCCCGCGCTGGAGAGCACCCACGCGCTGGTCGAGGGCCTCAAACGCGCGAGACAGATGCGGAAGGACGAGATCCTCCTCATCAACCTCAGCGGACGCGGCGACAAGGATGTCGCCCAGGTCGGCAAGCTGCTCGGCGTGAAATTGTTTTAACCCCTCCCGTTTCCGCCATGAACAGCATGACCGGCTACGGACGCGCGACGGGCACCGTCGAGGGCGCGGGTTTTTCGCTTCAGATCAGCTCGGTGAACCGCAAGGCGCTGGAGCTGAAAATCTATCTGCCGCCCGCCTGGGTGGAGCTCGAGCCCGAGATCGCCGAGCTGGTCAAAACCGTCGCCCGACGCGGCACCGTGCAGCTGCGCGTGGACCTCGACGCGACGAGCGGCGCCTCCGGGGCGGGGGCGACCGCCGATTTCGACGACGTTGCCGCCGGCGTCTGGATCGACCGCGTGGCCGCCTTCGCCGCGCATCGCGGCGTGATGTTCAGCCCCACGGCGGAGACCCTGGTGCAGGCGGCCTCGCAGTTTCGTCGCAAGGTGGAGCCGCCCGCGCTCGAGCTCGCGCGCGAGCCGGTGCTCGCCGCCGTGCGCGAGGCGCTGACCGGCTTCGCCGCCATGCGCGCCACCGAGGGCGAGGCCCTGCGGCGCGACCTCGAGGCGCGGCTCGCGCTCCTGCTCGAGCACGTCGAGGCCGTCGCCGTGCGCGCGCCCGAGGTGGTGAAAAGCGCCCGCGAGGCGCTGCTCCGGCGTCTGCGCGAGGCCGGTCTGGAGCTCCGGGTGGACGACGAGCGGGTCTTGAAGGAGATCGCCCTCTTCGCCGACCGCTGCGACATCGCGGAGGAGCTGACGCGTTTCCGCAGCCACCACGCGCAGTTGAAAAAACTCTTCGCCGCCGCCGGCGAGATCGGGCGCAAGGCCGAGTTTATCCTTCAGGAAATGGGCCGCGAGGTGAACACCACCGGCGCCAAGGCCAACGACTACGAGATCGCCAGCCGCGTCATCGAGCTGAAGAACGAGCTCGAGCGCATCAAGGAGCAGATCGCCAACGTGGAGTAGCGGTCGGCGCGCGGGCGGCGGCGCGGCCGTCGGTGATTTTTTCGGGGGGCGCCGGCTAGCACAAAACCGTTTCGCGTCGGCGTCCGTCCGGCTTTGGATTTGGCGATTCCCCGCGCGGGACTTTGGCTCGGGGCACTATGTCCCACACGTCCCCGACATCGAAGTTTTCGGCATTGGTCACCGGCGCCTCGCGCGGCATCGGTCGCGGCATCGCCCTGGAGCTCGCCAAGGCGGGCGGACGCGTGGCGATCAACTACGCCGGCAACGCCGAGGCCGCCGCCGAGGCGCTGGAGCTGGTGAAGGTCGCCGGCGGCGACGGGTTCACCGTGCAGGGCGACGTCGCGGTGGCGGCCGACCGCGAGCGCATGATCGCCGAGACGGTCGCGAAGTTTGGCCGCGTGGATCTGCTGGTGAACAACGCGGGCGTGGCTCCGAAGGTGCGCGCCGACCTGCTCGACGCCGGCGAGGAGAGCTTCGACCGCCTCTTCGCGATCAACCTCAAGGGGCCCTTTTTCCTCAGCCAACTGGCCGCCAAGCAGATGTTGAAACAGGAGCCGGACGCGGAGGGTTTTCGCGGGCGCATCGTCAACATCACCTCGATCTCGGTCTATACCGCGTCGATCAATCGCGGCGACTACTGCATGGTGAAGGCCGGTCTGGCCATGATGACCAAGCTCTTCGCCGACCGCCTGGCCAACGACGGCATCAACGTTTACGAGATTCGTCCCGGCGTCATCGCCACCGACATGACCGGCGCGGTGAAGGAGAAATACGACAAGCTCATCATCCACGACGAGCGGGGCATCACTCCCATCCGTCGCTGGGGCAAACCCGAGGACATCGGTCGCGCCGTCCGCGCCATCGCCGAGGACCGTTTCCCCTTCTCGACCGGCGCCTGTTTCGACGTGGACGGCGGTTTCCACCTGCAGCGGCTCTGAAGCCCGATCACCTTCCGCGCCGAAACTTCCGGAAAGTAGCGCGCTCACTCCGTGAGCGCCCACGGGAGCTGGAAGCTCCCGCCACTTTGGGCGTCAGGCCGCGCGAGGGCGGCGGCGGAGCGAACACCGTCCATGCCTCGCGTCGCCCCCGGTGGCGAAGCCTCGTCGGCGCCCGGTGGAAAACGCCCCGCGGCGTTCCGGGCTCACTTCGCGGTCTCGAGCAGGGCGAGCTGCTTTTCGACCTCGGCGGAGAGCGCGTCGCCGCGCAGGCCCTTGGCCACGATCTTGCCCTCGTGGTCGAGGAGGAAGGTGGCGGGGATGGAGTTCACGCCGATCTTTTGGGCGAGGGCGTTTTGCCAGCCCTTGCCGTCGAAGAGCTGCGGCCAGGGCATCTCGTTTTTCTTCACGAAGGCGGCCAGTTTTTCCGCATCCTCGTCGAGGCTCACGCCGATGATTTCGAAGCCCGCCTCGTGGTGCTTTTTGTAGGCCTCGAGCACGTGCGGGAGCTCCCGCACGCAGGGGCCGCACCAGGTGGCCCAGAAGTCGATCAACACGACCTTGCCGCGATACTCGGCGAGATCGACGGCGCGGCCGTCGGTGGCGGTCTCCTTGAAGGCGGGGAAGGGCTGGCCGATGGCGGTGAGCGTCTCGGTGACGGCCATTTTCTCCAGCTCGGCGATGAAGCCCGGAATGTCGGCGGCGATCTTGGTCTCGGGGAACTCCTTCGCGACGCGCTTGAGCTCGGCGATGGCGGCCGGGGTGTTCTCGAAAACCTCCAGATACAGGCGGGCCTTCATCAGACCGACGAGCGCGACGGCGTCGGTTTTGGTGCCGGCGTGTTTCGCCGAGAGGGCGTCGAAGGCCGCGAGCTCGTCGGCGAAATCCGCCTCGGCGGTTTTTCCGGCCTCCAGCTTGGCCTGGACCTTCGCGACCAAGGCCTGGAGTTCGGCGACGATGGGGTCGTTGGCGGAGATGGGTGAGTCGTCCTCGGCCGACTCGGCGTCCGCGGCCGCGGGCGCCGCCGCGGGGGTGTTGGCGACGGGCGCGGCCTCTTCGGCGCGCAGGGCGGGGGAGCCGGTCGTGAGAAAACCAAGCGCGACGAGGGCGCCCAGCGTGAGGTGGCGGTGACGGGGGGAGGTCATGGTGCTTCGCGCACCATGGGAGCGGGCGTTGGGAACGCAGCAGCAAAGCGCGGCGGCGTTTCCAATCGGGTGTAAGAGGAAGCGATGTCACGGCAAGGGCGGGACCGCCGTGCCCGCCGCGCCAGCCTGCGCGCTTCGTCACGCTCTCGGCGCGCCCGGAGGTCGCGCTCTTGTTGCCACCTTCCTGGATGCCGCTCGCCGCCGCCGGCTCAGACGATCTTGAGCTTCGGCAAATCCTGCCCGTCCACCAGGCCCACCGGTTTGCCCTTGGCGTCCACCACGATGAGGTCGTCGATCTTGTGCGCCTCGAACATGCGCAGCGCGTCCACCCCGAGCGCTTCCGAGGAGATGGTCTTCGGGCCCCGGGTCATGAAGTCCGAAACCGGTTTGTCCAAAAAGCCCGGGCCGCTCAGCGCGCTGCGGCGGAAGTCGCCGTCGGTGAGGATGCCGGTGAGCTTGCCTCCGCGCGGGGCGACGAGGGCGATGCTGCCGCTCTTGGCCTTGGTCATGCGCAGGATGGCCTCCTGCAGGCTGATGTTTTCCGGCGCGATCGGCAGGCGATCGCCGGTGCGCATGATGTCGCCCACCTTCAGGAGCAGGACCCGCCCGAGATTTCCCGCCGGGTGGTAGCGGGCGAAGTCGTCGCGCGTGAGCCCGCGCGCCTCGAGCAGCACCATCGCGAGGGCGTCGCCCAGCGCGAGCGCGGCCGTGGTGCTGGCGGTGGGGGCGAGGGCGAGCGGGCAGGCCTCGCGCGGCACGACATAGAGCAGGCGCAGCTCGCAGCCGCGCACGAGGTCCGAGTCCGCCTGCGAGGTGAAGGCGACCAGTTTCACGCCGAAGCGTCGCAGCACCGGGACGAGTTTCAGCACCTCCTCGGTCTGGCCGCTGTTGGAGAGGATGATCGCGGTGTCGCCCTCCGCGACCATGCCGAGGTCGCCGTGCAGCGCCTGCGTGGCGTCGAGGAAACTCGCGGGCGCGCCGGTGCTGTTGAAGGTGCCGGTGAGCTTCTGCGCGATGTGGGCGGACTTGCCCACGCCGGTGAAGACGAGTTTGCGGCCCGCCTGCAGGGTCGCGTGGACCGCCCGGGCCACGGCGACGAAGTCGGCGCCCAGACTCTCGCGGGTGGCCTCGACGGCCTCTTGTTCGATGCGCAGGGCGTGCCGGGCGCGTTTCAGGACGAAGGTGGAGTCGAGGGCCATTTAGGATTTGTGTCCGTGGGGGAGTCGCGAGACTTGGACTCCCGCTTTTTGCGTTCAACTTCGTTTTGCCTTCCGTCCTGGGCTCGCCCTCTCCGCGCCATGCGCCGCCGCTCGCCGACCGTCCTGATCCTCTCCCTGCTCGCCCTCGCTCCCTTGCTGCACACGGGCTGCGGTCCGAGCACGTCCATGCCCTTCACGGCCGAGGTGGACGACCCCGACTACCGGCGCGGCAAGGAGCTGCTCCGCATGGGACGCGAACAGGAGGGCCTGGCGCAGTTTTTAAAAGTGATCGACCAGCGCGGCGGCGCCGCCGCGGAGTCGCACCTCGAGGCGGCGATTCTTTACCAGAAGCACATCAAGGACCCCATCGCGGCCATCTACCACTACCGGCGTTATCGTGAGCTGCGGCCCAACACCGAGCAGGCTCGGCTCGTGCTTCAGAGCATCGAGACCTGCATCCGCGAGTTTGCCCGCACGCTGCCGGCCCAGCCGCTCGACAACCAGGTGGACCGCACCGACTTGCTGGACACCGTGGACCGGCTCCAGCGTGAAAATCTGCAACTGAAGGAACAACTCGCCGTCGCTCGCGCCGCCGTCCTCGAAACCACCCGCCAGGCCTCCTCGCTCCCCGGCGCCGGCGGCGATCCGGGCGCGATGGGCGGCCCCGGCTTCGAGCCATCCCAGGGCGGTTATGTCGTGGACGTGCCCGGCGGCGCCCAGCCCCAATACGCCGCGCCCGTGCCGGTGACGCCCGTGGCGCCGATCGACCCCGTGCCCGTGCAACAACAACAGCAGGCGCCGACGCGCCCCGTCCAGGCCGCCACCCCGACGCCCGCGCCCGTGCCCACGCCGCCTCCCGCCGCGCCGGCCGCCAACTTCCGTCGGCACGTGGTCTCGCGCGGCGACACGCTGATGAGCATCTCCCTGCGCTACTACGGCAACCGCTCGCGCTGGCGCGACATCTTCGCCGCCAACCGCGACATCCTGCCCAGCGAAACCGCGCTCCAGATCGGCATGGAGCTGAAGATCCCGCAGTAGAAATTTCCGCCGCCCCCGGGAGCGTCGCCGCCGCCGGGCGCGCCGTCATCCCCGGGAGCGCCGGCGTCCCCGCCGGCATCCCACGCGCCGCGCGCCACGAGCCAGGCTCTACCGCGAATCCCCCCTTCGACTTCGCGCCCGCCCCGCCCGCCTCCGCGTTTTTCCCGATTTTCCTCCCATGCCCCAGACCTCGCGTCGCACCGCTGTTTTCACCGAATCGTTGATCCGGGAAATGTCCCGCGTCGCCGCCGAACACGGCGCCATCAACCTCGCCCAGGGCTTCCCCGACGGGAACCCGCCCGCGCCCCTCGTGGAGGCGGCCCGCGCCGCGATGGACGCCGGTCGGCACCAATACGCCGTCACCTGGGGCTCGCCCGAACTGCGCGAGGCGCTGGCGGCGAAGCTGACCCGCTTCACCGGCCTGCCGGTGGATCCCTCACGCGAGCTGGTCGTCACCTGCGGCGCCACCGAGGCGATGATGGTGGCGATGATGACGGTGTGCGATCCGGGGGATCGCGTGGGGCTGTTTTCGCCCTTCTACGAAAACTACAACGCCGACGCCATTCTCACCGGCGCCACCCCCGTGCATGTGCCGCTGCGGCCGCCCGGCTACGGTTTCGATCCCGACGAACTGCGCGCGGCCTTCGCCACGGGCGGCGGGCTCAAGGCCTTCATCCTCTGCAACCCCTCCAACCCCTGCGGCCGTGTCTTCACCCGCGAGGAGCTCATGCGGATCGCGGCGCTGGCCGAGGAGTTCGACACCTTCGTCATCACCGACGAGGTCTATGAGCACCTCGTTTTCGACGGACGCGAACACGTCTATTTCGCCGCGCTGCCGGGCATGGCGGAGCGCACGCTGTCCTGCTCCTCCCTGTCCAAGACCTTCTCGATCACGGGTTGGCGCCTCGGCTACGTGCACGCCCCGGCCGCCGTCATCGCGCAGGCGCGAAAGGTGCACGACTTTCTCACCGTCGGCGCCGCCGCGCCCCTGCAACACGCGGTCGTCACCGCGCTCGGCTGGGGGCCGGACTACTACGCCGGCCTCGCCGCGGAATACCAGGCGCGCCGCGATCTCCTGCTCGGTTTTCTCGACTCCACCGGCCTCGCGTATTCGCGGCCGGAGGGCGCCTACTTCGTGATGCTCGACGTGTCGCCCCTCGGCTTCGCGAGCGATGTCGAGTGCGCGCGCTGGATGACGCGGGAGATCGGCGTGGCGCCCGTGCCCGGCTCGAGTTTTTTCCCGTATCCGGAAAATCGTTACGTCCGGCTGAACTTCGCCAAGAGCGCCCCCGTGCTGCGCGAGGCGGGCGCGCGGCTCGCCCGTCTCCGCGAGGGCCGCCGCTGACCGCGCCCCGCCCGCCCCGGGGCGCGTGCCCGGTGTGGTGATCGCCGGAGGCCTGAACGGAAATCCCGGACCGGGCCGGAGCTGGCTGGACTATGATCGGACATTTCGGGCCCGTATTCCAATGCGCGTTCAGGTTTATGCTTTGACGGTAGGGACGGACCGCTGGGCCGTCCGCTCCGTTGGGCCAATCTTGAACGCGAATTGGAAGTAACCCTACCGGGCCCGCTTCAGCGCGTGCAGCACCTGGAACTTTTGCCCCATCTGGGCCGGGTGCAGCAGGTGCATGAGCGCGCGTTTGCGCGGACCGACGGCGCTCGCGCCCTCCCGCGCCAGCGTCGCCGCGATGTGTTCGCCGGCGTGATGCACCAAAAAGCTCTCCTGCGACTCCACCCGCGCCGCCTCGCGGGCGCCGGCCCCGAGCGCCTCGACGAGCCAGTCCCAGCACACATGCGCCGTCAGGTCCTGCTCGCCGGGCCGGGCCAGCAGGTCGGGCTGTTGCGCGTGGCGAAAATACGCCCGCGCCGTCCCCGCCGGATGCGCGTGCCCGAGCTCGGCAAACGGTTTCCCGTAATCGAACGCCACGAACACGCCGCTCCACGGTTGCGCCGCCAGCCTCCGCGCCAGCTCCGCCGCCGCCAGCGGCGCGTCAAAAACATACCCTTCCGGCGTGGCCCCGGCGTCCGGCAGCCACCGAACGACCGCGTCGTCCGCCGGTCCCAAATCGCATTCCACCAGGCCGCCCTCCGTCGCCGCTTCCGTCGCCGCCGCCGCGGCCGACACCGCCGCATCCTTCAGCGCCACGCCCAGCTCGTGCCAGGCCCGCTCCCCGCGCCGCACGAAACGGCGCACCGGCTGCGCGTCGAACAGCTCGTTGGAAAACACCACGCAGGGGCCGGACAACTCCAGCGCATCCCCCAGCCGCAGCGTGCGCGAGCCGGCGAAGGGATGGGCGCGCACCTCGCTCAACACCCCGCCGCCGGGCTCCGCGCCGATCTCGACAAAAACATGCGCAGCCGGATCGAGCCCCGCCTCTTGCAGGAGTTTGGCCGCCGCCGCCGCCACCAGTTCGCCAAAAAGCGCGCCCAGGCTCGTGGCGGTGTAGAAATCCGTGTCGCGCGCGCGCCCCACCCGGGGACGGTTCGCCCGGTAGTAGCCGACCCGCGGATCGAAGAGCGCGAGCCCCATGAAGGTGTCGAAACGCATCCGCCCCTTCGCGTCGGCCGCCTGCCGAAAGGCGGACAAAAATTCCGGCGAGGGCGGCCCGGCGGGACGAGGCGCGGCCGTGGCGGAGGAGACGGCGGATGCGCCGGAGGAGGCCGGGCGAGCCGGGGAGGGGGACGACGAAGCGGACGATGCCATTTACAAGGCGGGAGCGCATGGCCACGGTGCGCGCATGGTCAAAAGGATTATCAGCATCGGTCTCGGCGTGATCGCCGGCTATCTCATGACCCTCGGCGTCGTGCAGGTGGTGCAGGCCTGGGGACTCTGGCCCGACCGCGAGACCACCCGGGCCGCCGCGCGCGTGCGCGAGGTCATGCTGCTGATGAACAAGCACTACGTGGACGTCGGCGAGGTGAAGGGCTCCGTGCTCGCCGAACGCGCCATCGAGAGCATGGTCGGCGGGCTCGATCCCTACTCCGAATTTCTCAACGCGAGCGCCTACCGGCACCTGGAGGAGGAGATCGACAGCAAGTTCGGCGGCATCGGCGTGCAGGTCGAGGAGGTGGACGAGCGTATCACCGTGGTCGCCCCCATCGCCGGCACCCCGGGCGAGCGCGCCGGCATTCTGCGCGGCGACGTTTTTGTGGCCGTGGACGGCAAGGACATGCGCGACAAGAAACTCGACGAGCTCATCAACCACCTGCGCGGCGAGCCCGGCTCCGCCGTCACCGTGACCGTCGAGCGCGGCGACCCCGCCACCGAGATCGAGTTCAAGCTGCGTCGCGAGATCATCAAGGTGGACAGCGTGCGCGACACCGCGCTGCTCGACGGCGGCATCGGCTACATCCGGCTCACGCTCTTCGCCGAGCGCACCGGCGAGGAGTTCAGGGCCGCGGTGGAGAAGCTCCGGGAGCAGGGCATGCGCGCGCTCGTCATCGACCTGCGCAACAACCCCGGAGGCCTGCTCACCGCCGCCGTCGAGGTCGTGGAGCCGTTTTTCCCGCGCGGGGAGCTCGTGGTTTACACCGAGGGGCGGCAAAAAACCGACCGCGCGGAGCTGCGTTCCGAGGGTGCTCACGACGCCCTGCGCCTGCCCCTCGCCGTGCTCATCAACGGCGGCAGCGCCAGCGCCTCCGAGATCGTGGCCGGCGCGCTCAAGGACACCGGTCGCGCCGTGCTCATCGGCGAGAAGAGCTTCGGCAAGGGCTCCGTCCAGACGATCTTTCCCCTCTCCGAGGACTCCGCCCTGCGCCTCACCACCGCCAAATACTACACGCCCTCGGGCGTCACCATTCACGAGAAGGGCATCCTGCCCGACGTGGAGGAGGTGCTCACCCCCGAGCAGGAAAAAGCGGTCTTCCTGCAACGACTGCGCCCCGACCTCGACGACCCCGAGGTGTTCCTCGAGCGCTTCGGCGTCGCCATGGTCGAGGACACGCAGCTCTCCGCCGCCCTCGCCGAGCTGCGGGCGGAGCTGGCCGGCGCGCCCCCGACCCGGCGCGCCCCCGACCTCGCCGCCGAGCCGGAGACCGTCGCCACCGCCGGCCTGGTCGGCGCCTCCGCCCCGGGCGCCGACCGCCAGCGCGCGCCCGTCGAGGCCGCGGAGGTGCGTCCGTGATCCTCGCCATCGAGACTTCCTGCGACGAGAGCGCGGTCGCGCTCTTCGATCCCGCGCGCGGACTCGTCGCCGAGTGGATCCACAGCCAGATCGCCATCCACGCGCGCCACGGCGGCGTGGTGCCCGATCTCGCCTCGCGCGAGCACCTGCGCGCGCTCGAGCCCCTGCTCGCCCGCGCCGGCGCCGCCTCGCGGGGCTTCGCCGCCGTCACCGAGATCGCCGTGACGCAGGGCCCCGGCCTCGCCGGCTGCCTCGCCGTCGGCCTCGCCTCGGCCAAGGCCCTCGCCCTCGCCCTCGACCGGCCCCTGCGCGGGGTCAACCACCTGCGCGGCCACGTCTGGTCGCCCTTCGTCCCCGCCCACGCGGCCGGTCCGGACGTATTTGATGAACAACTACGCGCGTGGCTGCCCCACCTCGCGCTCGTCGTCTCCGGCGGCAACACCCTGCTCGCCGTGCTCGACGCCGGGCGCCGCGTCACGGTGCTCTCCACCACCCGCGACGACGCCGCCGGGGAGGCGCTCGACAAGGGCGCCAAGCTGCTCGGGCTCGGCTATCCCGGCGGCCCGCTGGTGGAGCGCCGCGCCGCCGACGGCCGGGCCGACGCCTATGATTTTCCGCGCGGGCTCGGTCCCCGCGCCGAGCTCGATTTCAGTTTTTCCGGCCTCAAGACCGCCCTGCGTTACCAGCTCGAGAAGATGAGCCCCGGCGAAGCGGAGTCGGCGATGGCCGACCTGTGCGCGAGTTATCAGCAGGCGGTGATCGACGCGCTCGTGCGCAAGGCCGGCGCCGCCCTGGAACGCGGCGCGGGCGAGGGCGGCGGGACGGCCTTCCGCAGCATCGGCCTCTCGGGCGGGGTGGCCAACAACCGGGGACTGCGCGCGGCGATGGCCCGTCTGGCCGGGCGGCGGCGCATCCCGCTCCTGGCGGCCGAGCCCAAACACACCGGCGACAACGCCGGCATGATCGCCTTCGCCGCCTGGGCCGACCCCGCCACGCGCCCGCTCGCGGTCGGCGACACCGGCGACGGAGCCGAGGCCCTGGAGATCCAGCCCGGCTGGGAGCTGACCCAGGCGTGAGACGGGAGTGAAGGCCCCCGCGCCGGCCGCCGCGCGCCGCTACACCTGGGTGAGCTGGGTGATGCGTTCGGCGAGGGAGCGGGCGGCCGCCTCCGCCCAGGCCTCGCCCTGCGCGGGGGTGGCGATGGTGGCGTCGCCGATCACGCCCTGCGGGGAGATGTCGCGCGTGGTCCACGCGAAGGTCAGCGCCGCCCCCTCCGGGCGCAGCTCGCCGGCGTCGTCGAGCTGCGCGGGGTAGTGGCACACCGCCCGCGCCCGGCGCACCAGGGCCGGCGCGAGCGCGAGCATGAGCGAGGTTTCCCACTCCCCGGCGTGAAAACCGTAGGCCGCCTCCTGCGGGCTCTGGGCGGGTTTGAAGCCGCTTTGCAGCATGCCGATGCGCAGGCCGGACAACGTCTGAAGCTCGCGAAGCAGGGGCACGAGCACGGCGCTGTTGCCCCCGTGTGTATTGAAAATGGCGATACGGCGGAAGCCCAGCCGGTGCAGTTGCTCCACCTGCGCGCGCACCAGCGTGGAGAGCGAGCGGCCGGACAGGGACAGCGTGCCGGCCCAGTCGGCGTGTTCGTTGCTTTTGCCGACCGTGACGGGGGGCGCGACAAAGGCCGGCTGGTAGGGCGCGACGTGCGCGAGCGCGCGGGCGAGCAGGCCCTGGCCGATCATCGAATCCACGCCCACGGGGAGGTGCGGGCCGTGTTGCTCGATCGCGCCGGTGGGCAGGATGACCAGGGCGCCCGGGCGGGAGGCCGCGGCGCGCAGTCCCTCGCGGTGGAGCGAGCCGAGGTAGCGGGCGCCGAAGGGGCGCCAGAGCGGCGCCGCCTCGATGGGCGTCCGCGCGAGCGAGGGAAACGGAAGCGGGAAGGGGCGGGGCGTCTCGCCGCGACCGTGCCAGCCGGCCTCGACGAGCAGGCGGCCGAGGCGCTCCGAAACCTGTCGCCGCACCAGCTCGGCGGCGTGGGCGCGGGTGTCGCCGACGGCGCCGGCCGGAAGCGGCGGGGCGTGGATCCATCTGCCCGGGCGGAAATGCTCGTCGGCCGATTCCTGGGGCGGCGACGCCACGGGGGAAACGTCGAGCAGCGAGGCCGCGAGCGCCTGCGTGCCGAGCCGGATCGACTGCGGCGCGGCCGGGTGAAAATCCAGCCCCAGCGAGCCGAGGTGGATGCGGAAAACCGTCATGCCGGTCTCCACCCGCGCGTCGCGCGCGGCGTTGTCCAGCCACTCGCGGTGCCAGGGGCTGGTCGAGAAGATCAACAGCTTGGAAAACCCGGCGAAACGCACCCCGCGCGCGAGGTCGAGCACGAGGTCGCGGCCGTCGTCGGGCGACACGCCGAACCAGGACGCGGTGGGGCCGGGCGCGGGGCCGAACCGCAGGGGCGGCAGCACGCAGGGGGCGGCGCGTTCGGACGCATCGGCGCAGGCCGCCGTCAGCAGGGCCGAGGCCACGGCCTCCTCCGCGTCGAGCGGCAGGCCCATGCCATGGTCGGCGAAGCCGTGGACGGGCAGCACGGCGAGCGCGCCGGGGCGGGATGCGAAGGCGGGAAAGTCGTTGGTGGAGAGGTGGGCCCAGGCGTGGTCGGGGTGGACCCGGGCGAGCCAAGTCATGCTCATGCGCGGCAGCTTGCGACGGCGAGGGGTTCGGGCGAGGGCATTTTGCGCGGAGGAGCGGTCGGGGGAATGGGAAGCGATGTCGGCTCTCCGCGATTCGGGAAGGTAGGGCGGTAGGGCGCGACCGCCGGGCGCGCCGCTGTGGACTGGCGAACGCCGAGAGGCGCTGCGGCGGGCGCGGCGGGCCCGGCGGTCCCGCCCTACCCATACGGTGACATCGCTTCCGCTTGCCCCGAGGTCGGCGGTTGGCCGGGCGGGGGACGGCCGGCTGTGCGGTGGCGGCGCGCGGGCGCCTTGGGATTTGCCTCCGTGGGCGGGCGCCCAACAGTGCGCCGCCTCACTTCAGCGACTCACCTTGGCGACACGACGATGCGAATCTACTTCATGGGCATTTGCGGGACGGCGATGGGCAACGCGGCCCTGCTCGCGCGCGCGGCCGGGCACGAGGTGCTCGGCGCCGACACCGGCGTGTATCCGCCGATGAGCACCGTGCTGGCCGAGGCCGGCATCGAGCTGCACGAGGGTTACGACGCCGCGCGTCTGCGTCGGCTGGCGCCGGATCTGGTGGTCATCGGCAACGCCATGTCGCGCGGCAACCCGGAGGTCGAGTGGCTGCTCGACACGCGCGCGCTGCGATTTCTTTCCCTGCCCGCCCTGCTGCACGACACCGTGCTGGCGACGCGCAAAAACATCGTGGTCTGCGGCACCCACGGGAAAACGACCACGACGGCGCTCGCCGCCTTTTTGCTGCGCGAGAACGGCCGCGATCCCGGCTTCCTCATCGGCGGCGTGCCGCTCGATCCGCCCACCGGCAACCACCTCGGCGCTGCGGGGGATCCCTTCGTGATCGAGGGCGACGAATACGACAGCGCGTTTTTCGACAAGCGCTCGAAGTTCATCCACTACGCGCCGCACGTGGCGGTGTTGAACAACCTCGAGTTCGACCACGCGGACATCTTTCGCGACCTCGCCGACGTGCAGCGCACCTTCTCGCACCTCGCGCGCATCGTGCCGCGCAACGGCTGGGTGGTGATGAACGGCGACGACGACAACCTGCGCGCGCTCGGGCCGCTGCCCTGGACGCGCGTGGTGCGGGTGGGGGTCGGGGCCGACAACGACGTGTGCATCGCCGGTTTCGCGGAGGGCGTCGGCGGCGTGCGTTTTTCCCTGATCTGGGGCGGGGTGGAGTGGGGGACGGTCGAGTGGGCGCTCCCCGGGATTTTCAACGCCCGCAACGCCGCCATGGCCGCCACCGCGGCGGCGCTGGCGCTCGGCGCGCCCGAGCCCGGCGCCACGCATCCGGCGGAGGCGCCGACGGCCACGCTCTCGCTCGCCCCGCTGGCCCGTTTTCGCGGCGTGAAACGCCGGCAGGAGAAGCTCGTGGATCGCCCCGGCCTCACCGTGATCGAGGATTTCGGCCACCACCCGACCGCGTTGGCCGAGACCCTGACCAGCCTGCGCGCGCGCTTTCCCGGCGCCCTGCTGACGGCGGTGTTCGAGCCGCGCAGCAACACCGCGCGCACCCGCACGCTGCAGGGCGGTTTCATGCGCGCGCTGGCGCTGGCCGACGAGGTGTTCCTCGGGGCGGTGAACCGGGCGGACAAGCTGCGAGCGGAGGAGCGCTTCGACGCCGAGGCGGTGGCGCAGCATCTGGAGACCCAGGGCGTGAGCGCGGTGACGGCGCCGAACAACGCCGAGCTGCTCGAACGTTTGAAAACGGAGACGGCGGGCGCGGCGGCCACGGGGGGCGGGGCGCGCCCGCGCGTGGTGGTGTTTTTCTCCAACGGCAGTTTCGACGGCATCATCGCCGCCTTCGCCCGCCACGCGTCCGTCGCGGGCGCCTGAGTCCGGTTGGTGGCGGTGGGGCGTCCTATGCCCGGCGGCGCACCTGGATGAGGCTGCCGCCGCCGGGGATCTGAGTTTTTTTGACCTCGAAAAGGTCGATGGCGGCGAAGAGGTCTCCCAGCTTGGGGAAACCGTAGTTGCGCGAGTCGAAGGAGCCCTGGTTGTTGATGTGCGATCCCACGGCGCCGAGCGAGGCCCAGCCGTCGCTGTCGGCGTGGTGCTCCACCGCGTTGCCCAGCATGCCGAGAAGCTTCTGATCGTGTTTCAGGTGATTGACGCTGGGTTTGGCCCGAGGCGCATGGGACGGGCCGCGAGCCTCCTCCAGATAGAGAAATCGGGTGCAACTGGCGACGAAGGGGGCGGCGGCGTTTTTGCCGCCAAAGCCAATCACCTGTTTGCCGTCGGCTCGCAGGCGGAGCACCAGCGGCGTAAAATCGCAGTCGGAGGAGACGAGGCAGAAGGTGCCGACCGTCTTGGTGTAGAGGATGTCCATCGCCTCGATGAGCAGCGCCATGTCGGCGGCGTTTTTCCCCTTCACCAGGTCGAAGTGCTGCACGGGCTGGATGGCGTAGTCGTGGAGGATTTTTTGCCAGCCGGAGAGCTCGGATTTTTGCCAGTTGCCGTAGGCGCGTCGGATGTTGACCACGCCGTAGCTGGCGAGCTCGGCGATGATGAAGTCGATGCGCGCGGCGGGGGCGTTGTCCGCGTCGATGAGCAGGGCGATGCTGTCGTTGGCGGGCGCTGGATTTGCCATGGGCGCAGACAATGCCCTCAGCCCAAGGGGCGCAAGTCGAGGGGCTTGGCGGAGGCCGTGTGCTGCGTGAAAAGATCGGGCTCGCCGGGGGGCGGGGCGAAGCTGTTGGCGGCGGCGAGGCGGCGGCAGGTCGCGAGGGTGTCGATCTCGGCGGGGGTTTTGTCGGCGCGGATGCGGGCGATGCGCGGGAAACGCAGGGCGAAGCCGCTGTCGTGGCGCGCGCTGGGCTGGATGCGGTCGAAGGCCACCTCGAGCACCGTGTCGGGCACGACGCGGCGGACGCGGCCCTGTTCCTCGATGGTGTGGGCGATGAAGTGCTCGGTGAGGGCGGCGATCTCGGCGTCGGTGAGGCCGGAATAGGCCTTGCCCACCGTGCGCAGCGCGCCGGTGGCTTCGTCGCGCACGGCGAAGGTGTAGTCGCTGAGCACGCCGCGGCGTTTGCCGTGGCCGAGCTCCACCGCGACCACCACGACGTCGAGGGTGGCGTAGGCTTTTTTCAACTTCAGCCAGGCGAGACCGCGGCGGCCGGGGGTGTAGGGCGAGCCGGGGTCCTTGGCCATAAGGCCCTCGTTGCCGCGTTGCCGCGCGTGGAGGAAGGCCGCGTCGATCTCGGTGGCGCTGTTGGCGAACAGGACGGGGGCGAGGTGGATCGAAGTGACGGGTGACGGGTGATGAACGACGAGTGGTTCCAGCGCGGCGCGGCGTTCGCGGAGCGGCGCTTTGAGGAGCGGGCGGCCGTCGAGCCAGAGGAGGTCGTAGGCGGAGTAGGCGATGGGGATTTCCTGACCGAGGAAAAGGTCGTCGCCGTCGAGGCGGCGGTTGAGGCGTTTTTGCAGCTCGGCGAAGGGGAGGGCGCGGCCCTCGCGCCAGGCGAGCAGTTCGCCGTCGAGGACGCAGTCGGCGGGCAGTTCGTTCAGGGCGGCGCGGGCGAGCTCGGGGAACTGGTCGGTGATGCGGTGGAGGTCGCGCGAGTAGAGCTCGACGCGGCCGTCGTGTTTGTGGAGCTGGCAACGGATGCCGTCGTATTTCTCCTCCAGCCAGACCGGGGGCGCGAGGCGGGCGAGGATGGCGGCGGCGTCGGGCTCGGGGCTGGCGAGCATGAACTGGAGCGGATGAAAAACCCGCAGTGAGATCGCACCGAGCCGGTCGGCGAAGGCTGCCCGCACGACGGCGGGCAGGTCGCCGCAGAGCAGATTGGCCTCGCGGACGGCCTCGACGGGTCGGGTGCTCGCGGCGGCGACGGCCTCCTCGACCAGGCCCTCGCGCAGCCCGATGCGGAGGTCGCCGGTGATGATCTTGATGAGGTATTTCGCCGCAAGCGGCGTGAGGCGGCGGAGGGTGGTGGTGAGCAGCGCGAGTTTCTCCGCCGGCGCGGCGGTGGCGGCGAGGCGGGCGAGGAGCGATTCGAGGTCGGAGAGCGGGAGCGGGGCGGGCGCGGACGGGGATGGGGATGGGGCGGATTTTTTGGGCGCGGCGAGGAGCGCCTCGGCGGTGTCGCCGCTGTCGCCAAAACGTCGATACGCGGCGCGGAAATCTCCCTCGTGGTGGCCGGAGACCTCGAGCACGGCGCGGCGGAGCAGGGCCCAGCCGGTGTGGAGGGCGCGCGGATCGGACTGGGGAAAGGGGCGGCCGGTGAGGTGCAGCGCGGCGCGCGCGGCGTCGTCGGGCGGCAGCGCGGCGAAGTGGTCGCGGAGGAGGGCGATCTTTTGAAGCTTGGAGTCGGTGACGCGGATTCGCTCGGCGACGGCGGCGAGGGCGTCGAGCGTGGCGGGGGAAACGAGGGTGGCGGGGGAGGCGAGGGAGGCGGGAGCGGCGGGCGGCTCCGGAGTCGGAGTTTCGACACGGAGTTCACGGAGCTCGGACACGGAGGGCACGGAGGCGGGGGACGCGGGCGGGGGCGGCGGGGGCGGGGGAGCCGCAGGGGACGGAGCGACAGGGAACAGAGCGACAGAAGACGGAGCGACGGAAGGCAGAGTGACAGAGGACGGGGCGGGGGAGGACGGGGTGATGGGGGGGAGCGGCGAGGCGGACGGGGCGAGGACGAGTTCGAGTTGGTTGTCCTGACTGATCGCCCAGGCTTCGACGCCGCGCTCGCGGAGGTCGCGGGCGAAGTCGGCCGCGAAGCCGTGCAGGGTGAGCACGCGTTTGGGGCGGGTGAGCTCCACGAAACGTAGGAGGTCCGGATAGTCGGCGTGGTCGGAGAGCGGGAAAACGGCGTCGCATTGGTAACGGAAACGCGCGCCGGGATCCATGGCCCAGCCGGTGAGGGCGGCGGTGCGGCGGCGGGGGATTTTTCGGACAAAGGTGGATTGGGCCGATTGGGGCGGGCAGATGACGACGTGCCCGGCGCAGCTCGCGGCGTCGAAGGGCGCGTGGACGGGGAAGGCGATGCCGAGCGATTCGTAAACGCGGGTGAGCGCGAGGGTCTGCGGGTGCAGCATCACGGGCAGGGCGGCGCCGGCGAGGGAGCGCAGGATTTCCTGGCTCTTGCCCAGGCTGTAGCCGAAGAGCACGGGCGTGTCGCCGTCTTCGAGGGCGGCGCGGCAAAAGGCGATCACCTCGGCGAGCACGGTCTCGGTCGGCGGCAGGGTGTAGTGGGGGCGGCCGTAGGTCGTCTCCATGATGACCAGGTCGGCGGGGGGCGGCGTGCAGGGTTCGGCGGAGCGGCCGGGGCGGAGCTTAAAATCGCCGGTGTAGAGCAGGCGGCCGTGCTCGGGGTGTTCGAGCAGGATCATGGCCGAGCCGTGGATGTGGCCGGCGGGGTGCAGGGTGACGGCGACCTCGGGATGGTCGGGCGAGAGCGGGGCGCTTTGGCCGAAGGGCAGTTCGCGTTCGACGCGGGTGCCGTCGCGGTCGGGCATGCGGGCGCGCATCAGGGCGGCGGTGCCGGGCGAGAACAAAACCTCCCGGTGCGGGGCGAGGTGGTCGAAGTGGGCGTGCGACACGAAGGAGCGCGCCACGGGGTGGTGGGCATCGAGCCACCAGCGAAGCCGGGGCAGATGGATGCCGTTGCGATATTGGACGTCCCAAGACACGCGCACAGCTTGGCCCGAAACCGGCGGTGGCCGCGACTCATCTCGCGCAACTTGCCGATCATCCGCCGATCGCATCGAACACTCGACGCACCTTCCAAGTGCGCCTTCGGATCACCGCAATCACCACCGGATACCCACCTGACACCAATTACATTTTGAGTTGGGACGTTCCGGAAAGGGCGCGACCGCCGGGCGCGCCGGTTTGGGTGGCGATCACCGTCCGTGCTCGGAGGCGGGCCCGGCGGTCCCGCCCTACCTTTGGGTTAAATCATTCCGTAGTTGTTAGGCGTAGGAATCTTGCGCGATATTTCGGCGGGGCTATCGCGGGATTTTGGGGTAACGCCTCCCGTCGCGGGGCAAGCGCGCTTCCGAGAGGCGGGGGTTTGGCCCGAGATGCGGGGCCCGGGGGCGGGGCGCTACACCACGCGCTCGAGGGCGTCGCGCACGGCGAGGAGCAGTTGGGAGGCGGTGAAGGGCTTGGCCAGAAACTGGCTCACGCGGGATTGCGCCGCACGGCCCAGACGGCGGCCGGGTTCGTGTCCGCTCGTGGCGATGATGGGCAGTCGCTCGTTGATGCGGTGGAGCGCCACGATGGTGGCGGCGCCGTCCATGACGGGCATGGCCATGTCGGTGATGACGAGGGCGATGTTGTCCCGGTTTTGCGCGTAGAGCGCGACGCCCTCGGCCCCGTCGGCGGCGGTGAGCACGTGGTAGCCGTTGGTCTCCAGGGTATGGCGGGTGATCTCGCGCAGGGCGGGTTCGTCGTCGATGACCAGGATCGTCTGGCCGTTTCCGCGGGTGGAGGAGCCGCCCTGGGGCGAGGCGAACGAGGGCGAGAGGCCGGGCGTGGCGGGGAGAAAGACGGAGAAACTCGAACCGGTGCCGGGACTGCTGCGGATGCTCATGAAGCCGCCGTGTTCGCGAATGATCGCATGCGCGGTGGCGAGGCCGAGTCCGGTGCCCTTGCCCACTTCCTTGGTGGTGAAGAAGGGCTCGAAGATCCGTTCTTGATGTTCGGGGGGGATGCCGACGCCGGTGTCGGAGACCGTTACGACGACATAGGGGCCGGGACGTGCGCCGGGGTGCGACGCGACGAGGGATTCGTCCAGCTGGAGGTTCTCGGCGGAGAAATCGAGCTGGCCGCCCTCGGGCATGGCGTCGCGGGCGTTCAGCGCGAGGTTCAGGAGGACCTGGTTCACCTGGGTGGCGTCGGCCTGGACGGTCCACAGGTCGGCGGGCGCTTCGATCTGGATGCGCAGATTGCGCGGGAAGGTCTCGCCGGCGAAACGCGCGGCCTCCTTGAGCAGATGGCGGATCTGGATCGGAGCTTTCTGGCCCTCGACGCCGCGGGCGAAGGTGAGCACCTGGCGCACGAGGTCGGCGCTGCGGCGGGCGCTGGTTTCGATGGTGTCGAGGTAGCGCCCCGCGCTCCCGGGCATGGCCTGCATGCGCAGCAGCTCGAGCGCGAGGAAGATCGGCGCGAGCATGTTGTTCAAGTCGTGGGCGATGCCGCCGGCGAGGGTGCCGATGCTCTCCAGGCGCTGGGCGCGGAGGTTTTGGTTTTGCAGCCGGGTCTGCTCGGTGACGTCGGTCATGCCGCCCACCATGCGGGTGGGGCGGCCGGAGGCGTCGCGCACGAGGCGACCGCGATCGAGCACGGTGGCGTAGGAGCCGTCGCGGCGGCGAAAGCGATATTCCTCGCGCCAGGTTTCGCGGGCCTCGGCGCGGGCGGTTTCCAAGCTGCGCACCACGCGGTCGCGGTCCTCGGGATGAATGGCCCGCACCCAGCTGTCGAGGCTGTCGCCAAACTCGGCGGCGTCGTAACCGAAGAGCGTTTGCAGGGAGTCGCCCCACCAGAGGGTGTTGGAGGCGAGGTCCAGATCCCAGATCGCGTCGCTGGTGGCGCCGGCGATGAGGCGGAAGCGCTCGCGCTCCAGTCGCAGCTCCGCCTCGGCGCGCAGTTGCTCGCTGATGTCGCGCACGATGACGAGGCGGCTGCGATGACCTTTGAAGGTCAACGAGTGCGACCACGTCTCGACGGTGATGAGGGTGCCGTCCTTGCGACGGTGACGCCAGCGCCCCGAGCGGGCGGGGGAGTCCGCCGCCTCCGAGTCGGCCTGGCGTTGTTCCAGGAAAGCGCGGAAACGCTCCTGCTCCTCGGGCGGACGGATGTCGTTGACCGTCATGGTCAAAAACTCCTCCCGGGTGTAGCCGTAGTCGGCCACGGCGGCCCGGTTGACGGCGAGGAACCGGAGGGTTTTCACGTCTCGCACCCACATGGGCAGGGGCGTGAGCTCGAAGAGGCGCTGGTAGGCTTCTTCGGATTCCCGCAACGCGGCCAAAAGCGGGGCCGGGTCGAAGGGGGGGGCGGAGGTGGTTTGGGGGCCGGCTGGGGCAGGCATGAGAGAGCCCCAGCAGCAAACGGACCTACAAAAAACCTGCGACTGCAAAAAGTTTTACAGTTCAATCTCCGCTGTGTATGCGGCCGACCTTCCGCCACATACGAAATACCCCGTAATTACCCACCGTGCTCGGCCAGCCAGCGTTCGGCCTCGATCGCGGCCTGGCAGCCCATGCCGGCGGCGGTGATGGCCTGGCGGTAAACGTGGTCGGCGCAGTCGCCGGCGACATACACGCCCGGCACGCGGGTGCGGACCTGGGAGCCGGCGGCGGGTTTGAAATAGCCGTTTTCCTCGACGTCCAGGGCGGCGGCGAAGGGGCCGGTGTTGGGCACGTGGCCGATGGCGACGAAGACGCCCTTGAGCGGCAGGGTGCGCTCGGCGCCGGTATTGACGTCACGGATACGCAGGCCGGAGACCGAGCCCTGCTCGACGCCCTCGACCGCGACGGGCACGGCGTTCCACACGCACTCGATCTTGGGGTGCGAGGTGGCGCGATCGGCCATGATCCGGGAGGCGCGCAGAGTGTCGCGACGGTGGACGAGATAGACCTTGCTGGCGAAGCGGGTGAGGAAGAGCGCCTCCTCGGCCGCGCTGTCGCCGCCGCCGATCACGGCGACGTCCATCTTGCGATAGAAGGCGCCGTCGCAGGTGGCGCAGGTGGTCACGCCCTTGCCGCCGTAGAGCTCCTTCTCGCCGGGCACGCCGGTCATGCGGGGGGAGGCGCCGGTGGCGATGATGACGCTGCGGGCGAGGATCACGCGGTCACCGCAGACGAGTTTGCGCGGCTGGGACTCGAAGTCCACGGAGTCCACGTGGGCCTGCTCGAAGCGCGCGCCGAACTTGGTGGCCTGTTTGCGCAGGTTGTCCATGAGGGTGAAGCCGTCCACGCCCTCGGGGAAACCGGGGAAGTTCTCGACCTCGCTCGTGGTGGTGAGCTGGCCGCCCGGCAGCGTGCCCTCGATCACGAGGGGATTGAGGTTGGCGCGACCGGTGTAGATGGCGGCGGTGAGACCCGCGCAGCCGGTGCCGACGATGACGACGTTTTCGACGGTGTTGGACATGGATAAAGGCGAGAAGCGGACACGTTGCGCCGCGCTTGGCAACGCGGGACAGCCAAAAGACGAATGCGCCGGCGTAGTGACGGGGGACGTGATGTCATATCAGTTACGGGATGGATTGACTCTCAGGGGTAGGGCGGGACCGCCGGGCCCGCCGCCGAGGACGGACGGAGATCGTCACCCAAACCGGCGGGCCCGGCGGTCCCGCCCTACCGTGCGAACGCGCCGCTACGCGGTCTGCTTGCCGAGGAGCTCGGCGGCGAGGCCCCAGCGGAGGTTGTGCAGGGAGTGGTGGAAGTGGTCCACCCCGGCGCTTTCGGCCACGGCCAGCACCGTGACGAGCGCGGCGGGAAACACGTCCGCCCGCGCGGCCGGCATGCCGGGGATCGCCTTGCGTTCCTCCAAGTCCAGGGGCTCCAGCTCGTCGAGCAGGTGCGAGACGGTGGAGACCGACACGGTGGAGGGCGTCTCGGCCAGGGGCACGCCGTGCCGGGCGCCCTTGATCACACGGACGGTGGTGATGGTGCCGCCGGTGAAAACGACCGCGGGCGCCCCGGCGCCGTTGGGCGCCAGGTCGAAACGAAAGCCGGAGCGCCGCAGTTCCTGTTTGGTGTGCAGGGCGAGGCCGGTGCAGGCGTCGTGATCGAGCGGCGACGCGGGATCGGCGAAAAACTTTTCGGTCATGCGCACGCAGCCGAGGCGCAGGCTGAGCGCCTGCTCGATGCGGCGCTCCCGGAAGGCGAGGCACTCCAGGCTGCCGCCGCCGAGGTCGAAGACATAAAAGTCGCGCAGGTGGGCGAGGGCGGGGTCGCAGGTGAGGCCGAGGCCGATGAGGTTGGCCTCCTCGTCGCCGCTCAGGATGCGGATGCCGTGGCCGGTGGCCTCGCGCACGCGGGCCTGAAAATCGGGGCCGTTTTCGGCGTCGCGAACGGCGCTCGTCGCGACGAGTTGGATGTGCGCCGGCCCGTAGGGGGCGGCCATCGCGAGGAGTTCCCGGATGGCGGCGAGGCCGCGCTCCATGCCGTCTTCGGAGAGGCGGGGGTGGGCGGCCGAGATGCCCGCGCTGATACGACAATCGAGGGTTTTGTTGCGGAGCTGTTCGATGCTTCCGTCGGCGACGCGACGGGCGACGAGGACTTTGATGGAGTTGCTGCCGATATCGATGACGGCGACGGGCGCGGAGCTCATGGCGCGGCAGCTTTGGCGTCCGCCCGGGCGGCGGGAACAAAAATGGAGGGCGTCACGGTTTTCGATCCGTGGCGGCGGGTAACCCCGACGACCGCACTTGGGCTCCGTCCGGAAAGTGGGGCGTGCGCTCCGCGCGCGCCGCGCCTGTGCGGGTGAGTCAGCTCTCCGATTCCGCGGGGGGCTGCGGTTCCTTGAAGGAGTGCCAGAGGTAGAGCAGCACGCCGACGCAGATGCCGGCGTCGGCTATGTTGAAGGTGGGGTAAACGTAGCTGCCGAAGTGCAGGTCGATGAAATCGATCACGTGGCCGTGAAGGATGCGGTCGAGGAAGTTGCCGACGATGCCTCCGCAGAGCAGCCCGAAGGAAACCTGGACGCGGCGAGCCCGAAGCCCGAGGTGATGGCGCCAGAGGTAGATGCCGATCAGGGTGATGCCGGCGAGCAGGGCGAGCAGCGAGCTCTTGCCGGCGAAGAGGCTCCATGCGGCGCCGGTGTTGCCGACATGGACGAGGTGGAAAAAGCCGTCGATCACGCTGATCGAGCCTTCGTGCGGCCAGACGACCGGATACTGCACGTAGTCGATGTTGATCACGACCAAGGTCTTGGTGACTTGGTCCAGGATGAAGACGGCGACGCCGAGGACCCACAGCAGCCAGTAGGAGAGCACGCGGTCGGTCCAGGCGGGACGGGCTGCGGCGGACATGGCGGGGGCGCGAGATGCGGCGTCTAGATCCAAGGTCGGGGAGGGCTGGGGTGGGAAAGCTGGGGCTCGGTCACGCGCAGCGCAATCGTCGCGAGAGGAATTCGCGAGGGAATCGCGGGTGTCGCCGCCATCGGGGGAAATGCGGAGCGTGGGCGCGGGGGGGACGTGGACGGTGGTTCGAAGCGCGGGGCCTGTGGTCGCAACCTGTAGGCCGGACCGTCGGTCCGGCAGCCTGACCAGCGGTCGGGCCTACATCGGATTCCGGCGCCCCGACCAACGGTCGGGGCTACATCGCAGTCCGACCAGAGGTCGGGGCATCGGAATCGTGGTTTTTATACGTTTGAACGCAAATCGCCGTTATTTCAATTCGCGTTCAAGTTGAGCTTGTTATGGTAGGGCCGGACCGCTGGGCCGGCCGCCCGTTCGACTCCATGTCGAACGCCAATTGGGCTTATTCCTCGTCGGAGCCTTCCATCTTCGGGCCGGCGTCTTCGCCTTCGCCGAGGATGCCGGCCTGGCCGCGGACCTTGTAGCGGGTCTTTTCGATCTCCTTCATCGCGGCGGCGGTGTAGCGGGTGAAGGGCACGGCGACGAGGCGCTCCTTGGGGATGCTTTGGCCGGTGTGTTCGCAGATGCCGTAGGAGCCGTTCTTGATGCGCTGGATGGCGGCCTCGATCTCGGCGAGGGCCTCCTGCTCGTTGGCCACGAGGCTGAGGGCGAAGTCGCGGTCGAAGGAGTCGGTGCCGCCGTCGGTGCCGTAGCTGGAGAGGTCGCCGGAGTCCTCCTTGGCGGAGCGCTTGAGCGTCTCCTCGCTGTGCTGGTCCACCTGGCCGGTGACGTGGTTGCGGAGCTCGATCAGCAGCTTGTAGTAGCGCTTAAATTTGTCGGGCACGGACGACTCCTCGTTTTCGGCGTGGGAGGCCTTGGCCCGGGGGTTGAAGCCGAGGATGTCGGCGAGGGAGGCGGCCTTGACCTTGGCGGGGGCGGCGGGCTTGAGCGCCTCGGGGGGCAGGGGAGCGACCTTGCCCGATTTGGTGGCGATCACCGGACCGCTGGCGACGGGAGCGGGGGCGGCTTTTTCGGTGGTCTTGGCGATGGCCAGGACTTCCTCGAGGGAGAAGGCGGAGGGTTTGGCGGGCTTCGCGCGCTGGGCGAGGATGCGGGCGCGCATGGCGTCCTTGCCCTTCAGGGCGCCGGATTTCGCCGGGGCGGCCTTGCCGCCGGTGGTGGCGGGGGCCGGTTTGGCGGGAGCGGCGGACTTGCCGGCGGCGGGCTTGGCCGCGGGCGCTTTGGCCGCCGGGGCCTTGGTTGCGGGCGCTTTGGCGGCCGGGGCTTTGGCGGCCGGGGCGGCGGGTTTGGCGGAGGTGGCTTTGGCGGTGGGCTTTTGAGAGGGTTTCACGGGAGATTTTTTATCGGATTGAGAGGGGCGGGCGCCCTTCGCCTCCACCCGCAGGCTGGCCTTGGTTTCGGGCTTGGCGGCGACCTTGGCGCGGGGAGCGGGTTTCGTGGTGGCTTCGGGAGCGGGGCGCGCGGGTTGTTTGTTCTTCGCCGGGGCGGGCTTGGTGGGTTTGGCCATGATGCGTTGGGGTGTTAAGGAAGCAAAAGGGTTGGCCGCCGGCGCGTTGGGGTGAAGGTTTACGCGGTGACGGCCTCGGCGCAGCGGGGGCAGACCTCGTGGTCTCCGGCGGCTTGCAGGGCCGGCACCCAACGCCAGCAGCGCGGGCAGCGGACGAAGCCGAGCTCGACGCAGGGGCGGGCGACGACGCCCAGCGGCTGTTCGGCCGGAGTCTCGGCGAGGGTCACGTGCGAGACGATGAAGAGCTC
Organism: uncultured Akkermansia sp.; assembly: GCA_966252115.1. Taxonomy (GTDB): domain Bacteria; phylum Verrucomicrobiota; class Verrucomicrobiia; order Opitutales; family Opitutaceae; genus IMCC26134_A. The sequence goes on from CBINNW010000019.1 coordinate 28,063, forward strand.
GGGCAGGAAGGCCTCGTGGCGGCGCAGGATGGCGTCGAGCGGATCGGAGCCGGCGACCTCCAACGTGACGGCGGCGTCGAGCGATTTGCCGAGTTTGCCGGCCTGGCGGAGCGGTTCGAGCGTCTCGTTGACCTTGGCGCGGACCTTGAGGAGTTCGGCGAAATCGTTGGCCAGGCTTTCGTCGAGCCAGGCCGGGTGGGCGACGGGCCAGTCGGAGAGGTGGACCGAGGGCGGATGGCTGAAGTCCGGAACCTGAAGCGCGGCGTCGGGGGCGAGGTCGCTCTTGAAGTGGAGGTGGCACCAAGCCTCGTCGGCGGTGAAGGTGAGGACGGGTGCGAGCAGGCGCACGAGCACGCCGAAGATCGCGTGGACGGCGGTCTGGGTGCTGCGGCGTTGGGGGTGGTCCACCGCGAAGGTGTAGAGCCGGTCCTTGCAGACGTCGTTGTAAACGGCGGAGAGGGTGGTCGCGACGAAGTGGGAGCAGAGCGAGACGACGCGGTGAAACTCATACGCGTCGTAGGCGGCGGTGACGTCGGCGAGCAGCTTGGCGAGCTGATGCAGGGCCCAGCGGTCGAGCACGTCGAGCCGGGCGTGGGGCAGGGCGTTTTTGGCCGGGTCGAAATCGTGGAGCAGCGAGAGCTGGTAACGCAGGGCGTTGCGGAAGGAGCGATACTGCTCGGCCGCGTTGTCCAGGATCTTCTTCGAGAGGGTGATGTCCTGGGTGAAGTCCTGCGAGGCGAGCCAGAGGCGGATGACGTCGGCGCCGTAGTCGGCGATGAAGTTGTCCGAGGTCGGCGGCTTCTCGTATTGGCCGGACTTGGAGATTTTTTTCCCGTCCTCGCCGACGATGAAGCCGTGGGTGAGCACGGCCTTGTAGGGGGCGCCGCCGTGGGCGATGACGCCGGTCCAGAGCGAGGATTGGAACCAGCCGCGGTGCTGGTCGGAGCCCTCGAGGTAGAGGTCGGCGGGCCACTGGGTGGCGCCCTGGTTGTTGCGAAGGACGGCGGCGTGGGAGCTGCCGGAGTCGATCCAGACGTCGAGGGTGTCGCGACCGCAGACGAGCTCGGCGGGAGCGGGCCAGCCGGCGGGCAGCTCGATGCCGGCGAGCAGCTCGGCGGCGGAGGCCTCATACCAGAGGTTGGTGCCGCTCGGGTGGGCGGCGATCTTGGCGGCGACGGCGCGAACGACGTCGGCGTCGAGCCAGGCGGTTTTCTTGGCGTCGTAAAAGGCGATGATCGGCACGCCCCAGCTGCGCTGGCGGCTGATGCACCAATCGGGCCGGGCCTCGACCGCGCCACGAATGCGAGCTTCTCCCCATTGAGGCACCCACTGCACATTCTGGATTGCGGACAGAGCTAACGCCCTTGGCGTAAGCGGGGTGGGGCCATCGAAACCCTCGTGCGTGCCTCTATAATTTTTGTCCAGGCCCACGAACCACTGGTCCACGGCGCGGAAGATGATCGGGGTCTTCGAGCGCCAGCAGTGCGGGTAGCTGTGGACGTATTTGGCCTTGGCGAGCAGGGCGACGTGGCCGGTGACCGAGTCGGGCGTGGCGAGTTTTTTGAGGACGGCGAGGTTGGCCGGGCTGGGTTTGCGGGCCTTCAGATCCTCGACGGTTTCGAGGCAGGAGACGCCGACGAGATCGGCGGGCACGCGGCCGTCGTCGAGGTAGCGACCGTCGTCGCCGACCGGGCAATAGACCTCGATGCCGTATTTGAGGCCGGTGAGATAGTCCTCCGCGCCGTGGCCGGGAGCGGTGTGCACGCAGCCGGTGCCGCTGTCGGTGGTGACGTAGTCGGCGAGCACGACCGGGGCGGCGCGTTCGATGAAGGGGTGGCGCGGGGCGAGGCCTTCGAGGCGGGCGCCCGGGATGACGACGGACGAATGGCCGATGACGGCTCCGGAGTCGGGAACCTTGGCCGCTTCGAGGACGGCCGGCAGCAGCGCTCGGGCGACGAGGATGCGCTCGGTGCCGAGGTCGGCGACGACATACTCCACCTCGGGATGCACCGCGATGGCGAGGTTGGCGGGGATGGTCCAGGGGGTGGTGGTCCAGATGACCACGCTGAGGGGCTTGTCGGTCGGGAGGCCGAACTTCAGCGCCTCGTCCACCGGCACGAGAAACTTCACCCAGATGGCGACCGAGGTGTGCTCGGCGTATTCGATCTCGGCCTCGGCGAGGGCGGTCTCGAAGGGGATGGACCAGTAAACGGGTTTTTTGGAGCGATAGACGAGGCCCTGCTCCACGAAGGCGGCGAAGGTGCGGATGATGTCGGCCTCGAAGGCGGGCGCCTTGGTTTTGTATTCGTGGGCCCAGTCGGCCTGGACGCCGAGGCGTTTGAAGGAGGCGGTCTGTTTTTTGATCCAGCCTTCGGCAAAGGCGTCGCAGCGGGAGCGGAGCTCGGCGGTGGGCAGGACCTTGCCCTCGGCCTGGAGTTCCTTGGAGACCTTCTGCTCGATGGGCAGGCCGTGGCAGTCCCAGCCGGGCACGTAGGGGGTGCGGAAGCCGCGCAGGGATTTGTAGCGAAGGGTGATGTCCTTCAGCGACTTGTTGAGGGCGGTGCCGATGTGGACGTCGCCGTTGGTGAAGGGCGGGCCGTCGTGCAGGACGAAGGCGGGACGGTCGGCGCGTTTTTGCTGGATGGCGTCGTAGAGCTTCAGCTTTTCCCAGGAGGCGAGACGGAGGGGCTCGCGCTTCGGCAAATCCCCGCGCATCGGGAAGTCGGTCTTGGGGAGGCTGAGGGTGTGCTTTAGATCGTTCGCCATGCCGTGAATAAAAGGCGCGGCAGGCTAGGGGGGAGGGGGGGCGAGTCAAGGACGCGGCACGAGTTCCCGAAAATGGGATGGAAGCGGAAGCGATGTCGGCTCTCCGCAATTCAACAAGGGCGGGGCCAGCCGGGTGCGCCGGGAGCGTGACGAAGCGCGTGGGCAGGCGCGGCGGGCGACCACCGTCCGCTCTCGGCGGCGGGCCCGGCGGTCCCGCCCCACCCATGCCGTGACAGCGTGTCCCGCCGCTCAGAAGCGCGGCATGCCGCCGAAGCCGCCCATGCCGCCCATCCCTCCCATGCCGCCACCGCCGCCGCCCTTGCGCTGCATGTCCTTCATCTGGCGCATCATCTTTTTGGCGCCGTCGCCGCGCAGCATTTTCATCATTTGCTGCATCTGCTGGAACTGTTTCAGGAGCTGGTTGACCTCGACGACCTTCACGCCGGCGCCGTTGGCGATGCGGAGGCGGCGGGAGCCGTTGAGGAGGTCGGGCTTGCGGCGCTCCTGTTTGGTCATCGAGAGGATGATGGCCTCGGTGCGTTTCATGCCGCTCTCGGCGGCGTCCTCGTCGATCTTCATGCCGCTCATGCCGGGCATCATGCCCATGATGCCGCCGAGCGAGCCGAGTTTTTTGATCTGCTGCATCTGGGCGAGGAAGTCCTCGAGGTTGAAGTCGGCCTTGCGGAGTTTCTCCGCCATTTTCTCGGCCTCCTTCTGGTCGATGACCTCCTGGGCTTTTTCGACGAGCGAGACGACGTCGCCCATGCCGAGGATGCGGGAGGCGAGGCGGTCGGGGTGGAAGAGGTCGAACTCGGAGGTCTTTTCGCCGGTGCCGACGAATTTGATCGGCACGCCGGTGATGGACTTGATGGAGAGGGCGGCGCCGCCGCGCGCGTCGCCGTCGAGCTTGGTGAGGATGAGGCCGGTGAGCTGGAGGGCCTCGTGGAAGGCGCGGGCGACGTTGACCGCCTCCTGACCGAGGGCGCCGTCGGCGACGAGGATGACCTCGTCGGGCTGCACGCGGGCGCGGAGTTTTTTGACCTCCTCGATGAGGTCGGTGTCGATCTGGAGGCGGCCGGCGGTGTCGAAAAGGATGAGGTCGGCGCCGGCGGTCCTGGCGGCGGCGAGGCCGGCCTCGCCGATGGCGGGCACGTCCTTCGATTGGCGGTCGGCGTAGAAGCCGAGCTCCTCCTGTTTGGAGAGGATCTCGAGCTGGTCGATGGCGGCGGGGCGGTAGATGTCGCAGGCGACGGCGAAGGGTTTGTTGTAGCCCTTTTTTTTGAGCAGGCGGCCGAGCTTGGCGGTCGAGGTGGTTTTGCCCGAGCCGTGCAGGCCGACCATGAGCACCTTGAGCGGGCGGGCGGCGGAGAGCTGGGTGGAGCCCTCGCCGAGCAGTTTCACGAGCTCGTCGTGGATGATTTTGACGATCTGCTGGCCGGGGTTGACGCCTTTCAGGACCTCCTTGCCGACGGCCTCGGCCTGGACGCGCTCCACAAACTCGCGGGCCACGCGGAAGTGCACGTCGGCGGAGAGGAGGGCGGTGCGCACCTCCTTGAGCGCCTCGGCCATGTTGTCTTCGGAAAGCTGGCCGACGCCGCGGAGGTTGCGGAGGGCGGTGCTGAGTTTGTCGGTGAGGGCTTCGAACATCGGGAGAAGAAGGGGCGAAAAGGGGGCGAGCGTTACGGCGACGCGCCCGCGACTGAATCCAAATTTGCGGAAAACGCTCACGAAGGTGTCGAAAGAAAGTTTGGGATGGATTCCGCGCCCGGGCTCGGGTGGGCTCCGCGGTCCCATGAACCCTGTTCTCAAGCTGTTGCTCGAAGGTGGCAGACTCACGACCGCGCAGATGGCGCAGGTCGCCGGTCTCTCCGTCGCCGAAGTGGAACAGCACCTGGAGCAGCTGAAAAAAGATAAAATCTTCCTCGGCTGGCGTCCGGTGCTCGATCTTTCCCGAGAGGCCGCAGCCGGGGCCGCCGTGCGCGCGGTGATCGAGGTGCGTCTCTCGCCGGAGCGCGGGGGCGGCTTTAATCGCATGGCCGAGCGCCTGTGCCAGTTCGAGGAGGTCGAGTCCTGTTACCTGATGTCCGGCGCCTACGACCTGCTGGTTTTCGTCAACGCGCCCACGCTCCAGAAGGCCGCGGCCTTCGTCTCGGAAAAACTCTCCACCTTCGGCGGCGTGCTCTCCACCAGCACCCATTTCCTGCTGCGTTCCTACAAGGAGGGCGGCTTCCGGTTGGACGAGCACGATGCTTCCGGCGATCGCCTGAACGTCAGCCCCTGAGCGGAGAACCCACCCCATGAGCACCACCAGCAAGCGCTGGGTGGCGGGCCACGTGGCCGGCCTCCCCCGCAGCGGCATCCGCGATTTTTTTGAACTCGTGGCGAAGATGAAGGGCCAGGACGTCATCTCGCTTGGCGTCGGCGAGCCCGACTTCGTCACGCCGTGGCACGTGCGCAAGGCCGCCATCACCGCGCTCGAGGAGGGCAAGACCTACTACACCTCCAACCTCGGCATGCCCGAGCTGCGCCGCGCGGTCTCGACCTACGTGACCGATCACTTCGGGGTAAACTATCGCCCGGAGGACCAGATCATCATCACGGTCGGCGTGTCCGAGGCGCTCGACCTCGCCTTCCGCGCCTTCTGCAACCCGGGCGACAAGGTGATGTATCACCAGCCCTGCTACGTCTCCTACCACCCGAGCATCTCGCTCGTCCACGCCGAGGGCGTGGCGGTGCCGACCTTCGCGAAGGACAACTTCGCGCTCACCGCCGAGGCCCTGCGCGCCGCCTGGGTGCCGGGCTGCAAGATCCTCATGCTGAACCTCCCGTGCAATCCCACGGGCGGCACCTGCGACCTCGGGCAGCTCCGGGCCATCGCCGAGTTCTGCCGCGAGAAGGACCTGCTGGTGCTCAGCGACGAGATCTACTCCGAGCTCACCTTCGAGGGCACGCACACCAGCATCGCCAGCCTGCCCGGCATGCAGGAGCGCACGATCTTCCTGCACGGTTTTTCGAAGGCCTTCGCCATGACCGGCTGGCGCATCGGCTACGCCTGCGGCCCGGCCGAGCTCATCGACGCGATGATGAAGGTGCACCAATACTCGATGATGTGCGCCTCGATCATCGCCCAGGAAGGCGCGCTCGAGGCGCTGCAAAACGGCTGGGAAAACGTGTGCGAGATGCGCGACCAGTATCACCGTCGCCGCGACCTCGTGGTTCGCCGTTTCAACGAGATCGGCCTCACCTGCCATTCGCCGCGCGGGAGCTTTTACGCGTTCCCGAGCACGAATGGCATCGGCATGGTGGAAAAAGATTTCGCGGTCGGCCTGCTCCAGAAGGAGCGCGTCGCGGTGGTGCCCGGCACCGCCTTCGGCGCCAACGGCACCGGCCACGTGCGCGCCTGCTTCGCCACCGGCTACGAACAGCTGGTGGACGCCTGTGATCGCATCGAACGTTTCGTCAACTCGAGCCGCGCCTGAGGCGGATCTGGCTTCGAGTCGGGGGCCTTCCGAAAAGGCAGGGCGCGACCGCCGGGCGCGCCGCTCCGCAGGAGGCGGTCACCGCTCCCGCCGCTCCACCAAAACGGTCGCCGCGTCGATGCGGCGGCCGTCGTGGGCGAGGGCGTAGAGCGGCACCGGCGGGTCCTTGGCCAGGCGCTTCACCAGCGCGGCGTCGGTGCGTTTCGCCAGCTCCAGCCAGTGCAGGCCGCCCGCGTCGCAGGCGAGCAAACGCGCGTAGGGCTTAAAAACCTCCGGTCGCCCCAGCACCCGGGCGGCGTCGGGACCGAAGACCTCGGGCGTGGTGGCGGTGGCGGTTCGGTTCTCGAGAACGAGACAGGCGTAGGCCTGGCTGCGCAGATCGACGCCGGCGCGTTGGGCGAAGCGCACCCACTCGGGGGAGTTTTGCACGCCGGCCGGCGGCTCGGCGAAAAAGTGGCACCACTCGCGCGCGTTGGCCTCGGTGAAGAGCGGGCAGTTTTCGCGGTGGGTGCAGGGCGCGATGATGCGGTGGCCGTCGCGCAGGCGGTCGCGCACGGCGGCGAGGGCGCGTCCGTCGGCGTGGGTGCCGGGCTCCACCCAGAGCACGGCGGCGGCGCGCGCGGCGAGGGCGAGCAGGGCCTCGCGCGGCTCGGGGGCGAGTTCGTTGAGCACGTGGCTGACCACGAGCGTGAAGGGCGTGGCGTCGGTGCGGCCGGGGGAATCGTGGCCGGGAGGACCGCCCCACGGGAGCTGGAAGCTCCCGCCACTTTTGCCGAGGCCGGAAAAGTCGCGCGCGGGCAGGCCGGGAAACGCGTCTCGCGCCCGCGCGGCGGCGTAGGCGACGGCCTCGGGGCTGTGGTCGTGGAGGGCGAGCCCGGCGAAATGCGCGGCGCCCCAGGCCTCGAGCACGCGGCGGCCGGCGACGCCGCTGCCGCAGCCGAAGTCCACCAGAACCGTGCCCGCCGGCGGCGCCCAGCGACGCAGGCGGAGCTCGTGCAGGAGGGCGTCCCACTTCCAGCCGATGCGCTCGGCGTAGGTGGCGTCGTAGGCGGCGAGCGTGTCGTGGTTTTGCCAATACGGGGCCTGTCCGGCGGCGTCGCGCGCGAGGAAGAGCGCGCGCAGGCGCTCGAGGGCGGACCAGTCGATGCGTTCGAGATCGGGCATGGGCGGAGAGGGAGCTGCGCCGTCCACGCGGCGGCAAGCGTCGAGGCGGAGCCCGTCGCGGCATCCGGGGATCCGGGTGTGACAGGAAACGATGGCAAAGTCCGCGCTTCGCCACCACCTGGCCTTCACCGGGAGCGCCGGCATCCTGCCGGCGTTCCAGGCAAACAGCCGGCAAGATGCCGGCGCTCCCGGTGGTGACGGACATCGGTTCCTGTCGCCCCCGGGTGTCCGGCGCGGGCGTTCCCGCTGTTGACGAGCGGGGCGCGGGTGGGCTGCGTCGGGCGGCTCCGCGGACCTCGTCGCCCTCTCCCTTCCCATCTTCCTCGCATGTCCCTCCTCCCTCCGCGCAAGCCGCGCCTGTGGATCTGGTTTCTCTGGTTGGCCGGGTTTTACGGCACCTGGAGCTGGCTCGTGTTCGGGCAGGGCCGCTGGGCGGACGTGGTGGCGCACTGGCCCATCGCGCTGGCGATGAGCGCGGGCAGCTACGTGGCGGGCTCCACGCCGATGGGCGGCGGCACGGTGGGGTTTCCGATTCTGGTGCTGCTCTTCGACCAGCCGGCCAGTCTCGGGCGCGATTTCAGTTTCGCGGTCCAGTCCATCGGCATGGTGAGCGCGAGCATCTTCATCCTGGCGCGTCGGCAGCCGCTGGCCTGGGCGATGTTGAAGGGGGCGATGCTCGGCGCGGCCTTCGGCGTGCCGGCGGGTTTGTGGTGGCTGGCCCCCTGGGTGCCGGCGCTCTGGATCAAACTCGTCTTCGCCGTGGTGTGGGCGAGTTTCGGCGTGTTGCACCTCTACCGTATCGGCGAGATCGCGGGCAACGTGGGCATGGTGGACTTCGACGAACGCTGGGATTTTCGCGTCGGTCTGGCCGTCGGTCTGGCGGCGGGGTTCACCGTGACGGCGGTCACCGGCGTGGGCATCGACATGGTGCTCTACTCGGTGCTGGTGCTGCTGTGCCGGGCGGATTTGAAAATCGCGATCCCGACCTCCGTGGTGATCATGGCCTTTTCCTCGCTGGTGGGCGTGGTGGTGAAAAACCTCGGGGGCGGCCTGCAACCCGGGGTGTTTGAAAACTGGCTGGCGGCGGCGCCGGTGGTGGCGCTCGGCGCTCCGCTGGGGGCCTTCGTGGTGGAGTTGATCGGGCGCAAGCCGACCTTGTTTTTCGTGGCGCTGCTGTGCGTGGGGCAGTTCGTCTGGACCTGTTTCGACGAGCGCGCGGCGCTGGGCTGGAGCGGCCTGGCGGCTTGCCTCGCGGCGGTGGGCGCGGGGCTGTGGGGTTTTGAAAAACTGCGCGCGCGGCGCCGAGCTGGTGGCCGGCGCGCGGCCGGCCAGTTCGCATTCAAAGGGATAGAAGCACCGATCCGATGTAGGCCCGACCGCCGGTCGGGCAGCCTGACCAGGGGTCAGGGCTACAGTTGGGGCCGCCCGACCGCCGGTCGGGCGGCTGCATTGTTACGCTCAGCTGGCGGCGTCGGGGCGCACCGCGATCTTGATGCCCTCCATCGCGATGTTGGCCCGGAATGCGTCGTCGATGCGGGAGAGCGGGAAGGTGTGCGTGACGAGCTCCTCCAGCGGGATGCCGATGGCGCGCAGGTGGCGGATCATGGCGATGGCGATCGGGTATTCCTGCGCGGTATAGACCCAGGAGCCGACGGCGGTGATCTCCTTTTTGCAGAGGTCCTCGTGCGGGTTGATGGAGCACTCGCCGTTGTCCATGAAGAAGCCGACCTCGCAGAGGCCGCCGCCGCGCCGGACGAATTTCCAGATGTTGGCGGCCGCGGCGGGCACGCCGGTGCATTGGAAGGCGAAGTCGGCGCCGAAGCCGCCGGTGGCCTCGCGGATGCGGGCGAGCACGCCGTCGAGCCCGAGCGCCTTCACGTCGAGGAGGAGCGTGGCTCCCATGCGCTGCGCCATGGCGAGGCGCTTCTCGACCGAGTCGATGGCGACGATGCGCTCGACGCCGTGGGCCTTGAGCGTGGCGATCATCATGAGCCCGATGGGGCCGCAGCCCTGCACCACGACGACGCTGCCGAAGTGGAGCAGGTTGGTGGTCTTGGCGCGTTCGAGGGCGTGGACCGTGACGGCGAAGGGCTCGATGAGGATGCGTTGCTCGATGCTCAGGCCGTTGACCTGGAAGACGGTGGAGTCGGCCCGGATGACGATGTGCGTGGCGAAAAAGCCGTTCAGGTGGTGGGTGGGCGAGTCCGGGAAAAGGCCATAGACGCCGAGGCCGTCGCTGAGGTTGGAGCGCGCGGGGAAGCGGTGGGTGAAGGGGCAGTCGTCGGGCACGAGCACGGAGGTGACGATCTTGTCGCCGACCGCGAGCGGCTTGCCGGTGAAGTCCTTCAGCCCCTCCGAACCGAAGGCGACGATCTCGCCGGTGCCTTCGTGGCCGAGCACGACCGGGATGAGTTTGAACGGATCTCGTTTGTATTCGTGGACGTCGGTGCCGCAGATGCCGCAGCCCTCGACGCGCACGAGGATCTCCTCGGGGCGCAGGTCGGGCAGGGGAAACTCGCGCAGTTCGAAGCGCTGGGGGCCGGTGAGCACGGCGGCGCGGGCGGTGCCGGCGGCGGTGGTGGAAACGGGGGCGGGGGCGACCGGGGGTTGCATGGTGCGCCGAGGATAACTCGGGGGCCGCGCGGCGGGCTCCGCGAATCTTGGCGGGCACGGGGCGGAAATTTTTCCCTTCGCTCGTGTGAACGCGGAGTTTACGCCGCGCCGGGTTTTTGCCTGCGTCGGCGGCATGCAATCGGGGCGATTTCGGCATGTGGCGGGGGTGGTTTTCGCGGTGTGGATGAGCGTGGCCGTCGGGCGCGCGCAGGACGCCGGGACGACGGAGGACCTCACGGTGCTGGTCGCGCGGATCCAGGCCGCCTATGCTTCGCCCGGCGGTCTGACGATCGATGCCTGGCGCCGAAAGATGTCCTCCTTCGGCGGTGGATTCGCGGCGTTTGGAGGAAACGGGGGGCCGCAACTTTCGAGCGAATCCGTCCATCGGTGCGAAATCACCCGCCGGCTGCCGGGCGACGAGTGGCGCGTGATTTTTCAGGAAATGAGCCGCGCCGGCGGATCGTGGGGCGACGGGCGGACCTACGTTTTTGACCGGGCCGGGTCTTCGCGAGCGGGGGTGACCGTGCTCAATCGCTCCACCAAAACGCCGCTGCGGATTCCGTTGCCGCCGGAGATTTTTCAGCAGGAGCTGACGGATCGGGTGGGTTTTGCGTGGAACGGGGATCCGGTCGTCGGCTCGCAGCTGCGCTTGGATCGGTTCGTCGTGGGCTCGCCGTCCGCGGCGTCCTCCGCGCCCACGCTTTGGGGGCTGAGCGGGCTGGTCCGCGACGGGGAGGGACCGGCCGAGCCGGCCGGCGTGGTGCGGTTGAAGGGGCGCGGGGACAGGCGAGACGTCGTTTACCTGTGGGTCGAAGAGGAGACCGGTCTGATCACCCGCCAAGTCACGCTCGACGGCGGCTCGCGGGAGTTCTCGGAAACGCTTTATCGCAACGCGACCCGGCTCCCGAGCGAGGCCGAGCTGTCCTTCACGGGCGCCTGGCCGGCCGAGGGCTTGGCCCAATCGCGCGCAGTGCCGAAGTTTACCCCGTTCGAGGATCTGGTCGCCATGGCGGATCAGGCCTCGAGCGTGGAACGTCGGGTCGCCGGGCCGCGGACGGAGCCGCCCGTCGTCCGCCCAAGCGAGCCGCCTCCGCCCGCCATGCCCGACACCGCCGCGCCCCCGACCTCGCCGACGGCTCCGGCGGTGGTCGCCGCGGAGAAGAGCGCCGCCCCCGCCGCGACCTCCGCGGATGCCGGCCAACGGCTCAGCGCGGAACAGATGGAGGCGATCGTCCTGATCGAGGGCGACGCGGGGGTGGGCACGGGCTTTGTCGCCCGTCTGCGGGACCGCTACTTCGTCGTCACCAATCTCCATGTGGTCGGCGGTCACCAGTCGGTGAAGGTGAAGACCATCCGCGGCAAAATTCTCCCGGTCGGCGGCTTCTTCGGCGCCCGTGGCCGCGATATCGCGATCCTGCGGATCGAGGGAGACTACCAAGGCCCCTCGCTCAAGCTGGCGGAGGATGTTTTCGCGTCCGTGAAGATCGGCGACCAGGTGACGGTGGTGGGCAACCGTCGCGGCGGCGGCGTGGCCACCCAAGTCTCCGGCTCCGTGCAGGGAGTGGGCCCGGATCGACTGGAGGTGGACGCCCAGTTCCAGCCCGGAAACAGCGGCAGCCCCATCGTTCATCTGGCGAGCGGGGAGGTGATCGGCGTGGCCTCGTATTCGCAGACGCGCGAGCTGGACGAGCTCGACGGCGAAGCCGCCGGACCACGAAAGGCCGGCCGGGACGAGCCGATGAAAAAGACCGAGCAGCGCTGGTTTGGTTTTCGCGCGGACGGCGCGCTCGAGTGGCAGGCGATCGACCTCGCGGTTTGGCGGACCCAGGCGCGGCAGATCGAGGAGTTCGCCAACGATTCGCGTGCGATTTATCACCTGATGCAGGGCAACTTCGAGTGGTCGCAGGACCGTCCGCGCCTGCGGGCCCTGGTGGAGCGTTTCGATTCCCGGTTCACCCGCACCGGCGGCGCCGGCATCGGGGCCGCGCAGGAGGTGCAGGAGTTTTTCCGCAGCCTCCGCGCCGAGGCCGACTTGGGCGTCAAAGAGCTGAAGAGCGCCACGTTCTACGATTTTTTCCAAACCTGCGAATACTGGGAGAGCAGTGTGAAGGCCCAGTTGGAAACCCGCGCCGAACTGGTGAAGGGCATCGAGCAGGCGACGAAAAACAGCGACGCTTTCCTGCAAAAGCTACGCCACTGATCCTCCGCCGCGCCCGTGATGTGGGGCTCCGCTCGTGGGCGACCGCGCGCGGAAGCGCCCGCCCGAACGCCGGACGGGATCTCCGTGTCCTCCGCGGGCCCGCGCTCCGTGCCCTCCGTGTCCTAAAAAAACTCCGCCGTTCCGAGGCCGGTATTTATTAGCCACCGCCGGACCGGGGGCGGCCGCGCCTTATTCCTGCGCGGAGAGGGCGCCACCGGCTGGCGGGAAAGCTGCTGGATGCGCATTTCTTGTCGTCCAACAGGCCGCCAGGCCTCCGCCAATAAACGCCATGTCCAAACGTCCCACCACGCATCACGTCGATCTCGTCTTCGTCGGCGCCGGAGTGATGAGCGTCACGCTCGCCACCTTGCTCAAGGAGCTCCAGCCCGAGCTCTCCATCGAGATCATCGAGTCGCTCGAGGTCGTCGCGGGTGAAAGCTCCAACCCGTGGAACAACGCCGGCACCGGGCACGCCGCCCTGTGCGAGCTCAACTACACGCCCCAAAAGGCCGACGGTTCGGTGGATGTTTCCAAGGCCGGCCAGATCAACGAAATGTTCGAGGTCTCGAAGCAGTTCTGGGCCTATCTGGTGGAGAAGCGCCGCCTGCCCGCCCCGTCGGGCTTCATCTCGACCGTGCCGCACATCAGCTTCGTGCGCGGAGAGGCGGACGTGGATTTCCTGCGCAAACGCCACGCCGGCCTCGCCGCCAGCCCGCTTTTCGCCGGCATGGACTACACCGAGGATCCCGCGCGCATCGCCGAGTGGGCCCCGCTCGTCATGCGCGGACGGAAAGCCGGCGAGCCCGTCGCCGCCACCCGTTCGGCGGAGGGCACGGACGTCAATTTCGGCGCCCTCACCGAGGGCATGCTCGAGTCCCTGAGCAAACAACCCGGCGTGCGTGTGCGCCTCGGCGAGCGGGTGGTCAACATCCGTCGCAACTCGGCCAATCTCTGGAAGCTCAAGGTCGAGGGGCGCGAGGGCGTGCGCAAGATCGTGGCCAAATTCGCCTTTCTCGGCGCGGGCGGCGGCGCGTTGCCCCTGCTCCAGAAATCCGGCATCCCCGAGGGCAAGGGCTTCGGCGGCTTCCCGGTCAGCGGACAATGGCTGCGCTGCGACAACCCCGAGGTGGTCGCCGCGCACGAGGCCAAGGTTTATGGCAAGGCCTCGGTCGGCGCCCCGCCCATGTCGGTGCCGCACCTCGACACCCGTTATGTCGGCGGCAAAAAGTCGCTGCTCTTCGGACCCTACGCCGGCTTCTCGACCAAGTTCCTGAAGGAGGGCTCCTACCTCGATCTCCCCACCTCGATCAACCCGGGCAACCTCGGCCCCATGCTGGCCGTCGCCCGCGACAACGTTGACCTCACCAGGTATCTCATCGGCCAGGTCCTCCAGACCAAGGCGCAGCGCTTCTCGGCCCTGAAGGAATACTACCCCGAGGCGCGCCCCGAGGACTGGCGCCTCGAGATCGCCGGACAGCGGGTGCAGATCATCAAATACGACGCGAAGAAGGGCGGCATCCTCCAGTTCGGCACCGAGGTCGTCTCGGCGGCCGACGGCAGCATCGCCGCCCTGCTCGGCGCCTCCCCCGGCGCCTCGACCGCCGTGTCGATCATGCTCGGCCTCTTGGAAAAGTGTTTCCCGACGCAGCTCCGGACCCCCGCATGGCAGGCCAAGCTGCGCGAGATGATCCCCGGCTACGGCCAGTCGTTGGCCAAAAATCCGGACCTGCTCGGAAAAATCCGTCCGCGCGCCGACCGCCTGCTCGGTCTCGGACCGAAGGACGCGGTCCGCGCCTGAGCCGGGCCCCGTGTCCGCCGGCGGTGGCCCGCTCGACGCCTCCGGCTCGGTGGGACTGCGAGCCCATGGGCTTCCTACGCCGCCGGCCTTCCGACTCGGTCCGGGGAGCGCACGCGTCCCGCGTGCTGGCTTCGGCGTCTCGCCGAAGCCTCCGCCGGGTGTGCCGCCGCCCCGGTGGTCGCGGGCGGTGGCCCTCGGGAAGCGATGTCGAAGTCCTGGTTTGGCCACCGGGAGCGCCGGCATCCTGCCGGCTGTTTGCCCGAAATGCCGGCAAGATGCCGGCGCTCCCGGTGGACTGACATCGCGCCCTGTTGCCCCGCCGAATTCTCCCGCTTGCGCAATTAGATTTGGCCATCTCGCGGACGAAACCGCTAGCAATTCCGCTCATGCGCCGCGTTCCCCGTTCCGCGTTTTCCTGGTCCGTCCTTTTGGGCGGATCGTTCCTCGTGTCCGTGCCGCCGGCGCGGGCCGATTGGCGGGATGACATCGGCGCGACCCGCCTTTTCCAGACCTTCTCCGGCGTGTCGCTCTCCGCGGGTATCGTCACGCAGGTCGAGGCGTCCCTCAGCGGAGCCAACTTTTACCTGCCCGACGCGGCGCATCCGCCCTTCGCCGGCATCGAGATCGTCAATCGGGGGCCCGGCAGCGGCACGAGTTCCCACGCCACCACCGTCGGCGCCTACCTTTTCGGCTCCATCGAGGGCCTGCTGCCGGACACGCCCACCGTTCACGCCTACAACGCCAGCTACTGGCTCGAGGGGGATTTTCTCGGCTTCAACGGCAGCACCGCCGCGCCGCAGGCCGAGCCCGCCCGACTGCAAAACCACAGCTGGGTGGCGACGGGTTCGGAACTCTCCGCCGCCAGCGTGGAGGAAATCGGCCGCCGGCTCGATTTTGCCGTGGAGCGCGACGGCTTCGTGTGCGTCGCCGGCACCAACAACGGCGCCTCCACCGTGCTCCCCAAGCTGCTCGTCCAGGCCTACAACCAGATCACCGTCGGCCTGCGCTCGGGCAACCACGCCGCCGGCTTCACCGCCTTCGACGGCGCCGGGCGGATCAAACCCGACCTCGTGGTGCCCGATTTTTTCGTCAGCTACGCCACGCCCAAGGTCGCCGGCGCCGCCGGCGTGTTGCTCGACCGCGCCTCGGCCGCACCGCACGCGCTCGCCGGCGCCGACATCCCCCGGGTGGTGAAGGCCCTGCTGCTGGCCGGCGCGACCAAGGAGCGGCTCACCACCTGGGCCCGCACCAGCACTCGTCCGCTCGACCTGACCCTGGGCGCGGGCGAACTCAACCTCCTGCTCGCCTACCGCACGCTCGAAAGCGGTCGCGTGGCGCCGGGCGGCGAGCTTTTCGCGCCCGAGACCGGCTGGTCCGCCGGCACGATCGCCGGGGGCGAGGCGCAAACCTACTTTTTTGAAATCCCCGCCGGCGCCGCGCCCGCGCCGTTTTCCGTGGCGCTCACCTGGCATCGCATCGTCCAGGACGGTTCGCCGGGACCGAACTGGAGTCCCGCACCGCTGCCGCTCGTGGACCTCGATCTGGCCCTGTATCAGGCCGAGGAGGACGCGCTCGACCCGATGCCGGTGCTCGGCGAGCTGATCGATCTCAGCGCCAGTCCGGTGGACAACGTCGAGCACCTCTACCTGCCCGCCCTCGCGCCCGGCCGCTACGCGCTCGTGGTGGACGCTCCCGGCGGCGCATTCTCCACCGACTACGCCCTCGCGTGGCGCGCCACCCCCGCCGTGAGCGTGAGCGCCAGCGTGGCAGAAGCCCGCGAACAGGATGGCGCGGCCGGCGAGTTCACGCTCACCCGCGCGGGCTCCACCGCCACGCCCCTGCTCGTGCCGCTGAGCGTCGGCGGCGACGCCGTGGCCGGCACCCACTACGGAGCGCTGCCGGCCTCCGTGCTCATCCCGGCGGGAGCCGCCTCGGTCACGCTCGCCGTGACGCCCGTGGCCGACTCGACCCCGCAGGGGGACCGCGCCGTCACGCTCGCCGTCGCCGCCGACTACTCGGTCGCCGCCGGCGCGCCCGCGCAGGCCACCGTGACCCTGCGCGACAAACCCTACGACGCCTGGCGCCACGCCGCCTTCACCTCCGAACAGCTCGCCGACTCCGCGGTGAGCGGCGACGCGGCCGATCCCGACGCGGACGGCTTGCCCAACCTGCTCGAATACGCGCTGGGCGGCGCCCCGCTCTCGCCCGACGCCGCCGCGGTCGCGCCGCGGGCGGAGGTCGCGGCGGGCGAGGGGGGCGAGCCCGCCGCCGCCCGCCTGATCCTGCGTCACTCGGAGGCGGCGGGACGAACCGATCTCGTTTACACGGTGGAGTGGACGGCCGACCTCGCCGGCCCCTGGCAAAGCGGCGCGGGCGTGGTCGAGCTGGTTTCGCGGGAAACGTCGGAGGGCGGCGGCGGCGCGGCCGTCGTCTCCCGCGCCGTCGCGCCGCTGGGCGGGCATCCGCGCCAGTTCCTGCGCCTCCGGGTGGAGCGCCTCTGAGCCCGGAACGGCTGACGCCACGGTTCCGCGGCGGCCGCCCGGGTTTGACGGGCCGGCGGGCGTGGGGCTTGCAAAAGGGCGGGCGCTCGCCTCGTTCCGCGACGTGTCCGCTCCCGCCACGCCTCCGCCCCCGGCTTCCGCAGCCCCCGCCGCGTCGCCGACCCTGCTCTGGTTTCGCCAGGACCTGCGTCTGGCCGACAACGCCGCCCTCGCCGCCGCCCTCGCGCGGGGCGGACCGGTGGTCCCCGTTTATATTTTCGACGAGGCGGGCGAGGGCGCCTGGCCGCCCGGCGGCGCCTCGCGCTGGTGGCTGCACCACTCGCTCGCCGCGCTCGACGCCTCGCTGCGCGAACGCGGCTCGCGGCTCGTGCTCGCCCGCGGCGAGAGCGGCGCCGAGCTGCGACGCCTGGTCGCCGCCACCGGCGCGGGCGCGGTGTATTGGAATCGCCGATACGAACCGGCGGTTCGCGCGCGCGACGCCGCGCTCAAGGCCGAACTCGGCGCCCGGGGCGTGGAGGCGAGGAGCTTCAACGGCGCGCTCCTCTTCGAGCCGCACACGATCAAGAACAAGCAGGGTGGCCCCTTCCAGGTCTTCACCCCCTACTGGCGCCACTGCTCCGCGCTTGGTTTTCCCGAGCCGGTGGAGAGCGATCCCGGCGCGACGCGCGAAAAAACATCGGGCCCGCCGGCGCCGGCCGAGTGGCCGGCGTCGCCGCCCCTGGCGGAGCTCGACCTGCTGCCGCGCCTCCCGTGGGACGCCGGTTTTCGCGACGTCTGGACGCCCGGCGAGGCCGGCGCGCGGGAGCGCTTGCGACGATTCCTCGGCGGCGAGCGGGTGCACGCCTACGACGAGCGGAGAAATTTCCCCGGCGAGGAGGGCACCTCGCGTCTTTCGCCCCACCTGCATTTCGGCGAGATCGGGCCGCGCCAGATCGTCGCCGCGGTGCGCGAGCTGGGGCGTGTCCGGGGGCTCGATCCGGTCAGCCGGGGCGCGCGGACTTTTATCGACGAGGTCGGCTGGCGCGAGTTCGCCCACCACCTGCTGTATCATTTTCCTCATACGCCGGAGCGCCCGCTGCGGGAGGACTTCGGGCGTTTCCCCTGGGCGGACGATCCGGGCGGGGAAAAACTGCGCGCCTGGCAACGCGGCCGCACCGGTTACCCGATAGTGGACGCCGGCATGAGGGAACTCTGGGCGGCGGGCTGGATGCACAACCGCGTGCGCATGATCGTCGCCTCCTTTCTGGTGAAACACCTGCGCCTGTCGTGGCGGCACGGGGCGGAGTGGTTTTGGGACACGTTGGTGGACGCCGATCTGGCCAACAACACGCTCGGTTGGCAGTGGAGCGCCGGCTGCGGCGCGGACGCGGCCCCGTATTTCCGCATCTTCGCGCCGGTCACGCAGGGCGAGCGTTTCGACGGCGCCGGCGATTACGTGCGTCGCTGGGTGCCGGAGTTGGCCAAACTTCCGGACAAGTTTCTCCATCAACCGTGGAGCGCCCCGGCCAACGTGCTCGACCACGCCGGCGTGCGGCTGGGCCCCGGGGGCGACTACCCCGCGCCCATCGTGGACCACGCCGAGGCCCGGGCCGAGGCGCTGGCGGCCTTCAGGAGCCTGCGCGGGGAGGTCACCGAGCGGGACGCATGAGCATTCCCAGCATTCGCTTTTTGGCCACGGAGGACACGGAGTGCGGGCCCACGGAGGACACGGAGGTCCGTCCGGCCGGGGGTGGCGTTCGCGCGGTGATCGATCCCTGTTTTTGAAATGAAAAATGCGCCGCGCAACCCGGCCATGGCCTCGGAGTCCCCCGAACCTCCGCGCCCTCCGGCTCAGTCCTCCGTGAACTCCGTGTCCCCAAACGCACCTGCCGCGCCGCCGCGGGTCTGCGTGTCCTTGGCCGAACTGGTCACGCGCGCCGGTGGCCGTCGGCTCGGGGCCGACGCTCGCGGGGAGCCGGTCGAGTATGCCTTGCCCGCGCACGCGACGGCCGAGGTGCGGGAGTATCTGCGTCCGCTGGCGAGCGTGACCGCGCCGCCGGGCGGTCTGGCGTGGTTGCCGTCCGCCCGGGTCTTTGGCGCGGGGGTGGTTCTGTCGGCGGATGGCTCGCTCCTCGCGCGCGACGTGTCGGAGGATTTTGGCAAGGGAAACGACGAGCATTGGTTGCTCGGCTTCGACGGGCTGCGCGCGCCCGAAGCACTGGACGGCCCGGTCGCGGCGGTGGCGGTGAACCGGGGCGCCAACTACTGCCACTGGTTGCTGGAGGAGCTGCCGCGCCTGCTCGCGCTTGGTATCGGCGCGGCGGATACGATCGTCGCGCACGCGGCGGCGCCCTTCGCGCTCGCCGCGCTGGCGCTGCGCGGCGGACCCGAGACGGTGCGACCGGCCCGGCGCGCGAGCCATTTCGAGTGCGCTCCCCTGCTTGTGCCCGGACTGGTGGCGCGGGCGGGCGAGCCGACGCCGGAGGCGCTGCGCCGGGTGCGGGAGTTCGCCGGGCCGCTCGGGCGGGGCGCGCTCGCCGGCGGGGCGGGGGAGCGGGTGTATTTTTCCCGCGCGCGGGCGGCGCGGCGACGGGTGGCAAACGAGGACGCGCTGTGGGCGGTGTTGGCGGCGGAGGGGTTTTCGCGGGTGTTTTTGGAGGAGCTGGACTGGGAGGCGCAGATCGCGGTGGCGCGGGCGGCGCGGGTGGTGGTGGCGCCGCACGGGGCGGGCTTGGCGAATCTGGTTTTCTGCGCGCCCGGCACGCGGGTGCTGGAGCTGGTCAACCGCGACCACTTCCCGCCGCTTTTCTGGCGCCTGGCGGCGCTTGCCGGGCTGGACTACCGGCCGGTCGTGTCGCCGGGCGACGGGGAGCTGGCGGCCAGCCTGCCCGCCAACAAACGCGACATCTGGGTCGATGTCGGAGCGGTGCGGCGGGCGCTGGCGGGAAACGGCTGAGCCCGGCTGTCGGGCCGGGTGGAGCGGCTTGTCCCCAAGCCGCTTCGGTTGGCCGGGCGAAGACGAGCGCGGGGGCTCGCGGGGGCTCAGCCCGCGTCGGATTCGAGGAAGGCGCGCAGGCCTTTTTCGGGTCCGAAGAGCACGAGCACGTCGTCTTTGTGGAAGGGATCGTCGAGCGCGGGCGTGCCGAGCGTGCGGTAGGCGACCGGGGCGTCGGGGTCGGATTTGAGCAGGCCGCCGAGCAGGGGTTTTTCGGGACGTTTGATCGTGACCAGGCGGACGTGGTGCTCGCGGAAGAGCTCGGCGCGGCTGGTGATGGTCTGCCCGACCAGGCCGGGGGGCACGGCGGCGTCGATCAGGGCGTGGCCGCTGCCGAGGTCGATGCCCTCGACGGCGCCGCGCATGAGGAGCGAGTGGGCGAGGCCGCGGGCGGCGAATTCCTCGGGCACGACGAGACGCTCGACCTTGAGCAGGCGCAGCAGGCGGGCGTGCATGGGCGAGAGCACGCGGCAGACGAGCCGCTTCGCGCCGAGCTCGCGGGCGCGCATGGTGAAGGCCATGGAGGCCTCGAAGTCGTCGCCGATGGCGATGATGACCGCGTCGAGCTCGTCGAGGGGGAATCGGGTGAGCGCCGAGGTGTCGGCGAAGTCGATGACGGCGGCGGCCGCCACCTCGTCCTTGATCGCGGCGACGTTGTCCTCCTTGCGGTCGAGCGCGACGATCTCGGCGCCGAGCTGGTTGAGTTGAAGGGCGAGGTTGCGGCCGAAGACGCCGAGACCGACGATGAGGCATTTCATGGGACGAAGCGGAGGGTTGGGAGAGGCGGGCGACGGCGGAGGCGGTCCGTATTCAGGAAAGCACGACCGTGGTCTCGGGGAAGCGCAGCACGGCGGGCGGCCGGCGGCGGATGAAGGACACGACGAAGGTGAGCACGCCGACGCGGCCGACCAGCATGGCGAAGGCGAGCACGATCTTGGCCGGCCCGCCGAGTTGTCCGGTGATGTCGCGGCTCAGGCCGACGGTGCCGACCGCGCTCACCACCTCGAAGACGAGGTCGGCCGGCGGCAGCCCGGGCTCGAGCACGCAGATCGTCACCGAGACCGCCGTGATAAAGCCGATGGCGATGAGCAGGATCGAGAGCGCGCGGTCGCTGAGCTCCTGGGGGAGCCGGCGGCCGAAGGCCTCGATGTCGCGCCGGCCGTAAACGATGCGGCGCAGCGAGAGCACGGCGAGGGCGAGGGTGGAGGTCTTGATGCCGCCGGCGGTGGAGGCGGGGCTGCCGCCGACGAACATGAGAAACATGATGAGGGCGGCGCTCGCCGGGAGGAGGGCCGACACCGGGGTGATGTTGAAGCCGGCGGTGCGGGCCGTGACCGACCAGAACAGGGCGGTGAACCAACCGGAATCTCCGGCGGCGACGCCCTGGCCGCGGCCGAAGGCGAACTCGGTCAACCAGACCGCCACCGCGCCGCCGACCAGAAGGGCGAGCGTGGTGATGAGCACGATGCGGCTGTTGGCGGTGAGGCGGGGCGGCGCGGCGGTGCGCAGGCCGAGGCGGCGGCGCAGGGAGGCGACGAGGAACTGCCAGAAGTTTTTCACCACGGGAAAGCCCAGACCGCCCAGCACGATGAGCAGCATGATGACGGAGAGGAAGGGGCGCTGCGCGGAGACGCGCGGATCGGCGAGGCCGGCGGAGAGGGTGGAGAAGCCGGCGTTGCAGAAGGCGGAGATGGCGTGGAAGAGCGCGAAGAAGGGCAGGTTCTCCGGCGGCGAGGGCGTCTCGGCCAGGGCGGAGTAGATGAGGGCCGCGCCGATCAGCTCCACCCCGGCGGTGAAGGCCACGATGAGCGCCAGGATGGTGCCGATGTGGCCGAGATTCTCCTCGCTGAGCAGATCCTGCAGGCCGATGCGGTTGCGCAGGGAGACGCCGCCGGCGAGGAAGTAGGCGAAGAAATAGGTGAGCGTCATGATGCCCAGGCCGCCGATCTGGATGAGGCCGAGGAGCACCCATTGCCCGTGCAGGGTGAGCGTGGCGGAAATGTCCACCGGCGAGAGTCCGGTGACGCAGACGGCGCTCGTGGCGACGAAGAGGGCGTCGGTCCAGGAGATGCCGGCGTGTGTCGCGTGCGGGAGCTTGAGGAGCAGGGTGCCGAGGATGATCAGCAGCGTGAAGCTGAGGGTAAAAACCATGCCGGGCGAAAGCGAACGCCCGCTCAGCCAGCGGTTGTCTCGCAGGGCGCGGAGGGCGATGGACGCGAGCAGGGTGAGCTGCGTGCCGCCGAGGTAGAAGAGCGCGATGGTGGCGGGCGCGATGCCGGTGCCCACGCCTTGCAGCCACTCGACGATTTGGTCGCCGAAGACCATCTCGACGCCGGCGGCGAGGGCGATGGCGGCCTCGAGCCGACGTTTCCGCAGGAGGGCGAGGGGATGCGGCGCGAGCGCGAAACGCAGGAGCTCCTGCGTGGCGAAGATGGCGAGGATGCCGCGGGTGGAGCCGCCCACCGCCTCGCGCAGATCGAGCGGCAGGGGGAAGCCCAGGACCATCACGAACAGGCCCAGCGTGAGCAGTCCGCAGAGGACGAGGGTGAGATCGAGCAGGCGGGCGATCCGGAGATAGACCGGTTCGGTGAGGCGGGGGCGCACGGTGTTGGCGAAGCGGGCGGAAGCGGAGGCGGGCGTGGGCGTGGGTTTACTTCACCGCGCTGTTTTCGGGCACCGCGCCGGGCTGGGCCTGCTCGATCACGGAGACGCGTCCGTCGCGAAAGGTGACGCGGATGCGATCCTCCACCCGGGGCGCGTAGATGGGCTGGTAGTCGGGCGTGTAGGAGACCTGGTAGCTTTGGGTGGCCGGGTTATAGACGACGTCGCGCCGGTAGCCGACGAGGCGGGTGCCCTGATATTCCTGCCAGTAGGTGCTGTAGATCCAGGTGGAGGAGGATCCGGAGGCGTCGAGCTTTTCGGTTTTTTCAGAGGGGCGGCCGAGCGCGATATAGACCATGTCGGTGTTGTCGCCGACGCGGATCTCGCCGGCCTCCAGGCGGGTGCGCGTGGCCTCGTCGAGCGTGGCGAAGACGGCGGCCTTTTCCTTGGCGCGCGACTCGAAGGTGCTGCACGCGGGAGCGACGAGCAGGGTGAAAAACGCCAGGAGCCAGACGAGAGGCGCGGACGGTCGGGACGAGGACATGCCGCACACGGTGCGAGCCGGCGGGGCGAAGGCAATCGCGGCGCGGGGCACGGCGCGGGGAGGACTCCGGGCGGACTTCGGTGCTCTCGCCGGAAGCTGGGGGGCGGACGGGAGCGCACGGGAGCTGGAAGCTCCCGCTACTTTGGGCGTCAGGCCGCGCGAGGGCGGCGGCGGAGCGCGGCGCCACCCAGGACCAGGGCGCCGGCGAGCGCGGCGAAGGACGCGGGCTCGGGGATGGCGGCGAAGCCGAGAATCTCGCCCTGCGAATCCGTGACCATGAGCGAATCGAAGGTGACGTCCTGCTGCGGGTTGGAGCCGTTGGCGAATTGCGAGAGCAGGAAGGCGCCGAAGAGCGGGTCGCCCACCGAGCCGGTGTTGTAGGTGGCCGTGGCGTAAACGGTGTCGAAGTCGAAGGCGTCGCCGGTGGGGACGACGAACATCTGGATGGAGTCGTTGGCGTTGCCCGCGACCATATCGACTTTCAGGACCACCGTGTAATCGGTGTCGAAGGAGAGCTCGGTGGAGCCGAAGGCGAAGGGATAGCCGCCCTGACCGTTGACGCGCACTCCGAAAACATAGCCGGAGCCGCTGGCCTGGGCGGCGAGGCGGGCGTTCTGAAAGTTGTTCGTGGTCGTGCCGTCGGTGAAGGTGTTGAGCGCGGCGAAGTAGGTCGTGCTCGACGAGGCGCCGCCGACGCTGAGCTTGAGGCCGACGTAGAAGCTGGTGGTGCCTTCGGTCGGCTGGGTGACCTGGCTCGGGAAGGCGAGAAACGCGTCCTGATCGTTCGTCGTCGAGCCGGCGGGGAAGTTTACGCTGCCGCCGCTCACCGTGATGGGGTTGGTGGATTGGGTGTTATATTGCGCCCAGCCGTTTTGGCCGACGAGGGCGCCGTCGCTGTAGGTGGAGAAATCGGCCGAGACCCAGGCGGCCCGGGCGGGGAGCGCGCAGACGGAGGCGAGGGCGGTGATTTGCAGGAGGTGGCGGACGGTGGGGAGGTGCATCGCCTCCGATGAGCACAAGCGCTGCCAGCTCGGGCAACCCGCCGGGGTGACGATCCGGTGAAAGCGGCTTGTGCCAGCTATTCGACCAAAAGTCCGCCGCCCGGGCCTCCGGGGGGCCGGGAGTGGGCGGAATGGGAACTCCGGACGGGGAGCAGGATGCTCCCGCCACCTTGCGGAGTAGAGGGAGCTTCCAGCTCCCTTTCCGGGGGGCTCAGAACCGGGCCGAGAAGCGCGCGCCGACCATGCGGGGGGCGCCGCGCACGGTGGTGGGCAGGCCGTAGGAGGCGCCGACGTTGCCGGCGTCGATCAGGTAGTCGTGATCGAGGAGGTTGTCGGCGAAGACCGCCGCCTCCCAGGCGCCGCGGGCGGGCCGGTAGGCGAGGGTGAGGTTGAGCAGGCCGTAGCCGCCCTGCCGGAGGCGTCCGCCGGCGCGGTCGTTGTCGTCCTCGAAGAAGGACTCCGATTTGTATTGGAAAACCGGTGACAGGAAAAACGCGCCGCGGTCGGCGGCCGGCACGGAGACGGTGGCGCCGAGCGAGAAGGTGTGGAGCGCGGCGAGGCGGAAACGGTTGCCGGCGTAGGCCTGCGGGTCGCCGTGTTCGTCGAAGCGGGAAAAGGCGGCGTCGGTGTAGCCGTAGGAGCCGAAGAGCGCGAGGTGCTCGTTGACCGCTCCCTGCAGGGTCGTCTCGAAACCGGTGCCGCGGGCGCGTCCGCCATCGACGGCGGTGGTGACGCCGGGGGCCGTGACGACGTTGGTCTGGAAGCCCTCGTAGTAGAACTGGAACACGGTGGCGGAGTAGCCGACGCGGCCCTCGCCGAGGGAGCCGCGCAGGCCGGCCTCGTAGTTCCACACGACCTCCTCGTCGAGGCGGACCTCCTCGAGCGTGCTTTGGTTGAAACTCAGGCTCGGCGGGCGGCGTCCGCGGGAGACGGCGCCGAAGAGCTCGTGGCGCGGGGTGAGCTCGAAGCGCGTATCGACGCGGCCGGCCCAGCCGACGTTGTCGTCGGTGGATTCGAGGCGTCCGGCGGTGGGGCGGTAGGCGAGATTGCCGGAGCCGCCGGCGTTGATGAAACCGATGTTGCTGGTGCCGGAGTCGGGGACCTCGTAGCCGGACTCGATGGATTCGGCCGTGACGCGCAGCGCGCCGCCGACGGAGAGCCGTTCGGTGAGGCGGTAGCTCACGTCGCCGAAGAGATCGAGCGAGCCGTAGTCGTTGTCCGTGAGGTAGTATTCCTCGTGGCGCTCGTCGAGCGGCGCGCCGGCGAGGCCGGCCAGGGCCTGGATCTGCGGAGGCAGGGCGGGATTGGCGAAGGCGGCGAACTCGGCCGGCAGCGTGGAGGGCAGGGCGGAGTCGGGGGCGAACGGGTTGAGCGGCGGGATGGCGAAGTTGGCGAGGGCGGCGGGCACGCCGGCGGCGACGAGGCCTTGGCGATACTGCGGGGAGAGGAGCGCCCAGGCGCGGCGTTCGTCGGTGCGGACGACGACCTTTTGCCGGCCTTTTTCCCAGAAGGCGCCGACTCCGACGGTGCCGGTGAGGCGTTCGCCGCCGTCGTAGGCGAGGCGGATTTCCTGGCTGAACTGCTCGGAGCCGTGGTCGGTGGCGAGTTCTAACAGGTAGAAACGCGAGCCGTCGGCGTCGTATTCCTCGAGCATGTCGAAGCGCCGGCCGGCGGTGGTGGAGCTGAGCGTCCAGTCGGGGGAGAGCTCGGTGCGGAGGGTGGTGGCGAGGCTGTGGATCTCGCGGTCGATGCCGAGCTCGTCGCCTCGGTTGAGCTCGGCGGCCGAGAAGGGATCGGTGTCCCCGGCGCCGGTGGGGATGTCCATGCTCTTGAAGGCGACGCCGGGCGGCGTGTCGCGCTGGAGCTGGAAGACAAGGTCGAGCGTGGTGCGCTCCACCGGTTGCCAGCGCACGCTGGTGCGCAGGGCGGCGGTGTCGATGCCCTGGAGGCTCTCCGCGCCGGGGCTGAGGTTCTCGACGTAGCCGTCGCGCTCGGAACCGAAGACGGCGACGCGGGCGAAGAGTTTTTCCTCCACGATCGGGGTGTTGACGAAGCCGTCGAAGGAGCGGGCGGCGTAGTCGCCGACACCGAGGGTCAGGCCGGCGGAGCGCGCGTCGGCGGCGGGGGTGGAGACGAGGGAGAGAGCGCCGGCCTGGACGCCGCGGACGAAGCGGGAGGGCTGGGGGCCCTTGAAAACATCCACGCGGTCGAGGTCGAAAAGGGCGACCGAGGCGCCGCTGGTGCGGCCGATGGGCACGCCGTCCTGATAGACCGAGACGCGCTCCTCGCTGCGTGGATCGACGTTGTCGGTGGTGATGCCGCGGAGGCTGTAGCCGGGGTTGTTGACCGACTGCTCGCTCGCGAAAAAACCGGGCACGTAGGGCGCGATGGCGGCGACGGTGTCGATGCGGTTTTGGCTGACGAAGGAGCCCTCGTAGGTGGTGACGGCGGCGGGCAGGCCTGGGCTGGTGATGTCGAGCGGCGTGCCGGTGACGGTGAGCGGGGAGAGC
Organism: uncultured Akkermansia sp.; assembly: GCA_966252115.1. GTDB lineage: Bacteria > Verrucomicrobiota > Verrucomicrobiia > Opitutales > Opitutaceae > IMCC26134_A. Next base: position 54,214 of record CBINNW010000019.1, read on the forward strand.
TCGACCGGCTCGTCGGAGGTGTCGGCGGCGGCGGTGTCGGCGGCGAAGACCGCCGGGGTGGCGAAAGGCAGGGCGAGGGGCAGGGCGGCGAGGAGCGGGCGCGAAAGCATGGGAGGCGGTGCGGTGGGACGCGGAGGCGAAGGGGACGGGTGGCGCGCGGAGGTTTCCGCCCCGCCGGCGCCGGGCCAATCGTAAAACATGCCCCGCCGCCCGCCCCTCCGGCCGCTTTCCTCGCTCAGCGCATGCTGTCGGTCCAGTGCTGGACGAAGAACTTTTTCTCGGTCGGCAGGAAGGTGTCGGCCGTGCCGATGAGCGGGCGCAGCACGGCGCTCATCTGGAGCGACACCAGCACGAAGATGATCGTCCAGACCTTCAGATGTCCCTGGTCCGGCGCCTCGGAGCAGGCGACGAGACCGCGGATCAGGCGCAGGCCGAACCACAGGCCGATGATCCAGAAAAACAGGTGCAGCATGCCCATCGTCACGACCGAGTCGGTGGACTGGGAAAAGATCCACGCCACCGGCGCGAAGCCGATGAGCAGGAGCGTGATCAGGGCCACCATGCCGAGCAGCGCCCCGCTGATCTGGCCGAGCCGCAGGTCGGCGCCGTTGAGACAAAGAAAAATATACAGGCTGGGCAGGCAGAGCAGCACGCTGGCGACGAGGCCGGACGTGAGTTTGAGCGGCGCGGCCCAGAGCTGGGCGCCGCCGGACAGGCTGCCCATGACGAGGCCGTAGATCGCGGCGCACGCCACGACGAGGACCAGCAGGCGGCCGATGATCGCGCCCTGGCGCGCGCCCTGGAGCTCGAAAAGCAGCGATCCCGGTCGCTTGAGCAGGGCTTCGAGGATGGCGCCGAAGCCCGGCTCGCGGTCCATCGGGCGAAGGTCGAGCGGGTGTTCGGTCGGGGGCTTGGGCGCGGGACGCCGCGGCGGGGGCGGCGCGACGGGCGGAGGGGTCGGGCGGGGTGTGAACGGATCGGGCGCGGAGAACGAATCGGCGGAATCGGACGAATCGGGCGAGTCGGGTGGGAGCGGCTGGTCGGGTGTTTGCATGTCGGGGATGGGTTGAGTGCGGACAGGAAAAGGGGGGGGAGAGGGAGGCGGCGCGGGCGCTCACAGCAGGCGTTGCACGGCCTGCCACACGGCCTCGAAGAAGTTTCCGCGCAGCGGGTCGTCGCGCAGGAATTGGACGGGCAGGCCGGGGGAGCCGATGAAGGGGCGCAGCACCCAGGAGAGCTGCGTGCCGAGGAGGAGGTTGCCCGCCAGCCAGGCGAGCAGGGTGTGGCGCGCGGCGGCCGGGGCGGCGGAGCGGCTGCGGAGCAGGGCGAGCAGGCGCAGGTTGGCCATCACTCCGGCGTAGGCGATGATGGCGACGTGGCTGAGCAGCGTCACGCTGTGGCCGGTGCCGGCGTCGGCGGAGGCGAGCGGCGGGGTGTTGAGCAGGACGAAAAACGCGAGCGGGCTGAGCGCGCCGAGGATGCAGGCGGCGACCACGAAACTCAGGCCGATGGCGGCGGAGCTTTGGCGAAAACCGAGGCCCGAGCCGAGGATCTGGCCGAGCAGGCCGTTGAGCAGCGCGTTGCCGCCGCAGGTCAGGAGGATGAGCAGCGGGATCTTGATCCCGGTGAAAGCGGACTGGAGCGGCGAGCGCCAGAGTCCGACCGAGGTGCCGTAGAGGCCGCAGCCGAGCAGGATGACGAGCGCGCAAAACCCCAGCCAACGCGGCGAGCGGTCGTCGAGCATCGCGTCCGTCTCGGCGACGCGCCCGAGGCAGAGGAGTTTGAGCCGGCGGGGGTAGCTTTCCATGCCGCGCAGTGTGCGCGCGGCGCGTGAGCTTTTGATGAAGCCGGGATGAAGAGCGGATGAAATGTCCGCGCGTCGCCGCCTCGTGGCGCGGCGCGGCGTGACTCGGACCGTGCGGGCCGGCGGGGCGGACGCCGGCTGGTCCGCTTCGGGCTCAAAGCGGGCGAAATTGGCCGGGGACGGCCAACGCTACACCAAGCGAAATTGGCCGGGGACGGCCAACGCTACACCGGGCTAAATTGGCCGGGGACGGCCAACGCTACACCAAGCGTCGGATGCAGGGCCGAGCTTGGAATTGATCTCATCGTGATCGCGGCTGGGAATTATTCGCGGGCGTTGGCGAAGAGGTGGCGCACCGCGCTGGTCTCGGGCGAGTGGGCGGGGAATTTGTGCCCGTCGATCACGCACACGGGCATGACGCCCATGAGCGCGTTGGTGAGGAAAACCTCGTCGGCGGCGAGGACGGTTTCGAGTGTGAGGGGGGTCTCGTGCGCGCGTTCCGGGCCGATGAGCCGCAACACGCGCGCCCGCGCCACGCCGGGCAGGATGCCGGCCGCGAGCGGCGGAGTGTGGGCGTGGCCGTCCTTCACGATGAACAGACTGCTCGCCGAGCCCTCCAGCACGCGGCCCTCCGGCGTCACGAACAGGGCCTCGTCAAAACCGGCCGCGCGCGCCGCTTTTCGCGCGAGCAGGTTTTCCAGGTAGTTGAGCGTCTTGTGGCCGCCGAGGCGCCCGTCGCGTTCGCCCTGGCGGAAGGTTTGCACGCGGGAGCCGCGCAGGTAGTCCGGCGCCGAATACGGCGGGGTGCGCGCGGTGATGAGCTCGGCGGTGCGGGTCAGCTCGCGGTAGCGGACGACCTTGACCGCGGCGGCGGGCATGCGCACGGCGGCGAGCAGGCGGGTGATGCGCGCGGCCAGTTCCCCGGTTTCCGGGGGCGGGTCGAGACCGAGCTCCGCGCAGGAGGCGGCGAGACGTTCGCGGTGGGCGGCGACGAGCAGGGGAACTCCGTTTTGGGCGCGGATGGTCTCGAAGACGCCGTGGCCGAAGAGAAACCCGTCCGCGAGCGCGGAGACCTTGGCCTGGGCGGCGTGAAGCAGTTGACCGTCGAGGAGAACCTGGGGGGCGAGAGACATGGCGGCGGGAAAGCTCGAACGCCCGGCGGGCAATGTCCAACGGCCAATGGGCGAAACGCGGCGCGCGGCGCGAGCCGGGTGCGGCGGGCCACCGAGGCGGGCGCGGCGGGCGGGGCGGCTCCTGCTGCGGACGCGCGAGGTCGTTCTCGGCGAGGGCCTTCTGTTCGCTCGACAGGACGAGCTGGGCCGCCAGGGAGGAGGTTGTGGCGGCGCGGGGGCGAGTGGCGGGCGAGGCGTGGGTCAAGGGGCCACGGTCACGATGAGGCGGCGGTAGCGGGTGAGGCGGGGCGTGCCGTGGTCGGTGACGGCGAGGATGATGTGCATGTCGCCGGGGCCGGGGCCGAGGAGGCTGTTGGCGGGGACGGTGAAGGCGGCGCGGGGTTGGTCGGCGTTTTCGATGTGGAGCGGTTGGCCGCTGTGGCCTGCGGCCAGCGGGAAGCTGCCGGCCTCGCCGTAGTAAAACCAAGCGTAGTCGAGGGCGTCGCCGTCGGGGTCGGTGGTGCCTTCGGCGCTGAGCTCGACGCGCTGGCCGGAGCGGGCGGCGAGGCGGTCGGGGTGGCCGAGGCGGGGCAGGGGCGGGTGGTTGGCCTCGGCGGGGGGCTTGATCGTCCAATCCATGCGGGCGGCGAAATCGTTTTGGAAGGCTTCGCGCCAGCGCCAGATCGTGGCGTGGTTGTCGTCGTGCCAGCGGCCGTCGGCGCCGAGGACCTCGTCGTCGGCGTCGGTCCAGATGGGGCGCGTCTCGGGCTGGGCATGCCATTTTCGCGGGCGCGGGGTGTAGAGCTCGTAGCGGCCGCCCCAGCCGCCCCAATCGGGGTGTTCGGGGGCGT
>CBINNW010000020.1:0-57602 GCA_966252115.1 uncultured Akkermansia sp.
AGCGGGTAGCGCTCGGAGAGCACGGCGGCCACGGCCTCGGGCAGCGATTCGCGACGGCCGGTGAGGCGGTCGCGCGCGGCGACGGCGGCGGCGATCTGTTTGACCGTCTCGGAGAGCGGCACGAAGAGGCGGCGGGCCTCCTTGGGCAGGGCGGAGAGGTAGTGCTCGACCTTTTGTTCGAGGTGACCGGGCACGGCCCAGTCGAGGGTGATGGGCGTGAGCGCGGCGGCCTCGCCGGGCGTGAGCTGGAGCGTGACGCCGTCGTCGTCCTGGCCGGGCCGATACGTGTAGGTGAGCGGCAGCACGTTTTGGCCGAGCGGGAGGGCGGCGGGAAACGCGGCCTCGTCCACCGCGATGGTCGCGGGGTCGCGCAGATCCTCGGGCGCGAGCATGAGGAAACGCGGATGTTTGCCCCGGCGTTCGCGCACCAGGGCGACGAGGTCCTGCACGCAGGCGACACCGTCGGGCGGGGCGTCGGAGGCGCGGCCGGGCTGGAGGCGGTCGGCGTAGAAGCGGTAGAGCGCCTCGTCGATGTTGAGAAAACCGGGTTCGCGGGCGCGGGTGAGCAGGTGTTCGAGCTCGTCGAGCACGCCGCGGTTGTGGGTCAGGAAGTCGAGGGGCCAGGTGATGGTGTCGTTCACCAGCGCCTCGCGGATAAAAATCTCGGTGGCGTGGACCGGATTGATTTTTCCGTAGGAGACGGCGCGGTTTTCCAGCTCCAGGCCGTAGAGGCGGGTGCGTTGTTTCACCATCACGCGGCCGGCGTCCTGGTTCCAGAAGGGCTCGCTGTGGGAGACCTTCACGATGTGCGCGCCCAGATCGAGCGCCCAGGCGGGATCGAGGCGCGCGACGGTGCGGGCGTAGAGCCGCGTGGTCTCCATGATCTCGGCGGCCATGAGGGCGGCCGGGCCGCGGCGGGGTTTTTCTTTGCGCGCGTCGTGGCCGCGCGTCGGGCCGGCGTCGGGCTTTCGTTTGGGCTCGTCGCGGACGTGGAGGGCGGAGCCGGGGAAGATGGCGACGCGGCGGTCGTGCGCGGCCTTGTAGCCGCCGTTTTCGTCGTCGCGGAGGGCGATGTTGCCGAGCAGACCGGAGAGGATGCTGCGGTGGATGGCGCGGTAGGCGGGCGTGCCGAAGGCGAGTTTGTCGGGCGTCCGGTCGGCGGGGGCGACTCCGTCCCACACGGAGCTCGGGCGGAAGTCCCGGCGGGATTCGAGCACGTCGAGCAACTGCGCGTGGATGTCGCGCCACTCGCGGATGCGGGTGTAGCTGAGGAAGTGGTCGCGGCAGAAGCGGCGCAGGCGCGACTGGGAGAGCTTTTCGAGCTCGTCGTGAAAGGTCTCCCAGATGGCGAGCAGGGTGAGGAAATCGGAGTCGGGGTGGACGAAGCGGCGGTGGGCGGCGTCGGCCTTTTCGCGGGCGTCGAGCGGGCGTTCGCGCGGGTCCTGGATGGAGAGGCCGGCGGCGATGACGAGCACCTCGTGGAGGGCGCGTTCCTCGCGGGCCTGGAGGATCATGCGTCCGACGGTCGGATCGACGGGCAGGCGGGCGAGCTCACGCCCCAGGGGCGTGAGCTCGCCAGAGGCCGGAGGCCGGAGGCCAGAGGCCAGATCGGAAATTTCAGGCTGCCGCCCGCTCGGGGTTTCGGCTGCTGGCCTCTGATCTCTGGTCTCTGGCCTCTGCGACGACGCGTCCGCGTCGCCGATGGCGTGCAGCTCCTCGAGCAGGGCGTAGCCGGCGCGGATGGATTTCGCGGCCGGCATGTTGATGAAGGGGAAACGCTCGATGTCGCCGAGGCCGAAGGCCTTCAGCCGCAGGATGACGTCGGCGAGGTTGGCGCGCTGGATCTCGGGCTGGGCGAAACGCGGGCGCGCGTTGTAGTCCTCCTCCGAATACAAGCGCACGCAGACGCCCTCGGCCACGCGGCCGGCGCGGCCCTTGCGCTGGTCGCAGCTCGACTGCGCGACCTCCTCGATGGGCAGGCGGCGGGTGCGGGCGGTGGGCACGTAACGCGAGACGCGGGCGAGTCCGGTGTCCACCACGTAGCGGATGCCGGGCAACGTGAGCGAGGTCTCGGCGATGTTGGTCGCGACGATGATTTTTCGACGCTGGCCGCCGGCGAAGATGCGTTGTTGCTCGGCCTGGGTGAGGCGGCCGAAGAGCGGGATGACCTCGCAGTGGCGGTGCCGGCCCTCGAGCAGTTCGCAACATTCGCGGATGTCGCGCTCGGCGGGCATGAACACGAGGATGTCGCCCGCCGCGTCGCCGGCGCGGCCCTCGAGGATGCGTTGCACGGCCTCGACCGCGCCGTCCACGTAGTGCAGGGCCTCGGGGCGCGAGGAGGGTTCGTCGCCCTCGGCGGAGTCGTCGCCGAGGGAGTCGAGCGGGGCGTAGATGACCTCGACCGGGTAGGTGCGGCCCGAGACCTGCACGATGGGCGCGTCGTCGAAGGCCTTGGAAAAGGCCTCGGTGTCGATGGTGGCGGAGGTGACCACGATGCGCAGCTCGGGGCGCTTGAAGCGCAGATTGCGCAGGTGGCCGAGCAGGAAGTCGATGTTGAGCGAGCGCTCGTGCGCCTCGTCGAGGATGATGGTGTCGTAGGCGCGCAGCAGCGGGTCGCTCTGGACCTCGGCCAGCAGCATGCCGTCGGTCATGAACTTGACCACGGTGTCGCGGCCGGTGCGGTCGTCGAAACGGATTTTGCAACCGACCTCGCGGCCCCATGGCACGTTCAGCTCCTCGGCGACGCGGCGCGAGACCGAGAGCGCGGCGACGCGGCGCGGCTGGGTGCAGGCGATCTGTCCGCGCGTGCCCCCGCCGGCGGCGAGGCACATCTTGGGGATCTGGGTGGTTTTGCCCGAGCCGGTTTCGCCCGCGAGGATGAGCACCTGGTGTTTGCCCAGCAGGTCGATGATCTCGTCCGCGCGCGCGCTGATCGGCAGGTCGGCGGGAAACTCGATCCGGAAGCGCGCCCGCTCGGCGCGCGGCGGTCGCCCCTCGCGCGCGGTGCGGGCGCGTGGCTGCGACGGGGAATCGGGAAGATCGGACTGGGAAGGGGAGTCGGCCATCGGGCGGAGCGCGCACGGAGCGCGGAAACGAGGTCAACTGCAAGGCGCGGGGTGGCGCGAAAGCAAACGCATGAAATCGGTTCATGCTTCGGCCATTGCGACTCGGTGGCGTGAATCGTGCTCATGCCAGCGACTGTCCAACGTTTCGCAATCCATGTCGTTTCCCATTCTCGATAGCCGCAAGCTGCTCGCTTTTGCCACCTTGGCCCGGGTGGGCAGCTTCACGCAGGCGGCGAAGGAGATGAATCTCACCCAGTCGGCGGTGAGCCATGCGATCAAGGCGCTGGAGCGCGATCTGGGTTGCCGGCTGTTTGATCGCATGGGGCGCACGGTGACGATCACGGCGGCGGGCCAACAGCTCTTGCAGCACGTGGACGTGATTTTGACCGAAATGCAGCACGCGCGGGCGGACATGGCGGCGTTCTCGGACTGAGCTCGTAACACACGGGCTCGCCGGCTGGGTCGGGGTTCGCCACCGGGAGCGCCGGCGTCCCGCCGGCTGTTTGCCCGGTAGGGCGGCGAGGGTGTCGCGGGACGTGATTTCAGCTCTCCACCATTCAGGATGGTAGGGCGCGACCGCCGGGCGCGCCGGTTTGGGTGCCAACCACCGTCCGTCTTCGGCGGCGGGCCCGGCGGTCCCGCCCTACCCATGCCGGGACCTCACTTCCCATTACACGCCGTCGGCGAGATGTCGGCTCTCCCGGTTTGACCACGCCGGAGGCGGCGCCTAGTGCCTTGCCCCTTATGTCCTCCCCCGCCGCCGAACCCGCCCATCTCATGGAAGCCCTGGTGTCGCTCGCGAAGCGCCGCGGCTTCGTCTTCCAGTCCTCCGAAATCTACGGCGGCCTGAACGGATTCTTCGACTACGGTCCGCTCGGCGTGGAGTTGAAGAAAAACATCCGCGACTGCTGGTGGAACGACATGGTGCGCCGCCGCGACGACATTGTCGGCATCGAGACCTCGATCATCATGCACCCGAAGGTCTGGCAGGCCTCGGGCCACGTGGACGGCTTCACCGACCCGCTGGTTGACTGCAAAACCTCCAAGCAGCGCTTCCGCGCCGACCAGCTTTTCTTCGCTCCGGTCGTCGTCACCGGCGCCGACGGCGTCGCCCAGACCGTCGGCTATGTCTCCGCCCTCGAAAGCGAGAAGACCACCGAGGAGCTCCAGGCCGCCGCCGAGACCCTCAAGCGCAAGAAGGCCATCCAGGGCACCCTCTCCCCGGTCGAGCCGCGCGACATGACCGAGGCCAAGCCCGAGGAGATCGCCCAGATCCCCAGCCCCGCCACAGGCGAGCCCGGCAGCCTCACCCCGCCGCGCGCGTTCAACATGATGTTCGAGACCTACGTCGGCGCCCTGCGCGACGCCTCCTCGGTCTCCTACCTCCGCCCCGAGACCGCCCAGGGCATGTTTGTCGATTTCAAGAACGTGGTGGACACCGGCCGCGTGAAGCTGCCCTTCGGCATCGCCCAGACCGGCAAGTCGTTCCGCAACGAGATCACGCCCCGCAACTTCATCTTCCGCTCGCGCGAGTTCGAGCAGATGGAGATGGAGTTCTTCATCCACGAGGACGACGACTGGGCGAAGTGGCACCGCTTCTGGATCGACTGGTGCAAGGACTGGCTCCGCAGTATCGGACTTCCGGATACGCACCTCTCCGAATACGACCACCCGAAGGCCAAGCTCGCCTTCTACTCGAAGGGCACGACGGACATCATGTTCAAGTTCCCCTTCGGCGTGCAGGAGCTCTGGGGCATCGCCGCGCGCGGCAACTACGACCTCGGCCAGCACGAGAAGGCCAGCGGCGTGCCGCAGGCGATCTTCGACGAGGCGAGCAAGAAGAAGTTCGTCCCCCACGTCATCGAGCCGGCCGTCGGCCTCGACCGCATCTTCCTCGCCGTGCTCGCCGCCGGCTACGCCGAGGAGCAGGTGACCGACGAGAAGGGCAACACCGAGACCCGCACCGTCCTGCGCCTCAGCCCGCGCATCGCGCCGGTGAAGGTCGCCGTGCTGCCCCTGCTCAAGAACAAGGAGGCGCTCACCACCCGCGCCAAGGAGCTGCACAAAAAACTCCAGCGCCGTTACGCGGTGTTCTACGACGAGTCCGGCGCCATCGGCCGCCGCTACCGCCGCCAGGACGAGATCGGCACGCCCTGGTGCGTGACCATCGACTTCGACACCATCGAGAAGGACGGCACCTTCACCCTGCGCGAGCGCGATTCGATGGCCCAGAAGCGCATCACCGAGGCGGAGCTCTTCGCCCTGCTCGACGAGCAGGTGTTCTGAGCCCGCGTCGATCGGGTCGGGGCGACGCGTTCGGAAGGGCTCCGGACGCTTCGCCCGGTTTCTCGCCTTCGATTCATCCCTCTTTTTTCGTCATTGGACCCCTCCGCGCCCGAAGCCATCCGCACGCTGACCGATTGGTTGGCGAAGCTCGAACCCGCAACCCGCCGGCGTGGCCGGGCGATGTTTCTTGAAGAGCAGGTGCTGGAGCTGTGGACGGACGATTCGACGGTCGCGGGTGAAGTTCAGGGAAGCGAAGAGGAGCCCTACACCACCACGATCTCCCCCGGCACGACCGGCTGGGTGTCGGCCTGCGATTGTCCGGTCGGGGTAGATTGCAAACACGTTTACGCGCTCGGCCTCACCTGGATCGCCCAGTGCTCCGGCATCCACCGGGCCATCGAGATCGCCGACTCCCGGAAGCCGCCGGTCTCGCCGGCGCCCGCCGCGGCCCCGACGGGGGCGGCCAACCCGGCGCCCGCGCCCGTCAAGCGCTCCTTCCGCGAAATCTGGGCGCCCCGGCTCGCCGAAAAAATCGGCCGCCCGCTCAGCGACCACGAAGCCCGCCTGCTCGGGCAACTCTCCGCGCTTTTCACCGATATGCGCCAGGCCGGGGGCCGCATTTCCAAAGGCCTCTGGTGGCAACGCGGCTTCGCCGTGTCCTCCGCACCGAATCCGCTCTACGAGCGCTTCGATGACATGATGCCGGACTGGTGGCCCCGCGAAGCGCCGCCCGCCGATCCCTGGGCGCTCTGGCAATACGTCGCCTACCAGTGGCAGCTCGAGAATCGCGCGATCCCCGAGGCCTTCCAACCCATGACCGACACCGCGCCGGTGCGGGCCTACGTGGGGCAAAAACAACTCCGCGAGGAACTCGCCCACTGGCGGCGCGGCCTGGGTAATCTCCGGCTCAACGAGACGCCCGCGACGGCGACGGCGGCGCCCGATTCCCCCCTCCGGGAGGAGCTTCGCAAGTTTTCCGACCTCCGCCTCCGGGTCCATCCCGACGCCTCGCTCCACCTCGAGGTGCGCCACCCGAAGCCCAAGGCCGGCCGCGAATGGGTCGCGCCCACCCAGAAGTGGATCAAGGCGCTGCTCGCCGCCTTCCCCGCCGACACCGAGGGCTTCCCGCCCGCCGCCCGCCGCGTCGCCCTCCTCCTGCGGTTGGCTTTCGCGGGCTCGTATTCCTATCTGGAACGGGATGGCAAGGTGCCGGCCGACAAGGCGTCGCAGCTCTGCCTCGACGCCGAGTGTCATCCGGCCATTTTTCTGCCCGACGGCACGCCCTTCCGCGTCGAGCCCGAGGCGCTGGTCCTCACCGCACGGCCCCTGCCGGACGATCCGGACCGACTCGGGCTGGAGCTCTCCCTGCCGGACGGACGCCCCCTGACGGGCTGGCCGCCCCGTTTCCTGCCGCTCGCGGACCGCACCGTCTATCTGGTCGGCGAGCGCCTGCATCCCGGTCCGCCGCGTCCGCCCGCCGAGCGTCTGCCCGTTCTCGCCCTTTCCGATCCGGCGATCATGCAACGCCTCCCCGGGCTCGGCCTGCGCCTGCCCAAATCGCTCGAGGCGCGCTTTCGCGACGTGCCCATGCGCCCCCGCCTCCGGGTCGGCCTGCGGGAGAGTTCCTACGATCCGGCGCCTGTGCTCCTTCTGCGCCTCGAGGCCGTCGCCGAGGATCCGCCCTGCGTGCAGGAGTGGCGCGGGCGCGAGGGTTGGTGCTGGCTGCGCGACGCCACCCCGCCCGCGCCCGGCCCCGACGATCCGCACCTGCGCTTCGACCTCGCGGCGGTCAACGCCGTCGGCGCCCGTTTCGCCGAGCTGCGCGTCACCTGGTGGGACTCCGAGGAGGCGTGGACGCGCCCGGCCGGGCGCGCCTTTCCGGACGATTTTCTCGCCTGGCGCGACTCGCTCCCGCCCGGCGTCGAGGTGCTGCTCTCGCCCGAGCTTCGCGGCCTCGCCGACGACCCCTATCGCGCCCACCAAACCATCGTGGCCAGCCCGGCCGAGGGGGAGGGGCGCGACTGGTTCGACGTGCGCGTGGAGCTCAAGCCCGAGGATCTGAGTCTCTCGGCCGAGGAGGTCCGTCTGCTCCTCGCCGCGCGCGGCGGCTGGGTGCGCCTGCCCGACCGCGGCTGGCGCCGCATGCGGGTCGAGCGCGAGGCCGGCGCCGCCGAGGCTTTGGAAAAACTCGGCCTGCCCCCGGATCTCGGCGCCGGCGGCGAGGACGGCCCGCGCGAGCGGCTGCGTTACCACGCCCTCCAGCTCGCCCAGGCTCCCCTCGCCGATCCCGCCCTCTCCGCCGGCCTGCGCCAACGCGTGGAGAACCTCGGCGCCGAGCCCCCGCCGCCCCTGCCCGCCGGGCTGCGCGCCGAACTCCGTCCGTATCAGCTCGACGGATACCACTTTCTCGCCCACCTCTCCCGCCTCGGTCTCGGCGGCGTGCTCGCCGACGACATGGGCCTCGGCAAGACCCTGCAAACCCTCGCCTGGCTGCTCCACCTGGCCCGGCCCGCGCCGGGCGTCGCGGATCCCGGATCCGAAACTCCGGACGCCGGCGCCGCCGGGGACGCCCCCGCCGCCGGCGGCGCGAGCGCGCTCCGCGTCCTGATCGTCTGCCCGAAATCGGTCGTGCCCAACTGGCTTCAGGAAACCGCCCGCTTCGCGCCCGGCCTCGCGACCGCCGTCCTCGCGCGCGGCGAGCGCGACGCCTCAGCCGCCCTGCCGGCCGCGAATCTGCTGGTCGTCAACTACACCCAGCTCCGCCTGCGCGCCGACGCGCTTCAGGCCGAGCGTTGGGACGCCGTCGTGCTCGACGAGGGCCAGAACATCAAAAACCCCGCCAGCGCCACCGCCCGCGCCGCCTGCGCCCTGCGCGCCGCCCACCGCCTCGTGCTCTCCGGCACGCCGGTCGAGAACCGCCTGCTCGATCTCTGGAGCCTGCTCCACTTCGCCCAGCCCGGCCTGCTCGGCGGCCAGACTTCCTTTCAGCGGCTTTATTCGGAAAAGACCGACCCCGCCGGCGCCCGCGCCCGGCTCGCCCAGCGCGTGCGCCCCTTCCTGCTGCGACGCACCAAGGCGCAGGTCGCCAAGGACCTGCCCCCGCGCATCGAGGAGGAGATCGTGTGCGAGCTCGAGGGCGCGCAGCGCACCCTCTACGAGGCCGAGCTCAAGCGCGCCCGCCAGATGCTCCTCGACGTGCAGACCAGCGGGCAGTTCGACGCCCAGCGTTTCAACATCCTGCAATCCCTGCTCCGCCTGCGGCAGATTTGCTGCGACCCGCGCCTGCTCGTCGCCGAGGGCGCGAGCCCGGCCGCAACCGCGTCCGCAACCGCAACCGCGGATGCGTCCGTGTCCGGGTCCGGTGCTGACGCCGCAGCAGCATCCGCAGAATCCGCAGCGTCCGCCGCCGTCGCCGGCACGCCGAAGCGCAAGGGCGGCCGCCCGCGGAAAAAGGCCGCGGACGCGGAGGCCGCGCCCGCCGCTTCGGCCGCCGAGATCGGTCCGGGCGCGAAGATCGAGGCGCTTTTCGACGCCCTGGAGCCGCTCGTGGCGGAGGGGCACCGCGTGTTGGTGTTTTCCCAGTTCACCCGGATGCTGGAGCTGATCCGCGCCGAGCTGGAGAGCCGCGGCATCGGTCACCTGTTGCTCACCGGGCAGACGGAGAACCGCCGGGAGTTGGTGGAGAAGTTTCAGGCCCCGGACGGCCCGCCGGTGTTTCTATTGTCGCTCAAGGCGGCGGGCGCCGGCCTCAACCTCACGGCGGCGAGTTACGTGGTGCTGTTCGACCCGTGGTGGAATCCGGCGGTGGAGGCGCAGGCCATCGACCGCACCCACCGCATCGGCCAGGCGAACACGGTGATCGCCTATCGTCTGCTGGCGAAGGACACGGTGGAGCAGAAGATCCGCGCCCTGCAAAAGGAGAAGGCCGCCCTCGCCGCCGCCGTGGTGCAGGAGGAGTCGCTCTCGACCGTCATGGACCTGGAAAGCCTCCGCCGCATCCTCGGCTGAGCCTGGTGTGGTTTTCACCCGGTTCCTAAACGAAATCCCTGCGCCTAAAGGTTCGGGGAGGTCCGGGGAGCGCACCCGTCCCGGGTGTTCCGGCGGGCGTCTCGCCCGCCGTTTCGGAAGGTGAGAGCGGGACCGCTCTCACCGGCACGCGGGACGCGTGCGCTCCCCGGACCGGGTCGGAGTCGGCTGAATGATGATCGGACATATCGGGCGCACCGCACCACCTTGCGGGGCGCCCGTTGCGCGACGGGCGGAGGCTTGTGGCCTCAGAGCCCGCGCAGGAAACCGTAGGTGAAGTCGCTTTCGCCCGGCAGGCCCTCGTGCCCGAAGTCCGGGTAGATCTTCATGTGCTTGGGGGCGGTGATCTTGTTGAAGATCGCGAACTGCGTGCTCGGCGGGCAGATCGTGTCCATCAGGCCGGTGAACATCAGCACCTCGCCGCGGATGCGCGGCGCGAGGTGTTGCAGGTCGATGTAGCCGAGCTTGGTGAACACCTCCTCCTCGCGTTCGTGACGCGGGTCGAAGAGCCGGAAATAGGTCCGCAGCTCGGCGTAGGCGTCCTTCGCCTGGTCCATCTCCCAGACGCGTTGGTAGTCGGCGAGGAAGGGGAAGATCGACGAGGCGCGCTTCACGCGCGGTTCCAGCGCGGCGCAGGCCAGGGTGAGCGCCCCGCCCTGCGAGCCGCCCATCGCGCCCACGCGCTCCGCGTCCACCTCGGGGAAGGCCAGCACCACCCGCGCGAGCTGCGCCGTATCCAAAAAGATCTGACGGAAAAGCAGCTTGCGCGGGTCCGGATCGTCCAGGCCGCGGATGATGTGGCCGTGGTGGGTGTTGCCGAGCACGCCGCCCTTGTCCTCGGAGCGTCCGCCCTGGCCGCGGCAGTCCATCGCCGCCACGCAAAACCCCGTCGCGGCGTAGCCGAGTTTGCCCGCCCAGTCGCCGGCGTTGCAGGTGTAGCCGTGAAACTGGAGGACGGCCGGGGCGGGCTTGCCGCCGCGCGCCGCCGCGGTGGGGCGGAGATACTTGGCATAGATGCGCGCGCCGCCCACGCCGGTGAACCGGAGGTCGAAACACTCGACGCCGGGCGCCGACCACACGGGGTTGGGCGTCAACTCCGGCTGCGGGTCGGTCGCCGCGAGCTCGCGCAGGGCCTCGTCCCAGTAGGCTTCAAAATCGGCCGGGCGCGGGTTGCGGCCGGCATAGTTGCGGAGCTGTTCCAGGGGCAGATCGACCAGTGGCATGAGGAGTGCGGGAAAGGCCCCGATCTCAATCACCGGAGCCCCCGGGCCAAGCGTGAAACAATTCATCGATCGCGCTCATGCCGGGGGCTCCGTGGCACGAGAACTGCGACCCGCGTCCCGTCTTGTGCCGTTCCCGCGGCGCCCGTATCCAGTCCAGCACCATGCGTCCCCGCTTCCCCCGTTCGACCGTCCTCGCGCTCGCCGCGCTGGTGCTTGCCCCCGTCGTTTCCACCCTGTCCGCCGCCTCCGCGCCTTCGGAGGTCCGGGTGGTGCGCGTCTGGCCCGAATACCGCGCCGAGAGCTCCTTCGTGCGCATCGCCGAGTATTTCGGCGGTCGGGAGAAGGCCCCCGAGCTCATCGTGCGCAGCCAGGCGGACTCGCGCGACGGCTACTATTTCCTCGCCCGCTTCGAGAGCGCGCTCCCCGTTCGGGATGCCATCCTCGCGCTCGAATACATCGTGCCCGGCGACGAGTTCGCGCGGGTGAACTTTTTCTCCGTCGATCTGCCGGCCGGCTCCCGCGCCGTGCTCGCCGGGCTCACCGGCGGCGACTGGCCCGGCGCCAAGATCGCCCCCACCGCCTGGCGGCTGCGCCTGCTCGGCCCCGGCGGCCACGAGCTCGCCCGCGAGCAAAGTTTCCTCTGGTCCATGCCGCCCGTAGCGAGCACCGGCGCCTCCGCCCCGACCCGCTGACCGGTCCCGAAGGCGCCGCCCCCCGTCCACGGCTCCGATCCACCCTTTCCCCATGTCCGATCTCTTCGCCGCTTACGACACCGACAAGTTTTACGACGAGATGTTTGCCGCCCCCGGGCGGCCGCGCCCGCACTACCAGCGGCTTTTCGACCGCTTCTCGCGCATGGAGGGCATCAGCGAGCTGCTCGACCGCCAGCGCACCGCCGACCAGACCTTCATCAACCGCGGCGTCACCTTCACCGTCTATTCGGACAACACGGGCACGGAGAAAATTTTCCCCTTCGACCTGATCCCGCGCATCATCCCGGCCCACGAGTGGGCGCACCTCGAGGCCGGCCTGCGCCAGCGCATGGAGGCGCTGAACCTCTTCCTCGCCGACATCTACGGCGAGCAACGCATCCTCAAGGAGGGCCTCATCCCGCGCGAGATGGTGGAGACCTCCAAGAACTTCCGGCCCGAGCTGGTCGGCGTGCCCATCGCCCGCGGCCTCTACGTCCACATCAACGGCACCGACCTCGTCCGCGACCAATTCGGCGACTATCGCGTGCTCGAGGACAACCTCCGCACCCCCTCCGGCGTCTCCTACGTGCTCGAGGACCGGCAGGTGATGAAACGCGTCTTCCCCAACCTGCTGCGCGACTACCGCGTGCGCCCGGTCGAGACCTACACCAGCGACCTGCTCGCCCTGCTCGTCCACCTCGCGCCCGCCCATGTGCCCGATCCCACGGTCGTGCTCCTCACGCCTGGCGTCTATAACAGCGCCTACTTCGAGCACAGCTTCCTCGCCCGCCAGATGGGCATCGAGATCGTGGAGGGCTCCGACCTCGTGGTGGAGAACGACAAGGTCTTCATGAAGCGCACCGACGGCCTCGCCCCCGTCCACGTGATCTACCGTCGCCTCGACGACGATTTTCTCGATCCCACCGTCTTCAACCCGAACTCGCTCCTCGGCGTCCCCGGCCTCTTCAACGCCTACCGCAAGGGCAACGTCGCCCTCTGCAACCCCATCGGCACCGGCGTCGCCGACGACAAGGCGATGTATTACTACGTGCCGCGGATGATCAAATTCTACCTCGGCCAGGACCCCCTCCTGCCCAACGTGGACACCTATCTTTCCGGCGACGAAAAGGACCGCTCCCACATCCTCGCGAACCTGGAGAAACTCGTCGTGAAGTCGGTCAACGAGGCCGGCGGTTACGGCATGCTGGTCGGCCCGCACAGCACGCGCGCGCAGATCGAGGAGTTTCGGGAAAAGATCATCGCCAATCCGCGCAACTTCATCGCGCAGCCCACGCTCGGCCTCTCGCGTTGTCCGGCGGTCTGCGGCGACGCCATCGAGGGCCGCCACATCGACCTGCGCCCCTACATCCTCAACGGCGAGACGATCAAGATCATGCCCGGCGGCCTGACCCGCGTCGCCCTCCGCAAGGGCAGCCTGGTGGTCAACAGCTCCCAGGGCGGCGGCTCGAAGGACACCTGGGTGCTCGCCGCCGAGCACGAGGACGCGACGCCGGCGGTGCCGGAGAAAATCATCGTGTGAGCCCGCTCACACGAAATGACGAATGACCGATGACGAATGACCAATGAACCGCAGGGGCATGGTTATGATCTCGAAGAGCGCACGGCCGCATTTGGCGAGTCGGTGATAGAACTCTGCCTCACCCTGCCCGCCAACCCCGTGACCACCCCGCTTATCAGCCAGCTCGTGCGCTCCGCCACCAGTATCGGTGCCAACTACTGCGAGGCCGACGATGCGGAATCGAAGGCGGACTTCCGGCACAAAATCGCGCTCTGCCGCAAGGAAGCCCGCGAGACCAAGCATTGGTGCCGCATGTTCGCCAAAGCGCTTCCGCCTTCGGCCACGCAGCTTCGTCTGCTTTGGAAGGAAGCAAACGAGCTCCATCTGATCTTCGCCCGCGTCGTCCGCACCACCGACTCCAACCTGCGGCGCGAACGCGCCACCAAAAAACGCGGCGCGCCCCTCTGATCGTCCACCCGCGTCGCCCCTCATTCGTCATTCGACATTAAGTTCACGCCCACTTATGCTTAGCCGCGTCGCCAACCTCATCTACTGGATCGCCAGGCAACTTGAGCGCGCCGAAAACACGGCGCGGATCGTCGAGGTCAACGCCCAGCTCGTCCTCGACCTCCAATCCCGGCAGGACGCCGACGATCCCCGCGCTTGGGAACCGCTCGTCTTCGTGACCGGCTCCGACGAGCAGTTCCACGAGCTCTACGGCAAGACCGTCAGCGAACGCTCCGTCATCGAGTTCATGCTCTTCGACAAGCGCAACTCCAGCTCCGTGCTCTCCTGCGTCGCCATGGCCCGCGAAAACGCCCGCTGCATCCGCGACCAGCTCTCCGCCGAGCTCTGGGAGACCCTCAACACCTTCTACCTCCGCCTCAAGGACGACGACTTCACCCGCTACGCCCAGCTCGGCGCCGCCGACTACCTCGCCTGGATCAAGTGCCAGACCCAGCTCTTCCACGGCGTCGCCGACGCCATGCTGCCCCGCACCGACGGCTGGTGGTTCTACGAGCTCGGCCGCCACCTCGAACGCGCCGACAACACCACCCGCATCCTCGACATCAAATACTTCATGATCCTGCCGAGCCTCCAGGCCGTCGGCTCCGCCCTCGACATGGTGCAGTGGGCCTCCGTCCTGCGCTCCTGCTCCGGCTTCGAGGCCTTCCGCCGCAGCAGCCGCGGCGACCTCGACCTGGCCGGCGTGGTGGATTATCTGATACGCGACGAGGCTTTCCCCCGCAGCGTGCTCTACTCCGTGAAGGTCGCCGAGCAGGCCCTCGAACGCATCGGCCCCGGCGACGGCCTGCCCGCCGTCGCCGCCGCCCAAACCCAGGTGCGCGACCTGCGCGAACGCCTCCAGGCCGCCGAGGCCCGCGAGATCATCGCCACCGGCCTCCACGAATACCTCGACGGCATCCAGGTCGCCATCGAGCGCATCCACGACGGCATCCAGGCCGCCTACATCGACTACGGCCGCGGCGCGGCGACCGGAGCCGCCCAGCTCCAGACCCAGAGCTGATCCGGCCCCGGCCGGGCTTCGTCACCGGGAGCGCCGGCATCTTGCCGGATTTCCGGGCGAAGCGTCGGCGGAATGCCGACGCTCCCGGCGGGCCGACCTCGCGCCTGCTTCCTTCGCCACCGGGAGCGACGCCCGCGCGCGTGCATCGGCTTGTCAGCGCGGGGGCGCGTGGCATTGGGTGGCGGCATGGCCGACCCGAAACTGCTGGAAACCTTTCCCAATCCCGCCCCGCAGCGCGACTACGTGATCGCGCACACCCACCACGAGTTCACCTCGCTCTGCCCCATGACCGGCCATCCGGACTTCGCGCACATCACCCTGCGCTACACCCCGGAGGCCACCTGCGTGGAGCTGAAGTCCCTGAAGCTCTACTTCCACGCCTTCCGCAACGAGGGCATCTTCTTCGAGGCGGTCACCAACAAGATCTGCGACGACCTCGGCGCCGCCCTGCGTCCCCGCAAACTCGAGATCGTGGCCGACTGGAAGGCCCGCGGCGGCTTCACCTCCGTCGTCACCGCCACCTGGACCCCGCCCGCGCCGGCCGCCGCCGCGAAAAAACGCGCCGCGCGCAAGGCCGCGAAGTAGCCGGCCCCGCCCCGCGCCATGCCGCGCTTCCCGCCCTCGCCCGGCGTCGCTCAGAACAGCTCGGCGACGCCGGCGAGGTAGGCGTCGAACCAGCGGTATCCACCCAGGAAATACAGGGCGCCCGCCACCGCCAGCATGGGGCCGAAGGGCACCTGCACGCCGAGGGCGAGCTTCTCCGCCTCCTCGCCCTCGCTCGACTCGGCCCGCGGCGCGATCGGCGCCTTTTTCCCCGACAGGCGCTGCCAGATCCAGGCCAGCGCCACCCAGACCGTGCCCACGATCGCCCCGCCGAAAATGCTGAACACCGCGCCCTGCCAGCCGCAAAAGGCGCCGATCGCCCCGACGAATTTCACGTCGCCGAAACCCATCGCCTCCCGACGCAGGACCGACTCCGCCACCAGCGCGATCCAGAGCACCAGGCCCGAGCCGATCAACAGGCCCACCAGCCCCACTCCCCCCGAGCGCAGGTGCGCGATCAGCGGCATGTCCGCCGTCACCGAGTGCAGCCCCGGCGCCGCGAACGACGCCAGCACCCCCGCCACCCCCAGCCCGATGGTGAACTGGTCCGGGATGATCATGTGGTCCAGATCGATGAAGGTCGCGCAGACCAGACAGGCCACGAACAGCATGCCGAGCAGCGCCTTGACCGGCGGAAACTGCAACGCGCAGGCGAGGAACAGGCCCGCCGTGAGCATCTCCACAAACGCATACCGAAACGAGTAGGGCCGCCCGCAGCACCGCGCCTTCCCGCGCAGGATGAACCACGACAGCACCGGGATGTTGTCATACCACGCGATCGGCCGGCCGCAGGCGCAGTGCGAGCCCGGGGTCACGATCGATTTCTCCAGGGGCATCCGGTAGATCACCACGTTCAAAAAGCTGCCGACGATGGCGCCGAAAAGCGCGGCGCAGAGCGGAAAAAACCACGGGAATTCGGCGGCGAAGGCGGAGAGATCGTAATTCATACGGATGCGGTCGGGCGGGGCGGAAGACGGACGACGAGGGAGAAAACCGAGGCCGATGGCCGCAAAATCCCGCCGCCGACGCAAAAAAAAGCCACGCGCTCACCCGCCCTCGCCGCGTCCGTCGCCCCAAGGTCCGAGCTTTACGCTAAACCCAGAAAATGCCGTTCGTCTTATCGTCCCAAGGCTTTATGCCGGACTCACGACCGGCTTTCCGCTTTAACCATCGGCGCTCCCCTTCTCCGACTCCCCGGGGCGCCGCCCCACCCCGAAAATTTCGTCTCCTTCAGACGTCGCCCACCGCTCCGTGTCCATCCCCACCCCCGCTCCCTCCGCTTTTGCCATGTCCACCCATCAACGCCGCCCCCTCGCCGTCCGCCGCCCGCTCGCCGCGTCCCTCCTCGCCGCCTGCCTCGCCGCGCCCCTCGCCCTCCCCGCCGCCATCATCTATCAGGAAACCTTTTCCGGCCCCGCCGACCTGCCCCTCGCCGGGCGCATACCGACCATCCGTTCCGGCACCGACGGCGGTTCCGGCTCCACCGCCTGGATGGGGCCGGCGGCCTCCAACCCCAGCCGCATCCACGCGAACGGCGTGATGGAGACCCCCTCCATCGACCACAAGGGCGCCAGCGCCTTCCTGCCCTTCACCCCCGTGCCCGGACGAGTTTACAAGCTCAGCTTCGCCGGCGTGGCCGTGCGCAGCGGCGACTGGGCCGGCGCGGGCTTCAGCATCGATCGCAATCCCGAGGGCGACACCCGTTTCCGCGACAACACGCCCGCCTTCTGGTCCCTGATCCGCCGCGTGGGCTCCTCCCTCACCGACCAGACCTTCGCCGGTCCCGAGGTCGCCGGACAGGCCGACACCTCCGTCATCAGCTCCTCCTCCCTGAGCATCGTGCTCGACACCACCGCCGGCCGCTGGACCGCCCGCTGGTTCTACGACGGCAAACTCGTCCGCTCCGGCACCTTCCCCTCCCAGCCCATCACCCACGTCGGTTTCGGGTTCAATACCACCGCCGCCGTGCCCGCCGGCAAAAGCTCCCTCGGCCTCATCACGCTCGAGACGCTCGACAACGGCCCCGACCGCGACACCGACGGCCTGCCCGACGCCTGGGAGGCCGACCGTTTCCGCATGGGTCCCGACGAACCCGTCGAGACGAGCATCCGCCACCAGAACGGAGCCGCCGATCCCGACGGCGACACCTACACCAACCTCGAGGAATACTTCGGCGGCTCCGACCCCGAGAACCCGCGCTCCGGCCCGCTCGACACCGACGCCGACGGCCTCGCCGACGCCTGGGAAATCCACTTCCTCGGTCCCATCGACTCGCCCTCCGCCAACCCCGCGGCCGACCCCGACCGCGACGGCTTCTCCAACCTCCAGGAAAGCGTCGCCGGCACCGACCCGAAGGATCCCGAATCGCGCCCCAAGCCCGCCGCCGCCCAGGCCGCCTCGGCCACGAAACTGACCATGGACGTAGCGCGCAACGGAGCCGACGCCTTCCTCGCCTGGACCCCGCCGCCCGGCGCTCCCCGCCAGATGGAGATCCATCGCAACGACCGCGACTCCGCGCAGGGCCGCGTCCACCTGGCCACCGTTTCCAGCGCCTCGTCGGTGTTCCTCGACCGGGTCCCCTCGGAGAACGCCACCTACTGGTATTGGCTGGTGATTCCCGGCGCGAACGGCGCCCCCTCGGCCGAGTTCGGCCCCTTCACCACCAAGCCCGCCGCCGTCTGGCAGCCCTGAGTGGCGGGAGCTTCCAGCTCCCGGCCCGGTCCCCCGCCCGCCCACCGCGAGGCGGGGACTTTTGCACTTCTACCCGCCCGCGCGTCGCCCAACCTCCGGGGCGTGTCCGATCCACTTCGCATCCTCATCGTCGGCGGTGGCGCCGCCGGTTTTTTCGCCGCGATCCAGGCCGCCGAGGCGGCGCCCGGCGCCCGCGTGTGCCTCTACGAGGCCACCGCCCACCCCCTGGCCAAGGTCCGCGTGTCCGGCGGCGGTCGCTGCAACGTCACCCACGCCTGCCACGAGCCCCGCGAATTGGTGAAACGGTATCCGCGCGGCGGCCGCGAACTCCTCGGACCCTTCACCCGCTTCGCCCCGCGCGACACCATCGCCTGGTTCGCCGACCGCGGCGTCGAGCTGAAGACCGAGGACGACGGCCGCATGTTTCCCACCACCGACGACTCCGGCACCATCATCGCCGCGCTTCGCACCGCCGCCGACCGCGCCGGCGTCCGCCTCTTCACCAGCATGGGCGTGCGCTCCCTCCGCCGGCTCGCCGAGCCGGTCGCCGAGCCGCCCCCCGACGGCGGCGCCGAGGCCCCGCCCGCGAGCGGTTTCGAGGCCACCTTCACCGACAGCTCGGTCGGCTACTTCGACCGGGTGCTCATCGCCACCGGCGGCAACAAAGGCTCCGCCGGACACACCATCGCCGCCGCGCTCGGGCACACCATCGAGCCGCCGGTGCCGTCCTTGTTCACCTTTCACATCGCCGACCCCCTGCTCGTCGGGCTGGAGGGCCTGTCGGTGCCCGCCGCCGCGACCTCCGTCCCCGGCACCAAACTGGCCGACCGCGGGCCGATGCTCGTCACGCACTGGGGGCTCAGCGGCCCCGCCATTCTCAAGCTCTCCGCATGGGGCGCGCGCGAGCTCGCCGGGCGCGACTACCGTTTCCCGCTCCTCGTGTCCTGGACCGGCGACACCCCGGCGCGCGCGCTCGAGCAACTCTCCGCGTGGCGCAACGCCCACCCGCGCAAACAGGTCTCCACCCTCAATCCCTTCGGCCTGCCGGCCCGGCTCTGGGAACGCGTGGTCGCCGCGATCCCCGGACTCGCGCCCGACGCGCAGTGGGCCGGCGTATCCAAAGATCACCTACAGAAACTCGCCGCCCGCGTCGCCGCCTCGGAATTCGCGGTCGAGGGCAAGAGCCTGAACAAGGAGGAATTTGTCACCTGCGGCGGGGTGCGCCTGCGCGAGGTGGATTTCAAGACGATGGAGAGCCGCGTGTGCCCCGGCCTGCACTTCGCGGGCGAGGTGCTCGACATCGACGGCGTCACCGGCGGCTTCAATTTCCAGGCGGCCTGGACCACCGGCTGGCTCGCCGGCCGCGCCATGGCCGGCCTCGGCGGCTGAGCGGCGTGAGCGGCGGCTGAGCGGGGGGGGCCGCTTGCGGAGCAAGCGGAGCACTTTAGCTCTGGAAAGTAACCAACTCGCTCCGCGAGTTGCGGCTTGGGTCCGGAGGGGGCGGACCGCTTGCGGAGCAAGCGGGATACTTTGGCTACTTCAGGAGGGGCGCCCGCCCCGTCCACCGCGCCGGACCTTCGATTTCGGGCGCGGGGACATTTCCCTCCCCGCCGGGAAAGCCTCCCGCGCGCGAAGCGGGCCCGGTGCTGTAAATTTATCATCAACGAATCCGCCGTGCCCATGCCGCCTCCGCCCATTCCCGTCACCACCCCCGCCGCGCTTCCGGCCGCTCCGCCGGCATCCGGTCCAATCCCGGCCTCGCGGCCGGCGGACTTTTTCTCCATGCTTCCGCCCCGTCATGAACATCCCCGCCCATCGACTCTCCCTCGGCGCCCTTCTGGCCGCCTCCGTCTTTCTCGCCGGCTGTCCCAAGCCGATCGAGCAGGCCAAACCCGCTCCCGCTCCGGCGCCGGCTCCGGAACCGTTCGCGGCCGCTCCGGCCGCTCCCACCCAGCCGCCGTCCGTGGCGGGCATCCCGGCGGCGGCCATAGCGGCGGCCGAGCGGGCCAACGCCAAGGTCGTGGTCGCCTCCACCGCGACCTTGGACAACGGCGCCATCTACAAGCAGGCCAAACAGCTCCTCGCCGACCGGAAGCCCGCCGAGGCGGGGCGCATGCTCGACACCATCCAGACGGAGCTGCTGACGCCCGCGCAGGAAAAGGCGGTCGCCGATCTGCGCGCCGAGATCCAGCGCGCCTTGCCGCGCTGAGCGGCGCGGGCCGCACCGGGCCGGCGCGCGGCCGACACCACGCGCCCGCCCGGTGCTCGTTTCGCGGCGTGTTTCCCGCCGCGAAGTATTCGCCGGCCTCGCCCTCGCGGGAGGGTGTCATTCTGGTGAAAAATGCCACGCAAGCGGAACATTTGTCGGCACTTCGCAGTTACGTCCCCACCGAAAGTATGAGCCGGCGCGCGGCGTGGTCGTTGCCGCATCAGGCAATGGGCGCAATCAACGGTCCCATGCCGACGCTTCCCCTCGCTTCACGCGCCGTGCGCGTGCCACGCCCATGAGCGACTCCTCCGCTCCACATCCCCGTCGCTCGTTTGGAGAACTCTACGTGGAGCAACACGCCCTCACGGCGGCCGATTTTGAGCGTCACCTGCTCGCCCGGGTGCTCTACCCGCATGCGCGGCTCCTGCGTCCGTTTCTGCGCCTGCTTCGTCCGGACCATTTCGGGGCCGATCTCGATCTGATCCGCGACGTCGCGCTCATCCGCCGCACCCGCGACCTCACGAACGAGCTCAACGCCTACTCCCACCACCCGGGCAACGTGGGCGCCCTCCGGCGTTTTTTTCGCGTGCGACTCTCCACCACCCGGCTGCACCGCGTCGTGCGGGCGACCTTCCATCCGGACGGCCCGGGCGGCGAGTCCGCCGGGGCTTGATCCGGCCGGCGAAACCCTTCGCAAGGACGCCGGATTGTTGCGTCGAAGGCCGAGTTAAGTCCCTGTCACGAGGAATTTTTGATAAAAATTAGTAATTTTTCCCCATGGCGTCTCTTGCCTTGTTAGCCCGCTCCCCGTGCGATGCACGGGAATGCCGCCGGATTCCCCGATGCTCCAGCACCACCATTTGACCGCGCTTTTCGCCCCGGGTCTGGATCCGACGAGTTTTCGCACACGGGTGGGGCGGATTTTGCGCGAGCTGACGGGGTGCCGGGTGGTTTGCTTCGCCCGTTTGGACCCACGCACCCGGGATCTTCGGGTGGAGCTGGATCCGCCCGAGGATCCGGCCCTGGCGGGCCTGGCCGGATTTGCCCGGCACATGGCGAAGTATCCGTGTTTCAACTTCGATCCGACGGTGGCCGGCGGGCAGCCCTTCCTGCGCGGCGATTTTTTGTCGGACGAGGAGTTTTACGCCTCCGACATCTACCGGGATGGATTTCGGCCGGCGGGATTGAGCGACCACGCCGCGATTCCGTTGCCCTCGCATGACGGCACGGTGTTTTTCGTGGGGGTGGAGCGGGGGGAGGGCGTTTTTCGGCCCGAGCATCGCGAGCTGTTGCGCGCCCTGCAGCCGCATCTGGTGAACGCGGTGCATCTGGCGCATGCGTTGACGGTGCTGGAGCACCCCTTGCTGGATCTGGAGTGCCTGATCGCGGCGGGTCTATCCCCGCGCGAGGCGGAGGTGCTGGCGTGGCTGGCCAACGGGAAAAGCAATCCGGAGATCGCGGCGATTCTGGGCATCGCGCTGCCCACGGTGAAAACCCATCTGGCGCGGGTCTTCGACAAGCTGGGCGTGGCCAACCGTCACTCGGCCCTGTTGCGGGCGCACGAGATCGCGCGTCGGGGCGGCTCGG
Organism: uncultured Akkermansia sp.; assembly: GCA_966252115.1. Taxonomy (GTDB): domain Bacteria; phylum Verrucomicrobiota; class Verrucomicrobiia; order Opitutales; family Opitutaceae; genus IMCC26134_A. The sequence continues at coordinate 21,430 of CBINNW010000020.1, forward strand.
CGCCACCGGTGTCGCCGGCGACGTCGGCGGCCCGGGTCCACGCGCCCGGACCATAGGGGGGAGGACGGACCTTCCCGTCCGTCCCCGGGGCGCCTACCAGCCGCGGGCGATCTCCAGGCCGAAGTAGCGGGCGGCGTTGTCGTGGCAGATGTCGCGCACCAGCTCGTCGAGCGCGGCGGGATCGTCGGGGACGAGGCCCGCCTCCACGTCCTCGCCGAGCAGCCGGCAGAGCAGGCGGCGGAAGTATTCGTGGCGCGGATACGAGAGGAAGCTGCGCGAGTCGGTGAGCATGCCGACGAAGCGGGAGAGCAGGCCGAGGGAGCTGAGGGCGTTGATCTGCCACTCCATGCCCTCCTTCTGGTCGAGGAACCACCAGCCGCTGCCGAACTGGATCTTGCCGGGGATGCCGCCGCCCTGGAAGTTGCCGATCATGGTGGCGAAGACGTAGTTGTCGGCCGGGTTGAGATTGTAGAGCACGACCTTGGGCAGGGCGTTGTCGCGGTCGAGGGTGTCGAGGTAGCGGGAGAGCGCTCGGGCCTGCGGGAAGTCGCCGATGGAGTCCACGCCGGCGTCGGCGCCGAGGCGCTTGAGCAGGCGGCTGTTGTTGTTTCGCAGGGCGCCGAGGTGGAGCTGTTTGGTCCAGCCGCGTTTGGCGTCGAGGCGGCCGAGGAAGAGCATGAGATACCAGATCCACTTGGCGCTTTGCTCGGGCGTGGCGGGGCGGCCGGCGCGGGTCTGGCGGAAGATGGCGGCGGCCTCGGTCTCGGTGCAGTCGGCGTCGGGGATGTTCTCGATGCCGTGGTCGGAGAGGCGGCCGCCGAGCGAGTGGAAAAAGGCGTGGCGCGCGTCGAGGGCGACGAGCAGGGAGGCGAGGTCGTCGATGCCGGCGCCGGCGCGGGCGGCGAGCTGGTCGCACCAGGCGTTGAAGACCTCGGGCGCGGCCACGGCCATGAGTTTGTCGGCGCGGTAGGTGGGATAGACGCGGGTCTTGAGGTCGCTTTTGGCGATGGCGACGTGGTGTTCGAGCGAGTCGGCGGGATCGTCGGTGGTGCAGACGGCGGCGACCTTGTTGGCGGTGAGGATGCCGTGGGTGGAGAGCGCGGGCGTGGCGAGTTTGGCGTTGGCCAGTTCCCAGATCTTGGGGGCGTTGGCCTCGTTGATCAGCAGGTCGATGCCGAAGAAGCGGCGGAGCTCGAGGTGCGACCAGTGGTGGAGCGGGTTTCGCACGAGCTGCGGCACGACGCGGCAGTAGGCGAGAAACTTGTCGTAGTCGGAGCTGGCGGTGCCGGTGATGAGGTCCTCGTCCACGCCGGCGGTGCGCAGGGCGCGCCACTTGTAGTGGTCGCCGCCGAGCCAGATCTGGGTGAGGTTGGCGAAGCTGCGGTTCGACGCGATCTGGTCGGGCGGCAGGTGGCAGTGATAGTCGATGATCGGCTGCGGCTTCGCGATCTCGTGGTAGAGGCGGCGCGCGGTCGCGGTGCTGAGCAGGAAGTCTTCGTGGAGGAAGGCGGGCATGGCGGAGGGCGGAGGGATGAAGGCTGAAGGAGGAAGGCTGAAGGCGGAGGCCCGAAACGGCGGCGGGGTGACGGCGGGGGGCGAGGTGGTGTGCTGGGAAGGCGGCGTGCCGGAAATTCCAGTTTTCCAGCTTTCCACATTCGACGTGGCGCCGGCTAGGCGGGCGGAGGCATGAAACGGCGGCGGGGTGACGGCGGGGGGCGAGGTGGTGTGCTGGGAAGGCGGCGCGCCGGAAATTCCAGTTTTCCAGCTTTCCACATTCGACGTGGCGCCGGCGTCGAACCCCCTGCCGCGGCTCAGCCGACGAGGTGGGCGCGGATGTAGTCGTAGCTTTGTTTGATGGAGGCGAAGGGGTCGCCGGGGCAGGTGTCCTGCTCGACGATGAACCACTCGCAGCCGCCGCTCTCGGCCTCGGCGATGATGCGGGCGAAGGGCAGGGTGCCGGCGCCGATCTCGCAGAAGGCGGGCTCGCCGGTGGGGCCGACCTTGTAGTCCTTGAGGTGGATGAAGGGCTGGCGGCCCTTCAGGCGTCGCACCCACTCGACCACGTCGCCGCCGCCGCGTTGCACCCAGTAGGTGTCGAGCTCGGCGACGAGGTTCTGCGGCGAGGTCTCGTGGTAGATGCGGTCGAGCACGGTGGGGCCGCCGGGCCGCGGGCGGTAAAACTCGTGGGCGTGGTTGTGGTAGCCGAGCTTCATGCCGGCCGCGCGGAAACGGGCGCCGGCGGCGTCGAGCTTGCGGATGAAGGTCTCGAGCCCGGCCGGGTCGTCGAAGTCGATGCCGGCGGGGTAGGGGTAGGCGGTGAGCTTCGTATCCAGTTTATGGAGACGCTCGATCGCCTCGTCGGGCGCGTCGAGGATGGTGTGGCCGTTCTCGTGGGTGGCGCAGATGGAGAGGCCCTCGCCCTTCAGGATGGCGACGATCTCGCTTTCGGGGATGGGGCCGACGCCGCTGATCTGCACGGATTCGTAGCCGATGGCGCGGACCTTCCGGGCGGTCTCGGCGAGCTCGGCGGCGGTGCGGCAGTGATCGCGGAGGGTGTAGAGCTGGAGGGCGACTTGGGAGAGTTTCATGGGAGGGAGGGCGGGAGGGGGGCGGGCCGGGCCGCGTGTCGCGGACGGGGGTGTCGGCGGAGGGGCGGGACGGTCCTAGGCACCGAAGGACTTCGCCAAATCCACCGGCGCAAGCTCCCGGACCTTCTTCTTTTTGCCCTGTTTGGCGGACTCGGCGACGCGGGCCTTGAGCAGGCGTTCGTATTTTCGGCCGTCGATCGGCAGGTCCGCGGGTTTGCCGGTCCAGGCGGAGAGGAGCATGGCGTTGGCGAGCTCGACGGAGTGGATGCCCTCGGGGGCGGGCGCGATGAGCGGCGCGCGGTCGAGGATGGCGTCGGTGAAGTTTTGCAGGATCTCGTTGTGCTGACCGCCGTGGCCCGCGACGGGAATGGAGATCTGCCAGGTGCCGGGACGGGCGAAGGACTCGGTGGAGGCGCGGGAAAACTCGCCCATCGGGACCTCGTTTCGCACGAAGGTGAGGCGGTCGTCCTCGTAAACGAGTTTGCCCCGGTCGCCGGTGACCTCGAGCCGGTTGGTGCCGGGCGCCTCGCCGGTGGAGGTGATGAAGACGCCGGTGGCGCCGTTGGGGAACTCGAGGAAGGCGGTGACGTCGTCCTCGACCTCGATGTCGTGGTATTTGCCGAACGCGCAGTGGGCGGAGACGCGGGCGGGCATGCCGAAAATCCACTGGAAGAGATCGAGGTTGTGCGGGCACTGGTTGAGCAGGACGCCGCCGCCCTCGCCGGCCCAGGTGGCGCGCCAGCCGCCGGAGGCGTAGTAGGCGTGGGTGCGAAACCAGTTGGTGATGATCCAGTTCACCCGGCGGATCTCGCCGAGCTCGCCGTCGCGGACCAGCGAGCGGATTTTTTGATAATACAGATCGGTGCGCTGGTTGAACATCGCGGCGAAGACCTGCTTGTCCTCGCGGCCGGCGTGGGCGGCGAGGAGGCGTTCGCAATCGGCGCGATGCACGGAGATGGGTTTCTCGACCATGACGTGCAGGCCGGCCTCGAGCGCGGCGACGCCGAGCGCGGTGTGGTCGTAGTGCGGGGTGGCGATGAGCACCGCGTCGATCAGGCCGGAGGCCATCATCTCGGACGTCCTGGTGAAGCCCTTCACCTGGGGCACGCGCGCGAGTTTTTCCGCGTGCAGGTCGGCGACGGCGCCGAGCTCGAGGCGGTTGATCTTGCCGGCGAGGATCTGGCGCGCGTGCGCGGAGCCCATGTTGCCGAGGCCGACGATGCCGATGCGGACTTTGTTCATGCGGGGTGGGGGTGGCGCACGGCGAACCGTGGATTTTGAGCAAAGGCCGGGGCCGGACCCGTGCGAAGGCGCTTGCCTGCAAACTGTTTCATCCGCTGTGTTTTCGCCACCCCACCCGAGTTCATGAACGATGCCCGCGTCACCCTGAAGCAAGTCGCCGCCCGTGCCGGCGTGCATGTGTCCACCGCCTGGCGCGCGCTGAAAAACGACACGTATGTGGAGCCGGCGAAGCGGGCGCGCATCCGGGCCCTGGCGAAGGAGCTGGGCTACGCGCCCGACCCGATGTTGACGGCGCTGAGCAACTACCGGCGCAAGCAGGCGCCGGTGGCCTTCCAATCGACGCTGGCCTGGATCAACAATTTCCCGGTGCGCGCGGAGGGGCGGGAGTTGATCAACATCGTGGGGTATCACGAGGGCGCCCTACGGCACGCGACGCAGATGGGTTTCAAGCTCGAGGAGTTTTGGCTGGCCGAGCCGGGCATGTCGGCGAAGCGGGCGCGCGAGGTGTTGCTGGCGCGGGGCATCCGCGGGCTGGTGTTTCCGCCGCAGCCGCTTTCGGGGACGGAGCTCGCGCTCGACGTGGAGGCCTTCGCGTGCGTGGCGATCGGCTACTCGCTGGCGGCGCCGCGGCTGCATGTGGTGGGCTGCCATCAGCACAACGCGACGCTGCGGGTGCTGCGCGAGCTGGCGAAGCTCGGGCACGAGCGCATCGGCATGGTGGCGGCGACGGAGACGCTGCGCCGGGCGAACCACAGCTTCGAGTCGCCGTTTCATTTTTTCCAGGCGGTGCAGGGCGACCGCGCGCGGGTGCCGCTTTTCGCGATCCCGGGGCGCGACGAGCCGCGCAATCTGGCCGGCGCGCGCGACGCGTTTCTGGCCTGGTATCGGAGGCACCGGCCGACGGCGATCATCAGCCACGTGGGCGAGATTCGCGGCTGGCTGGAGGCCGACGGTCACGACGTGCCGGGCGATGTGTCGCTGGCGACCTTGTCTCGGGTGTTCGGGCCCAACTGGTCGGGCATCGACCAGCAGGAATCGGAAATCGGGCGGCGCGCGCTGGAGTTGTTGGTGAGCCTGTTCCAGAGCGGCGAGCGGGGCGCGCCGGCCACGCCGCTGCGGCTGCTGGTGGAGGGTCGCTGGATCGAGGGCGAGACGACGCGGCGGGTCGGGCCGGCCGCGAAGGATTTGCTGGAGAAGCTGGGCTGAGCCGGAGGGCGTTCGGGGGCGGAAACAGGTGGGGCCGGACCGCCGGGCCGGCCGCGGACGACGAGGGGGGAGATCGGTCTCAGACGCGCCCCATCGCGGCGTGGGCGGCGGTGCGCATGGCGGAGACGGGGACGGGGCGCCCGGTCCAGATTTCGAGGGCGCGGGCGCCCTGGTGGACGAGCATGGAGAGGCCGTTGGCGGCGGGAATGCCCCGGGCGCGCGCGGCGGCGAGCAGGGGTGTCTCGGCCGGGTTGTAGATCATGTCGTAGCAGGCGCGGGGCGGGGGCAGGGCGCCGAGATCGATGGGGAGCGGGTCGGAGGGTTTGAGGCCGGCGCTGGTGGCGTTGATGACCAGAGCGCCGGGGGGCAGGGCGGCCTCGGCGGCGCGGGCGGGGTCGAAGCCCCGGGGGGCGGAGGAGGCGGCCAGCGGGGCGAGTTGGGCGAGCAGGGCGTCGAGGTTTTCGCGGGTGCGATTGGCGATGGCGAGGGAGGCGCAGCCGCGTTGCAGGCACTCGACGGCCGCGCCGCGGGCCGCGCCGCCGGCGCCGAGCAGAATGACGTGGGCGCCGGCGAGCGTGGTGCCGAGGTCTTCGCGGAGGCCGGACTCGAGGCCGTGGCCGTCGGTGTTGAAGCCCCGCCAGCCGTCGTCGGCCCGGCGCAGGGTGTTGACCGCGCCGACCGGGCGGGCGGCGGGATCGATCGCGGCGACCTGGGAGAGGGCGAGGATCTTGTGCGGGACGGTGAGGTTGACGCCGTGGAAGCGGTGTTCGTGGAGGAGCCGGAGGGCGCGGGGCAGCTCGTCGGGCGGCACGTCGAAGCGGAAGTATCGCCAGTGTGAATACGCCGGGTCCTCGCCGGACATGGCGGCGAGGGCGGCGTTGTGCATGGCCGGGCTGATCGAGTGTTTGATCGGGTGGCCGAGCACGGCGAGGGAGACGCCGCGGTGGATGCGGGGCCAGTCGGCGAGATCGTCGAGCGTGTAGGTCCGGTCGGTGTCCATGATGGGGGCGGCCATGGGCGCAAAGCCGGCCGCCGGGGGCAAATCAGAAGCCGTCAGTCGTCCAGCCCCAGGGCCTTTTTCGATGCGGGTTTCACGCCGGCCGCGCGGAAGGCGGCGACGGAGAGGGGCTGGTTGCCATGCTCCATCCATGTCATCAGTTCGGCGTAATCGGGCGCCGGCCACCGAGGGGCGATCAAGGTGATCATTTCGGCGGCGTAGGCGTCCCACTTTTCCAGGGTGGTGTTGATCGGTGGCTTGGAGCCGGACGGGGAGTTTAACCAAGATGGTGCGAGCACGCACCAGAGAGTGGATTGGGCCGCCGATGGGGAGCTACTGATTCGGACGCGGGCGACCGCACCGCGCGATATGAGGAAGCGCACCAGAGCCGGGTTCATCGCCCGCAAGGCCATATCCAGCGGATGTTCTCCCGCGGGGTTTATGTTTCCTCCTTCCGCAAGGTAGGCCTCGGCGCGGCGCACGCCATTCTCGCGATCCGCGCAGATGGCCTGCCACAGGGCGATGTCCTCCACGATCTTGGAGCCACGACGAAGGGCGGCGTCTTCGAGCAGGATGCGCACCGCCGGCGTCCTGGCGTAGTGAAGGGCGTTCTCGTCCCAGAGGCCGCACTCGAGCAGGGCACGCACCATGCGGTCCGTGCCGTGTCTCGCCGCCATTTGGAGCGGGCTCAAGGCGTCCGGGCTCCGTTTGCGCCAGCCCACGCCTTTGGAGTGCAGATAGGGCACGTTTTCCGAGGCGCCGGCCGAGAGGGCCCAGTCGAGCGCGGTGTCACCGTCCGGGGTCACGGCGTGAAAATCCGCGCCCGCCGAGAACAGAACCTCCAGGACGGCGACATTGTCCGCTCGACAGGCGGCGGCGTGGACCGCGGTTCGCTGGTCATCTTCCGCACGGACAGTGATGTCCGCGCCGGCGGCGAGCAGCCGACGAACCAAGGATGGATTTTGGCTGAACGCGGCCTGAAAAAGCGGCGAGGGGGCGTCGCCGCCGCGCAGGTTTACATCCGCTCCGGCGGCAAGCAGGGTTTCCACCACGGGTTCGAGTCTCATGGCCGCCGCGAAAGCGAGGGGGCTTTGTCCGGCCGTGCTCAGGACGTTCAGGGGAGCTCCCGCCGCGATCAGCCGGTTGGCAAATGGTTCGTTGCGTTCGTTGAGCGCGTGGTGGAGCAGCGACCAGTTTTTCCCGTCACGATAGCGGAGAACCGGATCGGTGAGGGTAGCGTGTTCGAGCGTGACGGAGTCGTTGCGCAAAAGGGCCGCGACCAAGGTCTCGCCATCGGACGCCGGAGTGGGCGTTCCGGCCTCAGGTTCTGGAATCGAGGAAGGCATGGAAGGTGTCGCCGAGGTGCCGGCCACCACGTCCGCGGCGAAGCGCGCGAGATCGGGATTGCGGGCGAGAAGGCGACGGGTGGAGGTGCCCTCGAAGTGACCGCGGTCGAGGTCGGCGCCCGCGAGGAGGAGTGCGCGCAGTCCCTCTTTCCATTCCATGAGGATAACGCGTGTCAGAGGGGTCACGCCGTCTTCGTCCGGCCTATCCATCGCGGGACGGCCAAAGATATCGGTAAGGTGGAGATCGAGCAGCTGTTGGAGCGCCCGGAGGGCCTTCGTCTCCCTCTCTGTATTGATCTGTTCCCGGAGCTCGTTGCCGCCGTTTCTGGATCTGCCGCCGGACCTCCGCCTGAGCTCGTCGACTTCCCGCGCAAAGTCCCTTTCTCGTTTTTGGTTTTCGAGTAACCGGATGAACGGGTCTCGAAAGTCGTCCAGCTCGATTCGGGCGCCGGCCGCGGACAGGCGTCGATAAAGACGAAATTCGGCTTCGTCCATTTCTCCAAGTCGGACCCAGAGCGAGCCAAACACCGACGCGTATTTTTCCTGCGGCTTGACGCCCAGGTCCAGCAGGCGTTCGGCGAGCCCGACCTGGCTTCCTCGAATCACACTTTGCAGAAGAACTTGCCCGACCGTCGTCCCCATCGGTGATCCTGGGTTCTCCGTGGACGCCAGATCCACGCCTCCTTCCAGCAAACGCTTCACTTCCGCCCAGTCTCGGCGGTTCGCGGCTTCGATGATGGGGGCTTGCGTGATGCGGCTCGCGGATCCGTGCGCCGCCGACGGGATGGTTTGCGGGGGCTGTGTGGCCGAATAGGTCGGCGGGGGGACATCGGTGGTCGTTTGGCGAACGCCGCCATTGTCCAACTTTTCAGTCAGGCTCCATTGGTCGGCGCCAATCTTCGTGTAGGATTTCGAAATCACGCGCGGTTCGCGGTTGCGCACGGACAAGCCTCGACGTTCGGTGGGGGCGTTCAGCGCATTGAAGCGCCGCGTGGGCGGCGGACGAAACAATGCCGGCCCGGCGGCGGAAATCAGCTCGTGGAGCTCTCCCCGCCAATCCTCGGGCCCCATCCGCATGGCGGTGTAGAGGTCGATCTTTCCGGACCGATGGGCCGTTCTCACTTCCTGGCCCATCGCGGCCACCACCATCGGCCAGATTTTTTTGAAGAGCTCCAGGTCCCCGTGCTCGGGATTGTCGAGCAAGGTTTGCAGCCACGATTCCATCAGGGGCCCGAATGGCTTCCAAACTTCCTCCGGAAGTTTGGAGAGGGCCTCGGCGACGGTGGCCATGCGACGTTTTCGGAATCGGACCGGCAGGTAGAACTCCTGCGCGAAGGAATCGGCGCACAGGCGCCAGTCCACGCTGCCGTCGGCACGAACCCAGAAGCGGTCGGCGACCGCGCAGTAGCGTTGCATCATCATTATTGCCCCGGGATAGGGAACGAGCGCGACGTCCAGCAGGGCGCGAAGCTCCTGGATTTCCTCGTCTTCGAGCGCGAAGAACGCGGCGGCGGCGAGCAGGGTATGAATCGGCTGCAGGGCCTTCAGTTCCGCTTCCGAAGGTTTCTTTCGCAGTCCGAACTCCCAGAAGGGATCCCGAGTTTCCTCGAGTCCGGCCGCGCTCCAGCGTTCCCGGGCCTGCCGCAGGAAGTCGCGGGCCACCGCCAGTCTCTCCGCCGCGTCCGGAGGAGCGCGGGGAAGGTCCAGGCTGGCCAGAATCGCCCCGGCTGCGGCTCCCTCGTCCGCGGTCACGTCGATCGGCCATGCCTGATCGCGCACCGGCTGGCCGGGTCGCCATGAGCGCAGGGTGGGCGCGCCGTCCGGTTTGGTGTGGATCCACAGATACACATCGGCGGCCACTTCCCAAGGCGAGGGGCTCGCATCGGTGTAACCGAGCAGATGCAGCAGGCCTTCCGACTCCGCCGCCGCACCGGGCACGAGGTTGACCCAGTGACACCCGGCGGCCCTCAGCTGCTCGGCCAGGCGCGTGAGCGCCGCCGTGCCCGTTCCCGCCCCGGCTTCCTCTTCGGGTGGGGAAAACAACAGGGCGATCACGGGCCGGCCCCGTCTTTCGGCCAATCGCGCGCCGGCATCGGCGAGCACTTGGGCGGCGGCCTCCGCCAGCACGCCTAGATCCCGATCCGGCGGGGAGCGATACCAAGAGCCCACCGGCCGGCCCTGCAGCTTGATCTCCTTTTCGGCCAAGACTTCGGCGCGGGTGGTCTCGATCGCCGCGATCCGGCACCACGGATGCTCCTCGGCAGGGCTGCTCACCCGACACTCCAGAAACAAATCCGCCCGGGCCAGCGCCCCCACCCGCAGCGCCTCGGCGCGTCCGGCCGTGCGCGAGGATTTGAGCGCCCATTCCTGTTCGACGAGCGGCAGTGCCGTCCGCTCCACCAGCGCCCAGCGGGGATCGCCGGAGAGATGCACGGCGAGGAGTTCGGCAAAGGCCAGTCCTTGGTCGAGGCCGTCGTCGGCGCCGGGCGGGATGATCGGGGAGATGGAGACTCGGGGAGTCGGGGCGTCGGGCGGAACGGCGTGCGTCGTGGCGAGGGCGCTTCCGATGGCGAGACAAACGAGAAACAGGATGGTTCCGAGGCGGCTTGTCATGGGAGAGGGGGGATCTGTTTGAGGTGGAGCGGACGGCTGCGGATCCAAGCCGCTGCCCGCGTGAGTCCGATATTCTCGGCGGTGTGCAGCATTTCCTCCTGCGCCCCCGGGGTGTCGTCGTGTTCCCACAGAAGTTCGAGGTAGGCCACCGCGACTTCGTCCTGCGTGGCCGGACTGCCGCCGCTCCTTATGATGGGCTCCTGACGGTGGAACCAGCCGAGCAGCGCACCGCCTGGCCGCCTGTAGCCGTCGCTCCAAACAAGAAGGGTGCGGCTCGCCCCGCGGGCGCCGCGGGCGACAAACCAGCGCACGAAGTCGGGATCGTCCTTGGCGAGCGCCACGCCGAGCGGTGTGCCCCATTTATGGGAAAGATGGTTTGGGTCCGCTCCGGCGGCGAGAAGCTCGGCGACGCGTTCGCGAAGGCGTTCTCCATCTGGTTCGGCAAGGACGACGGGCCAGTGGTCCTCGTTGAGGCGGCGCAGCCGACCGGCTTCGCTTTCGTCGCTTTCGAGCAGGGCGCGGGTGGTGGCGTCGGCGGCGAAGGAGAGGGCGCGGGGGCTTTGGAGTCCCAGTGATCGAAGTTTGCGGATGGAGCGGGTGAGACCGTTTCGAGCGGCCACGTCCATCGGATGGTAGTCGTTGTCGAAGCGCTTCGCCCAGCGTGCGCCGTGGTCGAGCAGGTATTGGATCTTTTCCGGCGAGTCCGAGAGCACCGCGTATTCCAAGGGTCCGTAACCGAGCCGATCCTGTGCGCCCGCCGACGCACCGGCTGCGATGAGGAGCCGCACGCTTTCCTCATCGTCCCGGGACTTTGCCGCCAAGAGCAGCGGGAGCAGCGAGTCCTCGCCGGCGCTCACGGAGGGATCGGCACCCGCACCGAGGAGTGCGCGCACCAGGTCCGCGCGTCCGCGCCCGGCTGCGATATGCAGTGGCGTCCATCCCTCCGCGGAGCGCAGCTTGGGGTCGGCGTCGGCGCGTAGGAGGACGAAAACACTCTGGGCGTCGAGACTCGCGACGGCGAGGTGGAGCGCGGACTCGCCGTCCGAGGTGGGTTTGTCGGGATCGGCGCCGGCGGCGAGGAGACGTGCGACGAAATCGGCGCGACCGTGACGGGCGGCGTGGTGCAGAACCGTCCAGTCGTAGTAGTCGCGATATCGGAGGACTCCGGGGGTGATCGCCAACGAGGCGAGTGTCTCCGGGGCGCCGCCGATGGCTGCGGAAACGGCCCTGGCGCCGTCGAGAGCGTTGTCCTGCGACCCGGGGCGCCGGTTGAGCAGCACGGCGACCTCCGGCCAAGGTGCGGCTGCGTCGCGGAGAGACCGGTCGCGCACAAGATCTCCGCGGAAGTCGTCCGCGCCCGCGTCGAGCAGTGTGCGCACTCCCTCGGTCCAGCCTGCGGCGCTCGCGACGAAGAGCGCTGTCAGGCCGTGGCCGTCACCGCTGTTGATTTCCTGTTTCGTGGACACGCCGGCCAGGTAGCGCAGGAGCGGTTCGTTTTTCTGGCGCGCGGCTTCGCACAGAGGGTGCTCGGGGTTGCCGGTGCTTAATGGCCATCCCGCCTGGTGAAAGCGGATGACAAGATCGGTCTCTCCGGTCGTGATAGCGTCCCAGGCCAGATTTTTCCTCATCGCGCCGCGGGTGGCGAAGGCGAGGTCCGCGCCCGCCTCGGTCACCCGGCGAGCGAGTTCCGGGCGCTTGGCGCTCAGAAATATTTCGATAAGTTCCAAGCCGAGGCGGGTGGGCGAGTGTGTCGAGGAGCGGGTGTTCAGCTCGGCCGCCGTCAGACGGGGCAGAAGCAGCTCGACCGCATCCCAATGACCGTTTTGGGCGGCCAACAAGCAGGGGCCCGCCGGGGAGGCTCCGGCGGCGAGGGCGGAGTGAACGGCATCCGGATCGATCGCGGCGTTCATCACGGCGAGGCTCAGCCGTTCCTGAATGCGCCGTTTTTCGTGCTCCTTTTTCCACTCGGGCCCGAAGGGCTGCACCACCGGGGCGGAAGAGGATGGGAGCGAGGCTGAAGCCGGGGCGGCCGGAGCGGGAATGACCCTGAGGGAGCGAGTGTCGCAAAGCGCCCAATCGGTGTGAAGGCTGGTGGGCATGCGCAGGAGCTTGCCGTCGCCGCCGAACAAGATCGCGTGCTGCGACGAAGCCATCCGGCCGCGCCAGACTCCCGCATGATAATCGTAGAAGTGGAGCGTCACGCCGGGGGACGCGGTGGGCGAAGCGCCCGAAGACTGTTCGTGGTTGCTGACGGCGACGCACAAGTGGTGTCCGTCGTCGCACAGCGAGCGGATCTCGCCCTGCAGCCAATGGGCGAGCGGGACACGGCGCGATCCGGATGCCCATGCCACCGAACGCAAGCTGGCCACCCAGTAGCCGTCGCCGGGGCCGGTGGGGATGCCGGCGATGGCGTGGCGCTCGTCCAAGCCTATCGGGCTGTGACGTCTTTGCCTCGGATCCTCGGGCGAACCAGATCGTGGCGGGGTCGGAACGGGGCGGATCCCGTAGCCGTAGGCCGGCGTCCCGGGTAGTTTTACTTTGGGTGCGACGTCGTCGGGGAACGAGGCTATCGCGGCCCGGGTGGCGGCGGAGAGACCGGGAAAAAATGTCTTCGGCGGAGGGCTTACCTGGGTCACCCGGGTGCCGTCCCAGCTGATTAGAACGACCCGATCCTCGGGGCGTCGCCAATTTCCGACCAGGAGGCCGTCCCCGCCGGGGAACAAAAAATTGTCCTCCGACATGGGGAGGCCGTCGCCCACCCCGACCGAGGCGAAGATCGTTTCGGAGCCGGGATCGAAGCCCAACACGCCTCGCTGGTTGGCGCTGAACCAGAATCGACCGTCGGGAGCGAGGGCGAATGCGGTCACCCGGGCGTCCGGAAACCCCTCCAGCGCCCGCGCCTCTCCGGAGAGGTTTCCGGACCGGCCCACGCGCCACACGCCCGAGGTGCCAAGCTCTCCCGCGCCCGAGGCGGGGAACATCGGATCTAGCCAGAGGCTGCCTCCGGCGAGGGCGAGCGGGCCGGGGCGAAATGTTCGATAGCGATTCGCCGCGATCTCCGCGGGAACCAGTTCGGCCGGCGCCAGCGAAGTCCAGTCGCCCTCGAGCCAGGGCGAGGCGATGATCGGCCCCCCATCGGCGGCGGCCACGAGCTCCGGATCCGCCCGGTGTAGCGGAATACCAAATACAGGGTCGTGGTCGATCGTCACCGCCTGCGGCGGCGTCTTTGACGGGGTGTCGCCCGCGGGCTCCGCGGGGACGTCGCCGGCCTTCGCGGGCAAGGACTTTGCCGGGCGGGCGGAGTCGAGCGCGTCTTTTAACGCCAAAAGATCCGAATCGTGGACGGGCCATGGTCGGTCTTCCGGGACGAAACCGCGGGCGAAGGTCCGGGCGCTTTCGTTCAGCGGATCGAAAAACAGGGCCATGCGCACGAGGCGGACGGGGGACAGGGGATTGATCCTCATCTCGGAGCCGTGCGATTCGGCCCGGGCTTGAGCGTGAAGTGCTCTGGCGGTCGCGGTGATCTGATCCGCGACGATCCGACGTTGGGCGTGTGGCGCGGTGATGCGGGTCTCGCCCACAAGCGAGAGAGCGGCGTTGGCGGCGGCCTCGGCCAGGGCGGGCAGGTCACCGAAGCGACCGGTCATCGAGACATCGCGGGGCCCGCGATCATCGCTCCACACTTGCATGCGCACCCACACAGGCGTGTCGGCCACGGGGCCTGCATGATCGGGTTCTTCGCCGAAAGAGCCCCAGACAAACGCGTCCGCCACGCGCGCCCAGGCTTCCGCATCCAGATCGCTGAGCCCGGTCAAGAAGAGCGCCGATTCCCCCAGTGCGATCCCATCGGCGTCGTAACCGAGCACATGAACGGCCGGGCGTGGGCGCCGAAGGGCCGACTGTAAAAGGACGCCCAGCGGCGCGAGTCGCTCCTGACGGGACTGGTTCAGGAAAATCAGCGGTGCCACGCGAGGGAGGCCTGCCAAGGCCCGGGCGCGCGCTTCCGCCGCCCGAAGCGCCCGGTCGGATAGCTGCGCCGCCAAGCGCACCTCCGCCTCCGACGGCTGTAGGTAAAAGCTCGCTCCGGGCAGGCCGTCCAGGACCTGTTCGGTCCGGGCCAGCAGATCGGCTCGCAGGGTATCGATGACTTCGGCCATGAGGAGCGGGCGCGAGGGGTCCTCCGTTTGGAAGCGCAGCCGGAGCGCCCAATCCGCGTGCGAGAGCCGACCGGTGCGAATGGCCGGCACGAGGTTCGACTCACCCGCCATCTCAAGGAGTTGTTCGGCGAGAATTTTGTCGAGCGAGACGCGCTCGACAAACTCCAGCTCCGGCAAGGGCGGGGCGGCTTGGAGCGCAAACTGCACCCGCTCGGCCAGGGGACCGCCGGCGTTCGCCCCGACGGCAAACTCGCTTCTGTCCGGTCGGTGCGGAGCGACCGCCGGCACCGCGACCTTGATCGGTGCGGCGCCCACAGTCACGACGCTCCACAGGCCGATCGCCAAGGGCGCGATCCACCACGCGACAAGGGGGCGAAGGAAAAGCCGGGGCTTCATCGGACCAGGGCGGGGACGAGGCGGTCGGCGAGCTTGAGGGCGGCGGCCTCGAGGGCCTTCTTGCCGGCGACGTGCTCGGCGATGTCCACCGCGACGTCCATCTGGCGGTCGGCGAGCAGGAGCTTGCCGCCCGCATCCTTCACCGTCACCTCCACCCGCGAGCGGCAGGAAACGAGGTCGCCCCGACGCAGGCCGAACTCGCTGAACGCCTCGCCGTCGATGCGCGCGTAGTCGGACCGGCCGGCGGCGTCGCCCGGGGCGAGCACCTCGAAGCCGACCTCGGCGAGGGTTTTCATCAGCTCGGTCTGCGCCGCCGGGTCGATCACCGGCCGGGCGAGGTGCTGCTCGGGGATCGTCACCAGCACGGGCGGTAGTTTTTTTTCGGATACGGCTTTTTTCAGCCGCTCGATTCGGGCCTCGTGGGTCTCGACCTTGGCGACGAGCGCCGCCGATTGTTTGCCGACGGTGCCGGCGATCTTTTCGGCCAGGGCGGCCACCGGCGCGTCGAGCTCGTCGAGCGTCGGCGTGGTCGCCATCTCGCCGAAAACGCGGCCGGTCTCGGTGCCCATGACCTTGGCGACGAGGTAGGCCTTGCCGCCGGATTCAAACACGCGCCCGGTGACGAGGACCTTCGCGCCGACGAGGTTGCCGACCTTGGCGGCGGTGTCGGCCGAGACGGTGCCGGTGAGGCCCAGCGCCTGCTCGCCGAGCAGCTTTTCCACCTCCTGACGCTCGACCAGAAACACGTCCGGCTGGACGGAGAGGAAGGTGTTCAAAAGGAGCCCGACCTCGGCGCCCTTTTTTTCCAGCGCGCGATCGGTGGTTTCGAAGTTGAAAACCGCCATGGGAAGCGGGCCGGTCTCCGGCGACGGCTGGGCATGGGCGGGGAACACGGCGGCGGCGGCGAGGGCCAGCGCGGCAAGGAGGGGGCGGGCGGCATTCATGGTGGCGAAGGGGACGAGGTTCAGGGCTGCGGTGACGAAAGGGATTGGAGCAGGAGGCGATGGAAGGTCTCGCGCGCCCGGGGGTCGCCGGCGAGGCGGGCGGCGAGCGGCAGGGTGACTTTGACCAGGCTCCTTTGGCCGGGGCCGTCCCGCCGCGCATACACGCCGGGCAGCGGGGAAAGCTCCTCCACGAAGGCGAGCAGGGCGCCGCCGGGGCGCGCGGCGAGCCGCTCCCACTCCTCGGGTCGAAGCGTGGCGAGGAGAAGCGCGCCGTCGGGCGCGTGGTCGGGAACCTCGGTGCCGAGGTCCTCGAAGGCGAGGCCCTCGGCGCGAAGGTGGGCGCGGAGTTCCCGCCCGGGGCCGCAAAGCGCGAGGCGCAGCCGGGAGGCGGCGAGCGCGTCCGCGACGGGGGCGAGGTCGGGGCGGGGACGCGCGGCGGGAAACACGGTGAGCAACAGGGGCCCCGACTCGCCGAGCCAGAGCCCCAGCCGGGTGACGCGCGTGACCTCCGGCGGGACCATCCGGAGGCGGGCGAGCCGGCCGTCGTTTGCTGCGGCGGGCGCGAGCGAGGCGTCCAGGGTGAGCGGCGCGGCGATGCCACCGGCGGCGGAAAGTTGTCGGAAAACGGGGGACAGGGGTTCGCGGGCGTGGCCGTCGGGCAGGAGCAGCTCCAGCATGACGGCCTGCCCGGCGACGAGCGCGGCGGGCTCGTCGCCGACGGGCGTGTCGCCGATTTGGAGGAGCCGCAATCTCGCGGGTGCGGGCGAGGCGGCGGCCGGCGCGGGCGCGGGCTGCGTGACCGAAGCGGGCGCGGCCGGAGCGGCGCCGACGAAAAGGCCGAGGAGGCCCACGAGGGGAAGGGCGGGCGTTTTCACAGGGGACGGGCCTCGATGCTCCAGCCGGCCAAGGGGGAGGGCACGGGGAGGCCGGGATTCCAGGCGAAGCTGTCCCCTTCGAGCAGCACCTCGCCTCCGCCGGTGATGAGGGGAGCGAAGCGCACGGGGCGGCCGCCGATTTCCACGTCGAGCGCCCGGCCGCTGTAGCCCAGGATGCGGACCACCTGACCGGCGCGGGTGAGCTCGACGACGATGGCCTGGTCGGAGGGCGGGTGGTCGGCGTTGTCGGTGAGGTCGATTTGCAGGGTGCCGTCGCGTTCGATGACGGCGTTGAGGCGGCCCGGGAAGGTGGCCTGGACCTCGGCGAGCATGCGGAGGGCGGCCTGTCGGTCGTCCGGAGCATTCGCCGGCGGGGTGTCGCCGGGCGGGGCGGGGCGGAGCAGCCAGAAACCGAGGGTCAGAACGGCGAGGGCGCCGAGCAGGGCGGGGATGGCGAAGCGCGGAGCCGGCGCCGCGGGACGTGGATCGGAGCGGGAGGGCGGCGTGGCGGCGTGGTCGCGGCCGGAGGCATCGAGCGCGAGGATGGCGCGGTGCAGGGCGCGGTTTTGGGCGGGCGCGGAGGAGGCGGGCGGACGCAGGGCGTCGAGGCGGGCGCGCAGTTCGGGATCAGTCATGGCGGGCGGCGGCTCCGGAGCGGAGCGCTTTTTTGAGCTTATGTTTCGCGCGAAAGATCCGCCACGAGACGGTGGACTCGGCGCAGCCGAGGACGCGGGCGGCCTCGGCGTGGTTGAGGCCCTCGTAGTAAACGAGCGCCACGGCCTCGCGGAGCTCGGGCGAGAGGTCGGCGAGGGCGTCGCGCACGGCGGCGTGGGCCCGGGTGGCGGCGGAGTCGGAGGCGTGGGCCGCCGCGGTGGCGAGCGAGGCGGGAGGATCGTCGCCGGCGCCGAGGGTGGAAAGTTGTTCGCCGAGCCGGGCTCGGCGGGCGCGTTGGCGGAAGCGGTCGCGGCTCTTGTTGGTCGCGATGGAGTAGAGCCAGTTTTTGAAGGAGGAGTCGCCGCGGAAGGTGGCGAGGGCGCGGGCGGCCTGGACGAAGGTTTCCTGCGCGATGTCGTCGGCCTCGGCCGGACAGAGCGACAGGCGGTAGGCGAAGGCGTGGATGGCGGGATAGTGGCGTTCGAAGAGCGTGGTGAAGGCCGAGGCGTCGCCGCGCGCGAGCAACCCGAGCAGGGTGGGATCATCGGGTGCCTCGGACTCGACGAAGGCGGGTGCGTTGGTTGAAGCGGGATTCACGGGCGGTGTCGTCGATGGCGACGCGCGAGCGGGGAGTTTCCTTGGAAGGTTTTCCAAATTTGTCGGTCTCGAAGTCGGGACTGCGCGCCGTCCGCGAACGGGCGATGCCCGGATTTATTTTCCAAGGGAACAGTCTCCCGGCGCGTCTCAAGGGGCGCGGGCCACCTGTTTTCGCTTGGGGGCGTCTTGCTTACGCCGCTACGGTTCGGGCCGGTCCGCGCGTCTCCATCTCCATGTCCATCTCGTTTATCTGCGGCGTGAACGCCATCCCAAGACCCGGTCTTTCCTCGGGGCTTGCCGATCCCCGCGCCCGGGGCGCGCGTGCGCGCGGTGACGGTGACGAGATTGGCCGGGGACGGCCAACGCTGCATGAGCAAACCGATCCTCCCGCCAATTTGGCTCGGCTTGAACGCACATGGGGATGCGGCACCTCTGCGGACCGCCGGCCGAACGCTTCGCCGCGCTTCCGGTGCGAGCGGTGCGCCTCGCTCCTTCGGATCCACCCTTTCGTAATCTCTGTCTTCCATGAATCCCCTCGCTCTCGGCCCCAGGGGCCGCGTCCCGTTCGTTTACGCGCTTGTGGCCTGGATGCTCGCGCTTTGCCTGGCGCCGCTCGCGCGAGCGGAGTGGTCCCTCCGCGGGGTGGGTTTCAACTCCTTCAACCAGCTGGGCGCGCACCCGAAGGGCTATGTGAACGTCCCCGTGTCGGTGGCGGACGACGTGGGTGCGATGGCGGTCGGCGGGAGCCAGACGGTTTTTTCGAAGGAGGACGGCACGCTCTGGATCGTCGGGAGCCGCTGGATGCTGGGCGAAGATCCGACCAGCACGCCCGTGCAGCTGGCCTCCGGGGTGGTGCGTTTCGCCTCCGGGGGCGCGCATGTTCTGTGGATCGACGAGACCGGTGCGCTTTGGGCGCTGGGCAGCAATTCCTCCGGACAGCTCGGAGACGGCTCCACCGTTGATCGCTTGTCTCCGGTGGTGGTGGCGACCGGCGTCGCCCGCGTGGCGGTTTCCGAAACCTTCAGTCTTTTCGTGAAGACGGATGGCAGCCTCTGGGGCATGGGCGAAAACGGAGAGGGGCAGCTTGGCGACGGCAGCTGGACCAACCGCAGCTCCCCGGTGCCGATAGCGAATGGCGTGCGCGACGTGGCGGCGGGTTCCTACCACAGTCTCTTTGTCAAAACGGACGGCAGTCTTTGGGGGATGGGGCGCAGCTATAATCGTCAGCTCGGTGACGTTTTCGGCTCCGAGCAGGTTCGCCCGGTGTGGATCGCCGACGATGTGCGCGCGGCGGCGGCGGGCTCCTCCCATAGTCTGTTTCTTAAAAACGACGGCGGCCTCTGGGCCTTGGGCGCCAATCACTACGGCCAGCTCGGCACGGGCGATCAGATGTATCGAGCCAGTCCGGTGCTCGTCGCGAACGAGGTGGGCGATTTCGCCGCCGGCCAGGACCATAGCATCTTCATAAAGACCGACCATTCCCTCTGGATAACCGGGGTAAATCCTTGGCAAAAGTCCCGCACCGGCGGCACCGTTTGCACGGCTCCGGTGCTTGTCGAGTGGTGGGCGTGGGGAGTCGCTTCGCGGTTCTTCCACACGGTCTTCCTGCAAGATCCGGTTCCGCGGGTTTCCGCCTCCGCCGAGGTGCTGTTGGCCGGGCAAACGGTGACGCTCGCCGTCTCGCCCCCGCCCGCCGGCGCCACGTGGACCTACCAATGGTTTCACGGCGGGGCCGGCGGCGATGCGGAGCCGATCCCCGGCGCCACAGCGGCCACGCTTTCGTTGCCCGTTCCGGCGGGGGACCACGTGTATTGGGCGCGGGTGTTCAACGAGGGCTATCCGGCGGACACGGAGGCCGTGCGCGTCTCGGGTTGCGCGGTTCCGAGCCTTGTCGTGACGCCCGTCACCGTCGCGCTGGCCGCCGCCGGCGAGCGCGTGGAGCTGCACGCGACGGCCGCGGGCGGCGCCCTGGACTACCAGTGGTTCGAGGGCGAACGCGGCGACACCGGTCGTCCCGTCGCCGGTGCCACAGGCCCGATGTTGCTCTCGCGACCGATCACCGGAGCGACCTCGTTTTGGCTGAGGGTGCGGAACCTCGCCGGCTCGACCGACGGCGAGACGATCCAGGTGAGCTGCCCCGCGCCCCGTCCGGCGGACGTGTTTGCCGTGGGCGCCAACGGCGCCGGCCAGCTCGGCGTCGGGCCGAACAGCGTGGTGGGCGGACCGATCCGCGGCATGGGCGGCGTGGTGAAGGCCGTGGGCGGCGCCGTGCACTCCCTGTTTCTCGACACGGAGGGCCGGGTCTGGGGGAGCGGCGGCAATCAGATGTATCAGTTTGGCGCGAGCACCCCGAGCTCGACCAATCAGCCCGTCCAGATCGCCTCCGAGGTCGCCGACATCGCGGCCATCGCCACCGTCAGCGTGGTGCTGAAGAAGGATGGCACGCTCCGGCTCGCCGGCACCGGCACCGAGGCGCAACTGGAGTTCGGGCAGACCTTCCGGGTCTTGGATTCGGGCGTGGCCGCGATGGCGACGGGACGCGGATTTGTGTGCTACATCAAAACCGACGGCACCCTGTGGGGCTGGGGCGACAACGGCCATGGTCAGCTCGGTGACGGTTCCCTGCTCGATGTCGCGTCGCCCACGATGATCGCCTCCGAGGTCCGGAGCGTCGCCGCGGGGCCGGACACCTGCTTGTTCCTGAAAACCGACGGCACGCTCTGGGGGAGCGGGCGCAGCGAGCTTGGGCAACTGGGCGTGGTCGAATACGATGTCGTGAGGCCGCGGCGGGTGGCCCTCGACGTGCGCGCGGTCTGGGCCGATGACCACACTCTTTTCCTGAAAACCGATGGCGCGCTCTGGGGGCTGGGAGCGAACGCCTCCGGCCAGATCGGCGGAGTCGTGGCGGGTGCGGTGGCGGAGCCGCGGCTGATCGCCTCGGATGTGCGCCAGGCCGCCGCCGGCGACGCCCACACGTTGTTGCTCAAAACCGACGGCACCGTTTGGAGCCTTGGAAGCAACGCCTCCGGGCAGCTCGGGCGCGGGGTGAACGCCTCCGGCTTGGGGGCGATGCCGCTTGGAACCGTGGCCCTCGGGGTCGGCGCCGGCCACTCGCATAGCCTGTTCCTCCGGTCCCCGCCTCCGGAGATTGTTTCGCAACCTTCCGACGTCGTGCTCGCGCCGGGCGAAAGCGCCGGCCTGAGCGTGGAGGCGATCAGCCAGATCGCCGTCACCTACCAGTGGTATCAGGGCGAGTCGGGCGACACCTCGGCGCCCGTGGCGGGCGCGACCAACGCGAGTTTCACCAGTCCGGCGCTTTTCGACGGTCGCACCTACTGGGTGCGCGTGCGGAGCGAGTCCGGCGCGGCGGACAGCCGCAGCGCCGCGGTCGTGCTGCCGCCCGCCGTCACGCTCGTGCCGCCGGCGGTCGCCTCGCCGCAGGGTTGGCCGCTCTTTCTGCGAGCTTCCGCTTCCGGCGGCTCGATCGCTTATCAGTGGTTCGAGGGCGAGACGGGCGACGTCTCCGCGCCCGTGGCCGGTGCCACCGGTGCGACCTTGGTGATGACGCCCTTCGCGGGGGAGCGGCGCCTTTGGGTGCGGGTTCGGAATCCGGCGGGCGACGCCGACAGCGCCGCGGTCACGCTCGGGGCGGCGGCTCCGGTCGCGCGCGGGTTGAAGAGCATCGGGGACCAAAACCTGAGCGGCGTTTCCTTGTCGAGCGCCGCTCCGGTTCCGGTCGCCGAGGGTGTGGTGCGGATGGCGGGCGGCAATAGCGGGGGCCGACCCCATGAGCTTTTCGTCAAGGCCGACAACACCCTGTGGGGCCTGGGCCACAACGCCAACGGGCAGCTGGGCGACGGTTCCACCGTGGCGCGCTCCACCGCGGTGCAGGTGGCCGGCGAAGTGCGTTTGGTGAGCACCGGCACCAATCACAGTCTCTTCGTCAAAACGGATGGTTCCTTGTGGGCGATGGGTGGCAACAGCGCCGGCCAACTCGGCGACGGCACATTGATCCAGCGCGAGCGCCCCGTCGCCGTCGCCGCCGATGTGGTGTCGGCCTCCGCCGGTCCGGGCTTCAGTCTCTACCTCACGGGCGACGGCAGACTGTGGGGCATGGGCTACAACGCCAACGGCCAGCTGGGCGACGGCACCACCGCCACCCGCATGTCCCCCGTCCCGATCGCCGACGGGGTGGCGTGGGCGGGGACCGGCACGTCCGCGTTCACGCTTTTCATCAAGCGCGACGGCAGCCTCTGGGGCATGGGGCAAAACAGCCATGGGCAACTGGTTCCGGGCGGCGCGGTGTCGCAGTTGAACCCCGTGTTGATCGCACGCGATGTCGTCCAGGCCGCCGCCGGCGACGGGCATGTGGTCTGTCTGAAATCCGACGGGTCGCTGTGGGGCGTCGGTCTCAACACCTCCGGCCAGCTGGGCGACGGCACCACCATAGGTCGCGATGTGCCCGTCCTCATCTCCGGGGACGTGGTGCGGGTCGCCGCGGCGGGCCGCCACACCTTGTATCTGAAATCTGACTACAGTCTTTGGGGGGCGGGCTCCGGCGATCACCTGCAGCTCGGCGCCGCCACCTCGGCCACCGTCGGCGTCCCGGTGGCCGTCTGGACTCGCGCGTGGGAGGTGGCCGCGGCGAGGACCCGGACCCTCGTGCTGCTCGGGCCGTCGCCGAGCATCGTCACCCAACCGCAGACGGTGGCGGTGGCGGCCGGAACCTCCGCCTCGCTGTCCGTCGTCGCGGAAGGGCCGGGGCCGATCCGCTACCAGTGGTATCGCTCGATCTCCGGCGGCGGGGCGCTCATCGAGGGCGCGACCGGGGCCACCTACACCACCCCGGCCGACGCGGTGGCGGGTCTGCACCAATATCGGGTCCGCGTGTCCAACGACGACGACTTCACGGACAGCGCCATCGCCTTCGTGACGGTCTGCACTCCGCCCGTGTTTTCACCTCCGCTCCCGAACTCGGTGACGGTGGACCTTCAGGGCAAGGCCGCCCTCTCGGCCTACGCGTCGGGCGGACTCGTTTCCTACCGATGGTATGTCGGTGAAAGCGGCGACACCACCCGCCCGGTGGACGACGCCACCTCGGCCACGTTCACCACTCCGGCGCTTTCCGGAACGGTTCGTTACTGGGTGCGCGCCACCAATGTCGCCGGCACCGCCGACAGCTCGACCGTCGTCGTGTTGGTGCGCCCCGGGATATCGACCCAGCCCGCGTCGGTGAGCGTGCCGCTCGGCGACCCCGTCACGCTGACGGTCGCCGCCGGCGGTTCGGCGCCGCTTTCCTACCAGTGGTATCGGGGCGCCAAAGGCGTCACGGACGATCCGGTGGAGGGCGCGACCGGCGCGAGTTTCACCTTTACCCCCGATGCCGGCGAAAGGTCCTACTGGGTGCGCGTCACCAACGACGTGGATCGAGCGGACAGCGTGGCCGCGGTGGTGGTCGGCGCGACCTCGCCGACCATCGTCGCCCAGCCCGCTCCGTTCTCGCTCGGCGCGCATGCCGGCATGGCGCGGGTGGAGATCTCCGGCGGAGCCCTGACCTACCAGTGGTATCGTGGCGAGGTCGGCGACGAATCGGCGCCGGTCCCCGACGCGAGCGGCGCGCTGCTGTTGTTGTCCCCGATGGATCCGGGCGGTCGTTTCTGGGTGCGGGCCACGAACGTGGCGGGCGCGGTGGACGGCGAGTCCGTGGAAATCGAGCCCGTGCCCGTTCGTCCGCTCGAGCTGTGGGCCATGGGCGCCAACGGCTACGGTCAGCTCGGCATCGGAAGCAAGGTCTCGGCGGGGTCGCCGGTCCGGGTGGCGTCCGATGTCGTGGCGACCGCGGCCGGAGGCGGGTTCAGCCTTTTCCTCAAAGCCGACGGCACGCTCTGGGGCATGGGCTACAACAATCAATCGCAGCTGGGTTCCGGGGCGTTCTCCAGCAGTCAGACCACGCCGGTGTTCATGGCCTCCGACGTGGTGGCGGTGGCGGCGGGCGGCTCGCACGCGCTTTTCCTGAAACGGGACGGCGCGCTTTGGAGTTCGGGTCTCAACACCTATGGGCAACGCGGTCCTTCCAGCGTGGGGCCGGCCTTCAACCAAATCGCCGGTGGCGTGGCGCGTCTGGCGGCGGGGGGCGAACACACCTTGTTCATCAAGCGCGACGCTTCGCTGTGGGCTTTGGGGTATAATTTTTACGGGCAACTGGGCGTCGGAAACACGGGCAACCAATACGCGCCGGTTCGCGTGGCGGACGGCGTGGTCGCGGTGAGCGGCGGGCTCCACCATAGCGCCTATCTCGATGCGTCCGGCCAGGCATGGGCCATGGGCTACAACTCCGGCGGCGAACTGGGGGTCGGCGGCTCGCTGTCGCGCACCTCCCCGGTTCTGACTTTGGCCGACGTCACGGAGGTCTCGGCCGGGGCGCTGCACACGCTCTGGCGGCGGGGCGATGGATCGATGTGGGCGTCCGGCTCGGACACCGGGCAGTTCGGACTCGGGTCCGCCACCGGCACCCGGCGGCAGCCGGTCCAGGTTCAGGAGGGTGGTGTGGCTCTCGTGGCGGCCGGGTCCGCGGCGTATTCCGTTTGCAGCCTGTTCATCAAAACCGACACCTCGCTGTGGGGCATGGGCTCCGCCGCTTCCGGCCAGCTCGGGCTCGGCTCGACCGGCGGTTCCACCGTGTATAGCCCGGCTCGTGTGGTCGGCGGGGCGGTGTCGGTGTCGGCGGGGGGCGGACATACGCTTTTCCTGCGCATCCCGCCGCCGCGATTCGGCTCCGTGCCCGCGGAGGTGGGCGCGCTGTCCGGCGGGAGCGCGACGCTGAGCGTGGCGGTGGAGGCGGGGGAGGCGCCGGTGAGCCTCCAATGGTATGTCGGGGTGAGCGGCGACACCGCCGCTCCGCTGGCGGGCGCCGAGACGGCGAGCTTCACCACGCCACCCCTGTTTGGCGACGCCCACTATTGGGTGCGGGCCACCAGTCCCTACGGCTCGGCCGACAGCACCACGATCCGCGCGGTCATCTGCACGCGGCCCTCGATCATCGATCCGCCGACGGGAGCGGGCGTGCTGGCCGGGCAGGATGCCACTTTGCAAGTCGGAGCGAGCGGCGGCGCCTTGTCCTACCAGTGGTATCGCGGCGCGAGCGGTGACACCTCCGATCCCGTGGAGGGTGCCGACGGCGCGAAGTTGAAGGTGCGCGCGCCGGGGAGCGACGGCCGTTTCTGGGTGCGGGTCACCAACCTCGCCGGGCATATCGACAGCCCCTCGGTCGAGGTGCGGGTGCTGGCCTCGGGCCGCCTGCTCACGATGGGGAACCCGCTCGATGGCCGGCTGGGCTTGGGCGAATCCATTCCGCCGGCGACCGTGGTCGCCCACGGCATCGTGCGGGCCGCGGCGGGCTCGGCGCACAGCCTCCGGGTGGATTCCGCCGGCAGGCTTTGGGGCGTGGGCGAAAACGGCTCCGGCCAGCTCGGGATCGGCCACACGAGCGATCAAAACTCGCCGGTGCAGATCGCCTCCGGTGTGAGAGCGGTGGCCGCCGGCGCCGACCATAGCCTTTTTATCAAAACCGACGACACGCTTTGGGCCATGGGGGCCAATGGCTCGGGCCAGCTGGGGTTGGACAACACCATCAACCGCCTGACTCCGGTTCAGATCGCGACAGGCGTGCTGGCATGTGCGGCGGGCGATGGCCACAGCGTGTGGCTGACGAGCGACGGCAGCCTGTGGACGGTCGGGGCCAACGCGGCCGGCCAGCTCGCCGTGGGCGACACCACCGATCGCGGCGCGCCCACCCTCGTGCTCACGGACGTCGCCGCCATCGCCGCCGGGGGCGGCAACAGCTTCGCGATCAAAACCGACGGCACGCTCTGGGGCGCCGGCCTGAACGACGCGGGTCAGCTGGGGCTCGGCGACACGGACAACCGCTCCGGTTTTGTCGCCCTCGCGTCGGATGTGGCCGCGGTGGCGGCCGGAGACGGTCATACCTGGTTGTTAAAGACCGACGGCACGCTCCACAGCACGGGGCGGGGCGAGCTCGGGCAACTGGCGGACGGCACCGCGGGGGCGCGTTCCGTCTTCGCCTCGGTGCGGGGCGGGGTGCGTTCGATTTTTGCGGCGGGCGATCTCGGCTTCTTTGTCACCATGGACGGCACGCTCCTGGGCGTGGGCGACAACGAGATCGGCCAACTCGGCCTCGGGCACGCCGATCCGGTGACGGAGCCGGAGTCGATCCGCACCGACATCGTCGCCGTCTCCAGCGGCGGCGAACACAGCTTTTTCCTCGCGAGCGACGGTCGCCTGCTGGCCGCCGGCGCGGACGAGCGCGCGCAGTGGGGCGACGGCGCGCCCGACCTGCGGCTGCGCCCGACGCCGGTTCCGGTCGATGCCGTGGCGGTCGCCGCCGGCGGGCGACACACGGTCTTCATCAAGCCCGACGGCAGCCTGTGGGGTTTTGGGGACAACGCCTACGGACAGCTCGGCGCGAGCGGCAAAGCCCGCCATCGTGCGCCCGTGTGGATTGCCGACGGGGTGGCCGACGTCCTGGCCACCCGCGGCGCCACCTACTACATCAAGACGGATGGCGAGCTCTGGATTCTGGGTGCCGGCGTCGGAGGAGCGAGCTCGGGGCTTGCCACCCGGATCGCCACCGCGGTTCGGCAGGTTGCGGACGGGGGCAACCATCTGCTTTTCGTCAAGACGGACGACCGCCTCTGGGGCATGGGAATGAACCTCCGCGGTCAGCTGGGCGACGCGCTCGCCCGGACCTATTTTTCAACGCCTCAACCGGTGGCGGATGGGGTGCGCGAGATCGCCGCCGGCGGCCCCGGCTCCGTGTATGGAGTCAGTGCTTACATAAAGACGGACGGCACGCTTTGGACCTTCGGTTCGAGCGCGGTCGGCCAGCTCGGCAACGGAAGCAGCACCGTCGGCACTCTTGGCGCTCCGCCCACATGGATCGCTTCGAATGTTTCGGCGGTGATGTTCGGCGAGGACTCTCTCTACTTCGTGCGTGAGGACGGGTCGCTCTGGGTCTCGGGTTCGAATGCGTCGGGGCAACTGGGCGGGGTCGGGCTCGGCAATTTTGTGCTCTCTCCCGTGCAGGTCGCGCAAAACGTCGCGCAGGTGTCCTCCGCCTCCGGCCACCTGCTCGTCCTCGATCGCGACGGCTCCATCTGGGGCGCGGGATTCAACCTCTTCGGCCAACTCGGTGTCGGTGACATGATCGACCGGAGGGCGGGCCTGGTGCGCATCGTAGAGCGCGGCGGTCTCGCGGTGTCGGCGGGGACGGAGCACAGCGCTCTTCTCGTCGTGCCCCCGCCGGTGATCGAGCTCGACCCGTCTCCGCGCGTGGTGCGGCTCGGGCAGCGGGTGGAGTTTTCCGTCGTCGCCTCGGGTGTCGGCTCGCTCGACTACCAATGGCGCCGTGATGGTGACGCGCTCGAAGGCGCCGGCGCGCGGACCGCGAAGCTCGTGATCGAGGCGGCGGAGTTTGCCGACGGGGGCGACTACGACGTCGTGGTGAGCTTCGCCGGAGTGCCGGCCAAAAGCGCGGTCGCCACGCTCGTCGTGCACGACGAGGCGCAGACGAGTTTCGCCGCCTGGGCGGCGGCGCACGGGGTCGGCGGCGATCCGCTGGCCGACCCGGAGGGCGACACGGGCACGGTCCCGGCTTTGCTGCGCTATGCCTTCAAGCTGGACGCGCGTGGACCGGTGACGCCGCCGCTTGCCTCGGCCTTGGAGCGGGTGCCGGAGGATGCCTCCGGCGCTCCGTTCCTCACCCTGACTTTCCCGCGCAAGGCCTACGCGCCCGGCCTGCGCTACGTGGTCGAGGTGAGCGCGGATTTGGTCTCGTGGGCGCCGATCCGGATCGTGACGCCCGGGTGGCCCGAGCTCGTCACGGTGTGGGACACGGAGCCGGTTTCGGCGGGCGCGCCGCGACGTTTTATGCGTGTGCGTGCCGAGCTGGCGCCGTAGGCCCGCCCTCCCCGCGAGGGCCGCGATCTCTGTGGTAAAGATCGGCGCGGGGCGGCCGATAGGAGCGGGGCAACCCCATGTAGATTTCCCGTCCCCCCTCACACCCCCGCCACCGGCCCGTTCGGTCCCCCGGACGGACGCGCGGCCGCCCGCGTATGCATCCCACCACCCATCCGTGTTCGCCGAATCGCCGTATCGTGCTGATCGACGACAACCCGTCCATTCACGCGGACGTGGGGAAGATCCTGCAACCGGCCGGCCAGCAAGATCTGGCCGCCATCCGCCGGAGCGCCGCGGCCCTGTTTGAAGGCGTCGCGGCGCCCAGTCTGCCGGCGGAGACCGAGAGCTTCGAACTGGCCTCGGCCTTTCAGGGCGAGGAGGGCTTGGCCCTGGCGCGGGAGGCGGCGCGTGCGGAGAAGCCCTTCGCCCTCGCGATCGTGGACTGCCGCATGCCGCCGGGCATCGACGGGATCCGCACCATCGAGCAGTTGTGGTCGGTTTGTCCGGACATCCAGGTCGTGCTCTGCACTGCGTATTCGGACTACTCCTGGGAGCAGATCACCGAGATCCTCGGCACCTCGGATGGTTTGGTCATTCTGAAAAAGCCCTTCGATGTGGCGGAGCTGCGGCAGTTGGCGGAGTCGATGACGCTGCGCTGGAACCGCAACGCGGACATGCGCAGGCGGGTGCTGACCCTGCGGCGCCAATCGGAACAGCGCGCGGAGGCGCTGGCGGAGAGCCGGCTACGTCTGGAGCGAGCGGTGCGCGAGGCCGGCATGGCCAACGCGGTGAAGGAGGCGCTGAGCCAGCTACCCCATGTGCTGGACCTGCTGGAGGAATCGGCGGCGAAGGTGGCGTTGCGATTGCAGGAGTCGAAGGTCGGTTGCGTGGGGCGGCTCGCCGGCATCCTGCGCGAAAACGAGGCGCATCTGGGCGCCTTTGGCCAAAAGTTGCCGGGGTTTTTGTCCGAGATCGGCAAGGACCTCGCCCACGAGCGCGGGTTGGCCCTGCACGAATTGACGCGCTTGCAGCACACCATCGACAGCCTGCGCGATCTGGTGCGTGTCGCCGGTCCGGCGTCCTCGGCGCTCACGCCAGGGGGCACCGTGGCGGGGTTGATACCGTCCGCCGCTGGCAAGCTGGGCGGTCCCGGCTTGGCCGAAGGTATCTGATGCCGGAACCCTGGAGTTTTTTTTGGGGGGGGAGACGTCGGGTTTTGACCGGTTTAGACCGCTGAACTTCGCTAACTATCGCTGAATAAATCCCTTGGGTGTTGGGGTGGTCGGAATTCGCAAAAGCGGCGCCTCCGGCAAGTGAAGCCGGTGCCTGTGTATTTGTATTACGTTCTGCGTTGGCGTAACTTGGCGACGTTGGGCGGTTCCCGCACGCGGTCTTCGGGATCGTGTGTTTGGGCATGCCCGGGCATGCCCAAACATGCGCTCGCGGAGCGAGCGCACTACTTTCCGGAAGGTTCCAGGTTGGAGCCGGGCTTCAGACGCCGGCGCCGACGACCGGGATCTTGGCCGGGTCGAAGGCGTAAACGCGCTTCGGGAAGTCGGCGGTCGGCGGGTGCGGGACGACTTTCCAGAACTTGCCGAGCTCGGCGTCCCAGTTGGCGACCAGCGACTGCGCGTGCGGGCTGCCGGTCAGGCGGCCGTGCAGGGCGATGAACTGGCGGAGGCTGTCGCTCTCCTCACCCGCCTCGATGCGCTCCAGACCGATCATGGCCGGGTTGATCTTCTTCGCGAAGTCGCCCTTGGCGTCGTAAACGAAGGCGATGCCACCCGACATGCCGGCGCCGAAGTTGGTGCCGGTCTCGCCGAGGATCACCACCATGCCGCCGGTCATGTATTCGCAGCCGTGGTCGCCCACGCCCTCGACGATGGCGGTGGCGCCGGAGTTGCGGACGGCGAAGCGCTCGCCGGCGCGGCCGGCGGCGAAAAGGAAACCGCCGGTG
Organism: uncultured Akkermansia sp.; assembly: GCA_966252115.1. Classification (GTDB taxonomy): domain Bacteria; phylum Verrucomicrobiota; class Verrucomicrobiia; order Opitutales; family Opitutaceae; genus IMCC26134_A. The sequence continues at coordinate 50,977 of CBINNW010000020.1, forward strand.
GCGCCGTAGAGGCAGGTGTTGCCGATGATGGACTGGTCCTTCCAGACGAAGGTCTCGGACTGCTTCGGGCGGATGATGATCTCGCCGCCGTTGATGCCCTTGCCGACGTAGTCGTTGGCCTCGCCGTGCAGGGTGAGGCGCACGCCGTTGACCAGGAAGGTGCCGAAGCTCTGGCCGGCCGAACCGGTGAAGGTGAGGTCGATGGTGCCGGAGGGCAGGCCCTCGTCGCCGTTGAGCAGCGCGATCTGGCCGGAGAGCATGGTGCCGACGTCGCGGTTGACGTTGGTGATCTTGTAGCGGCGGACGAGGCTCTTGGACATCTTGAGCAGCACGTCGCGGGCGTCCTGCACGATGACCTCGTCGAGCGAGCCCTCGTTGCCGAAACGCTCGTTGCGCTCGCGGGTGTGGTAACGGTCGAGCTCGCCGGTCGGGTCGGGATTGTGGAGCAGGCCGCCGAGGTTGATGAGCTTGGTCTTCGGGTTGGCCGGATCGTCGATCTGCTCGAGCAGGTCCACGCGACCGATGATGTCGTTGAGCGTGCGGGCGCCGAGCTTGGCCAGGTAGTGGCGCACGTCCTCGGCGACGGCGTTGAAGAAGTTGATGATGTTTTCCGGCTTGCCGCGGAATTTGGCGCGCAGGTCCTCGCGCTGGGTGGCGACGCCGACCGGGCAGGTGTTGAGGTGGCAGACGCGGAACATCGCGCAGCCGCCGGCGATGAGGGCGGCGGTGCCGAAGTTGTATTCCTCGGCGCCGAGCAGGGCGGCGATGACGATGTCGCGGCCGGTCTTCATGCCGCCGTCGGTGCGGAGGACGACGCGGCCGCGCAGGCCGTTCATCATCAGGACCTGGTGGGCCTCGGCGACGCCGATCTCCCAGGCGGAGCCGGCGTTCTTGATCGAGGCGAGGGGCGAGGCGCCGGTGCCGCCGTCATGACCGGAGACGAGCACGACGTCGGCGTAGGCCTTGGCCACGCCGGCGGCGACGGTGCCGACGCCGGAGGACGAGACCAGCTTCACGCAGACCTTGGCGCGCGGGTTGACCTCCTTGAGGTCGAAGATCAGCTGCGCGAGGTCCTCGATCGAGTAGATGTCGTGGTGCGGCGGGGGCGAGATGAGCGTGACACCGGGCACCGAGTAGCGGAGGCGGGCGATGAGCGGGGTGACCTTGCCGCCGGGCAACTGGCCGCCCTCGCCGGGCTTGGCGCCCTGGGCCATCTTGATCTCGATCTCCTTGGCGGAGGAGAGGTAGGCGGCGGTGACGCCGAAGCGGCCGGAGGCGACCTGCTTGATGGCGGAGTTGGCGTTGTCGCCGTTGGGGCGGACGTTGAAACGATCCTGGTCCTCGCCGCCTTCGCCGGAGTTGGACTTGCCGCCGATGCGGTTCATCGCGATGGCGAGCGCCTCGTGCATCTCGGGCGAGAGGGCGCCGAGCGACATGCCGGCGGTGGTGAAGCGCTTGCGGATCTCCTCGATGCCCTCGACCTCGTCCACGGCGATGGACTTGGCGGAGTCGAAACGGATCTTGAGCAGGTCCTTGAGCGCGAGCGGCTGGTGGTCGTCGCCCTGGGTCTTCCAGTCCTGGTAACCGGCGAAGTCGCCCGACTTGATGAACTTGTTCATCGACGCGACGACCTTGGGGTTCCAGCCGTGGAATTCGCCTTCGCCGCGCTTGTTGACGCGGTAGTAACCCTCGGGGGCGAGGGCGAGCGGGGCGGCCTCGGCCGGGAAGGCCTTGGCGTGACGGCGGAGGGTCTCCTCGGCGATCTGGACGTAGTCGATGCCGCCGATGGGCGAGGCGGTGCCGGTGAAGCACTCGGCGATGACCTTGGTGGAGACGCCGAGGGCCTCGAACATCTGGCCGCCGCGGTAGCTGGCCAGGGTGCTGATGCCCATCTTGGCCATGATCTTGTAGAGGCCGGCGTCGATGGCGTCGCGGTAGTTGGTGAGGGCCTTGGCGGGATCGACCGGCTTGGCGGTCTTGCCGGCGGCGGCGAGGCCGGCGATGGTGCAGAGCGCGAGGGTCGGGTAAACGGCGTTGGCGCCGAAGCCGAGCAAGCAGGCGATCTGGTGGACCTCGCGGGCTTCGCCGGTCTGGGCGATGAGGTCGGCCTGGAGGCGGAGGCCGGCGCGCACGAGTTGCTGGTGCACGGCGCCGACGGCGAGCAGCATCGGGATGCCGGCCTGCTGGGCGGTGACGCCGCAGTCGGAGAGGATGACCAGCTTGGCGCCGTCGCGCACGGCCTGTTCGGCGGAGGCGGCGAGGGCCTTGAGCGCGGGCTCGAGGGCCTCGGGGCCGGAGGTGGCGGAGAAGTGCGCGTGGAGCGTGGCGATCTTGCCCTTGAGCAGGGGGAGCTCGTTCAGCGCGGCGAACTCGTGGTGCAACAGCACGGGCGAGTCGATTTCCACCAGACCGGTGCTCTCGGGCAGTTCCTCGAAGAGGCCGAGGCGACCGCCGAGCAGCATGTTGAGCGACATGACCGCCTTTTCGCGGACGGAGTCGATGGGCGGGTTGGTGACCTGCGCGAAGAGCTGCTTGAAGTAGGTGTAGAGCAGGCGCGGGCGGCGCGAGAGCACGGCGAGCGGGCAGTCCTCGCCCATGGAGCCGGTGGGCTCGAGGCCGTCGGCCAGCGGGGTGAGCACGAGCTCGACCTCGTCGGTTTCATAACCGAAGGCGAGCTGGCCGGGCAGGAGGGTCTCGGCGGCGTCGATGCTCGGCGCGGGGACCGGGCCGGCGGCCTGGTTCACGTTGACCAGATGCTTGTCGCACCACTCGCGGAAGTGGGGCGAGGAGGTGATGGCGGCGCGGACCTCCTCGTCGCGGAGGAACTTCTTGTTGGTGAAATCAACCGCGACCATGCGGCCGGGGCCGAGGCGGCCGGACTCGACGACCTTGCCGGGGAAATCGTGCACGAGGCCGGCCTCGGAGCCGAGGATGACGTAGCCGTCGTCGAAGATCTTGTAACGGGCGGGGCGCAGACCGTTGCGGTCGAGGGTGGCGCCGACGACCTTGCCGTCGGTGAAGAGCACGGCGGCGGGGCCGTCCCAGGGCTCGAGGATGGCTGCGTGGTAGCGGTAGAAGGCGCGAGCCTCGGGGCTGAGGGTCTTGTCCTTCTCCCAGGCCGGGGGCATCATCATCATCGCGGCGTGCAGGGGGCTGCGGCCGCCGAGGGTGAGGAGCTGGAGGGCGTTGTCGAAGGAGGCCGAGTCGGAGCCGGAGGGCTGCACGAGCGGCTTGAGGTCGTCGAAGCGATCACCCCAGACGCCGTGGGCGGTGGAGTTTTCGCGGGCGCGCATGAGGTTGCGGTTGCCGCGGATGGTGTTGATCTCGCCGTTGTGGGCCATCATCCGGAACGGATGGGCCAAGTGCCACGTGGGGAAGGTGTTGGTGGAGTAGCGCTGGTGGAAGATCGCGAAGGCGGTGGTGAACTTCGGCGACTTGAGGTCGGGGAAGAACTTCTTGATCTGCGCGGGGGTGAGCAGGCCCTTGTAAACGATGGTGCGGCTGCTGAAGGAGCAGATGTAGAAGCCGGGGATCTTGGCCTCGAGGACCTGCTTCTCGGAGGAGTTTTGGACGAGGAAGAGCTTGCGCTCGAACTCGTCGTCGGAGGTGTCGTCCTTGCGGGCGACGAGGGCCTGGACGATGAGGGGCTGGGTGTCGATGGCCTTGCGACCGAGGCAGGAGGCGTCGGTGGGAACCTCGCGCCAGCCGAGGAAGGCGAGGCCTTCGGCCTTCACCGCGCCCTCGACGATCTTCTTGCAGTGGGCCTGGGCGTAGTCGTCGTCCTGAGGCAGGAAAATCATGCCGACGCCGAGGTCGCTGTCCTTGAAGAGGGGCTTCTTGATGGCCTCGAGGTGGTCCTTGAAAAACTCGACCGGGAGCTGGGTGAGCACGCCCGCGCCGTCGCCGGTGACGGCGTCGGCGTCGATGGCGCCGCGGTGAGCCAGGGCCTTCAGCGCTGTCAGGGCACGGTTGAGCACGTCGTAGGAGCGCTCGCCGGTCAGCTTGGCGATGAAGCCAACGCCGCAGGCATCGTGTTCTTGGTCAGCGGAATAGAGCGGAGACGGAATGATCTTGGCCATGGAAACTTGAAAGGGTTGGGCGGAGCGAGGAGCCCCGGGTGATGCAGGAACCAAGCCGCCTATCGCGGAGATAAGCGGGCGGAGTCGCGCGCATTAGTTGGGTTCGGGGGAGCGCGGAGCGAGAGAAAATTTCGCGGGGGACGGGGCAAATTTTGGCCTCTCCAACCTTAAACGCGGAAGCGCTTTTCTGATGTGCCGTATAGGAGCAGGCAACGGATGCCCTGTCGCGATTCGGTTTGCAGGCATGTTTCGGCGAGAATTTCGTTCGCGCATACATGATCATGGACACGGAAAGGCTTTTCTACGCGGCTTTCGATCCCGATGTGCCCTCGCCGGCGGCTTTTTCCGAATTTTACGTGGACCTGGACAGTGCGCGCGGAGGCGAAATCACCGGGCCACTCATTCGCGAACTCCGCCAGTCCAACCCCGCCCGTCCGGTCTGCCGATTGATCGCGGGACACAAAGGCTGCGGAAAAACGGTCGAGCTCATGCACATGGCCAAGGAGCTGGAGCGAAATGGTGAATTCACCGTTTTCCACTGGCTGGCCGAGGCGACGATCGACCTCGCCGGCGTGGACTTTCCCGATCTGGCCCTGGGGCTGGTCGGCGGCTTGAGCCGCTGGCTGAAGGAAAAGCACGAAATCCGACTTCAACCCGGCTACTTCAAAACTCTCGGCACGCGGCTGAAGGACTACCTCCAGTCGGAGGTGTCGATGGACGATGTGGACCTCGAGGTGGGCATCGCCAAGATCGCCGCGCACATCAAGCAGAGCCCCGCGGTTCGCGCCCGGGTTCGCGCCGCGCTCGATCCCGACTCGGATTCGCTCCTCGACGCGCTCAACGCCGTGATCGGCGAGGCGAAGAACGCGCTGAAAGAGAAGGGCAAGTCGCCGAACCTCGTTATCCTGATCGATGACTTGGACAAGGGCGGCTGGGACCGCCATCCGACCGGCGGCATGACGACCGGCGAGTTTCTTTTCGACAAACGTCACCTTCAGCTCCGCGGTCTCCAATGCCACGTAATCTACGTCCTGCCGCTTGACCTCGCCTACGGACGCATCGCCGGCACGCTCCAAAACCGCTACGGCGACATCCCCCTGATTCCGATGGTCGAGATTCGCACCCGACCGCCGGAGCTTGGGGAACACGCTCCGGGCATGGAGATCATGCGCGAGGTGGTGCGGAAACGGATGCGACACGCGGGGGTTCTCGACGAGGCGGCGGCCTTCGGGCCCGGTGTCATGGACCGTTTGATCGCCGCCTCGGGCGGCGAGCCCCGTCAACTGATGCACCTCGTGCGGCAGGCGCTGAACTATGGCGCGCTGCCGATCAGCGCCATCGCCGCCGACAAGGCGCTGAACAGCGCGCGCAAGACCCTGCGTCGCCCGATGGGCACGGAAGATTGGGTCATCGTTCAAAAAGTGGCCGGGACCGGCCGCCTGCCGCGCGATGGCGGCTCGGAGGATCGGGTGCGAAGTCTGCTTCTCAATCGGCAGGTGCTCCAATACTCCAACGGTGAAGAGTGGTTCGCGCCCAGTCCCTTGCTGGGCGAGGCTCCCGCCGCCTGATCGGGATGGACGCGAACAACGAGGCGGAATTCGGCGCGCTCCGGCGGATTTTGCAGCTTTCGGCCGATTCGTTCGGCCTCACCCTCGCCACCTGCAACAGCCCGCGCTTGCGCGAGTCGCTCTTCAGCCGGCTCCACGGAGACGGATTCGCATTTCGGGAGATCGCGCTCGCCTTGGGCTGCGTGGACCCGGTCGCCGAGGTGCGGAACGCGGCGAAGACCGACCTGGGCGAAGCCGCCGCGCCGATTTTCGTAACCGGGCTCGACTATCTGCTCGCCGAGAGCACGCCGGGGGCCGACGCCCTGCTGGCCGTTTTTAACCGGAGTCGCGAGCGGTGGCGCGATGCCTTCCTCAAGCGTCCCCTGGTCTTCTGGGTTTCGGAACACGTCGCCACGCGGCTCATGGTCCACGCGCCGGACTTTCGCGCCTGGGTCAGCCACGAGCTGGAGTTTCGCGAGGAGCAAGCGGAGGCGTCCGCTCGCATCGACCACGGCACGTTTTCGCGAAACTACCTGTGGCTTTCGAATCTCGATGCCGCTGGCAAACGCGCGCGTCTGGCCGAGCTGGAGCGTCGATTGAGCATCGAAGCGCCCGACCCCGCGTTGTTGCAGGCCTGGGCGCGGGGCTGGGACGAAAAAATCACCCTGCTCATCGCCCTGGGCGAGCTGGATGAGGCCGGGAATGTGGCACAGGCGCTTCTTTCTCACTATCCTCCGGACAACGAAACCACGCTGATATGGCGGGCGGAGACGCTGTCTTCGTTGGCGGACATTCTCACCCATCGCGGGCAATACGACGAGGCCCTGCGAATCCGCCGCGAGGAAGAGCTGCCCGTTTACGAGCGGCTCGGAGCCATTCGCGAGATCGCGGTGACCAAGGGCAAAATCGCGGACATCCTCACCCAGCGGGGGCAATACGACGAGGCCCTGCGAATCCGCCGCGAGGAAGAGCTGCCCGTTTACGAGCGGCTCGGAGCCAT